>NZ_CP062231.1:2727142-3408928 GCF_024707525.1 Rhizobium sp. TH2 | reverse complement strand
AGCGGCAACGACGATCTATTCGGCGGTGCGGGTCTCGACATCATCTTCGGTGGTATCGGCAACGACAAACTGTTCGGCGATCATGATGGCAGCTCCACCAGCCAGCAGGGTGGCGACTACCTCTATGGCGGCTCCGGCAATGACGAAATCCATGGCGGCGGCCGGTCCGACAAGATGTATGGCAACAGCGGCGCCGACACCTTCGTCTTCGACCACGTCAATGACTTCGTCTTCGGCCACGCCGACCTGATCGGCGATTTCAGCCGGACGGAGGGCGACCTGATCGTGCTGACGCCGGTCGATGCCAAGGCAACCCAGAGCGGCAACCAGAACTTCGATTTCGTCGATGGTCCCAGCCAGCAGGCCGGAACGCTCTGGCTCGGTTCGGTCAACAATGGCCTTCAACGCGTGTTCATGAACACCGATGGCGGGGCCGCCGACCTCGATATCTTGGTCAGGTTCAACGACGAAACGATGATCAGCTTGCAGGAAAGCGATTTCCAGCTCTGAACGACCCGCTAACGACAGCGGCGATGGATGCTCAAACAGCATCCATCGCCTTTGCCGTTACTTTGCCGAACTGGCTTCCCGGATCTGCGTCAGTGTCCGTGTCGGCGTGATCGCCTCAGGGTCGAGCGTTACCTCGATGATCGAGGGCTTGCCGCTGGCGCGGGCGCGGAGAAAGGCTTCGGCGAAATCCTCTGTCTTTTCGACTGTCTCGCCATGGCCACCGAAGGCACGGGCATATTCGGCGAAATCAGGATTTGTGAGTCCTGTGCCGCTGACCCGGCCGGGATAGTCCCGCTCCTGATGCATGCGGATCGTGCCGTAGATGCCGTTGTTGATCACCAGCGTGATGATCGGCAGGTTGTAGCGCACGGCGGTGGCGAATTCCTGGCCGTGCATCATGAAGCAGCCGTCGCCGGCAAAGCAGACCACCTCACGATCGGGATGCAGCGCCTTGGCCGCCACGGCTGCCGGCAGGCCATAGCCCATTGAGCCCGAGGTCGGCGCTGCCTGGGTCGCAAACTTCCGGAAGCGGTGGAAACGATGCAGCCAGGTGGCGTAGTTGCCGGCGCCGTTGGTCATGATCGCGGTGTCCGGCAGATTAGCCTCCAGCCATTCCATGATGGGACCCATATGGACATTGCCGGGGCCGGAGGAGGGCGGCGTCGACCAATCGATATAGGCCTTGTGCAGCGCCTCGGCGCGGCCAGTCCATGCCGGTTCGGCCTTGGGGTTGAGGCCTGCGAGTGCAGCTACGAAGCTCGTCGAGTCCGCATTGATCGCCAGATCCGGCCGGTACATGCGGCCGAGTTCGGCGGCATCGGCATGGACATGCACCAGCGTCTGGCTGGGATAGGGGATGTCGAGCAGCGTGTAGCCCGAGGACGGCATTTCGCCGAGGCGGGCGCCGATGAGGATCAGAAGGTCGGCGTCCTTCACCTCTTTCGCCAGTGCCGGGTTGATGCCGATGCCGACGTCGCCGGCGTAGTTCGGATGCAGGTGGTCGAACAGCATCTGCCTGCGGAAAGAGCAGGTGACGGGCAGCTTCCAGTGCTCGGCAAAGGCGGTGAAATCGGCAACGGATTGTTCCGTCCACCGCGTGCCGCCGAGGATGACCAGCGGCTTCTTCGCCTTTTCGATCAGCACACCGAGTTCCGCAATCTGCGAAGGCCCCGGATGGGTCGCCACCGGCATGTAAGGTCGGGCAGCGGGCGCCGGAACCTTGTCGCGCAGCATGTCTTCGGGCAACGCGATGACTACGGGACCGGGACGGCCGGAAGTGGCGACGGCAAAGGCGCGGCTCATGATCTCGGGGAGACGGGCGGCGTCGTCTACATCCACCACCCATTTGGCGAATTCCGTGAAGGCGCGACGGTATTCGACCTCCTGAAACGCTTCGCGCTCCCGCGCATCGCGCTGCACCTGGCCGATGAACAGGATCATCGGCACCGAATCCTGGCGGGCGATGTGGAGCCCTGCACTGGCATTGGTCGCTCCGGGGCCGCGGGTGACGAAGCAGATGCCGGGCTCGCCGGTGAGCCTGCCCCAGCAATCCGCCATCATCGCCGCGCCGCCTTCCTGGCGGCAGACCATCACTTCGATGTCGCTGTCATGCAACGCGTCGAGCACGGCGAGGAAGCTCTCGCCCGGCACGCAGGAAACGCGTTTGACGCCGTTTGCAGCAAGCGCCTCGACGATCAGCTGACCGCCGGTTCTTAGATTCGTGTCTGTCATATCCCGTCTTCTTTTCTTGGAGCGCGCGCTTACTCGCGCGCCCTTCGTTGTCGCAGCGTCAAAGCTGCTTGTCGTTTTCCTGAAGAATCTTCTTCTGATAGCGGCTCTGGATGACTTCGACGATCACCAGCGTGAACAGCACGAAGTAGAAAGTGGACTTGGCCATCGGCTCGACTGGGAAGCCAAAGAAGGTGAGGTGGGCGAGGTGGCCGCCTTCCGACATCAGCATGTAGCCGACCAGCAGCAGCACGAAGAGGCCGAGCACTTCGTACATGCGGTTCTTCTTGAGGAAGTTGGCGACCGTATCGGCCATCACCACCATCAGCACGCCTGACACCAGGATCGCCGCGGCCATGACGATGAAGTTCTTGGTAAGCGCCACCGCCGACAGCACGGTGTCGAAGGAGAAGACGATGTTCATGATCAGGATCCAGACGATCGCCGCGGCCACCGTGCGGCGCGGCGCAGCATTGGCGCCATGCTCGAGGTCATGGCTGCCGATCATGTGGAAGATTTCCTTGATCGCCGTATAGATCAGGAACACGCCGCCGAGCAGCACGATCAGTGCGTGCCCGCTCATCGATATGTTGAACAGGCTGCTATGGAACTCCAGGAACGGCGTTTGGAAAGCGGCGATCAGTTGCAGGACCACGAAGAGCAGCACCACGCGGAGCGCGATCGCCAGCACGATGCCGGTGCGCCGGACCCAGGCCTCGCGCGCCGGATCGACCTTTTTCGCCTCGATCGAGATATAGAGCAGGTTGTCGAAACCGAGCACGGTTTCGAGCGCAGTCAGGATGAGGAAAGTAACGAGGGCATCGACTGTGAAAAGACTTTCGAACATGGTGTCTCCGTCTGGTTCTGGCGGATTCTAAGGGCTGAGCGTGCGCTCGCCCGACTTGTCTTCTCGCTGATAGCGTTTCAGCCCGTCGGCGCGCAAGCGGCCATGTCGGAATTCCGGCTCAGATCGCTGTTTCCGGGCCAGGCGGCGTCTTGTCCACACCCCTGAAGATGATGAACACGCCTGAACCGATGATGATGAAGATGCCGAGCCACTTCAGCGCATCCGGGAAATCCCCGAAAACCAGATAGGCGGCGGTCGCGGCGGAGACGATTTCCAGGTATTGCAGCGGTGCAAGCACCGAGGCCGGCGCGGCGCGATAGGCGTAGGCGCCGAGAATGCCGGAAACGGTGGCTGCCGCGCCGACGCCGGCGATATAGATCGTCGTCGTGAGATCCGGCACGACAGGGTCGAAGATGTCGGACCCGCTGCCTTCGCCCAGCACAAGAACGACGATGCAGGTGCAGAGCGCCCAGAAACTCGACTGGAATTGCATCGACCATGGATCTTCCACTTGCGACAGCATGCGCGTGAGAAGGATGAACGTGGCAACCGTGATGGCGGTGATGACGGGGAGCAGCGAGATGAGGCCGAATTCGGCAAAGCTCGGCTGGATGACCAGCAGCGATCCGGCAAAGCCTGCCGCGCAGGCGGCGACCTTTTGCCAGCCGATGTGCTCCGCCAAGAAAATGCCGCTCATCAGGGTGAGGATGGCGGGCTCGACAAAGAAGATCGCGATCGCATCTGCCACCGGCATGCTCTTGAGCGCCAGCACGAAAGCGATCATGCCGATGGTGAGGATCACCCCGCGCAGGACATGAAACATCGCATGCTTCAATGATCGGCTGAACAACCGGCCACGCGCGAGTGCAAAGGGTAGCATCAGTGCCGTCTGGACGACGAAACGGCCTGCGGTGATCTCCGCCACCGGTGCCGTCGTGGTCGCCAGCTTGGAAAAGATGTCGATCATCGGCGCGATGAGAACAGAAGCGACCATCAGCGCGATGCCGGATCCCGTCAGCCAGTCATGCCAGGCGCGGGGCGCCGTATCCATGGTCATTCCATCACACTCTATGTCGCCGCCACACCATCCGCCCAGTCCGCGAGCGCTTTCATCGCGTCATCGCGGCCGTGTTCGTTCAGCGTCTCGTGCCGCATGCCGGGATAGATGGTCAAATGAACATTTGTGATGCCAGAGCGCTTCAACCGCGCCGCCAGCCATTCCATCGCACGACCGTTTTCCGTGGCCGGATCCTCGCCGCCTCCGACCAGATTTATCGCAAGCGTTTTCGGCAGCCGGGCGAGATTCCGATCCTGGCCGGCGCCGATCGACATATCGAGAAGGTCGATCCACAGGGAGACCGAACAGGCAAAACCGCAGAGCGGATCGGCGATGTATTTGTCCACTTCCCGTTCGTCACGGCTCAGCCAATCGAACTCCGTTCGCGCGCCCGCGATCGATTTCGCCCATGGATCGAGCACCAGCCGCTGGCCGAAAAAGCTCGGCACATCCGACCCCTTGAAGAACCGCTCGGCCTTGAGGAGCGCCAGTCCCGCTTGACCGGCAAGCCCCGGATTGAGCTGGGAATTCCAGACACAGAGACCCCGATAGGCCTGCGGCTCAACCTCGGCGGCGCGCGCGGCAATCACGCCGCCCATCGAATGGCCGAAGAGAATGATGGGCAAACCGGGATGGCGGGCCTCGGCGTGTTCTCTCACGGTCTTCAGATCAGCGAGTACTTTTGCCTCGCCGTCGCGTTTGGCGAACCGCCCCGGTTCGGCATCTGGCGCGGTGGTCAGGCCGTGGCCGCGATGGTCGAAGCCGTAGACATGATAGCCGCGCGCGGCCAGGAACCCGGCGAACTGCGCATATCGCAGCGAATGTTCGGCGAGGCCGTGGCTGAGCAGGAATATCGCCCTGGCGGCGCTGTGCGCCGGCTCGTGGTGGGCACTGATCTTCGTCCCGGTCGGGCTATCCAGCGTGAATGCATGTTGATATGTCATGCGTGGAATACGCCTTTCGAATATGCTGGCTCGCTATCTGAACGCGGGCGTCGAAAAAAGCAAGCTTCATCAATAGGTTGCGCTTCGGTTGCAAAAAGTTCGAATTGCAAGCCGAATCCAGCTTGAATTTAATCCCTATATGTATTTAGAATGTACCTGTTATGTTCTCGTTCGCATTAGGAGATTGCGATGTTTGCAAGGGCAGGGAATGGCGCATTCTTGACTAGATTCGGAATGTTTTTGATGATTTTATGTATACTTTCCTTGCCCTTTGCGGCGAAATCGGCGGAAATAGTGTCGCCAGTGAGCAAAGAGCGGAAATCGAGCGACCCCGAGCTGGCAAAAACCAAGCTGATCCTCGGTGTTTCATGGCAGCCGGGCTTCTGCGAAACGAGCCCCAAAACCCCTGAGTGTACCGGCCAGACCTCGGACCGTGTGGACGCGCGGCTTTTTTCGCTGAACGGCCTGTGGAAGTCGCGCAAGACCTATTGCGGCGTCGATAATGCGGTCAAGGAGCAGGACAAGAAGAAGAACTGGCTCGACATGCCGGAGCTTTCCCTTGATGAAGGCGTCCAACTCGAACTCGCGAAGGCGATGCCGGGTGTTGCATCGGGTTTCGACCGCCACCAGTGGATCAAGCATGGCACCTGCTCGGGCTATGTGGCGGACGAATATTACGGCAAGGCGCTCAAGCTGCTCGCGGCGCTCAACACGTCGGAAGTCCAGTCGCTCTTCGAGGATAGTCGCGGAGCCACGCTTGATGAAGCGAAGGTCAAGGCGGCCTTCGAGGCTGCGTTCGGCGCGGGTGCCGGCGACAAGGTGAAGATGCGGTGCCGCAAGGATGGCGACCGGCGGATCATCACTGGGTTGACGATCGGGCTCGGCGACGTGGGCGACGGAGAGGATGATCTCGCATCGCTGATCACTGCGGCCGGCAAGACCAAGTTCGGCTGCGCCGAAGGCGTTGTGGACGAAGCGGGACTTCAGTAAATTACACGAAGGCCCGTTCGCGGGCCTTTAACGTGATTGCTCCCCGGGGATTAATCGCATAAAGACGGACAAAATCTCCACCAGATCCGTCTTTCGAGGAATCCAAGCATATGGCTCGCCAATATATCTATCACATGTCGGAGCTCACCAAAGCTTACGGCGCCAAGAAAATTCTGGAGAATGTCAACCTCTCCTTCTACCCGGATGCCAAGATCGGTATCCTCGGCCCGAACGGAGCCGGTAAATCGACCGTACTCAAGATCATGGCCGGCCTCGACAAGGAATGGCAGGGCGAGGCCTGGCTTTCTGAAGGCGCGACGCTCGGCTATCTGCCGCAGGAGCCGCAGATGGACGAATCCAAGACGGTTCGCGAGAACGTCATGGAAGGCGTGGCCGACAAGACCGCCATACTTGAGCGCTACAACGAACTGATGATGAACTATTCCGACGAGACGGCGGACGAGGGCGCCAAACTCCAGGATGTCATCGACAGCCAGAATCTCTGGGATCTGGATTCACAGGTCGAGATGGCCATGGCAGCACTCGGATGCCCGCCCGCTGACAGCGAGGTGACCAGCCTATCGGGTGGTGAAAAGCGCCGCGTCGCACTCTGCAAGCTGCTGCTGTCCAAGCCTGACCTGTTGCTGCTCGACGAACCGACCAACCATCTCGACGCCGAGACCATCGTCTGGCTGGAAAAGCATCTGCGCGACTATCAGGGTTCGGTCGTGATGATCACCCACGATCGCTACTTCCTTGACAATGTTACCGGCTGGATCCTTGAACTCGACCGTGGCCGTGGCATTCCCTATGAGGGCAACTACACGGCCTATCTTGAGAAGAAGGCTAAACGCCTGGCACAGGAAGGCCGCGAAGAGGCCTCGCGCGAGAAGGCGGTTTCACGCGAAAAGGACTGGATCAAGTCCAGCCCCAAGGCCCGCCAGACGAAGTCAAAGGCGCGTATCAAGGCGTATGACGAGTTGGTGGAGGCAGCGGCCGGTCGTCGTCCTAGTGACGCGCAGATCGTCATTCCGATCGCGGAACGGCTCGGCGGCGTGGTTATCGAAATCGAGGGCATCAGCAAGGGATATGATGGTACTACCTTGATCGATGACCTGAGCTTCAAGCTGCCGCCTGGCGGCATTGTCGGCGTCATCGGACCAAACGGCGCCGGCAAGTCTACGCTGTTTCGTATGATCACCGGCCAGGAAGTTCCTGATTCGGGCAGCATCCGCATCGGTGATACGGTAAGCCTGTCCTACGTCGATCAGAGCCGCGATGCGCTGGCCGCCGACAAGAATGTCTGGGAAGAGATTTCCGGCGGCACCGACATCGTCAAACTCGGCAAGTTCGAAATGAACTCGCGCGCCTATTGTGGCGCCTTCAATTTCAAGGGCGCGGACCAGCAGCAGAAGGTGGGCACACTGTCGGGCGGTCAGCGCAACCGCGTCCATCTCGCCAAGATGCTGAAGTCGGGCGGCAATGTCCTGCTGCTCGATGAACCGACCAACGACCTCGATACCGAGACGCTGGGGGCGCTGGAGGATGCACTCGAGAACTACGCCGGTTGCGCCGTGATCATCAGCCACGATCGCATGTTCCTCGACCGTCTCGCCACCCATATGCTCGCCTTCGAGGGCGATGGCCATGTCGAATGGTTCGAGGGCAATTTCGAGGACTATGAGAATGACAAGGCGCGCCGCGAGGAAAACGGATCGCTCAACAGCCAGAAGCGTGTGGCGCACAGGCGCCTGACGCGCTGACAACATCGCTCCATCATTGGAATGCAGGCGCCCGCTGGTCTGGACCGGCGGGCGCTTTTGTACCTGAAACGACAAACCCGGTGCTGGAGGACACCGGGCTTGGCGTAGGGCGGGGATCAGTGGTCACGTCTTGATCGTCCGACTTCGGGCCGCCGTGTTGCAGGGCGTCGGGCGGCCCTTGGGTTGCGGTGCCTGGGCGGGAGGAGAACCTCAGGCACTGGTCAGTCGATCAGGTTTGGCGATCAGGCCGGACGATCAATCGCAGATGCGGACCTTCTTGATGTAGACATTGCCCCAATCGTCGTAGCGCTTGATCTTCTTGACGAAGCAATAGTCGTCATAATCGTAGCGGGGGGAGACGACGACCACGCCCCAATGATGGCGCTTCCAGCCATGGTGATGATGGCGATGCTTCCAGCCGGCTTCGGCGGTGGCGGCAAACGAGACGGTGGCGACGAGGGCGGCGGAGGCTGCGATGATGAACTTTTTCATGACGTTTGTCCTCTGGGGTTCGTATTGGGTTGAAGTGCCGTTCAGTTCTTTGTGGATGTCTTTGCTCATCCGTTGATGTTGTTTTCTCACACCCCGGGCCGTGCCGCTGTTTCCGTGGGAACAGGGCTACCGCCCCTTTACTCCTGTGCTGAAAGCGGCAATCCATTTTTCGCTTGCGTCTTCACCTTTCGTCATATAAAGATATCTTTATATCTTGATTGGGTGAGACGTAATGGTAAAGCCGGGTTTCTCGTTGAACAAACTGGTCGATATCCTCAAGGCATCGGCCGAGCCGACCCGCATGCGGCTCCTCGTGCTTCTCTCCTCCGGCGACCTGACCGTCAGCGACCTCACGGAAATTCTCAGCCAGTCGCAGCCCCGCATATCCCGCCATCTCAAGCTTCTCTCGGAAGCCGGTCTCATCGAGCGCTATCAGGAGGGTGCCTGGGCCTGGTTCCGCCTGAGGCGCGAGGGTGAAGCTGCCGGTCTCGCCCGCAAGCTCGTCGAGGAAGCGTCGCATGCCGACGCGGTCATCACCCGCGATCAGAGCAGGCTCGCCCAGGTTCGCGCCGCGCGCTCCGAAAAGGCGATGGCCTATTTCAGCCGCAACGCGGTCGGCTGGGACAATATCCGCAAGCTTCATATCAGCGAGGAAAAGGTCGAGACGGCGCTGCGCGAAATGGTCGGCGACCAGCCGGTGGATTCGCTCCTCGACCTCGGCACCGGCACCGGGCGCCTGCTGCAGCTTTTCGAGGGCATCTACCGCCACGGCATGGGTATCGATGCCAGCCGTGAAATGCTGGCCGTGGCGCGCGCCAATCTGGAGAAATCCGGCATTTCCAAGGCTTCGATCCGGCAGGGCGACATTTTCAACCTGCCGCTGGAAAATGGCGGCTATGACCTCGTCACCATCCACCAGGTGCTGCATTACCTCGAGGATCCGCATCTCGCCATATCGGAAGCGGCCCGCATGCTCCGGCCGGGCGGCAGGCTGGTGATCGTCGATTTCGCTCCGCATGGCATCGATTCACTGCGCGGTGAGCACCTCCATGCGCGCCTCGGGTTTTCACATCAGATGATGGCCGACTGGCTCGAACAGGCGGGGCTCGAGGTCGTCAAGACGCGGGACCTCGAACCAGAAAGCGGTGCCGAGGCACTGACGGTGACGATCTGGCTGGCGCGTGATCGCCGTATCGAGATTGCCGACCAGCAGCCGACGCCGAAAATTGCCAGCAGGAGAGTCTGAGATGCAGAGACAAGACACCAAGGCAAGCCGTCCCCGGCTCTCGTTCGAGTTCTTCCCGCCCAAGAGCGACGAGATGGAAGTTCAGCTTTGGAAGGCCGTGGAGGAATTGAAGGTCTGGAATCCGGATTTCGTATCGGTGACGTATGGGGCAGGGGGCAGCACCCGCGACACCACGCTCGACGCCGTGTCGCGGATGATCAACGAGGCGGGACTGGCTGCGGCGTCGCACCTGACCTGCGTCGGGGCGACGCGGGAAGAGGTGCATGCGACGGTGGCGGAGTTCCGCGCCGCCGGTGTCAGGCATTTCGTGGCGCTGCGCGGCGATCCGCATGGTGGCATCGGCACGGCCTACACGCCGTTTCCCGGCGGTTATGCCAATGGGGCCGAGTTGACGGCCGGTCTCAGCGCGCTGGGCGGTCTGGAAATTTCGGTTTCAGCCTATCCGGAAAAGCATCCTGAAAGCCGGAATGCCGATGCCGATATCGACATGCTGAAGCAGAAGGCCGACAGTGGCGCGACAAGGGCGCTGACGCAGTTCTTCTTCGACAATGACCATTTTGCCCGCTATCTCGATCGCGTGCGGGCCGCGGGGATCACCATTCCTGTCGTGCCGGGCATCCTGCCGATCCAGAATCTCGCCCAGGTCAAGCGTTTCGCCAGGCTGTGCGGCGCAACCGTGCCGGGCTTTGTCGATGACGCGCTTGCGGCGTTCGAAGAGCAGCCCGAGGAAAGGGCAAAACGCGCCGCCGAGCTTGCCGCCCGCCAGGTCGATGGCCTGAAGGCCATGGGGGTCAATGAGTTCCACTTCTACACGATGAACCGCTCGCCGCTGGTCTCGTCCGTGCTGGAGCTTTCGGGCTTTTCCGGCCGTTCGGCAGGGGCAAACAGCCGGGCCGCCTGACGATCGTAGCCACGATGCAAATAAAAAGGGCGCCGGGAGTGGCCGGCGCCCTTTTCTTGAATTCGTTTCCGGACGCTGAACGGTCCCGGATCAAACAGCCATCAGATGAATAACATCAGCGCCACAAAGGCGAAGGCTGCGCCCACCAACACGGCATTGAAGGAATTTGTGAGCCCCATGACGGCCTCCTCTTCGGTGTTGACGAGGGGATATTAGGGACATTTCTTAACCAATGAAAAGCGGTTTCTATGCTGCGCCGCAGCACGATTGTGGAGAAATGATGACAGGCGATAGCCCAATGGCATGAATTTTTTGCGCTTTTGGCTGATAGATGTTTTTTACCACGACGGCTCCGTGGTTAACGTTTTTCCGCCTCACCTAACAGCAATCGACCTGACATAGATCAAGTTTGTCAACCCGGGCCCAATTTCCTGATTCTGGCGACGAGCCTGCCGTCAAGGATCGCAAGTCCGAGTCCGATCATCGCCATTCCCGTCCAGTCCTCGGGTCCCAAGCGCTCGCCCAGAAAGAGGAATGAGAGAAGGATGGCGCTCGGTGGCACCAGCAGTGTCACCAGCGAGGCATTGGTCGCGCCTGCGGTGGCGATCAGCCGGAAATATATGATGTAGGCGAGCGCCGTTGATAGCAGTGCCATCGCCAGCACGGCGACCATGACGTAAGCGGGCGGGGCTGCGAGCGTCCATGGCTGGTCATGGATCAGTGCGACCGGCAGCATGATGACCGTGGATGCCGTCATCTGGCCGGCGGCGGTCACCGGAGCGGCGATATCGCGGAACCGCCGGCCCCAGATCGCAGCGAAGCCGTAGGAGAGGGCGGCGAGGACCGGCAGCGCCATGGCCCAGAGCGGTGCTTTCGCACTGGCACCGAGTTGCGGTGAAAACAGGATCACCACGCCTGCCAACCCTGTGATCGTGCCGGCGATCTTCCGCCCGGTCAGTTTCTCGTCAATGGTAAGGAAATGCGCAATGACCACGGTCCAGATCGGCGTCGTGGCGTTGAGGATCGAAGCCAGTCCGGCGCCGATTTCCGTTTGCCCCGTGAAGATCAATGCGTGCGGTATGGCGTTGTTGAGCAGGCCGAGTAGAAGGAAGGCGCGCCAGCGCTGCCGCAAGGCTCGGTAGATGCCGAATCGGCCGGCGACGAACACATGCAGCGCTGCTGCCGCGAGCACGAAGCGGGCGAGCGCCAGCGTGATCGGCGGTATGTGCCGGACGGCTATGCCTGCGAAGAAGAAGGACCCGCCCCAGAGAAGCCCCAGCGCTATAAGCAGTACCCATGCGGAGGCGGAAATGGTTTGACTGGAAGGAGACGACATCTATGAAAGCCCTTGTTGCAGGGCGCCACCTCTCGCAGGTGGCCTAAGGTCCGGCCACCCGAAAAAACGCCGTCACGTCAATGATGCGTTGAAACCCGCTCAGAGCGCGCCGAGAAGCGCCTGCGTTGCCCAGCCGTCGGCCGGCAAGCCCAACCGCTGCTGTTCCTTCTGGATCGCGACGCGCGTTCCGCCACCCAGGATGCCGTCGATCTTGCCGACATCGTGGCCCAGCGCCTGCAGCTTTTCCTGCAGCACCTTCATTTCATCGGGAGACAGGCCCGCCTCGGGATTGCCTTTGTCATAGGGCGCGGCACCAGCCAGCCGTGTAGCGAAATAGGCGGCCGACGTCGTGTAGATGAAGGACTTGTTCCATTCGAGATAGATGCCGAAATTCGGATAGGTCAGGAAGGCAGGGCCCATGCGGCCCTGCGGCAGGGTCAGCGATGCCTTGAGATGGCCGAAGCTGGTATTGCCGTCGCGCGGGGCCACGCCGAGTGCAAACCATTCCGCCGCGGTGAGCGGGCCGCCGAGGCCGGTTTTCTCGAAAGGCAAGCCGTCGGGTATTGTCACTTCCTGGATCCACGGCTCGCCGCGGTTGAAGCCGAGGCTCTGGATGAAGCGGGCGGCGGTGAGGATCACATCCTCTTCGCTGTCCTTCAGGTTCACGTGCCCGTCGCCATTGCCATCGGTGCCGAACTTGATGATGTCCTTCGGCTGCATCTGCACCTGACCGATCTCACCGGCCCAAGCGCCGACGCTGGCCTGGGGATTAAGGTCGCCATGCTGCACCATTTCGATGAGCGCAATCAGCTGCGGGCGGAACAGTTCCGGCCGGCGACAATCATGCGCCAGCGAAACAAGTGCGTCGCGGGTGCTGAAATCGCCCTGCACGGCGCCGAAATCGGTTTCCATGGCCCAGAAGGCGGTGATCACGGCTGCCGGCACGCCATATTCGGCTTCCGCCCTGGCGAAGGTATCCGCATATTCCTTGATTTTCTGCCGGCCGATGTCGAGCCGCGCCTGACTGACGGTGCGCTTGGAGAATTCGAGGAAGGTCTGGCGGAACACGCCCTGGCCACGATCGCGGCTCAGGACCTTCTTGTCGATCCGGGCGCCAGCAAGCGCCTCGTCGGCGGCGGATGCCGGAACGCCTAGCGCCATAGCCTCGGCCTTGACGCCCTCCAGAAACGCACCGAGATCGCCTCCGCAGGCGGGTTTTTCAGCCGGGGGCTGAGTCCGGGCATGAGCTGCGGGGGAGGCAAGAAGAGCAAGGGCGAAAAGGGCGGTAGCGGCTGTCGATCGCAGCATGGAAGACCTTCCGGAATTGGCTTTACGGGCGAGCAAGCTTTTCCAGAAGATTGCGGCAGATGCAAGTCTTCGTTGCGTCTTATATCAGGGTTTGGGCGCACATATTCATGCGCGCTCAGCTACCCGCAGATGAGGACTTCAACCAGTTCTGCCAATTCTTGCGCGAGCCGGCAAAGACGTTGATATCCGTGTCGCCCTTGATCCCGGGAATCTTGCCGGTCGATGTGTATTGCCAGAAGGCCCAGCGGTCGCGATCATAGACTTTCGAGGGATGATCCGCCACCGCGCGGAGCCAGAAATGGTAATCGTTGAACTCGCCGACCAGGATATCACGGTGGAAATCGACCGCCGTATAGATGATCGGCCGCTTGCCGTAATACGCCTCGATGCGATCCATGAACTTCTTGAGTTCGTAAACGGCCGTGACCTTCGACGGACGATATTTGCAGGTCTTGGACGCGCCGTTCCACTCGACGTCGAGGACGGGGGGCAGATAGACCGCGCTCTTCGGCACGTTCCGGATGAACCAGTCGGCCTGCTCGTCGGCCGTCGAGCAGAAATAATAGAAGTGATAGGGGGCGTAGGGCATCCCGGCGGCCTTGGCGCCGCGCCAGTTGTCGCCGAACTTGTTGTCTACGCGGTCCTTGCCCTCGGTCGCCTTGATGAAGGCGAAGGAAACACCTGAGTCGCGCGCCGCGACCCAGTCGATGTCGCCGTTCCATTTCGACACGTCGATGCCGTGGATCTGATGATGGTGCGGTGTGATCCTGCCGAAATCCTGAGGATCGGTGTCTTTGAATTTAGGGGATATGGATGAAGTCTCGACCAGGTCATATTCCGTGGTCGAGCATGATGCCAACGCCAAAAGCAGAGGCAGGACAGCCAGTGCGATGAACCGCATTGTTCCCCCTGGGATACGCAACAAACATTGCCTCCTGAGCCCGCGCACCTGTCGCAATGCCTGTTTTCGGAAGCCTGAACCTCCGTTGTTCCATATCATCGTAAAAAATGGGTTAGTTTCAAGCGGAATTTGGCACAGAAGCCTTGCGTGACGCTCCCGGATGGTAATTTTCGATCAATTGCGCCGGATTATCGCCAGCCAGGCATAGCCGCGAGCGTGCTGGATGAAGGTGAGCGAGTAAGGACCACTCTCGATTGCCCTGCGCAATACCGATTCGAGTTCGGCGCGCGGCGTGACGTGGAATTGCTTCAGCCAGGTACGCAACAGGGTGCCGAACCATCGCGGCAGGCGCTCCTGCTGGCCAAACTCGGCGATGTGCAGCGAGCCGCCGGGGTTGAGTGCCGCGAGCGAAGCCGTCACGGTCTTTTCCCATTCCGGGATCATCGACAGCGCATAGGAAATCATGATGCGGTCGAAGCCCTGCACGCCCAGATCGGCTGGTGTGAAATTCGTGGCATCGAGTCGTTTCAGCACCGGTTCGGTCGGCTGGCCGGAGAGATTCTTGCGCGCCGTAGCGAGCATTTCGGCGGATATGTCGAGACCGAAAAGCAGCGCGTCTGGATAATGATTTGCGGCGACCGCCAGATTACGGCCTGTGCCGCAGCCGACTTCGAGCAGGCTCTGGCCGTTCGAAAGATCGAGGCCGAGGATCAGCCGGTCGCGGCCGAGAAGATAGTATTTTCGGGTGATATCGTAGAAATGCCGCTGGCGGCGGTAGACCCGGTCCATCAGCCGTGAATGCCCGTTGCCGTCCAGAAGCGAGGCGTCGCTCATGGCGCCAGCTCGTAGATGTGGAAGCCGCCATAGATCGCCGAGCGGTCCATCCGGTTGAGTTCGACCGAGCGATCGCGCAGATAGGTCCAGCGCCCCTCGATGTCGGGTGCGAGCCGGCTCGCGATGATGCTCTTTTCGGCTGCCGTGCGGAAGATCACGCGGGCACCGGGTCGGGCCGTGCGGGTGATCTCGCGCCAGAGGTTGTTCAACTGCGCGTCGGTCATCCAATCCTGCGCGTCAAGCAGCACGTAACGGTCCATCGACTGGTCTGCCTTGGTGCCGAGCATGGCTGCGAAGTCGGCGTGGTGCATTGTGACGCGATCGACATTCTGCTTGATCGGCTGGTAATTGGCGAGCGCGAGATAGGGGGGAAGCTTGCCTTCCTCGGATGTCGGATAGCGGCGGGCGAAAGCCTGCCAGGCGAAATAGTTGTCGTTGAGCGGAAAATGACAGGCGAGTTTTTCCACCCGTTCGCGCAGCACGCCGGCGAGGGTCTTCTCTTCGGTGAGGCTCGCGAGTTCGTCGAACTGGCGCGGCGGAATCCCGAGGCCGAAGAGCGAGCTCTTGCGGGCGGTGATCCAGCGGACGATCTTGCGATCGAAGACCGGCGCGATCTTGCGGTCGAAGAATTCGCGTTGTTCTTCCAGTGTCCGGGCTTCCATGAGTTCGGTCAGGTCGATGCCGTAGAAGCGGGCGGCCATGTGGCTCGCACCGATGAAACGGCCCAGCAGCCCCGTGCGGTAGAAATTGCCGTTGAACACGTCGATGCGCTTCTTGCCGTTCAGGCGGCGCTTTTCCCAGTAGCGGCGGCTGGTGAAATCGAGGTGCGGCGCGATGAACTTGAAATAGGCCTTGCTGTTGGCCGGCTCGTTGGCGATGCCGAAGAAGCGCATGACATCAGGATGGTTGGGCAGATGCGCGAAGGCCGCAATCTTCAGCCTGTTGAGGGCGATGTGGCTGGCATTGAGATCGGCCACGTCGATCGAGGCCGGACCTTCAGCCAGATAGGTTAGCATATTGCAGCCGCCCGATGCGATGGTCGCGACCCGGTGATGAGCCTCCAACTGCATGGCGGCGAGATCGACCTCCGGGTCTTCCCAGATCTGGGGATAGACGAGACCGGAGAACATAAGGCCGAAAAGCCGTTCCGAAACCCCGTCGAAGCTGAGTGGCTTGTGCTGCAGAAGCGCGCCCTTGAGCCGCTCGTCCAGACCGAATCTCTTCCTGCGCACCGTCCCAGCCATGCCAGTCTCCCGAAAGTTACGTTCGAGGGGGCAATATTATGATTCAAAGAAGCTTTGATGACAGTTCCTGTGGAGTAACCCGGATGTTCCGCAACTGATCCAGAATCGAACAAGGAAAAATTAAGGATTGCCGATTAGCGTGAAGTCATATCGCAGGAGCGGCTAACATGATGTTACGAGCTTTTCTGCCAGGAATCGCCCAACGATATGCAATCGTTGGCCTGGCACTGGGAACTCTTTTACCCATTTTCGGACTGCTGTCCGAAACCGTACTCGCGGACCGGAGTCTACAGGTCCAATTCCGCCTTGACGATCCGTTTCATGCGCTTTTGTTCGTGACGCCCCTTTTCGCGAGCATTGCGTTTTATTGGTTCGGCTTCGTCAAGGCGGATCTCCTCGAGAAGCTCAGGGTACGTGAGAAGGTCGAGCGCCGCCTGCTGCATCTGTCGCTCCATGACAGGCTGACCGGCCTACCCAACCGGATGGCACTCGACAAAGAGATACTCGACTACGTCTCTGCCCGCGCCAAAGGCCGTTTGCGGCCGGCCGTGCTGCTGCTCGACCTCGACAAGTTCAAGCATGTCAATGATACGCTCGGGCACGACGCAGGCGACGAGCTGCTCTGCATATTCTCGCAGCGGATCGTCAGTTCGCTAGGCCCCCTGGCGCGGCTCTTCCGCCTTGGCGGCGATGAATTCGTCATCAGTATTGCCGGTTCGCCCGAAGAAGCCGATGTCGAGAGATTGTGCCGGTTGATCCACACCGAGGTCAGCGCTCCCTTCGAGCTGAAGTCAGGCAAAGCCATCATCGGCGTCTCTGTCGGCATCTCGTTCATGGAAGACAGTGATCTTGCCATGGCCGATGTGATGAAGCGTGCCGATTTGGCCCTCTACGCCGCCAAGGAAATCTCCGGTTCTTCTCATATATTCCACAGCGCACCGCTGGCCGAGGACATGCTGGAGCGCATGCGGGTGGAACAGGAGATCGCTGGCGGCCTGGTCCGTGGCGAATTCTTCCTGGAATACCAGCCGATCGTCAGCGCCTCGTCACGTGAGCTAAGCGCCTTCGAAGCACTCGTGCGCTGGAAGCATCCGGTCCGTGGCGTGCTGACGCCCGAGGATTTCCTGTCGATCGCCGAACGCTCGGGTCACATCATGGCGCTCGGCAAATTCGTCGTGGGCCGCGCCATAGAGGATGCGAGCCGTTGGCCGCAGACAATCGGCGTCGCGGTCAACGTCACCGGCGACGAATTCCGCGATCCGCATTTCACGGACCATATCCGCACGGCGCTGGAAATCCATGCCTTCGAGCCGTCCAGGCTGACGATCGAGATCACCGAGTCGATTTTCACGGTCGATATCGCCATTGTCCGCAAGGGCCTTGCCGAACTGCGCGACATCGGCGTGCTGGTGGCGATCGACGATTTCGGTGTCGGCTTTTCCTCGATCAACCACCTCAAGGAGTTTCCCGTCGATCGTCTCAAGATCGACCGGTCCTTCACCCGGGATATGATGAGCGGCGGTCGCGAGACCGAATTGGTGGATATCATCCTGAGACTTGGCCGCATCTTCAACGTCCGGACCACGATCGAGGGCATCGAAAACGAAGACCAGCTCGAACTCGTCCGGGCGCTCGGCGCGGGCGATGTCCAGGGCTATCTGATCTCCCGGCCGGTTCCGGCCAATACTGTGATTGCCATGGTCGCAAGGCCAGGTAACGACGACCTGAGCGGGCCCCTACGCATCAGTGCCTGATCCCTAATATCCCCAAAGATCAGGGGAGGAAGTGCTTTTTGCACTTCCTCCTCGTCGCATTTCTACGTGCCGTCAGCTAATAAAAACAAAAACAAGAAGGAGCGGCGGCATGCGCATTATCGGCAGGATCTTGAAATGGCTCGGGCTTCTTGTCGCCGCCGCGGTGGTCTTGGCCCTGGGCTGGCTCTATTTCCTGCCGCCGGAATTGCTCCGTGTCGGCACGGCCTATGCCGCCAAGATCGTCTGTTCGAATGCCTTCATCGCCAGCCGTGACCCGCAGGAAGTTCTTGCCGACGACGTGCAGGCGCCCGGCCACCCGCTGCTCAAATATGTGTCGGTGGCTCGCGAGGACGATCATGTCACGGCCAAGGTCTTCGGCTTCGTCGCCGAACAGACCGCGCTCAGCCGTCCCGGCCTCGGATGCGCCGTGGTGGCGGATGGCGACGTCGAAGCGGCGCGAAAGGTCGCGCTTGCCGACGTGCCGTCGACGGATCTCTCCGAACTCGAATGGCCGCTCGGCGACCAGGTCAGCCGCCCGACGAGCGATGGGGTGAAAGCCGTCATTGCCGATGAGGCACTGGCCGGGCCCGATATGCGGGCGATCGTCGTGATCAAGGATGGCCGGATCATCGCCGAGCGCTATGGCGAAGGCTTCGATGCCGATACGCCGCTGATGGGTTGGTCGATGACCAAAACGGTGACAGCCGCGCTGGTCGCGTCCCGAATCGCCGAGGGCAAACTTGCCTACGATCAGGACAAACTCTTCGCCGGATGGACCGACGATCGGGCCAGGATCAAGGTGAGCGACCTCCTGGCCATGCAGAGCGGCCTCGACCTCGAAGAGACTTATGGCGACGTCAACGACGTCACGCGGATGCTGTTCCTGGAACCCGACCAGGCGAAGTTCGTCGAAGGTAAGCCACTGGAAGTGCAACCGGGCACGAAATTCGAATACACGACCGGGTCGGCCGTGCTTCTGACCCGGCTCTGGATGAGCACCTTTTCCGACCAGCAGGAAGCGCTCGCCTATCCGCGCAAGGCGCTGTTCGGGCCGATTGGCATGACGAGTGCAATCATGGAGGCCGACGAAGCCGGCACCTTCTCAGGCGGCTCGCTGATGTATGCGACCGCGCGCGACTGGGCACGGTTCGGGCTGCTACTCGCCAACAAGGGTGACTGGAACGGCCAGCAGGTGCTGCCCGCCGATTTTGCCGATCGAGTCGGCACGGCCACGAATGTCTCGGGCGGCGTCTATACCGGCGCGTTGGCCTGGAAACTGGCATCCGGTGATCGCCAGGGTGAGACGTTCAACATCCCGGCCGACACCTATTGGGCGGTCGGTCATGACGGTCAATCGCTCGCAATCGTGCCTTCGGAAAATCTGGTGGTGGTGCGGCTGGGCCTGACGCCGTCCAAGCTGAAATACCGGCCGCAGGCGCTGCTGGAAAAGGTCGTGGAGGCAGCGAGAATCCCGGTGCCGGACCCGGAGCCAGATCCGGGCGTCATTCCTCAATAGGGAAGGGGAGACTTACTACAGCCCGGCTTCGTCGAGCAGGCCCTTGGCCTTGGCCTGGTAATAGTAGCCGGTGCGGTAGAGCCAGTCGGCCTTCTTGCCGTCCTTGCCGGCAACGATCCAGGCGCCGCGCAGATATTTCACCGCGTATTTCAGGTTGGTTTCCGCGTCCAGCAGACCGTTCGGCGTGCCGTCATAGCCCATGCCCTTGGCCGTGTTGTAACGGATCTGCATCAAGCCCCAGTTGCCGCTATGGACGGCTGCCGGATTGTAGTTGCTCTCGCGGCGGACGACGTGATGCACGAGGTATTCTGGCACTTCATATAGTGCGGCGTATTTCGTGATCAGCTGATTGAGATTGGCATTCTTGGTCGAGGTCACGAAGGGATCGAGACTGCGCGTCTTGGGCTGCACTTCGACCATGGCCGTGGTGGTGGAATTGAGGACTGCCGGTTCCTGGGCAACAGGCTGCATCTGCAGCAGCGCCGGATCGGCGGAAGCAAGCTCGATGTTGCGGGTCTTCGGCTTCCTGGTCTGGTCAAGTGCCACGACATTATTCTCGATCGCAGCAGCGGCGTCGCTAGCGACGAGCGGCTTCTGCTGCGGTATCGCATAGGCCATCGCCACCGAGCGGTCGGTTGCCATATCGGCTGGCTGAACCTGAAGGGGAGCACTGTCCGCGCTGGCAAGTGCGGTGGTGTCGGTCGCCTGCAATTGCGTCAGCATGGCGATCTCTTCTTGCGAAGGCTTGGACTGGGGCACAACGGAATAAACGGGAGCCGTGCTACAGGAGGCGACCAGAACCATGGCTCCGGTGACCAGACCTACCCGCGTAGCCAGCTTCAGTTTTTGCCGCATTTTTCCGTCCGTGTTTGCCTGTCAGTCCGCCAACCGCGCAGGTATGTCTTCACAAATCGTTACGCCCTGATACCTCATTAACTTTTATGCGGCAACCCAGAAAAAGTCATTTTACAACCCTTGATAGGTGTCAAATGTGGCATTGCGAGGCAGGGTATTAACGGCATGGCGGCCGCCAATAGTTTAAACTTTATGAATACAGTTGGTTAATGAAAGCTTACCGGAAGCTGTACTTCCGGTAAGAATCCGTTGGAAATGCGGCATTGCACGGCGATCGAGCGGCCTTCAGAGGGTCTTCCAGCTCTGTCCCACATTGGCCATGACCTCGCCGAACCAGGCAGCCGAGGTGTCGAAATGCTTGCCGCCGGCAATGCGTTCGAATTCTATCGTTCTGAGCCTGCCGCCCTTGTCCTCGTCATGGCCGGTGACGCCCGAAACCCGATTGAGCGCGCTATCGACCGCCAGATCGACCATGCCCTGGATGAGCCTGAGGTCGTCGGCATTGGCAGGCGCCGAGCGGGCATAGTAGCCCGACTTCTGCACCATGGCGCGTTCGGCGCCGATCAGTCCGCCGAGATTCTTCGAGAACCAGTTGCCGACATTGATCGTGTCGATCTTCACATGGCCGAAGGCATCGCGCTTGACCTGTTCGCCCGAAGCCTCGCGCTCGGCGACGATCGCATCGAGGGCTGCGCCTTCCGACACGAAGACGGTGACGAAGCTGTGGTCCTTCATGACTTTCTTCAGGCGCTCGCCTTCTTCCTCGAAATTGAAGTCGATCTCGGGAAGATAGATGCCGTCGATGTTTTTGAGCTCGGTATTCATCATCAGCCCTTCGACATATTGGTTGCCGCGGGTTTTCTCCATATAAGCCTTGGCGGTTGCCGCCGTCAGCCAGCCGCAATGGCGGCCCATGACTTCATGCACGACGAGCGTCTTCGGCGCCGCACTTTGTTCGTTCGAGACATTGTCGAAGAAATGCGCGCCGACTTCCGCCGCCGTCCAGGCACCAAGCGATTGCTTGATCGGCACGATGTCATTGTCCACGGTCTTCGGCAGGCCGACGACCGTGAGGCTGTAGCCGTTGGCGCCGAGATAGGCCGCGAGATCCGCCGCCGTCGTATTGGTGTCGTCACCGCCGATCGTGTGGAGGATAGTGACGCCGTCCTTGGTCAGCTGCTCGGCTGCGACGCGCAGCGGGTTCTGGCCTTCCTTGACCAGTCCGCGCCTGATGCAATCGGCGACATTGGTCAGCTTCACACGGCTGTTGCCGATCGGCGAGCCGCCATGCCTGTGGAGGAGGTGGGACTTTTCCCGCATATCCTTGGTGATCGAAATCGAGTCGCCGAGCAGCACGCCCTGGTAGCCCGACCGGTAGGCGATGATCTCGACATCCGGCGCGACGTCGCTGTATCGCCCGATCAATCCGCCGACGGCGGAAGAGAGACACGGGGCGAGACCTCCGGCGGTCAGCAGGGCGGCTTTTTGTTTTGCCATGATCGAAATTCCTCCAGGCGCTGTGAACCCATTCGCGGGCGAATGGATGAAATAGCCGATCGGATTAGTAAAGTGAAGAAATCATGAATCTCTCACATCACCGGCGTGTGGCTTCGGACCGAGAAGAGCTTAACCAGGAGCCGATTAATGCGACGTCATGGTTAACCGACTGGTAACCGGATCGGCGCTAGATCGTTTCATTGTTAAATGGAATCATTCTGTTGGCTGAGACGGAGTCGGATATTCGTTCGGCCGGCGCGTGTCGTAGCCCAGATCTACGGCCAAGCCGGCCGAACGAATAGGCGGCCCGTATCGGCCAACCCCGAAGGGGCCGGGCATCTTTCCGCTAGGATCAGAGGCGATCGGCTCGGACGTACATCGAAGTATGCCCTTCGCCAATCGCCTCTGCCCTGACGAAAACCTGCTCCGGCAGAATGCTTCCATTTGACAATGAAACGATCTAGGCCGTCGCAGCGCTTGCACCTCGGTCGGCGTTTTTCTAAGAGCAGGGGCGGGAGATTCGTTTTTGAGGGAACAATTCGACCGCAAATCTGTTTTGCGTTCAGATACCCCATTAGGCTGAGCGCCTGAACCAGGAGATACAAATGAAGAAGATGATTATCGCTGTCGCCGTCGTTTGCGCAGCAGCTTTCTCTTTCGGCCAGCCGGCATCTGCGGATAGCCTCAAGATCGTTGTGAAGCCACACAACACGGTCGTGAAGAAGGTCGTGGTCCGCCAGCCTTGCTACTACAAGACCGTCAAGGTCTACAAGGCCAACAAGACCGTGATCACCAAGAAGCGCATCTGCCCCTGATCCGGATGAGTGCCTGAATTTGTGAAGGGCCCGGAAGCCGACGCTTCCGGGCCTGACCCTATTCTGGCTGATGGCGCATTGGCGGAAACCAATCCTCTAGCGGTCTCGCATTACGAAAATTTCATGCTCGCCTTGCCTTGCATTTACCGGCATAATTGTTCAACCTCATACCGTTCCGGTCCTTGAAACCGGAATGATACGAAAGCCGGTCCATATGTCCTTCTGGGAAAAACTGCTCAATGCCGTGACCGAGACCGCCACGAATGTCCTCTCTGGTCTGGTCGAGGCTATCCGAACTATATTCGAAGGTGATCCTGAAACCCGCCGCAAGGTGGCGTTTTCGGTTGCCATCATCGCGCTCTCCGCCAAAATGGCGAAGGCCGATGGCATCGTCACCGAACACGAGATCGACGCCTTCCGGGAAATCTTCCGCTTTCCCGAGTCCGAGGCGCGCAATGTTGCGCGGCTTTATAACCTCGCAAAGCAGGATGTCGCGGGCTACCAGGCCTATGCGGAAAAGCTGTCCGGCCTTTGCAGCATGGGCGGCGAGAATTGCCCGATGCTGGAAAACGTGCTCGACGGGCTGTTCCACATCGCCAAGGCCGATGGCGCGGTGCATGAGAACGAGATGGTCTTCCTCGCGGAAATCGCATCGATCTTCCGCGTGTCCGAGGAGCATTTCGAGCGCATCACGGCGCGCCATGTCCATGTCGGCGGCCGCGACCCCTATAAGGTGCTTGGCGTTTCCCGGCACGACGACTTCCCGACCATCCGCCAGCATTATATCAGCCTAGTGCGGGAGCATCATCCCGACCGGCTGACCGCGCGCGGCCTGCCGGCTGGTTTCCACGTCATCGCCAATGACCGGATGGCACGCTTCAACGATGCCTATGCCGCGATCGAAAGAGAGCTCCGCGCCGCATGAGCGCATTTGAGCCGGATCATCCAGGCGCCGAAGTCATCATCTCGCCGAACCATAGCGAGCGCAGGGACGGGCGCAGCCCGGATATCCTTCTGCTCCACTATACCGGTATGGAAAGCGCAAAAGGCGCGCTCGACTGGCTCACGCGGGAAGAGAGCCAGGTCTCCTCGCATTACTTCGTCTTCGAGGATGGCCGTATCGTGCAACTTGTGCCGGAGACCGGCCGCGCGTGGCACGCCGGCAAGAGCTTCTGGAAAGGCGAGACCGACATCAACTCCGCCTCGATCGGCATCGAGATCGCCAATGCCGGCCATCCCGGCGGGTTGCCGGATTTCCCCGATGTGCAGATCGAAGCGGTAATCAAGCTCTGTCGCGGCATCATTCAGCGCTGGAACATCCCGCCGGAGCGTGTGCTGGGCCACTCCGATGTCGCGCCGGTGCGCAAGGTCGATCCGGGGGAGAAGTTCCCATGGGACACGCTGGCAGCCGCCGGCGTCGGCCACTGGGTGGAGCCTGTAGCCGTAACGGGTGGACGGTTCTTCCAGCGCGGCGACAGCGGCCCACCGGTCGAGGCGCTGCAGGCGATGCTGGCGCTTTACGGCTACAACATGCCGGTCAGCGGTGAATTCTGCGATCGGACGCATGGCGACGTCGAGGCCTTCCAGCGCCATTTCCGTCCCGAACGGGTGGACGGTATTGCCGATTTCTCGACGATCGATACGCTACATCGGTTGCTGAAGGCTTTGCCCGCGTCCTGATAGTTCAAGTTGTTATTGTCGCCGACGCCGAATGCCGGTAGTGGTCTGGGAATATCTCCTTGCGAATTGACAGGCATTTCCGGACACATAATGGCAATTCTCGGCATCGATCTCGGCACGACAAATTCCCTTATCGGCGTATTTGAAGACGGCAAGGCACGCCTTGTCAGGAACGCCCATGACAGTTTCCTGACGCCGTCGGCGGTCGCCGTGAACAAGGCGGGCGAGATCGTCGTCGGCGCAGGCGCGCGCGAGATGGCGCTCGTCGATCCCGACAATGCCGTAATGTCCTTCAAGCGCTGGATGGGCAGCGATCGCGTCGTCAAGCTGGGCACAAAGAGTTATCGCGCGGAGGACCTTTCGTCCTTCGTCCTGCGCTCGCTGGTGGATGATTTCCAGGCCCGGCACGGCGGCACGGTGGAGGAGGTCGTCATCTCGTGCCCTGCCTATTTCAACGATATGCAGCGCAAAGCCACGATCCATGCCGCGCAGCTCGCTGGGCTCAAGGTCGAGCGCCTTGTCAACGAGCCCACGGCCGCAGTCCTCGCTTATGGGCTTGAGGCACAGGAGGAGGGGCAGTTCCTCGTGTTTGACCTCGGCGGCGGCACGTTCGACGTTTCGGTCATGCACAAATATGACGGCGTCTTCGAGATCCGCGCTTCGGCCGGTGACAATTTCCTCGGCGGTGACGATTTCACCGACACTCTCGCGCGGCTTCTTTGCCGCAAGAGCAAGATCGAGACGACGACACTGTCGAATGTCGATCTCGCGCGGCTGATCCGGGCCGCCGAGGCAGTGAAGGTCGAACTTTCGGCGCGGCCGGGCGTCGATTATCGTATTGCGCTTTCGAACAGCGTGCTTGAGGGCCACGTCACGCGCGAGGAGTTCGAGACCGAATGCGCCGATCTCTTCCGCCGCCTGCGCCAGCCGCTTGAACGGGCGCTGAGGGATTCGACGATCGCGCCGGATGAACTCGATGCCGTGGTTCTGGTCGGCGGCGCCACGCGGATGCCCGCGATCCGCCAGATGGTGGCGCGCCTCTTCGGCAAGCTGCCCTTCGTCAACATCAATCCCGACGAGGTGGTCGCCCAGGGCGCGGTGATCCAATCGGCACTCAAGGCGCGCTCCGCAGCTGTCGAGGACGTGCTGCTGACCGATGTCTGCCCGTTCACGCTCGGCATCGGGATCAGCCGGGAGCGTCCAGATGGCCGGCGCGAGGATGTCGTGTCGCCGATCATCCAACGCAACGCCACGGTGCCGATCAGCCGTGTCGAGAGCTACACCACCGTTGAGAACAATCAGTCGATGATCGATCTGCGCGTGTTCCAGGGCGAGAACCTGAAGCCCGAACACAATGTGATGATCGGCAGCCTCATGGTGAAGGTGCCGCCGGGGCCGGCCGGCAAGCAATCGGTCGACGTACGCTTCACCTACGACCTCAACGGCGCGCTTGAGGTCGAGGCAACCGTGACCTCCACCATGCAAGTCTTCAAGGCGGTTTTTGCGAACAGTTCCGGCATGAGTGAAGTCGAGCTTTCGAAGCGGTTCTCGGAACTCGCCGCGATCAAGCTCGCCCCACGCGACCAGGCCGAGAACAAGGCACTGATCGCGCGCGCCGAACGGCTTTATGCGGAAGCGCTCGATGAGGAGCGCGAGGCGATCGCCAATGGTCTGCTTCAATTCAACGCGGTCATCGACGATCAACGCGAGGCCAATCTCGACCGCGCGCGGCTGGAGTTCCGCGAGTTTCTCGACCGCTTCGACAGATTCGTCTTCACGCAAAGTTGAGCACGATGGACCTCGATTATCCATGGTCCATCCTCGGCATCGCGCCGACCAGCGACGGCAAGGCGATCCGCCGCGCCTACGCGGCGAGACTCAAGGTCACGCGGCCGGACGAGGATGCCGCGGGCTTCCAGGCATTGGTGGAGGCACGCGATCTTGCGCTTGATCGGAGCCGTTTCATGTCGCGGCGTGCCGACGTAGAGCCGCAGCTTCATGAGCAGGCGACGGAAATTATGCCCGCCCCTGCGGAGCCCGAGCGCGTGGTGAGCGCGGCTCCCGACGCGTCACCTGTGCTGCTGGTCAAGGCGCGCGCGGGGAACCCGGAGCTTCGCGAAGCGCGCTCCGGTGGATCGGATGAGGACATCGGCCATGTGGATGCATCCGAGTTGCCTCTACCGAGCGGAATTGCGGAGGATGAACCCGAGCCTGATATCGAGGATCTCCTAGGAGCGGTCGGGAAGTCTCACCCCTGGCGCGATCTCAAGACGCAATGGGCAGACGTGTTCGACGCTCTCGAACTTGCCAGGCTTGCCGACTATCCCGAGGCGATGTGGCGGGTTGTCAACAAGCTCTCCGCGGATCTTTCCCGTGCGGTAGGTGAACTGCCCGACATCTCGACCTGGGAGGTCGATCCGAGCATCGACGGCAAAAGATTTCTCGGCTCCTATCGCGACATTCTCGCGGATTTCGAGTCCCGCTTCGATTTTCTGCGTCACGACACCATGCTGTTCGATTATCTCGATGACGCGGATGCGCACGAATTCATCAAGGCGTTGACCCTGGCGGTCGGGCGTGCCCGCATCGAGAGGCCGTTGAATTTGCGCGAGATCAACGTCGAGACCGTCAATTCCGCTTATGTGCAGGCCGCCTGGGCGTGGGACGAGAAGATGCGCGCCTACTATCAAGCGGCGCGTGAGAAGGACAGCTTTCCGAGGGCGTTCTCCTGGCTGGGATTGCTCTTCCCTCTGCCTTTCGCGCTCTATTACCGACTCTACGGCATAGCGGCACTTGTGATCATCCTGTCGGCTGCGAATGACCTCGTTCACGTCATCTGGAGCCGAGGCGGTAACGTCGCGGTCGGAAAGCTGGCACTCCCGGTCTACCTGATCGTGGCCTTTGCGTTCGCATTCAACTGGCGGCGGATCAGGCTGCATGCGCTGGGGCAGCAGGCAAAGAAGCTGACGGCGAATGGCTTCAGTTCGAGCGAGATCGTGGAGAAGTTGCGCATTTGGGGGCAGCCCAGTCGAGCCGGTATCGCGGTCGGTGTGGCTGTGATGATCTTGATGGCTGCGGCGAGGGTGTATTTCCGGTGAGTAGGTATCCGTGGACAGTGCTTGGGATGGAGCCCTCGGAGGATGAGAGAGCGATCCGGAAGGCGTATGCGGTGAGACTGAAGGTCACGCGACCGGACGAGGATCCGGCGGGGTTTCAGGAACTGCTCGAAGCGCGCGATCTGGCTTTGTCGATGGCTCCTGGTCACGATTCCGACGACGACATGGAAGTCGACATTGGAGTGGAGGTGACTGCCCCATTCGTTTCGCTCCAGCATGTCGGCGATGATTTGCTTTCAGCAGATCGTGGCGCGCTTGAAGTTGCGAAGATCGACTTATGTCCGCGTGGAGAACCTTCGGCTACGCCCCCCGCAGGCCCCAACATCGAAAAGCTGCTGGAGGAAATGGGATCGGAAGGAGATTTGCAAGCGCGGTGGGCGCCAATCTTCGATCTGCTGGAACAGTCGAGCTTGGAAGATTATCGCTTCCATATGTGGCGCGTGCTCGACAAGCTGGTTTTCGATCTCCAGCGTGATGTCCCCAACATTCCGGATATTTCGACGTTGGGCATTGAAGCAACCCCCGTTGAGGAGCGTATCCTCGGCGAATATATCGGCGTCCTTCGCGATTTTGAGAACCGCTTCCGCTTCCTCAAGAACGATACGGAACTGCTTGAATTTCTTGACGAGCAAGAGGCGAGGGATCTCGTCAATGCCCTCACGATCGCAGTCGGGCGAGCCCTTCCTGATGAGGTTGATGGTCCCTCTCCGGGAAGAGTTCCTCCGGTCAGTCGCGGTCTTGTCAACGCTGCCTTCGGCGACGATGCTGCTATGCAGACCTATTACGAACGCGTCCGAAAGACCGGCCGATACCCGCTGTCCTTCTCATTCTTTGCACTGTTCTTTCCGCCATTCTTCGCGATCAACTACAGGCTCTATGGTGCGGCTCTGGTTTCGGCCGCCGCGCTGGTGTCGCTCATAGCGGTTCTGGAACTCGATGCACCGTTCCTGCCGCTTGCCCTCGGCGCCCATGTGATCATCGCTGTCGGCATGTCATTGAGATGGCGCCAGATGCGTATCGAGGCCCTCGACCGGAAAGCTCGGCGTCTCATTAAGCGCGGCCACGACGCCTATACTCTCCTGCAAAAGTTGCGTGCTTGGGGTCAGGAAAATATGCTCTGGCGACTCGCCATTCTCATATTCGTGCTAATGGCCAAGGTCGGTGCCATCAGCAACTTCGCGCGATTTTTTTCGGAGCCCAAATGACCCCCCAATTCCAATTCGCCATCGTCGGACGGGGCATGACCGGGTCGGCCGCCGCTCGCCATCTCTCGGAGCAGGTGCCGGGCGTAGCGCTGATCGGGCCGGACGAGCCGGAGGTCAAGGCGACGCATCCTGGTGTCTTCGGCAGCCATTACGACGAGGGCCGCATTACCCGGACCATCGATCCGGACGAGAACTGGGCGCGGCTCGCCAATCGCTCGATCGCGCGCTATCGCGACATCGAGGCGCGGAGTGGAGTAACCTTTTTCAGTGAGAAGGGCTGCCTGGCCGCTGGCCTGACGACCGGTCGCGCCCAGGAGCATATGGCCGATGTGAGGCAGAGTGCGACCAAACTTGGCGTCGATACCAGCGATTTCGATGACGAGGACCTGAGGGCGAGATTTCCTTACTTCAATTTCCCTGCTGGTTCGGATGCCGTGTTCGAGGCCTCCAATGCAGGGCATATCAGCGCGAGGAATCTAGTCGCGGCGCAGACGAAATTGACCGAGCTTGCCGGTGGTGCCGTGATCCGCGAGGAGGTCGCGGCGATCCATCAGCGCGACGGTCATGTCGAGATCGTCACGGTGGGCGGCGCCACGATTACAACGGCAAAGGTGCTGGTCGCGACCGGTGGCTTCACCAATCGGCCGGGATTGCTGCCGGAACGGCTTGACCTGACCGTCTATGGCCGGACCGTCGCATTCTTCGAGGTCGATGCGGAGGAGGCCGCGCGCCTCGCCACCATGCCGTCGCTGATTTCCAAGCGCGAGGACGTGATGCTCGGCATTTATATGCTGCCGCCGATCCGCTATCCCGATGGCAGGTTCTATCTCAAGATCGGCGGCGACCCGGTCGATATTCCCTTGCCCGAGGAGAGCGATGTCCGCGCATGGTTCCGGACCGAGGGCGATGCCGATACGCGTGCGCATCTCATCGCCAACATGAACGAGCTGGTGCCTGATCTGAAGATTGTATCTATCCATACGAGTTCCTGCGTCACCTCCTATACGCCGACCGGCTATCCGGCGATCGGCTGGACGTCGGAGCCGTCGATTGCCATCATGGCGGGCGGATGCGGCGCGGCGGCCAAGAGTTCCGACGAGATCGGCAGGCTAGGCGCGGAACTGCTGCTCCATGGCCGTATCATCGACCGGGCCTATCGCGCGGATTTCACACCGCAGTTCCTCTGAGCGTTTATTTTGGCGCCTCGGCTTCCCTTCCGTGCCGGGCTGCTCTACATGAGCCCTGCCAGTTGGCTGGGCAGCCGCGCTTTGCAAATGCCGAAAGGCTGTGAGGTGAGGAAAGTCCGGGCTCCACGGAAATACGGCGCCGGATAACATCCGGCGGGGGCGACCCCAGGGAAAGTGCCACAGAAAATATTCCACCCGGTTTACCGGGTAAGGGTGAAAAGGTGGGGTAAGAGCCCACCGCGGATCCGGCAACGGAAACGGCATGGCAAACCCCGCCGGGAGCAAGACCGAATAGGGATGACACGTATGCTTCGGCATGCAGGGCCGTTTCCGGCCTCGTCATCCGGGTGGGTTGCGTGAGGCGGCGTGCGAGCGTCGTCCCAGATGAATGGCTGCCACGTTCCGGGCGACCGGAGCCATACAGAACCCGGCTTACAGGCCAACTGGCGTTTTTCTTTCCCCAACGATGATCAATATTTCAGGCGTATGGCCAAGTATGTGCGACGCCATCCGTGAACCTTTCGTTAAACTTAACAGCTTATGAATATTCAACAGGTCCGACCGGTGATTTGAGCTTTCTCCCATTGACGCCCATATATGCCCATGCTATCCCAAATACGTACTGTTCAAGGGCAATGTGATGCCCGTCTCCCATCAGGTGAAAGCTGGTTCTCAGGGCCAGCCAGACCTCGCGCAGATGTGCGGGAAGACGGATATTCCTTGCTTTTTATCAAGTGTGTAGCGGTTCCATGTAGCGGGGCCGTGTGTGTGGAAGCGGAAGTTTCGCGTAATGTCCCGGTTCCTTTCGAGTGCCACGAACAGGATCGATGCGAAGGGCAGGGTGTCTGTGCCTGCGCCTTTCCGCACCGCTCTGGCTTCGCTGGGTATCGAGGAGCTTTACTGCTTCCAGGACTTTCATTTTCCGGCGATCAATATCGGCGGCCCGGATTTGCTCATGCGTTTCGAGCGTCAGCTCGAAAATCTGGACCCATTCTCGCTGGAGGCAAACAGGATCTCGCTGGTCGTTCACGGCGGCGGGGTCTTCATGCGGCTCGACTCGGAGGGCCGGCTATCGGTGACGGATTTCATCCGGAGCCATACGAGGATAGCCGGAGAAGTGACCTTCGCGGGACGGTCGGATTATTTTCAGTTGTGGCGGCCGGAAGATTTCTCGGCGGCTCAAATGGCGGCAAGAGAAGAGTTGAGGAAACGAGGCCTCAGCCCTTCATAGTGCGGGGTAGCGGCGGTATGGCGGATCATGGCAGCGAAAGCGATGCCATCGGCGGATCGATCCGGCATATTCCGGTAATGCTGGCCGAGGTGCTCGAGCACCTCGCGCCTGCACCCGGAAAGATCATCCTCGACGGCACTTTTGGGGCAGGCGGGTATACGCGGGGTATCCTCGAACAGGGCGCCGATGTCATTGCGCTCGACCGTGATCCGAACGCGATATCAGGCGGCCAGGCCATGGTCGCGGAATTCTCGCCCAGGCTTTCCCTTCATCACACCACATTCGGCAGGCTCGACAGCTTCGCGCCCGAGAGCGGGCTCGATGGCGTCGTGCTCGATATCGGGGTTTCATCGATGCAGATCGACGAGGCCGAGCGCGGCTTCTCCTTCCAGCGCAACGGCCCGCTCGACATGCGGATGTCGTCGGACGGCGTGAGCGCTGCAGATGTCGTCAATCGCGCCCGCGTCAACGACCTGATCCGGATCTTCGGCCTGCTCGGGGAGGAGCGTCACGCCGGCCGCATCGCGCGCGCCATCGAAAAGCGCCGTGCCGACAGGAAGTTCGTCACCACGCGCGATCTGGTGAGCGTGATCGAGAAGGTCAATCCGCGCCGTGCCACCGACAAGATCCATCCGGCGACACGCGTCTTCCAGGCGCTCAGGATCTACGTCAACAACGAACTCGGTGAACTGGTCGATGCTCTGTTTGCCGCCGAACGGTCGTTGAAGCCCGGCGGACGGCTGGTCATCGTCGCGTTCCATTCGCTGGAAGACAGGATCGTCAAGCGTTTCTTCGCCGATCGGGCGGGTCGTGCATCCGGTTCCCGGCATCTGCCCGAGGTCAGCCAGGCGCCGCAGATATTCGAACTCCTGACCCGTCAGGCGGCCTCCGCCACGGAAGCGGAAGCCGAGATCAATCCACGCGCGCGCTCCGCCAAGCTGCGTGCCGGTATCCGCACGACAGTGAAGGCCGGCAAGGCGGACCAGACGATATTCGACCTGCCTCAACTGGCTGATATTGAAAGAATGGGTGGCTGAATGCTGCGTACGCTCGACATCATACTGATCGTCATCATGACCGCGGTCGCTGCGGTCACCTACACGATCAAGCATCAGGCGGAGCTGAAGCTCGAAGAGGTCAGGAAGCTCGAAGCCGAGATCAAGCTGGAACGCGACACGATCGACCTGCTCAGGGCCGACTGGGCGCTGCTCACCCAGCCGTCGCGGCTGCAGAAGCTGATCACCTCCTACCAGGGCGAGTTGCAACTGGTGCCGACAGAATCGACCCAACTCACCCAGGCATCCGAACTGCCGATGCTGAAGGCTGATCTGCCGGTCTTCGATCCGGCCGACAAGGACAAGGACGGCAAGGTCTCCGACAAGGAGGCCAAGGCCTATGCCAAGACGATCGTTGCCGACGTTGACGCTGATGCCGACAAGATCAACACCGGATCGGTGAAACCAGAATGAGCTTTCTCTCTCGCATCATGGTCTTGAAGAGCAAGGCCCATTTCAACACCGGCGCGGGGGGGCGACTTCCGGGCGCGCCCGATCCGATGATCTTCGAGGGCACGCGAAAGGCGACTGGCGGCCAGGCACGCAATCGCATCGCCATCATGATCGGTGCGTTTACGGTCGTCTATTGCATCATCGGCGGCCGGCTGGTGCAGTATGGCATGACGGCGCCACAGACCGTCGCCTCCATCATGCGGGCGGATAACACCGTCGCCTCGCGGCCCGATATTCTCGACCGCAATGGCGAAATCCTGGCGACCGACGTCAGGACCGTTTCGCTTTTCGCCGAACCGCACAAGATCGTCGATCCGGACGAGGCCGTCGAACTGCTCTCGACCGTGCTGCCGGATATCGACACCAAGGATATCTACCGCAAGCTGACGCATAAATCGCATTTCCAGTGGCTGCGCCGTCAGCTTACGCCGAAGCAGCAGAGCGAAATCCTCGCACTCGGCATTCCCGGCATCGGTTTTCGCCCGGCCAAGCGCCGCTTCTATCCCAGCGGCCCAGTCGCGGCGCATCTCGTCGGCTATGTCAATATTGACAATCGCGGCGTTGCCGGCATGGAGCGCTATCTTGACATGCAGGGGCTCGCCGATCTGGCCGAACTCGGCATGACGACGGCGAACGCCAAGCTCGAGCCGGTGAAACTCTCCGTCGATCTGCGCGTCCAGAACATCGTGCACGACGTGCTGGTAACCGGCATGCAGAGCTACAAGGCAATCGGCGCCGGTGCCGTGGTCCTCGATGCCAATACCGGTGAAGTCCTGGGGCTTGGCTCGATGCCGGATTTCGACCCCAACAATCCCGCCGACACGATCGACCGCGCAACCAAAAGCGATATGAACCGCGTCTCCGGCGGTCTGTTCGAAATGGGCTCGACCTTCAAGGCCTTTACCAGCGCCATGGCGCTCGATTCCGGCAAGGTATCGATGAACGATACGTTCGACGCCCGCCGGCCGCTCTATATCGGCGGATTCACCATCCACGATTTCCATGCCACGCGGCGCATTCTCTCGGTCACCGATGTGTTCGTCCATTCCTCGAACATTGGTTCGGCTAAGATGGCCGACGTGGTCGGGATTGCAGGCCACCAGGAATTCCTGACCCGTCTTGGTCTCTTGACCCGGCTGCAGACCGAACTGCCTGAGGTTGCCACCCCGTCGCAGCCCAAGGTCTGGAAGAAGATCACCTCCATGACCGTTGCCTTCGGCCATGGTGTATCGACCACCCCGCTGCAGACGGCGATGGCCGCCGCGGCGCTGATGAATGGTGGCAAGCTGATCCAGCCGACATTCCTGCCGCGCACGGCGGAGGAGGCTGACGAAAACGCTGTCATGGTGCTGAAGCCTCACACGGTGGAGGACATGCGCACGCTCTTCCGCGCCAACGTGGTCGATGGTTCGGGCCGCCGCGCCGACACGCCCGGCCTGCTGGTTGGCGGCAAGACCGGCACCGCCGAGAAGGTGGTGCATGGCCGCTACTCGAACTCCGTGCGTTTCAATGCCTTCCTAGCCGCGTTTCCGATCAACGATCCCAAATATGTCGTGATGGTGGTCATCGACGAGCCGAAGGTGGCGCATCAGGGCTGCGGCGTGACGGCAGGCTGCAATGCAGGCATCATGGCCGGCGAGATCATTCGCCGCTCGGCCGCCCTGCTCGGCATCAAGCCACGCTTCGGAGCGGACGGAACTGCCTTGCTTGAGTCTTATTGACGGGTAAAAACGAAATCCTGATTCGAACAGGACGAGGGGCACGGCGCGTATGAAGCTCGGGGACGTGATGGGCGGCGCTTATGCCGGGGTCGCAGCACAGGCCGAAGGCATCGAGATTTCAGGTATTTCCTCGGACAGCCGTTCGGTGAAGCCGGGCGACTTGTTCTTTGCGCTCGCCGGTACCAAGGCGGATGGTGCGACCTATGCGCAGGATGCGATGGCGCGAGGCGCCGCCGCCGTCGTGACAGGTCTATCCACAGCTATATCTGATGCGGCCGTTCCCGTGCTGAAAGTCGACGATCCGCGTCGGCTGCTCGCGATTTCCGCTGCCAATCTTTTCCACGCACAGCCAAAGACGATGGTCGCGGTGACCGGCACTGCCGGCAAGACCTCGGTCGCATCCTTCGTCCGGCAGATCTGGGCGCAGGCCGGGCTCGCCGCAGCCCAAATCGGCACGACAGGCGTTATCGCGCCCGGCCGCAACGATTACGGTTCGCTGACGACGCCCGACCCGGTGACGCTGCACCGGCTGCTGGCCGACCTTGCCAACGAAGGCGTCAGCCATGGCGCGATGGAAGCTTCCAGCCACGGCCTCGACCAGCGCCGCCTCGATGGGGTGAGGCTCGCCGCTGGTGCCTTCACCAATCTTGGCCGCGATCACATGGATTACCATCCGACGGTCGAACACTATTTCCAGAGCAAGATGCGGCTGTTCGATACGCTGCTGCCGAACGGTGCGCCGGCTATCGTCTATTCGGACGACGAGTGGTCGGGCAAGGCGATCACGGCGGCGAAATCCGCGAGCCTCGACGTCTGCACCGTCGGCCGCAAGGGCGATTTCCTGTCATTGAAGCGCGTTGAGCATTTCCGTGACAAGCAGGTCGCCGAGATCCATCACGGCGGCGAGATATTCGAGGTTCACCTGCCGCTGGCCGGTGATTTCCAGATCGCCAATGCCATCGTCTCGGCTGGGCTCGCCATTGTCACGGGCGTGCCTGCGGCGAAGGCGCTGCAGGCGCTGCACCATATTCATGGGGCGCCGGGCCGGCTGGAACTGGTGGGCCATACCAAGGACGGCGCGCTCTGCTATGTCGATTACGCGCACAAGCCGGATGCGCTGGAAAAGGTGCTGACCTCGGTTCGTCCCTTCACCACCGGCCGCGTGGTCGTGGTGTTCGGCTGCGGCGGCGATCGCGACAAGGGCAAGCGGCCCATTATGGGAGAGGTCGCGACGCGGCTTGCCGACGTGACGATTGTGACGGACGACAATCCGAGAAGCGAGGTTCCGTCGCAGATCCGCTCGGAGATCATGGCTGCCGCCAAGGGTGCTGTCGAGATCGGCGACCGGGCCGATGCAATCCGCCGGGCCGTTCATATGCTCGGCGCGGGCGATACGCTGATCGTTGCGGGGAAGGGCCATGAGGAAGGCCAGATCATCGGCGACAAGGTGCTGCCGTTCTCCGACCATGAGGAAATCAGGAAGGCGCTTGCGGCATGACGGAGTATCTCTGGAAAACCGCCGATATGATCGCTGCCATGGCGGGCCGTCCCATCGGCTCGATGCCGCAGGGCATCACGGGCATTTCCATAGACAGCCGCGACCTCAAGGGCGGTGAAGCGTTCTTCGCCATCAAGGGCGACCGCGTGGACGGGCACGACTTTGCCAATGTGGCGGCCGCCAATGGTGCAGCGCTATTGGTGGTTTCCGAGGCCAAGCTGCCGGCACTCGGCCGGATCACGACGCCGCTGATCGTCGTCGGCGATGTGCTCGAGGCAATGGAGAAGCTCGGGCATGCCGCGCGGCAGCGGACGAGCGCCAAGATCATCGCGGTTACGGGCTCTGTCGGCAAGACAACGACCAAGGAGATGCTGCGCCAGGTTCTCTCTGCCTGCGGTAGCGTGCATTACTCGCCGGCATCCTTCAACAATCACTGGGGCGTGCCGCTGACCTTGTCGCGGCTGCCGGAGAATGCCGATTTCGGCGTCTTCGAGATCGGCATGAACCATCCCGACGAGATCCGGCCGCTGGTCAAGATGGTCGAGCCTCATATCGCCATCATCACGACGATCGCCGCCGCCCATCTCGGCAATTTCCGCAATATCGAGGAGATCGCCGCCGCCAAGGCTGAGATATTCGAAGGCGTCGTCGCCGATGGCCATGTGCTGCTTAACCGCGACAACAGCCAGTTCGATTATCTCGAAACCGTCGCAGCGGCTTGCCGCATCGCCAACATTCATTCCTTCGGTGTCAGCGCCAAAGCCGATTTCCGGCTGGTCGATTATCAGTCCGAGGGCGACAGCGCGACGTTCTGGGCGGTCATCGGCGGCCGTACCGTCGAGGTCAATCTCAAGGCGCCGGGCCGGCACATTGCCGAGAATGCGGTGGCCGTGCTGGCCGCATGCTACCTCGCGGGCGCCGATCTCGAAACGGTCGTCGCGGCTTTTGGAGATGTCACCGCAGCCAAGGGGCGTGGCCAGCGAATTCATCTCAGAGCGCCGGGCGGCACCTTCACGCTGATTGATGAAAGCTACAATGCCAATCCGGCCTCGATGCGGGCGGCTATCGCACTGCTGGAAGCGGCGCGGTCGGGCGAGGGCGGGCGCAGGATCGCCATTCTCGGCGACATGCTGGAGATGGGCGAGCACTCGGCGGAAGTCCATGCCGGGCTCGCGGCACCCCTGCAGGCAGCCGGGATCACCGACATCTGGCTCGCGGGTCCTGATATGGCCTATTTGCGCGATGCGCTTGGCGAGGCCTCACAGACAGTGTATCGGCAGGATGCGGACGAGCTTGCGGCCTATATACTCGAGAATATCAGGCCGGGCGACGTGCTTATGGTCAAGTCTTCGAAGGGAACGGGCTTCGGCCGGATCGTCTCGGCGCTGACGACGAATTTTCCGGCTGCTGGCGCGGCCTAACGGGACTTTAGGGGACGATTGATGTTTTTGTGGCTGGTGGAATTCGCGGATCATCTGCAGATATTCAATCTGTTCCGGTACATCACCTTCCGGGCCGGTGCCGCACTTTTCACCTCCGCGCTCATCGTCTTCTTCTTCGGCCCGCGCATGATCGACTCGCTCAGGGTCCGGCAGGGCAAGGGCCAGCCGATCCGCGCCGATGGTCCCCAGACGCATCTCAAGAAAGCCGGCACGCCGACGATGGGCGGGTTGATGATTCTCGTCGCGGTGGTGATTTCGTCGCTGCTCTGGGCCGATCTCGGCAATGTCTATGTCGTCTCTTGCCTGCTTGTGATGCTCGGTTTCGGCCTGATCGGCTTTTATGACGATTATCTCAAGGTGACCAAGCAGACGACGGCGGGGTTTGGGGGTAAATGGCGACTGCTCGTGGAAGCCGTGATCGCAGCCGTTGCATGCTATTTCATGATGAGAACGGCGATGGCCGCCGGCCAGCCGGGCTCGACAATCGGCACCTCCGTCGCCTTTCCGTTCTTCAAGGATCTGTTGCTCAATCTCGGCTATTTCTTCGTGATCTTCGGCGCCTTCGTGATTGTGGCGGCGGGCAATGCCGTGAACTTCACTGACGGACTGGATGGCCTCGCGATCGTGCCCGTGATGATCGCATCCGCCTCGTTCGGCGTGATCGCCTATCTCGCCGGCAACGCCGTGTTTTCGAATTACCTGCAGATCAATTTCGTGCCCGGTACAGGCGAGTTGACGGTGGTCGTCGCGACGGTGATAGGGGCAGGCCTCGGCTTCCTGTGGTTCAACGCGCCACCTGCCGCCATCTTCATGGGCGACACGGGTTCGCTCTCGCTCGGCGGCCTGATCGGTTCGGTCGCGGTTGCCACCAAGCATGAGATCGTGATGGCCATCATCGGCGGCGTCTTCGTGATGGAAACGCTTTCGGTCATCATCCAGGTCGGCAGCTTCAAGCTCACGGGAAAGCGCGTCTTCCTGATGGCGCCGATCCACCACCATTTCGAAAAGAAGGGCTGGACGGAAAGCCAGGTCGTGATCCGATTCTGGATCATTTCCGTCATTCTTGCCCTCCTTGGCCTCGCCACGCTGAAGATCCGGTGAGCCTGCTATGATCGTCACGTCTTTCAAGGGGAAAAAGGTCGCCTTGTTCGGCCTGGGTGGCTCGGGGCTGGCAACGGCCGAAGCCCTGGCTGCAGGCGGCGCTGATGTAACCGCCTGGGACGACAATCCGGATTCGGTGCAGAAAGCCGCCGACAAGGGCATCGGCACGGCCGATCTCCACCATGCCGACTGGTCGGCATTCCAAGCCTTCGTGCTATCGCCCGGCGTGCCGCTCACCCATCCGAAGCCGCATTGGACGGTTGATCTGGCCCATGCCGCCGGCGTTGGTATCATCGGCGATGTCGAGCTGTTCTGCCGCGAGCGCCGGGCGCTGGCGCCGGGGTGCCCGTTCATTGCGATCACCGGCACCAACGGCAAATCGACGACAACGGCGCTCATTGCGCATATCCTGAAATCGGCCGGCCGCGATACGCAGCTCGGCGGCAATATCGGCACCGCCGTGCTGACGCTCGATCCGCCCGCTTCAAACCGCTTTTACGTCGTCGAATGCTCGTCGTACCAGATCGATCTCGCGCCGACGATCAACCCGACCGCCGGCATCCTGCTCAATCTCACGCCCGATCATCTCGACCGCCACGGCACCATGCAGCATTATGCCGATGTCAAGGAGCGGCTGGTGGCGGGCTCTGGCACGGCCATCGTCGGCGACGACGACAGCTATTGCAGCCTGATCGCCGACCGGTTGGAACATGCAGGCGTCAACGTGACCCGCATCTCGCGCCGGCACATATTGGCGAACGGCCTTTACGCCGACGGCCAGAAGATTTTTCAGGCCGTCGCCGGCAAGGCCGAACTGGTCGCCGATCTCGACGGCATCCAGACCTTGCGCGGCTCACACAATGCCCAGAATGCGTCGGCGGCGATTGCCGCCTGCCTGGCCGTCGGCGTCACGGCAGAGGAAATTCGCGCGGGCCTCAAATCCTTCCCCGGTCTCAAGCACCGCATGCAGCCAGTGGGCCGGCGCGGTTCGGTGACCTTCGTCAACGATTCCAAGGCGACCAATGCGGAAGCGGCGGCGCCCGCGCTTTCCTCCTATGATCGCATCTACTGGATCGCTGGCGGCTTGCCCAAGGAGGGCGGCATCGCATCGCTGAAGCCGCTCTACAACCGCATCGCCAAGGCCTATCTGATCGGCGAAGCGGCACCGCAATTCGCGGCTACCCTCGGCACCGATGTCGAGTACGAGATCTCCGGCACTTTGGAGAACGCCGTCTTGCACGCGTCGAAGGACGCCGAGAAGGACGACCGGGCCGGTGCCGTGGTGATGTTGTCACCGGCCTGCGCGAGCTTTGACCAGTTCAAGAATTTCGAAGTGCGCGGCGATCATTTCGTCGCACTCGTCGCCAAGCTCGATGGCGTTACAATGCTTGTGTGAAGGCGGCAAGCCTGCCTCATGCTTGGCCCGGTAGTGTCTTGATTCCGGCTGGAAAACCGCGTCGCGGCGGATGTGGTTAACAGCAAATTAAGAGGTTGCCTGCATCATGGCAAAAAAGAGGATTTGCGTATGGTAAGCAGAGCGGAACGGGGGCCACTGGCGGAGTGGTTCTGGACGATCGACCGGTATTTCCTGGCGGTTTTCGTTCTTCTTATCGGCACCGGCTTCATGCTGTCCTTCGCGGCTTCTCCGGCGGTTGCCGAGCGAATCGGCCTCGATAGTTTCCATTTCGTCGAGCGTCATGCGCTCTTCCTGCTGCCGTCGATCATCGTGATGGTCGGCCTCTCCTTCCTGTCGCCGCGCCAGGTGCGCCGTGCGGCGATGATCATGCTGGTGGTGTCGCTGGCGATGATGGTGCTGGTCCTCTTCATCGGCATGGAAGTGAAGGGTTCACGCCGCTGGATCACCATTTCGTTCCTGTCGATCCAGCCATCGGAATTCATGAAGCCGGCTTTCGTCGTGGTCTGCGCCTGGCTGTTCGCCGAGCATCAGCGGCAGCCCGATATTCCCGGCAATCTCTTCGCTATGATCCTGTTCGTCATCGTCGCGGCCCTTCTCATCGCCGAGCCTGACCTCGGCCAGACGATTCTCACGACCGCCGTCTGGGGTTCGATGTTCTTCATGGCCGGCATGCCGTGGATCTGGATCGTGCTGATGGCGGGCGGTGCGGCGGGCGGTCTGTTCTTTGCCTATGGCTTTTTCCCGCATGTCGCATTGCGCATCAATCAGTTCCTGACTGGCGAGGGCAATACCTACCAGGTCGATACCGCCCATGAGGCGATCGTACGCGGAAGCTGGTTCGGCTCCGGTCCGGGCGAGGGCATCGTCAAGCGCATCCTGCCCGACAGCCACACGGACTTCGTCTTCTCAGTCGCTGCCGAGGAGTTCGGCGTGATCTTCTGCATGGCGCTGCTCGGGCTATACATTTTCGTCGTCATGCGCGGCCTGTCGCACGCTTTTCGCGACCGCAGCCACTTCACCCGCTTTGCCGTTGCCGGCCTCGTATTGCAGATCGGCTTCCAGTCGATCATCAATATTGGTGTGAATTTGCAGCTTTTGCCGGCAAAAGGTATGACTTTGCCGCTGATTTCCTATGGCGGTTCGTCGCAGATTGCCATATGTGTCACGGCCGGATTCATACTGGCATTGACACGGCACAGGCCGGAAAAGCGCGCCCAGGAGCGCAGCTTCTTCCGCACCGGCTACGGTGCTCCGGCCGCGGAGTAATTGAATGGAAAAGGGCTTGATCGTCCTCGCCGCCGGCGGAACCGGCGGCCATCTGTTTCCGGCCGAGGCGCTGGGGCACGAATTGAAAGCCCGGGGCTATGCGGTCCATCTGGTGACCGACAGCCGCGCCGAGCGCTTTGCGGGCAAGTTCCCCGCCGACGAGGTCCACGTCATTCCCTCGGCAACGATCGGATCGAAGAACCCGATCGCGCTGGCGAAATCGCTGCTGACGCTGTGGCGCGGCATGCGCATGGCGCGCAGGCTTTTCAGCAGGCTGAAGCCGAAGGCGGTTATCGGCTTTGGCGGCTACCCGACCGTACCGCCGCTATTGGCTGCGACGGGGATGAAAATACCATCGCTGATTCATGAGCAGAATGCCGTCATGGGCCGCGCCAACAAGCTCATGGCCTCGCGCGTCCAGGCCATCGCCGGCGGCTTTCTGCCCGAGGGATCGGGAGCGCATTCCGGCAAGACGGTGGTAACGGGCAATCCTGTACGGCCGGATGTCGTCGCCGCTGCTGGCAAGTCTTATGTAGCCTCGGGCGAGAACGACCCGTTCAACCTCGTCGTCTTCGGCGGCAGCCAGGGTGCGCAGTTTTTCTCAAGCGCCATTCCGTCGGCCATATGCCTGCTCGAAGACCAGTACCGCAAGCGGCTCAGGGTCACGCAGCAGGCGCGGGCCGAGGACCAGGACGCGGTCAATGCGAGCTATGGCAAACTGGGCATGGCCGCCGATGTTTCGCCATTCTTCGGCGACATGCCGAGGCGCATTGCTGATGCCAACCTGGTGATCAGCCGTTCCGGTGCATCGACCGTTTCCGAGCTTGCGGTGATCGGCCGGCCCTCGGTCCTCGTTCCCTATCCCTATGCACTCGATCATGACCAGGCGGCTAATGCGGCCGCACTCCAGGCCGAGGGCGGTGCCAAGGTTATCGCGCAATCGGCTCTGTCGTCGGAGAAGCTCGCCAAGATCCTGCGTCACGCGATGGACGAGCCGGAAAAGCTCGCAGACACCGCCCGCGCAGCCAAGGCGACTGGCAAGCCGCATGCCGCCCGCCGCCTCGCCGATCTCGTCGAGGCGATCGCGGATGGCAAGCCGGTGTCCGATTTCAAAGAGGTAACAGCATGAAAATGCCCAAGAGCATCGGGCTCGTCCATTTCATCGGCATCGGCGGCATCGGCATGAGCGGCATCGCCGAAGTGCTGCACAATCTCGGCCACAAGGTCCAGGGCTCCGACCAGGCCGACAGCGCCAACGTGCAGCGCCTGCGTGCCAAGGGCATCGAGGTCCATGTCGGCCACAAGGCCGAAAATCTTGGCGATGCCGAGGTGGTGGTCGTGTCCACCGCGATCAAGAAGACCAATCCGGAACTCGTCGCGGCGCGCGAAAAGCTGCTGCCCGTGGTGCGTCGCGCCGAGATGCTGGCGGAGCTCATGCGCTTCCGCAATGCCATCGCCATCGGCGGCACGCACGGCAAGACGACGACGACCTCGCTGGTCGGCACGCTGCTCGAAGCCGGTGGGCTCGACCCGACCGTGATCAATGGCGGCATCATCAACGCCTATGGCACCAATGCCCGCATGGGCGAGGGCGAGTGGATGGTGGTTGAGGCCGACGAATCCGACGGCACCTTCCTCAAGCTGCCGGCCGAAATCGCTGTGATCACCAATATCGATCCCGAGCATCTCGATCATTACGGCACGTTCGACAATGCCCGAGCCGCATTCCGGCAGTTCGTGGAAAACGTACCCTTCTACGGCTTCGGCGTGATGTGCCTCGACCATCCCGAAGTACAGGCGATGGTCTCCAAGATCGAGGATCGCAAGGTCGTCACCTATGGCGAGAACCCGCAGGCCGACGTTCGGTTCAAGAATGTGCGCTTCGAAGGTCCCGTCTCGATCTTCGATGTGGAAATCCGCCGCCGCCGCACCGGTCAGGTCATTCATCTGGACGAACTCCGCATGCCGATGCCGGGACGCCACAACGTCTCCAACGCCACGGCGGCAATCGCGGTCGCCCAGCGACTCGGCATTTCGACCGAAGACATCCGCAAGGGCCTTGCGGGCTTTGCAGGCGTCAAGCGGCGCTTCACCAATACCGGTGAATGGAACGGCGTCCAGATCTTTGATGATTACGGCCATCATCCCGTCGAGATCAAGGCCGTACTGAGAGCCGCGCGCGACAGCTGCGACGGCCGCATCGTCGCCATCCATCAGCCGCATCGCTATAGCCGCGTCGCCAGCCTGTTCGAGGAATTCGCGTCCTGCTTCAACGATGCCGACACGGTGTTCATCGCGCCGATCTATTCGGCCGGCGAAGACCCGATCGAGGGCGTGACATCCGAGGAACTGGTCTCGCGCATCAAGTCCGGCGGTCATCGCGATGTGCGGTTCCTGGCGACCCCCGATGCGCTGCCGCCCTTTGTCGCCGCCATTGCGCGACCGGGCGATTATGTGGTTCTCTTGGGCGCAGGAAACATCACGAATTGGGCTGGGGCGTTGCCTAAGGATTTGGCGGCGCTGTCAGGAAAAAAACAATGAAGCAGGTCGATGGAGCAGCGCTGCTCGCCGAACTCGGCGACGGTATGAAGGATATCAGAGGCAGGCTGACGCCGGATGCGCCGATGGACCGCGTGACATGGTTCCGCGCCGGTGGCCTTGCCGAGTTGATGTTCCAGCCGCATGACGTTGACGACCTCGCCACTTTCCTCAAGGCGTTACCGGAAGACGTGCCGTTGACGGTGGTTGGCGTCGGTTCGAACCTGCTGGTTCGCGACGGTGGCATCAAGGGTGTCGTGTTGCGTCTGTCGGCCAAGGGCTTCGGCGATGTCGAACTTGCGGGCGAGAACCGCATCCGCGCCGGTGCCATCTGCCCGGACAAGAACATCGCCGCCATGGCGCTTGATCACGGCATCGGCGGCTTTGCCTTCTATTACGGCATTCCCGGCTCGATCGGCGGCGCGCTGAAGATGAACGCCGGCGCCAACGGCACCGAGACTAGGGAACGCGTCGTTTCAGTCGAGGCGGTCGATCGCAGGGGCAATCGCGTCACGCTTTCGAATGCCGAGATGAAATACAGCTATCGCAAGTCCGTGGTACCCGAAGGCCTGATCTTCACGCATGGCATCTTCGAAGGCTATGCCGACGACAAGGCCAAGATCCGCACCGAGATGGACGCCGTGCGCCATCATCGCGAAACGGTGCAGCCGGTGAAGGAAAAGACCGGTGGTTCGACCTTCAAGAACCCGCCCGACAATTCGGCCTGGAAGCTGATCGACGAGGCAGGATGCCGTGGCTTGCAGATCGGTGGCGCGCAAATGTCGCCGCTCCACTGCAATTTCATGATCAATATCGGCCACGCCACCGGCTATGATCTCGAAAGCCTCGGCGAGACGGTGCGACGGCGCGTGTTCGAACATTCCGGCATCCTGCTGGAATGGGAAATCAAGCGGATCGGCCAGTTCATCCAGGGCGCGGAAGTGTCGCGTTTTGCCTCCTGATACGAGATTTTCGGCCGATCGCTCGGATGTCTGTTTCCGTTGAAAGACGTTCTTAATATTTAGCCGACCATAATATGCGCGGACTCGAAAGCGCTAACTATGGTCGCCCAAATCAAGCAATGGATCATCACGAGAATTGCGGTCGGCGCATTCTCCAAGCGTCGTGATGTGCTGCGTTTTGCGCTGGTGCGGTCATTCTGGACGACGATTGCCGCGGTCGGGCTGAACTTCGGCGTCTATCAGCTGTTCGGCCGGCTTGGCTTTCTCCATGTCACGCTGCCGCCGGATCCTTGGGCCGACACGGTTGTGACCGCTTTCGTCGCCGGGCCGATCTGTTTTCTCGCCTACTATCTCATCGGCAACGCGATCCGTGATCTCGCAGTGTCACGCAATGCCTTCGAGCGGCTTTCGCGAACTGATCCGCTGACCGGATTGATGAACCGGCGCGCCTTCGTCGATGTCATCTCGGCGCTGAACGCCCCCTATGTCGTGGCGATCCTCGATATCGACCGGTTCAAGGCGATCAACGATACCTATGGCCATGCAGCAGGCGATGCGGTGCTGGTCGAAGTCGCCAGGGAGTTGCGGCGTGTACTCGGCCGCGAAGCAGCCGTCGCGCGTCTCGGCGGAGAGGAGTTCGGCGTCATTCTTCGCGACCGCGCAAAGGACGAAACCATGGTCGTCATGGACCTGGTCCGCGCCGCCCTTGCCACCCGCACATTCGACGTGGATGGTTCCGAAATATCGGTGACCTTCTCTGCCGGCGTATCACGCGGAGACGGCAAAACCGGATATTCGATCCTGCTCACCCATGCGGACAAGGCACTCTATTTTGCCAAAGCATCCGGCAGGAATCGCGTCGTTCACAGCGACGATATTCTGGCTTTCGTTTCCAGCGCCGAAGATGCTTCAGGAAAGATCGCCGTTTAGCTCTCCAAAAAACGCCGAAATCGTTATTTCAGTGCTCGAACGCCGTGAGGATCGGGCAGGGGCCTTCGTGAGTGTGGCTGCAATGATGAGCAAGCCGTTTCAACGAAGTGCGCGCGGCTTCCAATTCGGCGATCTTCGCATCAAGCGCGGTGATCCGTTCGTTGGCGATCTCCAATGCCCGTGCGCGATCGTCCGTGGCGTCGAGCGTGATCAGTTCGGAAATCTCTTCCAGCGTGAAACCTGCCGCCTGCGCCGAACGGATGAAGCGGAGTTTTCGCACATCCTCGTCGCCGTAGCGGCGTACGCCGCCGCCGAGGCCATATGTATTTGCCCGTTCAGGCGTGTCGAGTAGTCCTCGGCGCTGGTAATATCTGACCGTTTCGACGCCCACGCCGCCTTCGCGTGCGAGCCCTGCGATTGTCGTCGATTTCATCCCTTGACTCCGTACTATGGTACGGAACCTATATGAGGTGTATCCGGTAAGGACACAATAGGGATGTCAGGCACAATCCGAAATCCACATACACAAATCCAAACGTCCATATTACAGATCGATTTTCCATATTCACAAATGCGAAGTCCAGCGATTGCGTGGCGGGATGTGCGACTAATGGCGACGAGAACGTGGGGGATTCGACATTGCCGGGAACAATCGTGATGCCAGACGAACTTACATTGTTGCTTGCTTGCGATCTGAGAAGCCTGCTGGATTGAGAACGAAGACGTTTCTGGCCGACCGTTCACTCTTCAGTTCGGATATAGAGCGCGACGTCGCCAAAGCCCGAAGCGATCCTGCCCTAAAGAGGCTTGCCAAAGAAATCGGGGTCCTTCCCCACGAGCTTGCGACGTCTGTGGCCAATGTTGAACACCTCCGGAGACCAAACTTGGCGAGAGAATTCGCGGACCTTTTTGAGAACACTGGTGCAACTACCGGACGGTATCCGTTCCAGACGACGCTACACTTTCTGATCCGCATGTTTTCAACGGCCGTGGTACCTCCTTGGGGCGACATTTTCGAGGCAATCTTGGATCGTAAGCTTCGTTATAAATGGATGCCGCCAGGTTACGCTTACACCCATCGCATTAGCGTTCAAAACGTTGCCGAGCTCGCTGACATCCTTGCCAACTCGAAGGTCGAAGGAGTGTCAAACATAATTCTATCGACCGCCGAGGTGTCCGAAGTCCTCGGGCAACGGCCAAAGCTCGTAAATAAGTTAATTAGCGCAAAATTGCTCACACGTCTCCCAACTTTGGGAAATCTCCAATCGTTTCGACGTACGTTTATAAGTCGGTTTGAACTTTCCCATCGCCTCGAAGGAGGCATTAGCTATTCAACGAAGGTTGGAAACTGCTTGCCTCATCCACACACGGATTTTCAATACTACTGGCGCGAGGAAATCGAAGCCGCATTCGGCAGCGGGTTGCGTTCTCTTATCTAAATTTGGGCTTGCGGAGTCGATCAGGAACACCAGCATCGTCGGCAATGTGCAATTGGGGACTGGATACAAATATAAGCTGTCATAGACGACGTCCTGACATGAAGCCGCATGAGGATCGGCGGGACGATCAACTTCGAGCGCATGATGAAGGGCTCAAGTTGACACCGGTGCCGAAGGACATGCACTAGCCGTCGCTCGACCGTTGTTTTTCGTGGACCCCTTGACCTTGCCAGTATTGGAAGCCCCATATCCCGTCATGTCCCAACGACAGGAGAATTGACCATGTATGAATTCGACATTCCGGATATGAGCTGCGGGCACTGCGCGGGAACCGTCACCAAGGCAATCAAGTCGATCGACCCAGCCGCAGTCGCCAATGTTGACCTCAACGCGCGCAAGGCCACCGTGGAAACCACGGCCGATCCGAGCGCGATCGGCTCAGCGCTCGACGAGGCCGGGTATCCGGCCACTTACAAAGCCGCCTGACCTGCGCAGCCCGGTTTCCATCCGTGGAGCCGGGCTGTTGCTCTTCACCTATAACCTCTAAGCGCGTTATACTGATCGACCTGGTCATCCTCGAGAATGCCGACCACCGCGAGGTGAGCGCGCAGATGGGCGATCCGAAGCTCCGCCCTCGTCACCTCGATCTCCTTCACCCGGTGGTTCAGTTCCTTTTCGGCGATTTCACCGCCTCGGAACCTCGCTTCAAGCTCCCCCTCCTGGGCCACAAACTGTTTTCCCAACGCCACTGCCTCCTGCCGCATCTGGTCGCGCACTTGGCGCACCTTCGCCGTCTGGTCCGAGGACAATCCGAGATCGCCCGCCATGTCGAGGACGTGGGTCGGCCCGGGCATTCCGTTCAGCTCGGCCGCCTTGGCAAATCCCCATCCGCCGCCGCGAAGCAGTTCCTCTATGTCCTCCCGCGAAAACGCCTTGATGTCGCGGGTCTGCTCTCCGGCATAGGGCGACTTATGGCCGTGATTGTGATGGTTGTCGGCTGCAGGAGCAGGGTGGGCGGCAAGCGTTGCCGCCGCGAGTATAATCGTAGCGTATCTCATGGCTTCTCCTTCATGCCCTGCGATCTTGAACCCCCAGGCGATTCCATGACATGATAGCTGTCATGTCGCTCGAACTCTTTGAATGTCTCCGGCCCTTTCCTCGCGCGAGCCGGTCCTCCGCTGCAGGAGCTTTCCTGTTCCACCGGAACGATGCCGTCGAGACGCTTCATGTCGTGCGCGCGGGAACGATCCGGTTGGTCCGGTACCAGCCCGACGGACAGACCGCTGTCCTCCAGCGGGCTGCGGCGGGTGACATCCTGGCAGAGGCCTCGGTATTCTCGCCGAGCTACCATTGTGATGGTATCGCGATGACGGACGCGGAGACCGAAGCCTATGCGGTCGTCGATATCCAACGTCTCCTCGACACCGACGTCCGGTTCTGCCGTGCGTGGGCTTTGGCGATGTCGCATCAGCTTCAGGCAGCGAGGAGGCGCGCCGAACTGGTTTCGCTCCGCACGGTCGCCGAACGGCTCGACGCGTGGCTCACCTGGCATGAACGCGTAATGCCCGTCAAAGGGGATTGGAAGGGCGTGGCCGAGGAGATCGGAGTGTCGCCCGAGGCGTTCTATCGAGAACTTGCTGCTCGCCGGAAACGATGATGCTTCCAAACTCAAGTGCGCGGGGAGGGGAAAACTTTTCTTGAAGCGGCGCTTGACCTTACCATTGTTGGAAGGATTATCTATCTATGCAGTTAGTGAAAGGGACTATCCCATGACTGCACTCAAGAAGATTGAAGAACGAGGTTTCGACACCTCCTGGGCCGAATTCGGCATCGACGGCATGACCTGTGCGTCCTGCGTCGGCCGTGTTGAGAAGGCGATTGCCGCCGTTCCCGGCGTACAGGCCGCCAATGTGAACCTCGCAACGGAGCGTGCCTCTGTCAGCTTCAGCGACCCGGCCGTCGCAGACGCGGTAATTCAGGCGATCTCGAAGGCGGGCTACGAGCCAAGGATCGAGACGGGCGAACTTCGGATCGAAGGCATGACCTGCGCATCCTGCGTTCGCCGTGTCGAGAAGGCGCTCGCGGCTGTTCCCGGCGTGCTCGAAGCCTCCGTCAACCTCGCGACCGAGAAGGCCACCGTCCGTTTCGCCGGAGGCGATATCGCCGCGCTCGAAGGCGCGGTCCGCAAGGCCGGATACGAGGTCATCCATCCGCGCGAGGAGACGGGGGCGACGACCGAGCCTGACCGCAAGGCCCAGGAGCTCAAGAAGCTCGCTATGGCGTTGGCACTTGCCGCCGTGTTCACGTTGCCGCTCTTCGTTCTCGAGATGGGCTCGCACTTCGTCCCGGCCATTCATGTCTGGGTGATGGAGAACATCGGGATGGAGGAGAACCGCTACCTCCAGTTCGCGCTCGCCTCGCTCGTCCTTTTCGGGCCCGGCCTGCGCTTCTTCCAGAAGGGCGTGCCGAACCTGTTGCGCTGGACACCGGACATGAATTCGCTCGTCGTGCTCGGCACCTCGGCGGCGTGGGGATATTCGGTGATCGCGACCTTTTCCCCGGGCCTGCTGCCGGAGGGAACCGAGAACGTCTATTACGAGGCGGCTGCCGTCATCGTGACGCTGATCCTGCTCGGCCGTTTCCTCGAGGCACGCGCCAAGGGCAAGACCAGCCAGGCGATCAAGCACCTCATCGGTCTGCAGCCCAAGACAGCCTTCGTCGAGCGGAACGGCGAATTCGTCGAAGTCCCGGTCGCCGACGTGCGCCGTAACGACGTCGTACGCATCAGGCCGGGCGAGAAGGTTCCGGTCGATGGCACCGTCGTCGAGGGCGTCTCCTATGTCGATGAATCCATGATCACGGGCGAACCGGTTCCCGTGAGGAAGGCGGTCAGCTCGGAGGTCGTCGGCGGCACGATCAACAAGACAGGCTCGTTCACCTTCCGGGCGACCAAGATCGGCGGCGACACGCTGCTCGCCCAGATCATCCGCATGGTCGAGGCGGCGCAAGGGTCGAAGCTTCCGATCCAGGCGCTGGTCGACAAGGTGACGGGCTGGTTCGTCCCGGCCGTCATCGCGGCCGCCTCCGTCACCTTCCTCGTCTGGCTCGCCCTCGGTCCTGACCACGCGCTGACCTATGCGCTCGTAAACGCCGTCGCCGTCCTGATCATCGCCTGCCCTTGCGCCATGGGTCTCGCAACCCCAACCTCGATCATGGTCGGCACGGGGCGCGCGGCCGAGTTCGGCATCCTGTTCCGCAAGGGCGAGGCGCTGCAAAGCCTGCGCGACGTAGACGTCGTGGCGCTGGACAAGACGGGCACCCTCACCAAAGGCAGGCCGGAACTCACCGACTTCGACGTCGCGGAAGGTTTCGCCAAGATCGAGGTCCTGCGTCTGGTCGCCAGCGTCGAAGTCCTTTCCGAACACCCGATCGCCGAGGCAATTGTCGCCGGAGCGAAGGATATCGGAGTATCTCCGGTCGCCGTCTCGGACTTTGAAGCCCTGCCTGGCTTTGGCGTGAGCGGGGTTGTCGAAGGGCGGAAGGTCCTGGTCGGCGCCGATCGTGCGATGACCGCGTCCGGCATCGATGTCTCAGGCTTCGCGGAGCGCGCGGAAACGCTCGGCGGCCTCGGCCGCTCGCCGCTCTACGCGGCAGTCGATGGCAAGCTCGCCGCGGTGATCGCGGTCGCCGACCCTATCAAGGACTCGACACCGGTGGCGATCGCCGCACTTCATGCGCTCGGCCTGAAAGTGGCGATGATCACCGGCGACAACGGCCACACCGCCCGTGCGGTCGCAGGTCAGCTCGGGATCGACGAAGTCATCGCCGAGGTCCTGCCCGATGGAAAGGTGGACGCCGTCAAGCGGCTGCGTGAGGGCGGCAGGACCGTCGCCTTCATCGGCGACGGCATCAACGACGCTCCGGCGTTGACCGAGGCAGATGTCGGGCTTGCCGTCGGAACGGGCACGGATATCGCCATCGAGAGTGCGGACGTGGTCCTGATGTCGGGCGAGTTGACCGGGGTGTCGCGCGCCATCGCGCTCAGCCAGGCCACGATCCGGAACATCAAGCAGAACCTGTTCTGGGCCTTCGCCTACAACGTGATCCTGATCCCAGTCGCGGCGGGCGCCCTCTATCCGGTGAACGGCACGCTGCTCTCTCCGGTGCTGGCCGCGGCCGCCATGGGCATGTCGAGCGTTTTCGTGCTCGCCAACGCCCTCAGGCTCCGGAGCTTCCGCCCGCAGTGAAACCATCGACGCGCGCCAATCAGCGCGCGTCCCCATCACGCAAGGAGACGATCATGAACATTGGTGACGCAAGCAAGGCGAGTGGGGTCTCGTCAAAGATGATCCGGTACTACGAGCAGATCGGGCTCATCAAGCCCGCCCATCGAACGGACTCCAGCTACCGCACTTATACCGACAACGAAATCCACACGCTTCGTTTCATCCGCCGAGCACGGGACCTCGGCTTCACCGTCGAACAGATGAAGACGTTGCTCGCGCTCTGGCGGGACCGCTCGCGGGCCAGCGCCGACGTCAAGGCCATCGCCATCGAACAGATCGCGGAACTCGAAAGGAAAGCGGCGGCGATCGCAGAGATGACCAAGACGCTCAAGCACCTCGCCAACAATTGCCACGGCGACCACCGACCCGACTGCCCCATCATCGAAGGTTTCGCCGAAGGAAAAGGCAAGATCGATACCACCCCCGCCAAGGATGGCCGGAAGTTCGGAGTAGCCGCCGTTTGAGGTCTATCGACCGAGGCGGCCTAGGTAGGCGCGGTCAAGCGCCAAGAGAACTAAGAAGGAAATCGCATGTCAATCCATTCGACAGATGCCGATGTCGTGCGCCTTCCAAATTCCGCGCCCGCGCCCAACTCAGCGAACCCTGTCCGCCTGAGGGTGATCGGCAGCGAACTCCTCCGCCTCGTTGCCGTGGCGGTGCTCATGGGCAACTTCGTACTTGGCAGCTATACCCGAACGCCGACCCACACCATCCTCATTATCGTATATCTTGTCTTCACTCTGGTTTCGCTGTTCCTCACCGTCCGGCGACCCGATATCTCCTGGCGGCTGCCCTTATTCGTGCTCGTCGACGCGATCGCGGTCCTTATCATGCTCTATATGCATGCGGCGCAGGGTCCGTTCGATCATAGCCACGCGCTCACTCCGGCGGGTCTCGTCGTCGCGTTCATCCTGCTCAACAACGCGGCACTCTCGTCGAACACGAAACTTGTGGCGTGGTTTTCCGGCATCGTGTTCGCGGGCTGGCTCGCGGTCCTCGTGGTCGCCGGAGCCAGCTCCGGGCTTGTTCTTGCCGAAGCTCTCCTGGACCCGGACTTCCACCGGGAACTCGGCCTGGCCTTGAGTTTCGGCGCCGCGGCCTTGGCGGTTTACGTGATCGTGCGCGAAACCGCGGACACGCGCGACAAGGCCGCGATCGCCCAGCGAGGAAGGAGCAACCTCGCCAGGTTCTTCTCCCCAACAGTGGTCGAGCAACTCGCCGACGGTGACGACATGCGACTCGAGCGGCGGCGGATCGCGGTCATGTTCGTCGATCTCAGGGGATTCACCAGCTTCGCCGAATCCGCCTCCTCGGAGCAGATGCGGCACATGCTGTCCGAGTTCCGGGACATCGTCTCCGATGTCGTGGTACGGCATGGCGGCGCGGTGGACAAATATCTTGGCGACGGGGTCATGGCTGTGTTCGGACATCCCGCGCCGCGCGAGGACGACGCCGATCGGGCTCTCGCATGCGCGCTGGAACTGGTCCAGGCGCTCGAACAGTGGCGCGAGCGCGAAGGCGCGGCCGGCCGACCCGCGCTGAAGGCAGGAATAGGGCTCCATGCCGGAACCGCCTTGGCGGGCGTCCTGGAGGCCGGATGCCACAGCGAGTACACGGTGCTCGGCGACGTCGTGAACGTCGCGCAAAGGCTTCAGGCGGTCTCGAAGTCCGTCGGCGCGACACTGGTCGTATCCGCCGAGCTGAGGCACGCGACACATTCGCCCGGACTCGTGGCGAGCTGGCGTGAAGCAAAACAGGTCGACATACCGGGCCGGAAGCTTCCGCTGGACATCGCCTATGTCTGAAGTCATAGGCGCGCCGACGGAATTCAAGACCGACGTGAATACGATGTCCAAGACGGTCGCCACAACCGAAAAAGTGCAGGCGGCGCTCGGCTCCCACTGGTCCCGGAGTAACCTTAACTTCGGGAAACGCTTGCGCCGCGTTCGTTGTGGAGCGATATCGAGTTCAACGGCCCTCGTAGCTTAACTTCAGAGCAGCTGCTTCGTTCGCAGCCGATCCGGGTTCGACTCCCAGGCAGGGCCTCCATTATCCCTTCGATTGCGTTTCGGCACTATTCAGGTTCCAGGGCCGCCTTGAAATTGCCTCACGAATAGGGTAGCCCCCTATCTTATGACGCACACGATCAAACACCAAGCTAAATTGCTCGCGCGAGTTCGGCGACTGAAAGGTCAGATGGAAGCCATCGAACGTATGCTCGAGGCGGAAGCGCCCTGTGGCGAGGTACTGAACCTCGTGGCGTCGGTCCGCGGCGCTGTGTCAGGCCTGACGTCCGAACTCATCGAGGACCACATCCGCGAACACCTGGCCAACCCCGACAAGGACACCGATCCCGCACGCGCCAAGGGAGCGTCCGATCTCATCGACGCCGTAAGGACGTACTTCAAATGACCAGCGATCCGAGCCCCACCTCTACGGGCAACCGCCACGATCACGTCTTCCTTGGTAAGGACCATGACCGCAATGCCAGACGCACTTGGCTGGTGATAGGCATCACGACGACCATGATGATCGTGGAGATCGTCGCCGGGAATGTCTTCGGCTCGATGGCGCTGACGGCGGACGGCTGGCACATGTCGACGCACGCCGCAGCGTTGCTGGTTGCCGCTCTCGCCTACGCCTTCGCGCGGAAGCACAGCCGTAATTCCCGCTTCACGTTCGGCACTGGAAAAATCGGCGACCTCGCGGCCTTCGCCAGCGCGGTCCTGCTCGCTCTCATCGCCCTGATCATCGGATGGGAGAGCTTCCTCCGATTCAGCTCTCCGGTGTCGATCGATTTTCGGGAAGCCACCTTCGTCGCAGTCGTCGGGTTAGCGGTGAACCTGCTTTGCGCCTGGCTCCTGCGGGATAACCATTCGCACCATCACTCTCACGCCAAGCACCATCATAGCCACGATAGCCATCACGGGCATCACCACGCTCATGACCATGACGTCAGGGACCAGAATCTCCGGGCGGCGTATCTCCATGTCCTCGCCGACGCCCTTACTTCCGTGTTGGCGATCGTTGCCCTTCTCGTCGGTAGCCTGTACGGATGGCTGTGGCTCGACCCGGCGATCGGCATCGTCGGCGCGCTCGTGATCGCGCGCTGGTCGTGGGGCCTCATCAAAGAGGCTGGCGGAGTCCTTCTGGACTATGTTCCAGCGGACGAGGACCTTCCAACGGAAATCCGAGAGATCATCGAGAAGGACGGTAACGAGATCACCGACCTCCATGTATGGCGGCTTGGACCCGGTCACCATGGCGCCATCGTGTCCGTGCTAGCTGACGAACCTCGCCCGCCGTCGTACTATCGGCGTGAACTGATGGCGATCCACGACCTTTCACATGTGACGGTCGAGGTGGAGCCGCGCGCGGCCTGACATCGGCGGTGCGGCCCGCAATCGCCCGCGCGTCTGGCTTCGGTCGCTGTGGCAGCCATGTTCGACCCGCCGTTACGTCACTTGCGCTTGATCCGGAACGCCGCGTGGCATGACGTGCAGGTCTGCAGCATCATATGGAAGGCGTGCTCTGAACTGTAAGCGTCCACGTCGGGCGCTTTGTCCTTTCGCTTTGCGAAGGGGCCGCCATCGATCGCCTCAGAGGCTTTCATGCGCATGGACTGAGGCATGGCCCCACCTTCCTCCGCCGAGTCCCTGAGGCGGTTCGCATAGACTTCCATCTGGCGAGCAAGTTCAGCGAACTTGTCCCGATCCGTCTCGATCTCCGGCTTTGCGTCCGAGCCGGCCGCCGAGGTCGTGGTCGCGAACCGCGCCACGAGATGCTCTCCGGCGCGAATGGAAATCACGTCGACGTTGCGTCTGAACTCGGAGGCTTGGTACGGTCTCTTGCCGGAGAAGAACTCGCTTATGGCTTTCGCCGCCGCGCTGATCTCCTTCATGTCCGCCTGCCGCGCCCTGACTGCGGGCGACACAGTTTCGGCCGCGACGACAAGCGCCGCGCCCGTCAACGCCGTGAACACCAGAAATGCGAACCCCGAAGTTTTCAAGCACAGTTCTCGTCAAGTCTGAAAGGGAAGGGGCTCTCGGCGTAACAAGTGCACCGAGTTGCCCATTGGGCCCGGCCGCTTGCGCGGCCGGGTTGTCTCCATGCTTATCATGGCATGGGCGACGACATCTGCCTACTTCGCGTTCGCTTCGACCCACTTGGCCATGTCTTCGATTTCCTTGACCTGAGCGTCGATGATTTTCTGCGCCATGGCCTTGGCCTCCTCGTTGTCGCCGAGCTTGAGCTCGGTCTTGGACATTTCGATGGCTCCCATGTGGTGGGCGATCATGCCGCATACGAAGGCGACATCGGCGTCGTCCTTCATCATGCCTCCCGTCATCAGCGGCATCGTCTTGTGCATGCCGTCCATCATCTCCCTCTGGAAATCGGTCATCTGCATGTCCATGCTCGAGGACTTCATCATCTTCTCGTGGTCCATGGCCATGTCGTGTGAGGACTTGCACTTCTCTGGGTAGGTGACTTCCTGGGCGCTCGCATACGAAGCTGCGGACGTTGCGAGGACGAAGGCGACTGATAGGGTTTTGAGCTGGCTGAACATCGTGTTCTCCATTGATCGAGTTATCATGTGGGTTTCTTTCAGGCGGCGCGTGTTCGAGGAGGGGGGTCGAGTCCCCTTATGATCAGGAGAGCGAGGTTCACTTCTGAAGTGATCGAAAAACTCGGAGGCAGGGGAGGCGGTGGAAGGCCGTCGTCTCGCACGACCGCTTGGACACAACACGCCGCCTTTTCGCAGCACGTCCCGGAGCAACCGTTCCGGTCGATATGGTGGTGCTCCGTGGCGATCTGAACCGGGGCATGCTCACCGGCGACGGCGCGTGACATCCCAAGGAAGTGCAGCGCGAACAGCGCGGCAGCCAGCAGGGTGAACAGCGATCTCGTGATCCGGTCGGTTGCCAAGTATTATCCTCCGTTGTTGTGAACATGCGAGAGCCAGTCAAGGTTCCCGGCCCGGAATATTAACCTCTTTCGGCGAGGGTGGGCGCTGTCTTCAAACACGTGGCATCAGATGCGGGACCGATATACCAACCTTCAGATCGCCCTTCATTGGGCCATCGTGCTCATGATACCCATCCAGTACCTTACAGGTGGGAGTATCGATCGGACGCACCACGCCGTGCATATGGGCATCGAACCGTCGGCCTGGGACATTCTCCAGCACAAGGTCCACAATTATTGCGGCATGGCGATCGGCGCTTTGATGGCATTACGCTTGATCGTCCGCCTCCGGAGCGAGCGCACGGCGTTTCCAAGTGACGTTATGGGTGTTGTCGCCCTCGCGCTCCACTGGGCTTTCTACGCCGCCATCATCTGTCAGGCTGCTCTCGGTCTTGTCGCGAGCTATCTCACGTTCCGCGTCGCGCCCTTGCACGTCGCGGGTGCCTGGATCATCCTCGGCATGGTCGCGTTGCACGTGGCGGCCGCCTTCTGGCACGCGCTCGTCAAACGGGACGATGTCCTGGAGCGGATGCTTCCCCGGAAGAACTAAATCTCTAAAAAATCGATGACGCCTGTTGACCTTGTCACGCTGTCAACGTTTAGCGTTCGCAAATCCTCGCCGGATCAGCTATGGGCAGGATCGCCTTTGTATTAACCGTGCACGGAAAGAGACGCATCGAGCCGCCCGCCAATATTCGGTCGAAATTGACAGGCTAACTGGGTGTGTTATCCAGAGGAAATGGGAAACGTGTTCCGAATCGCATTCGCTAAAATGCTGGTTCTGCTCCGCTTGGCGATCGTCGCATCGCTGGCTCTCTATACGTTGCCTAATGCCACCTTCGCGATGCACGGCGATGAAGCGTCGTCGGTTGCCGTGAGTCTGGATAATATCCAGGACGAACACGCCTCGATGGATGACTCCGATCATCACGACCACGGCATCACCAAGGATACAGCAAAGCACGACCAGAAGCAGGACAAGCAGAATTGCTGCAGCGATTTCTGCATCAGCCTCGCGATCATATCAGACGCACCCGATTTCGGCTCGCCGCGCAGCGATTCCGTTCGCGATTTCCTGAACGACAGCTCCGTCTTCGGCCAGCTCCAATCCCTGCACCGTCCCCCCAGTATCCGCGCATGAACGAACGCCGCTGAAGCGGCTCGATGGGCGTGATTCAGATTTTTCCTGAGTCCGCCCTGTTCAAACCCATGCTCGGATTCCAACATGAAACACCTGTTGTCGGTGGCCATCCTGCCGTTGATCCTCGGCGGATGCGCGTCCACCTATCCATCGGAGGTCACGGCCTCGAGGGCCCCTTCGGACCTTAGCGCCGAAGTCGTACCGTCCCACCACCACAATCCCGTCGCGGGCTACCAGCACCGCGATCCCGTCAATCCCAAGCCGTGGCGGAAGCTGAATGACGATGCCGCGTCCGAGGGGAGCGACGCGTCATGAGGGGACTGACAGTATCGGGGGCGCTCGCAGCCACGCTGTTTCTGACAGGCTGCACGACAAACGAATTCACAGCAAAGGACGCAGGATTTTCGGCCGCCCAGAGCAAAAGCGCTGTCCTTTCGAAAGAGACGGTCTGGATACAAAGCCGCGCCGAAGCGGAGCGCGTGGATGCGCAAGTCAAGGAGCTTCTTGCGCAGTCCAAGGCTGTTAATGCCGAGACGGCTGTCCAGATCGCGCTCCTCAACAACAAGGGCCTTCAGGCGGCTTACGCCGATCTCGGTGACGCGGGCGCCGATGTCTGGCAGTCAACGCTCCTCGTCAATCCGACGTTGGCGGTCGGCCTGACGGGCATCGGCACGCCGGGCCTTGAGGCATATCGCGCGATCGAGGGAACGCTCGCTGTCAACCTGCTGGCTCTCGCGACCCGTGATAGGACGATCAAAGTCGCCAAGGTCCGTTTCGACCAGGCGCAGCTCAACGCGGCGCTCAAGACACTGGAGCTGGCGGCGAACACCCGCAGGGCCTGGGTGAACGCCGTCGCCGCTTCCGAGACGGTCGCGCAACTCAACCAGGCTCAGGCGGCGGCCGACGCTGCGTCCGAGCTTGCCAAGAAGCTCGGCGAGAGCGGGGCCATGACCAAGGGCTCGCAGGCGCGGGAGCACGCCTTCTATGCCGAACTGTCGGGTCAGACCGCCCAGGCGCGGCTCGCCCAGCGCCTTGCGAAGGAGGAGCTGACGCGGCTCATGGGACTGTGGGGCGACGATGTCGCCTACAAGCTTCCCAACCGTCTGCCTCCGCTGCCCAAGAAGCTGATCACCGACAACGTCATCGAGGCGCAGGCGATCGCCAACCGGATCGACCTCCAGGTCGCCAAGCTGGAACTCGAGGCCAACGCCAAAGCATACGGGCTGACCGAGGCGACGCGCTTTGTCACCGATCTGGAGATCGTCTCGGGGTTCGAGACCGAGCGCGAGAAGGAAGACGGCAAGGTCAAGAAGGATACGAGCTATTCCAAGGAGTTGGAGTTCGTCATTCCGATCTTCGACAGCGGCAAGGCGCGAATGCGCAAGGCGGAGCTCGCCTATATGCGGGCGGCCAACCAACTCGCGGAGAAGGCGGTCAACGTCCGCTCGGAGTCGCGGTCGGCTTACGAGGCCTATCGATCAAGCTACGACATAGCCCGGCATTACCGCAACAGCCTCGTGCCCCTGAGGACCAAGATCGAGCAGGAATCGCTGCTCACCTACAATGGCATGATCACCAACACGTTCGAACTGCTGACCGACAGCCGGGACAAGATCAACGCCGTTCAGCTCTCCATCAACGCCAAGCGCGACTTCTGGCTCGCGGCGGCGAACCTGACTGCGGCCGTCTACGGCGGCGGCGCGGGTTCGGCCCCCACGGAAGCCGCGTCGACCGCACCGTCCGGCAACGCCGGCGGACACTAGAAAGGAACCGAGATGTTTTCGAGAAGACAAATACTGGGAGCCGGCGCTGCCATGGTCTCCAGTTCCGCATGGGCGGCGACCACCAACATGGGTCTGCCTGAAGCCGCGATCATGGAGAAGGCGAGCACGCAAGGGCCGCTCCACCCGCCGACCGGCCCGGACTACCAGCCCGTGGTTACGCTGAACGGCTGGACGCTGCCCTTCCGCATGAACAACGGGGTCAAGGAGTTCCACCTCGTCGCCGAACCCGTCGAGCGGGAGATGGCCGAAGGCATGACCGCCCATCTATGGGGTTACAACGGCCAGTCGCCGGGTCCCACCATCGAGGCGGTCGAGGGCGACCGGGTGCGTATCTTCGTGACCAACAAGCTGCCGGAGCACACCACCGTCCACTGGCACGGCATGATCCTGCCCTCGGGCATGGACGGTGTCGGTGGGCTCAGCCAGCCGCATATCCCCGTCGGCAAGACCTTCGTCTACGAGTTCGACCTCGTGAAGTCGGGCACGTTCATGTACCATCCGCATTCCGACGAGATGGTCCAGATGGCGATGGGGATGATGGGACTATTCGTCATCCATCCCAAGGACCCGAAGTTCATGCCCGTGGACCGGGACTTCGCCTTTCTGCTCAGTGCCTTCGACATCGAGCCCGGCTCATACGTCCCGCGCGTCATGGAAATGACCGACTTCAATCTCTGGACCTGGAACAGCCGGGTGTTTCCGGGGATCGATCCGCTCGTCGTCTCCAAGAACGACAAGGTTCGCGTCCGGGTCGGCAACCTCACCATGACCAACCACCCGATCCACATGCACGGCTACGACTTCGAGGTCACCTGCACCGACGGCGGCTGGGTGCGGCCGGAGGCGCGCTGGCCGGAAGTGTCGATCGACATCCCGGTCGGCGCGATGCGGGCCTACGAGTTCGACGCCAATTATCTCGGTGATTGGGCGATCCATTGCCACAAGTCGCATCACACGATGAACGCGATGGGACACGACGTCCCCACCTTCATCGGCGTCGACAAGCGCGAGGTGGCCAAGAAAATCCGCAAGCTCCAGCCGGAATACATGCCCATGGGCACCAAGGGCATGGCCGACATGGGCGAGATGGAAATGGAAATCCCGGAGAACACCGTCCCCATGATGACCGGGTGGGGTCCGCACGGTCCCATCGAGATGGGCGGCATGTTCTCCGTGGTGAAGGTCCGCGAAGGCATCTCTGCGGACGATTACAAGGACCCCGGCTGGTACGAGAACCCGCCCGGTACGCAGGCATGGGAATGGACGGGCGCTCTGCCCGAACCGACCAAGGCCGACGATGCGAAGACCAAGGTGACCCCCAAGGACACCACCAAACAATCCCACGAAAACCATCGGTGAAAGGAAACACGATGAAGAAATATCTCATGGCAATGGCGCTCGCCGCTCTCGCCGCTCTCGGCACGACGGCGCTGGCATCCGGCACCCACGAAGGCGGGCACGACAAGGTGTCGCTGGCCGGGGAGCCGGGCAAGAAGTCGAAAGTGACCCAGACCATCCAGGTCACGATGAAGGAAACGGACGACGGCAAGATGCTCTACATGCCCGCTTCCGTCCAGGTGAAGGAGGGCCAGACCGTCCGCTTCGCGATCCGCAACGGCGGAGAGACCGACCATGAATTCGTGCTCGATACCCAGGACGAGATCATGGAGCACAAGAAGGTCATGGAGAAGTTCCCCGAGATGGAGCACGACGACCCGAACTCCGTGCGCCTCGCGCCCGGCAAGACGGGCGAGATCATCTGGAAGTTCACGAAATCCGGAACGCTGACCTTCGCCTGCCTGATCCCCGGCCATTACGAGGCCGGGATGCGTGGCGACGTCAGCGTCACCGCCAAGAAGTAACCACGAAACCGAAGGAGAATCGACATGCGAAAGATCATCAACCTGGCCGTGGCCCTGACCCTCGCTCTGGGAACCACTGGCACCGCGTTCGGGGCCGAGTTCACCAAGGGCAAGGTCAAGAAGATCGACGAAAAGGCCGGAAAGGTCACGATCATTCACGAGGAACTCAAGAGCCTCGACATGCCCGCGATGACCATGGTGTTCCGAATTGGTGAAGGGGTCGACGCCGCCAAGCTCAAGGAAGGCGCGAACGTGGAGTTTGTCGCCGACCGCGTGAATGGCAAAATCACCGTCACCGAAGTCAAGTAACTCTACGTCAGAGTGTCAAAAGCTTCCCGGGTTCCAGTCGAACCGGGAGGAGGAGAGCGCGGGGCCGTGTAAGCGGCGGCTTTGGGAGAAGCTGACCAACTGGCGGCGAAATCCGCCAGCCCCTGCGAGCTCAATGCCCGGAAGACATCACGCCTTCCGGGCATCCTTAGCTAGCGCCGAAAAAGGAATATCGCCATGAACAAGGCCGCTGTAGCGGGTACCGAACGCCTTACGGCATGCCAACTGGACATATCCCGCGTCGGTGGAAATACCAGCAAGGACGGTTACGCTGGACATCGCGTACCTGATGGAAGTTCATGCGTGCGACCGCACGGCGGCGGCGCTATGATTTCGACCTCAAGTCAAAGGCCAACGCGGCTCTCAGGACGTCGGGGCCGTACAGATGGAGTTCCAGAGCGCCAGCTTCCAGTCGCCCCCTCCAAGTCCCGACACCTCATAGAGCCTTCCGCTCACCATCACCGCGCCCGGAACGTAACATCGCACAACCGCCTTGTGGGTGGAGGGATCGATGTAGAAACCAGTGCCGTCGGTTTGACCGCGGGCGATTTCGATCAATACGTCGTAGTCGAAACCGGGTTCTGCAGCGGCGGTGGCATCTCGCAAGAACAGGCTCACCTGTTCGTGCTCACCGAACGCGGAAGTGTAGAAGGAAAGTGGCTGGCAGTAGGCTGCGGAAGTGCTTCCCACCAATGCGGCGGCGGCTGTCAGGAGCTTGACCATGATAGACATATCAGCCTCCCGTAGGGAACCAGGATAATAGCACGTTTCGCCAGGATAAGCAGTGAAATTTGGATCGACGCAAGGCAGGCAGGGACGGCGTTATGACGCCGTCCCGAGAACAGATGAGGAGACAGCCGATGGACAACGAAGACCGCTCCGGCGAGCATGCCGGGCACGGCCGCGATGTGAAACCCTCTTCCAGTCATGCCGATCATCAGCATCGTCATGAGCAGCCGCATCATGGGCATGGTCATGCCGATCGTCGGCCGCCCCCTCCGTCCCATGTGCTTGAAGGAACGATATATACTTGCCCGATGCATCCCCAAATAAGGCAGCCCGGGCCGGGGAACTGCCCGATCTGCGGCATGGCGCTAGAACCTGAGATCGCGACGGCTGACCAGGGACCGAGTGCCGAATACCTGGACATGCGCCGCCGCTTCTGGGTCGGGCTGGTTCTGGCCGTTCCCGTCCTCGTCCTCGAAATGGGCGGGCATCTCGTCGATCTACACATGTTCGTCGATCCAAAGGTCTCGAACTGGATTCAGCTTCTGCTCGCCACGCCCGTGGTGCTCTGGGCTGGCTGGCCGTTCTTCGAGCGAGCCTGGCAGTCGCTGAAGACGGTGAAACTCAACATGTTCACACTCATCGCCATGGGAACGGGCGTGGCGTGGCTCTATAGCGTCGTCGCGACCATCGCTCCTGGCATCTTTCCCGACACCTTCCAGACGATGGGCGGTGCGGTCGCCGTCTATTTCGAGGCCGCAGCGGTCATCACCGTGCTTGTCCTTCTAGGGCAGGTCCTAGAGTTGAGGGCGCGCGAGCAGACAGGTGGGGCGATACGAGCGCTTCTCGATCTCGCGCCCAAGATGGCGCGGCGGGTCTCCGCCGACGGTACGGAGGCCGATGTGCCCCTCGAAGAGGTTTCGGTCGGCGACAGGCTGCGTGTCCGGCCCGGCGAGAAAGTCCCGGTCGACGGCAAGATGATCGAGGGACGCAGCTCGATCGACGAATCCATGATCACGGGTGAATCCATGCCTGTGACCAAGGAAGCAGGCTCGGCGCTCATCGGCGGCACCATGAACAAGACGGGCGGCTTCATGATGGAGGCGGGCAAGGTCGGCCGGGATACCATGCTGTCGCAGATCGTCCAAATGGTCGCGAACGCGCAGCGCTCCCGCGCGCCGATCCAGCGCATGGCCGACCAGGTATCCGGATGGTTCGTCCCCGTCGTCATTGGGATCGCCTTGCTGTCCTTCGCCGCCTGGATGATCTGGGGGCCGGAACCACGGTTCGCGCATGGATTGGTGGCTGCCGTCGCCGTGCTCATCATCGCCTGCCCGTGCGCGCTGGGTCTCGCGACGCCGATGTCGATCATGGTCGGTGTCGGCCGGGGAGCGGGTCTCGGGGTCCTCATCAAGAACGCCGAGGCCCTTGAGCGTTTCGAGAAGGTTGATACGCTGGTAGTCGACAAGACGGGCACGCTGACCGAAGGACGGCCCAAGGTCACGGCAGTGAAAACCGTCGGCGGAATAGACGAACACGAGTTCCTGCGGCTTGCGGGAAGTCTCGAGAAGTCGAGCGAGCATCCGCTTGCGCTCGCCATCGTGGAGGCGGCCGAAACCCGCGACATCGCGCTCGACACCGCATCCGAATTCGACAGCCCGGTGGGCAAGGGGGTCGTCGGAACCGTCGACGCAAAGCGCCTCGTGATCGGCAGCCTGAGGATCATGTCGGAGGAGGGCGTCGATGTGAGCACCCTCGCGGCCGAAGCCGAACTCCTCCGCGGTGAAGGCGCGACCGTTATCTTCATGAGCGTCGATGGCAAGCTCGGCGGACTGATCGCCATCGCCGACCCGGTGAAGGAGACCACTCCTGCGGCGTTGAAGGCGCTTCGGGACGCGGGCATCCGGGTCGTCATGCTGACCGGGGACAACAAGACGACTGCGCTCGCGGTCGCGCAGCGGCTTGGCATCGCCGAAGTCGAGGCGGAGGTCCTCCCGGAGAACAAGGCCGAGATCGTAAAGCGCCTTCGGTCGGAGGGGCGTGTGGTCGCCATGGCGGGGGACGGCGTCAACGACGCTCCGGCGCTTGCCGCCGCAGACGTGGGGGTCGCTATGGGCACGGGTACCGACGTCGCTATCGAAAGCGCGGGCGTGACCCTGCTGAAGGGCGACCTCCAGGGACTGGTGAAGGCTAGGCAACTCTCTCAAGCAACGATGAGCAACATTCGTCAGAACCTGTTCTTCGCGTTCGTCTACAACGCGGCGGGAGTTCCGGTCGCGGCAGGGATTCTCTATCCGTCCTTTGGACTGCTTTTGTCACCGATCATAGCCGCGGCGGCCATGGCGCTGTCGTCGGTCAGCGTCATCGGAAACGCATTGAGGCTGCGCGCAGCGAGGATTGGTTGATCGAGCGCCAGTATCTGAAGGTCACGGCCCCGTTTTGCCCCGGCCCATGCAACGCCGCCTCGAAACACATTTCAAGAGTCGATGCCGCAAGCCTGCTGATGGATGGAAAAAGCATTGCCCGAATGGAGGTCTCAATGTCATTGCCTAAACTCATCTGCGCCGCCCTCGTGTTGGCGGCGACAACGTCCTGTACGTCACGTGACACTAAGGCGGCATATGCGACTTCGTCTCCGGAGTGCAAACAGGCGGCGGCAGACGAGGATCACGTAGTGGAGAAAGTCGGACGCACAATCTTTTGGCTTGAGATCAAGCTGTTGGAGCAAAGCAAGAAGGCTTCGTCTCAATGTAACGACGCTGCCATGAAGCCGTTCTGACAACGCCCTCGCCGATCAACATCCTTCTTGACCTTCCAACGCTTGCAAACGGCATCCTCCTTTCACGCGACCTTCCCGTCGCCATCAGAAAGGATGATAAGATGAGCGAATCCCAAACCCTGGCGACGGACAATGCCGCCGAGTTGCCGGGCTTTTCCGTGAACCTTCCGCAGGCTCGGCGATCGATCCGGGTCGAAACGGACCAGACTGTCCTCGCTGCGGCGCTCGCCTCCGGCGTTGCTTATCCGCATGGATGCCGAGGTGGGCGCTGTGGGTCGTGCAAGTCCCGTCTGGTCGAGGGTTCGGTCAGCCTTCTGCCGCACACCCGATTCTCGCTGACCGAGGAGGAGAAGGCGGCTGGGCTGATCCTGGCCTGCAGGGCCATACCGGAAACCGATGTCACGGTCCGGTGGGCGGGCGGAGACGAGAGCGCCGACCATCCGCGCAAGACGATCGAGGGGCTGGTGACATTCGTGTCCAAGGCTACGCACGACATCCTGCGCGTTCTCGTCACGTTGGGAGAAGAGGAATTCCGGTTCTCCGCCGGACAATACGTGCGCCTCGGCTTGGGCAAACGCCTGGAACGCGACTATTCGATCGCGAGCGTCCCCGGCAGCCGCGAGCTGGAGTTCCACATCCGTAGAGTGGAAGGCGGGCGCGTGTCCTCGTTCTTCCACGAGAACCTGTGGGTCGGAGACAAGGTCGAGGTCCAAGGGCCCTTCGGGAACTCGCACCTCCGCGCGTTGCACACCGGGCCTGTGCTGGCGGTCGCAGGAGGGTCCGGATTGGCTCCGATCCGTTCGATCGTGCAAACGGCTTTGGCATCCGGAATGCGGCAGCCGATCCGACTCTACGCCGGGGCGCGGACCCATCGGGACTTGTACGATCTCGACATCTTGGAGTAGCCGCTAAAGAGCACGCCAACTTCAGCTACGACTTGGTTCTTTCCCAGTCGGAGTCAGCCGGAGAATGCCGATCCGGGTACGTGTCCGATGCCTTCGCGGAGGACCTGAGGGACCTGCGCGGATGGAAGGCGTATGTCGCGGGTCCGCCCGCCATGGTCGAGGCCGCTGCTGACGCGTCGTTTTCCCTGGGCCTGAAACCGGAGGACTTCCATGCCGACGTGTTCTTCACGCCGGAGGCCGACACGCAGACCGCCGCGTGAGTCCCTGCGCGTTTTCGCATAGTCGGCGCGTCCTCCTACTCGGCGCGCGGACATACTCTGAGTTTCGCGTACAGATAGAGAAATTCATTTCAAAGCCTGATTGGCAGGCCGTCTTTCGAAACCGTTCATCACCCCCTTGACCCTGCCAGCATTGGAAACACTAGGACTCCATGTCGACCGCCCGATCATCGCGCGGCCACGGGCTTTTCACTCCCGGGATTCCAACCAACAGGACATTCGACATGTCAACACAGACACCCGATCCCCGGCGATGGTGGGCACTGGCACTTCTCTGCGCCGCCCAGTTCATTGTCATTCTCGACACTTCCATCATCGGCATCGCGCTGCCAGCGATCCAGACCAGCCTCGGCTTCACGGCAGAAGGCCTGTCGTGGATATTCAATGCCTACGTCATCGTCTTCGGTGGCCTCCTGTTGCTCGGCGGGCGCCTGAGCGACCTCTTTGGCGCGCGGCGGCTCTTTATGCTCGGCTTCGCCATCCTCACGGCCGGTTCACTGGTCGCTGGTCTTGCAGCGTCGCAGGAGGTCCTGCTCGCAGGCCGCGCCGTCCAGGGCTTGGGCGCTGCCTTGATCGCTCCGTCGGCCATGACCATCCTCGTGAGCCTCTTCGCGCACAATGGTGCCGAACTCGGAAAGGCGTTCGCCTTCTGGGGCGCTTCCGCGGCCGCCGGAGGCACTGCCGGGGTCTTCCTCGGCGGCGTGATCACCCAGTGGATGAGCTGGGAGTGGACGTTCCTGATCAACGTGCCACTCGGAGTCGCCGCCCTCGTCGCGAGCCCGGGTCTCCTCCGGAAGAGTGTCGTCTCTAAGGGCGGGGTCGACTGGATCGGAGCGATCCTCATCACCGCCGCCCTGATCCTCTCGGTCTACGCGATCGTGACTACGGAACCGGGCCATTGGACGTCGACGGCCACGCTCGCCCAACTCGGAGGCGCGCTGGTCCTTATCGTCGTGTTCGTGTTGATCCAGGCGGCGCGCGCCGAGCCGTTGCTCCCGCTGCACATCTTCAAGACGCCGAACCTCGCCGTCGGAAACCTCCTCATGGCGCTTCTCGGCGCGGCGTGGATTCCTCTTTGGTTCTACCTGAACCTCTACCTGCAGCAGACGCTGGATTTCTCGGCATGGGAAAGCGGCCTGGCGCTGGTGCCGATGACTGTCGCGATCATGGTCCTCATGGTCGGCTTCTCCGGCAGGTTCATCGCGGTGCTGGGACCGAAGGCGAGCCTGGTGCTCGGTCTGGCAATCATGGGCGGCGCACTGGTCATGCTGGCCCGGCTTCCCGCAGACGGCGACTTCTGGATCGATGTGCTTCCCACCTCGCTGCTCGCCGCGCTCGGCATGTCGTTGGCCTACATCCCGGCCACCATGGTCGGGGTCTCCAGTGCCCGGCCCGAGGAGACCGGATTGGCGTCCGGTCTGATCAACACGACGTATCAGGTCGGTTCGGCCGTGGGCCTCGCAGCGATGGTCGCCGTCGCCGCGTCGTACCAGTCGACCGATCCGGCCTCGGCGGACCTGCTCCCCGGCTTCCGGGCCGCGTTCGCGGGCGCCGCCGCGGTCGCAGCAGCAGGCGCGCTTCTGGCGCTGGTCGGATTGAGGGGACCTAAGTCGGCATCCGTTCCGGCGGAATGAGCAAGGCGGAGGGCGGGAACACCGCCCTCCGCCACTCGGGCTCCCGAAAACACCGTTGGGTCAACTCGGGAAATCGAGGTCGAAGATGTTGCGCCCGACGCTCGGTGTCGTCGTCGACAAGACCTCGTCGAAGTGGTGGTGATGACCGCTCTGGTTCATCATGTCGAGATAGAGTTTGAGCTTCGTTTGATAGGCGGCATCGCCGTCGTTCATGCCCTTGGAACGCCGGAAGCGCCACCACTGGTGATCGATCCAGCCGTGCAGCTTCCAGAAACGCTGATTGAACGTGTTCACCAGTGGCCTGCCGATGTCGATGGGGCTTGTTCCATCCGACCACCTGTTGTGCAGGTAGTTATGGAGCCCCGCGGCCTTGTCGGGGCTTTCCCTGAAAGCGTCTCCGGGAACCGGGCGCATTTTCGTCTGGAGAAACAAGCCGAGCTCCTCGTCGGACGGGAACTCCGGAGCTCTGGCTTCGACGCGGGTGATTGCTTCGGCCATCTTGGGATGGGACGCGTCTTTTGCAGGGTTGGGTGGAGCGCCGGCTGGGTTCGGCGGCACTGGATCGTCCATGTCAGCGTTATCTTGTGGAAGCGTGGCCCAACCCCGCAGGAAGTGTATCGACTGCGTGAAATTGGCGACCAGCAGTTGCAGCATCGCGCGGTGCATGAACAGAAAGTCCTCGCCGTTCCCGGCCTCTCCCTCCTGAAGCGGCGAGCGCCCGTAGCCCAGGGCGACTTTCGAGTCGATATATGCCTGCACGCCTACGTCTTCGGGAGCGCCACGAGCGGCGCGGGCATGCCAGAAATCCCATCTCCGCTCGAAGTGCCATTGGTCGTGATGCGGACCCCAGTTGCGGTCGGTCATCCACGCTATCATGTCTTCCGGCATGCGTTCGTCTGCCATGGCGCGCTCCTCCGTCTCAACCATTTCTTGTAGATGCGCCTTTAATTCCCGTCAATCCTGAGGCGAGTGGACAGAGCATCCTGCACAAGGCCGGCCGCCATGCGGACGGCCCGCTCGTCAGAAAGCATGAATGCCGAGGAAAGCGAGGAATGGCAGAAACGCGCCAGCTCATCCGGCGGGATGTCCTTCCTGAATACGCCGGACCGCGCCCCTGCCAACACCAGTTTTTCGATAAGAGCTACCAGGCTTGCCTCGGCTTTTCGGGCATGGTCCTGTCGATGGAGCATCGAGGCGAAGCGCGTTCCGTGGTGCCGGAACACCGTCATGGCGTAGGCTTCCAATATTTCGGAGAGCTTTTCTCCGGGGTCTCCCACTCCGTCGGCGATCTCCGCGAACTGCGCTAGATGGGAATGAACAGTCGATCGATGCCACTCCTCGAAGATCGAGTCCACGTCACTGAAATACTTGTAAAGCGTCGCCCGCGTGATGGCCGCGCGTGCTGCCACGTCCGACATGGATACCTTTTGGAACCCGCGTTCGGAGGCGAGCGCTAGCGCCGCCTCCATGACTGCCTGCCGAACCGCCTCGCGATGGCCCTCGAGCGTTTCTCCCCAGGTCTTCGGCATTCGACTCGCCATAAGTGTTGACAAAGTGATTTGATATTAAGCACATTGTATTGAAAAATGTCAACGTTTTGATGAGGTGCATCATGTCGGAAAAGTCTGTCGCGCCAAGGAGTGGAGGACGGCCTCCGATGCCCCGTTGGGTCAAAGGTTTCGTCGTCGCGGGATTGATCCTGGTGTCCTTGGCAGTGGTCATGATGGCGACGGGTCACGGACCAGGTCGACACTTCGGCACGACCGCGGACAATCCAAAATGAGCTACCGTCGCCTCCGTATGCCCCTCCTCGTGGCGCATATCGCCAGCTCGGTCGGATTTCTGGGGGCTGTGGCTGTTTTCTTCTGCCTAGCCGTGTCGGGTCTTGTGGCTTCAGACGGTCGGCTGGTGAATGCGAGTTACGCGGTCATGCCTCAGATCACCTGGTTCGTCATCGTGCCGCTTGCCGCAGTCTCGCTTGCGGTGGGCGTCCTCCAGTCCCTCCTGAGCCCTTGGGGTCTCATCCGCCACTACTGGGTCGTCGTGAAGTTCGCGATGACGGTCTTGATCACCTTCGTTCTGATGCTTCAAACGAATATGATCGACGGGCTTGGGGCAAGTGCTTCGGCAAGGGAGTTGGGAGTTATGCACCTCAGCGCTCGCTACTCCGTGCTGCTGCATTCGGGCGTGGGCATGCTGGCACTCTTGGTGGTCCTTGTATTGTCCGTGGTAAAGCCGAAGGGCACCACGGGCTGGGGCCGTATTCACTGAAGCGCGAAGTTGCGTGTGGGTTGTAGTAGATTTCTTGCGTCGAACCTCAGCTACCAGACCCCCTTGGCGATTCCAACCCGAAGGTAATTCCAGATTTCCGGATGATAATGCTGAACGGACGGCCCTGAAGTCTCGATGGGCTTGACGCCGCCTTCGAGTGCAGCCCGGACGCTGTCGACGCACATCGCCCGCGACATCGCCGCCTGGCGGAGAGGATAGGTCCAGATCGTGTCGCCTTTGCCGGGGCTGCTGCGAACCTGTGCGATAACCGCTCCTGTGTCCACGCCAGTATCGACATGGTGGACGGTCGCCCCAAAATTGGTGTCGTCTCCGTTGGCAAGCGCCCAATAGCCGCCGTTCATGCCACGGTATTGCGGCGTTATCCCCGCATGATAGTTGAGCATGGGAACCCGGACACGCGCCAAAATGTCCGGCTTGACGATTCTGCATCCACAAAGGAAAACAACCTCCGGCCTCAAGTCATCGACCGCTTCGATGAAATCCATGGAGTTGACGGATTCGATCTTACATATTCGGTGCTGCGCGCCGATCTCCACATGAAGGCCTTCGTCGCGAATGATCTGTCGGGTCGATCGTCGTGAGAGCCGCTTCATCTGGACAATGAGCTTTATCGTCAGGAATTGTCCCGCCAGGTTCGTCCAGCCGACCTTTCTGGCCCGGCGCTTGAGAAAAGACCACATTGGTTCCGGACGTTCCATGACCACATCGATCGGACCGAATGCCGCTCCCAAGGCATTGATCATGATCGCAGGCGCTTGTCCTCCGGCCGTGACGACGCAGACGCGCCTTGGGCCTCCGACTTGCGAGATGTCTGCCGTCATCTACGATGGCCTCCCTATGCATGGCAAACTCGTGTGTGCATGCTTCATGACGATGAGGGTCAACGTGGCCCGCAGATCGACCGCCAAGTCAATGTTTCGCCAATGAAGCATTTATCATGGTCAGGCCTTGGGCCGGACCTCGAGGAACACCGCGGTCTTGCCGTCCTTGCCGACGGCGATTACATCGTACGAGGCCGAAGGATCGTCGCCCATGCCGAGCGAGCCTGCGGGCATGCCGGGTACGGCCAGTCCAGTGAGGTCGCTCCGGCTCTCGAGCATGCGCGCAGCCTCCAGCGGCACATGACCTTCCAGGAACTGCCCGCGGTAGACGGCGGTATGGCAGCCCTGGATGTCCAGCGGCACGCCCAGCTTCGTCTTCAGCGAAATCAGGTCCCGCTCCTTGACGACCTCGACGCGGTATCCGGCCTTCTTGTAGGCGTCCGCCCAGAGCGTGCAGCATCCGCAATTGGGGTCCTTGTAGACGGTCATGACATCCGCGTCGGTGGCCGAAAATGCCGACTTTGACGGGAGGAAGGCGGCGGCCGTCATAGCAATGATGAACTCTCTTCTTTTCATGTTCATGCTCCTTTCAGTGCTTGCGTTGAAACAGTCTCTGGCGCGATTGGTTGTTCTTTCCTTGTCCTCGCCATGCCGATGCCTTTGACGAGGCCGTAGACGGCGGGGATGACGATCAGCGTGAGCAAGGTCGATGAGACCATGCCACCGATCATCGGCACGGCGATTCTCTGCATGATTTCCGATCCGGCGCCCGTGCTCCAGAGGATCGGCAGGAGGCCCGCCATGATGGCGACGACGGTCATCATCTTAGGCCGGACACGTTCGACAGCTCCGACCATGATAGCACGGTTGAGATCGGCGCGGCCGAAGGGACGACCTTCGCGCTCGCTGGCTTCTCTCTGCTCCCGGAGTGCTTGGTCGAGGTAGATCAGCATGATCACGCCCGTCTCTGCGGCGACCCCGGCAAGCGCGATGAAGCCCACCGCGACCGCGACGGATGCATTGAAGCCGAGCCACCACATCAGCCAGATGCCGCCGACAAGCGCGAAGGGCAGCGACAGCATGACGATGAGCGTTTCGGTCAGCCTGCCGAAGTTCAGGTAAAGCAGCAGGAAGATGAGCGCCAGCGTCAGCGGCACGACGATCATCAGCCGCGCCTTGGCCCGCTCGAGATATTCGAACTGGCCGCTCCAGGCGACGGAATAGCCGGGCGGCATGGTGACACTCTCGGCGACCGCTGTCTGGGCATCGGCGACGTAGCCGCCCAGATCGCGGCCAGCTATGTCGACGAAGATGTAGACCGCGAGCTGCCCGTTTTCGGTCCGGATCGAAGTCGCCCCCCTAGTGAGTTCGATCTTCGCGACCTCGCCGAGAGGGACCGTGCCGCCGCCCGGCAGGGAGACCTGCACGTCCTCGACGATGGACTTGGGATCACTTCGGTAAGCGCGGGGGTAGCGGATCGCCACTCCGTATCGCTCCCGGCCTTCGACCATCGAGGTTACGGTTTCTGAACCGAGGGCCATGCTGACCACTTCCTGAACGGCATCGACGGTCAGGCCGTATCTCGCGAGAGCGTTCCGATCGGGAACGATGTCGAGATAGTAGCCGCCGATGACCCGCTCGGCATAGGCCGACGACGTTCCTGGTACGGACTTGAGCGTCGCTTCGATCTCGCGGGCGATCTTCTCCATCTCCTTGAGGTCGGTACCGAATACCTTGACCCCGACAGGGGTGCGAATGCCCGTCGAGAGCATGTCGATGCGTGCCCGGATCGGCATGGTCCAGGCATTGGAGACACCCGGAAACTGGAGCGCCGCGTCCATCTCCTGTTTGAGGCTGTCGACCGTCACGCCGGGCCGCCATTGGTCCTTGGGCTTGAGGGTGATGATCGTCTCGAACATCTCGGTCGGGGCGGGATCGGTCGCCGTCAACGCGCGTCCGGCCTTGCCGAACACGGTCTCAACCTCCGGAAACGACTTAATGATGCGGTCCTGCGTCTGCAAGAGCTCCGCCGCCTTGGTGACGGACAGGCCAGGCAGGGTGGTCGGCATGTACATCAACGTGCCCTCGTCGAGATTGGGCATGAACTCGCTACCGATGTGTCGCGCGGGCCAGACGGTGGCGGCGAGGATAATGATCGCCAGCAGGATCGTCAGCGTCTTCGCCTTCAGCACGCCTGATATGACCGGGCGGTAGAGCCAGATCAGGACGCGGTTCACGGGATTCTTACGTTCCGGAACGATCCGGCCGCGCACGAAGATCACCATCAGTGCCGGAACCAGAGTGACCGACAGCAAAGCCGCCGCCGCCATGGCGAAGGTCTTGGTGAAGGCGAGCGGGCCGAATAGCCTTCCCTCCTGCGATTCCAGCGTGAAGATCGGCAGGAAGGAGACGGTGATAATCAGCAGGCTGAAGAACAGCGCCGGGCCGACCTCCGATGCCGCCTCTATCAGTACCTCGGTTCTCGGCTTGTCCGGCGGGGCGCGTTCGAGATGCTTGTGGGCGTTCTCGATCATCACGATCGCCGCGTCGATCATCGCGCCGATCGCGATGGCGATGCCGCCGAGGCTCATGATGTTCGATCCGAGGCCGAGCAGGCGCATCGCCATGAAGGCGATCAGGATGCCGACGGGCAGCATGATGATCGCCACCAGCGCGCTCCTGACATGCAGCAGGAAGACCACGGTGACGAGCGCGACGACGATCGACTCCTCAATCAGCGTCGACTTCAACGTTTCGATGGCGGCCTCGATCAAGCGGGACCGGTCGTAGACGGGAACGATCCTGGCATCGCCCGGCAGGCTCTTCTCGGCGATTTCCAGGTTCTTCTTGGCGTTTTCAATGACCGTGAGCGCGTTGGCTCCGAAGCGCTGGAGCACGATCCCGCTCGCCACCTCGCCGTTGCCGTTCAACTCCGCGATGCCGCGGCGTTCGTCGCCGACGATCTCCACTTTCGCGACATCAGAAATCCGAAGAGAAACACCGCTTTCGCTCCGCAAGCCGATGCTCTCGATGTCCTCGACGCCTTTGAGGTATCCGCGCCCCCGCACCATGAACTCGAATTCCGAAAGCTCGACCGTTCGGCCGCCCACGTCCCGGTTGCTCGCCCGGACGGCGTTGGCGACATCGTCGAGCGAGATGCCCTGCGCCTTGAGCCGGACGGGATCGACGACGATGGAATACTGCTTCACGAAGCCGCCGACGCTCGCCACCTCGGCGACACCTTCGGACTTCGAGACGGCGAACCGCACGACCCAGTCCTGGAGGGAGCGTAGTTCCGCCAGCGACAGCTCCTTCGCGACGACAGCATACTGGTAGACCCAGCCGACACCCGTTGCGTCTGGACCGAGGTTCGGTGTCACGCCCTGCGGCAACCTGCTCGCGGCGGCGTTGAGATATTCCAGCACCCGGCTGCGCGCCCAATAGGGATCGGTTCCGTCCTCAAAGATCACGTATACGAAGGACACCCCGAAGAAGGAGAAGCCCCGCACGACCTTCGATTTCGGCACCGTCAGCATCGAGGTCGTGAGCGGATATGTGACCTGATCCTCGACGACCTGCGGGGCCTGGCCCGGATAGTCCGTGAAGACGATCACCTGGACGTCGGAAAGGTCGGGGATCGCGTCCAGGGGTAGCGAGCGCAGCGAATAGAGTCCGCCGGCGACCGCGAGCGCCGCGCCGACGATGACGAGCAGCAGGTTCCGCGCGGACCAAGCGATCAGGTTAGCGATCATGGCTTGCCCTCGTCCGATGTCATCGCGTTGAGAGCCGAGGTCAGGTTGCTCTCGGCATCGAGGAGGAAGTTGCCCGACACGACGACACGGTCGCCCGGCTTGATGCCTTCCGTGATCTCGACCTCGTTCCGCCCGCGCAGTCCTACCTTGACGGCGCGCGGCTCGAAGCGGCCGTCGCCGAGATCGACGAAGACGACCTGCCTCTCGCCTGTATCAACGACAGCGGTGTCCGGCACCGCGACGACGGCCTGGTCCTTGCCGCCATCGATCGCAACATCGGCGAACATGTTGGCTCGGAGCGCGCCGTCCTCGTTGTCGAGTTCGACGCGCACCTTGGCGGTCCTGGTCTCCGTCCGGATTTCCGGGTAGATCACCGCTACCGTCCCAGCGAATGTCCTGCCAGGAAGGCTGCGGACCGTGACACTGGCCTTTGCGCCGTCAGCGACCGCACCGAGCTGGCTCTCCGGAACCTCGGCGACGACCCATATTCTAGAGGTGTCGGCGATACGGAACAAGGTCTGTCCCGTCTCGGCCATCATGCCCGGCATCGCGATCCGCTCGAGGACCACGCCGGAGACGGGCGCGTCGAAGTCGAGCCTGTCCGGCACTTTCCGGCTGCGCCGAATGCCCTCGACCGCGTCCTCCGAGAGGCCGAAGTTGCGCAGCTTGAGAGCGCCGCCCTTGGCCGAGGATTCCTGATGTGTGACGAGCTCGGCCGCCGCGGCGGCGATGTCCTTCGAGAAGAACTGGAAGAGCGGCTGGCCTTCCCGGACCCTGTCGCCCGTCGTGACATCGGAGACCGTCTCGATGAACGCGTCGGTCCGCATCGCGACCATCCTGACGCGCCGTTCGTCGAGGGTCACCGTACCCGGAACCCTGAGTCGGCGAACGATCGGAGAGAGCGAGGCTTGCACGGATCGTACGCCCATCCTCTGCAGTTTGCCTGGAGAGACCTTGATGGCGCCGCTGTCGTCGGCCTCGCCTTCGAACACTGCGATGTAGTCCATGCCCATGGAATCCTTCTTGGGCACAGGCGAGCTGTCCGGCAGGCCCATTGGGTTCCGGTAGTAGAGCACCTTGCGCCCGGACGGGGTCGCGACCTCGGCTACCGCCTTGTCCTTCGTGGTCCCGAGGCCATCGAAGCTCACGTCGTCGCTCCGACGGACGGGCGTGAAGTCACGACCGTCAGAGGTCTCTTTCGGAACCGCCGAGTAGTCCGGCTTCCCGTCGGGATGCCTGTAGTAGACGACGGGTCCAGTTCCCGCAGGCTTCAGGGCGGTATTGGTCGCGTCCGCGAGCCACGACGCGACAACGGCCGTGTCGAACGGCAACTTGCCGGAACCCACGATGTATCCTCCCCCGCCCGTGACGGCGAGGGAGAGGGTGACGAGCAGCGTTCTGATCATGATCAGTCGGCCGCCTTGAGGATGACTTCGCCCTGTGCGGTGTCTTCCTCGCCCTGAATTTTGGCGGCCATCTTGAAACGCCAGCCGCCCGCCATGCTCAGGTTCAGCTTGAACTTGTAGACACCGGGCTCCTGCGATGGCAACGCGTCGACTTTCGAGGTCATCGCCTCCATGCCGTCCGGAGCCATGTCGAGGCGGGTTTCGAAGATCACCGCGTCGGAGACGGGCTTGCCTGTGCGCTTATCGACGATCTTCACGGCAAACTCGGACTCCGGCCCGGTCGGCAGTTCGGTCTTCACGGGCTGGAATTCGTAATCGACGGCCCCGGCGTAGGCGGAGACGGCCAAGGTGGAAAGTAGGGCGATGGCGAGGACGGTCCTCGCGGTCGAGATAATGGTTTTCATGGTTTCACATCTGGGTGCTTGGCGGATAGCGTCCCGCCTATCGATATCGGTCGCGCCAACCCACAGCGTTGGCTGGGGCAAGCGTCGGTGAATGCGATGTGAATCAGGCTTTGGGAGGTCGGGCGGGAGGTTCTGCGGCTAGCGAGTTGAGGCGGGCGAAACTCGGCTCGCCGTATACATGGTTTGTCCACGTGACCGACGCGGATGTCCACTCGGCTTTGAGCAACGCAATCGGTGCCGAGGTAGAGCAGATGATGACGAAGGGGCAGCTCTTGTCGCAGTCGGGCTTGACTGGCTGCTGGTCGGGACAGCAGGGCATGTCGCCCTCCATTCCAGCCATCTGGTCCATAGCGACCGACGTCGCCCTCGACATGTCGGCCATCGTCAACTCGGCCGCAATCGTGCTCACAGGTGCGCTCAGCATCCCGACGAGGGCGAAAAGCGACAGGACGCGCAGCAGGGTGGACATGGCTTTCATCGCCTTCATGATTGGCATGTGCCGATCGGCTTGGGAAGGGGCTCACGGAAATGTTAGCTTCGTCCAGCTCTATTTGTCGCCCAAGGCAAACGCTCCCCATCGTGGCGAAGTCTACAAGCTTCTGGTCCATAGCGAGTTCAGGTCGAGTGGCATAGACGAACAAGGGACAACCCACTATGCGTCAGGCGCTTCGAGCGCGAGCTTTTGACCGGGACCCAATCCGCGGAGAGCATTATGGCCAGCGGCCCCTCTGTGCCGCGTCGAAAGGCCGGACACATGGCAGCTCCGACCAGCAACGTGCGAAAAGTCAACAAACCTCTTGCCAAACCGGAGCCGTCCACACATGGCGGATACTGTTGAAAAACTCCTGTGCGCAGCTTCTTCCACGCGGCGGCTGAAATGCCATTGCGCGCGGACGGCGCTTCCACAAGCCCGGCGCAAATGGGTTTCAGAGAACGCCAACCACTGGAAATCCATTCCAGACGATGAACGCAGAGGGCCGTCTTGCCAACGCTCAGCGGAGTTTTTCAACAGTATCGGCGCGGAGCTGTCGTGACGGGATCAATCGTCAGGTGGTCGTCGCCGGACTCTTAGTTTGCAAACACACTGTCGAAATCCTTGAACCCCTTGACTTCAATCGGGTTTCCGCTCGGATCGAAGAAGAACATGGTTCGCTGCTCACCCGGCTCGCCTTTGAAACGGACGACAGGCGGAATGTCGAAGGCGATGCCGGCGCTCTCCAATCTTGCGGCGAGGTCGAACCATACGTCGAGGGGCAGGACGACGCCAAGGTGAGGCATCATCACCATGTGATCCCCAACTTTGCCCGTGCGCGTGACCTCGAACGGTCTGCCGAGATGGAGGGATATCTGATGTCCGAAAAAGTCGAAATCCACCCACGTCTCGGTGCTACGCCCCTCTCGGCAACCTAGGACGTTGCCATAGAACGAACGAGCGGCGTCGAGATCGGTCACATGGTAGGCGAGATGGAACAGGCTCTTCATCGTATGGCTCCTTGTGCGTCGACGGAAAATACCGCCCGCGCCACGAAAGCAAAATCGTTTTCTCGCGGTTCTGCTTGCACGGCTGCTGAAGTGTTCGGCCTTCGTCGGGGATTGCCTAGGCCTCTGCTCCTCTTGGCCCAAAGCTGCCGTGACAGGGCTTCTCCTCGAAATCTCTTCCGGCTTCGAGATGAGAGATCGTCTTGAGGTTACAAGTGCTTTGGGGCTCAGCTCCAAGCCCGTGACTTGGGGTGATGCGGACGAAGTGCACGCCGTCTAGCCGCCGCAGAGGCGAGAGAGCCCTTCCGCTGCCGCAGAAGAGCGAGCATTAGGTCGCCGGGCCCACGTCGTTTGTTGAGCGAGACCCCACTCTGCCATCGCAGACCGGATCGGGCGGCTACATGACAGTCGCGACTTCAACCGCCATCCCGGACTTTGCCGAACGGGTTGCGGCTTCTGCAAGGGCGAGCGCGTTCACGCCGTCATCAAGGGAGACCGGGACTACGCCGCTGCCAGTGACAGCTCCGACGAATGCCGCCCATTCCGCGGCGTAGGCGCGCATGTAGCGTTCGAGGAAGAAGAACTCGGGCTTGGCGGAGACGACACCGTCCTTCGTCGACTTGACGACGGTGTTCTCAATCATATTGCCAGCCGAAAGCAAACCTTCCGAGCCGAGGAGTTCAACGCGCTGGTCGTATCCATAGACCGCGCGACGGCTGTTTTTGATGACGGCGATCCGACCGTCCGCATATTCAAGTGTGACGACGGCCGTATCGACGTCGCCGGCTGCGCCGATCTCGGGATCGACGATCGAACTCGCGACCGCCCTGACCGTCTGGGGCAACCCGCCCATGATCCAGGACGCCATGTCGAAGTCGTGGATCATCATGTCGCGAAACAGACCTCCCGAGACCTTGATGTAGGACACAGGCGGTGGACCCGGGTCGAAAGACGTCACGGAGAGAAGTTCCGCCCTGCCGATCTCGCCGCGGTCGACGGCAGCCTTCAGGGCAGCGAAGTTCGGGTCGAAACGCCGGTTGAAGCCGATCATGACGGGACGGCCTGTCGCGGCGGCGATCTTCCGACACGCAAGCGCCCGTTCTAGGCTGAGGTCCACGGGCTTCTCGCACAGGACGGCCTTTCCAGCTCGGGTGGCCGCTTCGATGAGGTCCGAATGCGTATCTGTCGAGGTCGCGATCAAGACCGCGTCGATGTCGCTGTTGGCGATGATCGCCTCGCTGGTGCTGGCCTGCGCTCCGTATTGTGTCGCCAGCTTGCCTGCGGCCTCCTGGTTGACGTCGGACACAGCGACGAGCTTGCTGGCGGCGTGGGATGTGATTGCCTTGGCGTGGACGTTTCCAATACGCCCAGCGCCAAGAAGTCCGATTTTCAGCATGGTCTGTTCTCCCTGGGCCTCGGGTCCTGCCCGGTCCGCGATTGATGAACTCAATTGGTAATGGACGCCGCGAAGTGGTCGTATTCCGCGTCAGAAATCGGCACGACATGCTGCGGCGCTGGGTAAGCGCCCGTCTGGATGTCGCCGATGAACTCCCTGAACGCGGAAATCCGTTCCTGCTGCAGCCGCTCGAACTCGGCGGCAAAGTTGCGGTATGTCTTGGCGTGGCGCGGCTTGTGACCGCTGGTATGGCCGAGCACGTCCTCGGCAAACAGATACTGTGCGTCAGCGCCGGGTCCAGCCCCCATGCCCAGCATGATCATCGGCGTCGATCTCGAGATCACTTCTCCGACACGGTCCGGCACCACCTCGAGTTCCGCACCGAAGCAGCCGATCGCCTCGAGTTGCTTCACCTGTGTCCAAACTGCCAGCGCCTCAGTGGCGGTCTTCCCGACAGCACGGAAACCAGTCCAGGTGATATAGGACGGAATGAGCCCGACATGGGCAACGATGGGGACGTGGTTGTCGCAGAGTACTTTCTGGATGTCATAGGAAGCGGCGCAATAGAAGCAATCGCCGCCCATGACAGTGAAATGATAGGCTGCCCGAAGATAGTCCTTTGACGTCGTGAGATGGCGTCCCTGAAATGTGCCTTGTCCACCATAGGGCAGTCCCACCTGAACGAAGCAACGCCCGGCCGCTTCGCGCATCGCGGACGAGAAGAAACGGCCCTCGATGGAGAGCATGTCAATGCCTGCCGCATCCGCGGCGGCGGCCTCTTCCAGCGTCGTGACGTAGAGCATGGAAATTTTCTGGCCGCGTGCCTTCATGGCGCGGATGTCGGCGACGGTTGGCCGTTTCTTGGTGTTGCCCATGATACCCTCAGACTGTGAATGCGTTGCGGAATGCTTCGAGTGCGGTCTCGGGATCACCTGAGGCAAAAGCCTCCATGCCAACCGGCCCGGCGTAGCCCATCGCTTTGAGCGCCTTGGCGATGCCATGCCAATTGACCTCGCCCGTGCCGGGCTCGCAGCGGCCGGGAACGTCGGCGACCTGGATTTCGCCGATCCAGGGCAGAGACCTGCGGCACAGCTCGATGAGGTTCCCTTCGCCAATCTGCGCGTGATAGAGATCGAGATTGAGCCGCAGTCGCGGATGGTTGATGCTTGAGACCAAGGCAAGCGTGTCCTCTGCTCGTCCGAACGGAACGCCCGGATGGTCGACGGGCAGGTTGAGGTTTTCCAGTGTGAAAGTGACGTCCTCTTCCTCGGCCATATCGACGATGCGTCGGAGCGTATCGCGGGCCTTGAGCCACATTGCACCTGTCACAACCTCGATGGGCTGTAAGGGCAATCCGCCGTCTCCGAGGCCTGTGCCATGAAGGTTCAGCCTTTGGAGTCCAAGTCGCTTGCCGATCTGGGCGGTTTCTCTGGCCGTCTCCAGAAGCTCAGCCGCGCCGTCATCGTCCGTCAGTCTGCCGCGCAGATAGCCGTTCATGATGGTGAAGGTCGCGCCGGTGGCTTCCAGCCTGGCGAGGTCGTGCTCCGGCCAGTTCCACAGACCGACGCCGAACCCCATCTCCTTGAGGCGGCTCGCGCGCCATTCGATGGGGCGATCGCGCCAGATCATTTCGGCGCAGGCGGCGAGTTCGAATGAGGGGGCCATGCTATCAAATCTCGATGAAAACGCGGTCGTTCTCGACCTTGACGGGGAAAGTCTTGAGGTTCACGCAGGCGGGCATGCGAACGGCTTCGCCCGTGCGATAATCGAAGACCCCGTTATGCTTGGGGCATTCGATCGTGTAGTCCATGACCAAGCCTTGAGCGAGGTGGACCTTTTCATGGGTGCAGATGCCATCGGTGCAGAAGAACTTGTCATCGGGGCTGCGATAGACGCAGAACGTCCGACCCTGGTAATCGAACCGGATCAGTTCCTCGGTTTCGACATCTTCCGTGCCACAGGCTTCGATCCATTGTGACATTGATAATTCTCTCTTGCTCTTCGAGTTGGTAAGGGCGGCCCGGAGTGGGAGCTCCGGGCCGTAGTCGGTCCGCCGTGGAGGTGGCGGACCTCAGGAGGTCATTCTGCAGCAGCGACGTGGTGCGCGCCGCCGTGCGAGTTCATCTGGCTTTCGATCTCAGCTTCCAGAGACGCCATCGTCTCTCCGCCTGCCATCAGATCAGTGATCTCTTCTCGCGAGCGCTCGCCCTTCCGGAAATCAGCGGCAACAGCACCACGAATAAGAACAGCGAAGTGATCGCCAACTGCCATGGCATGCATCACTTGATGGGTAATGAAGACGACTGCGAGTCCACGCCGCTTTGCTTCGTTGACGATGCGCAGGACGTGCGTCGCCTGCTTGACGCCCAGCGCTGCCGTTGGCTCGTCGAGGATCAGCAGGCGCGCACCGAAATGGACAGCACGAGCGATTGCCAGCGACTGGCGCTCGCCGCCGGACAGACCGCCGACCAGTCGGTCGCCATCGTCGATCCGGGTGATGCCGAAGTCACGAACCGCCTTGACCGCGACAGCGTTCGCCGTCTTGCGGTCATAGATTTTGAATGGCCCCCAGCCCTTGGTCGGTTCGACGCCGACAAAGAACGAGCGGCCGATCGACATAAGCGGGAATGTGCCACCGAACTGGTGCACGGTCGCGATACCTTTTTCGGATGCGTCCCTCGGCGAGCTGAACTCGACCTTGTCGCCGTCCATCCATATCTCGCCCGATGTCGGCTTATGCACGCCGGACATCGTCTTGATGAGCGTCGACTTGCCCGCACCGTTGTCGCCGAGCAGACAGAGCACTTCGCCGGCGCGGACTTCGAGATTGATGCCTTCGAGGACGTCGATCGGACCGAAGGATTTGCTGACATTCACAAGTTTCAAAACTGGAGCGTTCATGGATCAGGCTCCCTTCTTGCGGGTCGCGGCGCTCAGCGCCAGTTGGCGGAACGTGTTGTTCATCAGGACTGCGCCGAGCAGCAATATGCCGATCACCATGTTGGACCAGGTCTGGTCGAAGTCCGTGTAATAGATGCCTTGCGTCACCACAGCGAAAGTGATCGTTCCGAGAAAAATCCCGATGACCGAGCCAAATCCCCCTGTCAGCAGTACGCCGCCGACGACGACCGCGATGATCGTGTTGAAGATCAGCGTCAACTGAGGCGTCGCTTGCACCGACTGGAAAAGGATGGCCTGCGACATGCCGACGAAGGACGCACAGACGGAGGACAGGACGAAGAGGAGGATCGTGATCCGTCCGGTGGGTATGCCCGCGTTGCGCGCGCTCACACTGTCGCCGCCGATGGCGAAAATCCAGTTCCCATAGCGCGACAGGTGCACGAAGAAAACGAAGGCAGCGGTGATGCCGATCCACCAGAGGACCAAGACCTGGAAGCCCGGTCCGAAAAAGCCTCCAAACATCGTCTTGGCGAATTGCGGTGCCTGCAACGCGATGGAGGTTGTGCCGGTGATAACTACTGTCGCCCCGAGCAACAGGCCAGATACCGCGAATAAGGTGCCGAGTGTCACGATGAAGGATGGCACGCCAGTTCTTAGCACGAGATAGCCGTTGAGCAGCCCCACCAGCGCGCCGAACGCCAGCGCCGCCACCATGCCAACGACAATCGGCTGGCCGAAATAGCCAGAGACGAGCGCGGTGATCAGAGCGCCCGAGGTAATGGTCGCGCCGATCGAAATATCGAGTTCGCCTGCGATCATCAACAGACCTACGGGAATGGCGATGATACCCAGTGATGCCGCCCGGCTTACCCAGCTGCCAATGCTTGCCGGATAGAGGAACTCGATTCCCCCAACGATGACGAAGAACACGAGCACGCCGATCAGGCCGATCAGTGCGCCGGCCTCCGGTCGCCGAAGCAGATTTCCGAAAAGATTTGTGACCATGGAACGATATCCGATGTTTCGAGCCCGCGATGGGTCGCCTCCTGGGAGGCCTGCCGTGGCACTGCCACGACAGGCGACTTGGTATGCGATCAGCGAGCGCCGATCTTCACGCCGGCGATGGTCGCATCGACGTTGGCGCTGTCGACAATTCCAGGGCCGGTCAGAATTGGGGCCGTCGGCAGCATCGTGCCGAAGTCAATATGAGACGCAAGCAACGTCACGGCCAGAAGTGACTGGAGGTAGGGCTGCTGGTCGATGGCAAACGCCTGCTTGCCGTCCTTGATGCGGGCGAGCGTGGCTTCGTTGAAGTCGAAGGAGCCGAGCTTGACGGTGCCTGTCTTGGCGGCCTGTTCGATACCCACAGCGGCAGCGTCGGCTTCGCCGGCGCCGATGGTCAGGGCGCCATCGACATCAGCCTTTTCGAGGAGATAGGCCTTGATCGCCTCGGAGATCGCCGCCGGGTCCCCAAACGCCGTGGTCGGCAGCGGCAACTGTTCGGCCGTGGCTCCGCCCTTGGTCATGGCGTCGATCATGCCCTTGCAACGGGCCTCGATATTCGCCGTGCCGGGCAGTGTGTTGATACAGACGCCCTTTTTGGAGCCAAGCTTCAGAAGCTGTTCACCGCTCGCGACGCCGGCGACATATTCATCAGAGCCGATATAGTTGATCGCCCCGAGTTCCTTAGCCTTGTCAAGCGTACCTGCATTGAACAGGATAACCTTGATGCCTGCGGCAATGGCTTCCTTGATTGCGGGGTCCTGGGATTCGAACACCCAATCGGGTACCGCAATGCCGTCGGGCCGCTGGCTGATCGCCGTGCGGATGATGTCCGCCGAGTCGGCGGCGAAGTTGTCATAGGACTGCATGCGCAGGTAGTCGACGGTCCCGCCATTGGCCTCGACCACGACCCGGGCGTCGTCCACGCCCTTCTTGATCTTGTTCCAGAACTGGTCGGAATTCATGCCGCCGATGATGGCGATCTTCGCGGCCGATGCGCCGCCGGCAATACCAACGGTCAGCGCGACCGATGCGACCAGGACGGCTGCGATTTTCTTGATTGATTTCATTTTATTCCCTCCTCACATGAGCCGTCACCTGACGGCTCCAAGTTCCAAACCGGAATGGACATGCTTGTCCAACCGGCACTCAATCAGGGGGCACGTTCTCCTCCCGTGCCCCAACCAGCGCCGCCGTCTGTCAGGAAGAAAGCGCCGTGCGTCTCAAGCCTTCGCCGCGTTCTTGGCGTTCATGCGTTCTTTCTTCTTTTGGAAACGAGCATTCATGATTGCCTCGCCTTCCTTGGTGCCGTCGTTCCAGGTGCCAAAAACCTTATCCATCGGGATGATGCCGTCGCCGTAATTCACCTCGAAATACTTGTGGTGAAGGTAGTGGGTGTAGGCGTGGCTGTTCAGCGCGGCCTCGTCGGTGAGTTCAAGCTTCTCGAAGCCGATATGGCCGTTGATCGCGCCGAAGCCGGCGACGTGAAGTTGGAAAAGTGCGACCACAGGGTTCGACGGAATGATCAAGTGAATGAACGCCACCGAATGATAGGCAAAGCCCTCGACGGGATGCATGGACAGCGACGACCAGGGCGAAGGATTCACCGAGTTGTGGTGGACCGAGTGAATCCACTTGTAGAGAACAGGCACGTGGATCAGCCGATGGATCATGTAGAAGTAGCCCTCATGGAACATCGGTGCGAAGAAGACGAGAGCTGCGAGGTAGAGCGGATGGTCGGCCCAGGTCAGCCAGGGCACGTAGCCGTTGGCGAAGCACCACAGGAACGTCACTTCGACGACCGTCCACAGCGGGATGGTGATCAAGAAGCTGCGAAGGAAGTTGTCGATGTTCTGGCTCTTGAACCAGAAGACGTCAGACGGCTGGTCACCGGGAAACTTCGCATTGTATTTGAAGCGGTTGCTCTGCTTGCGCTTGACGTAATAGAAGAACTCGACGGCACCATACATCACGAAGATGGCTGCGGCGTTCACGACGTAGAGGTAGACTGGCCAACCCCATGACAAGGTCTTCATCGTCTCGACGTCGGGAATGATGAAATACCAATAGGCCAATGTCGTCGCCATGTGGAACGCATTCCACGGCCACAGATATTCCAACAGCCACGCGCCCAGCGCCCTGGCGCTCATCGGCCAGCGCCAGAAAGGCGCGATTTCGATCTTGCCGTTGGGTGCCCAATCGCCGCGCTTGTTGCGGGTGCCGTACTGAAGATCGTCCATTCAATCCTCCATCTCGTAGATCGGAGCCGCAAACTCGATGGTCGGGATTCCGATCCGTTTCGGGCATGGCTTCGCCGATCGTGCGAGGCCATGGCCCGCCGCCGAACTCCATTCCATGTTGCGAAACGTCTCCTTCGACCGATCGGCTCTCTCGAAACCCGACCCTTGTCTGGAATGGAACTAAATCCTTGACGGACGACAAATCAAGTGATCATGCTACGTGAAGCAACATTTGTCTCATTTGTATCTACGGATTGGCTGTTTGATACAAAATGATATTGAGGGCACGATGTCCCGACCAACAATTCGCGATCTCGCCAACGAGGCCGGTGTTTCCGTGGCAACGGTGAACCGCGTTCTCGCCGGTTCAAGCACCGTAAAGCCAGGTACCATGCAGCGCGTCAAGGATGCGGCGCGGAACATCGGGTTCTACGGCACGGGGGCCATCGAAGGGCGGATTGCGGCCGCGCGCCCCAGATTCAGGTTCGGTTTCGTGTTGCACCAGCCCTCCCGCGCTTTCTACAGAAATCTCGGCAACGCGATCGAAGCAGCGTCTGAACGGGTGGATGGCGCAGTGGTCAGTGTCGAAGTGGCCTACATCGAGACGCTCTCGCCGCAGAACATCGCCGCCAAAATGCTGGAACTCGCCGAACACTGCGACGCGATCGGCGTGGTCGCGCAAGTGCACCCGACGATCATGCAGGCCGTCGAGGCGATCGAGCAGATGGGCAAGCCCGTTTTCGCGCTTATCTCCCAGCTGGCGACCACGGGGCGCGTTCCCTATGTCGGTTGCGATGGATGGAAGATAGGCCGGACGGCTGGTTGGGCGTTCGATCACATCTGCAAGGAAAGGGGCAAGCTCGGCATCCTCATCGGCAATCCTCGCTACCGATGCCAGGAAATGAATGAGAGCGGTTTCCGGTCCTATTTTCGCGAGCATGCGACCGACTTCACGCTTCTTGAGCCTCTCATGACGTTCGAATCCACGGCTGTTGCGCAGGAAATGACGGAGAAGTTGATTCATGAGAACCCCGACCTCAAAGGCCTTTACGTCGCCGGGGGAGGAATATCTGGTGCGATAGCGGGTCTGCGGGCTTCCGGGATGGCAGGGAAAGTGGTTCTCGTCGGCTACGAACTCATGGACTCAACGCGGGAAGCGCTTCTTGATGGCACGATGACCTTTGCGATCGGCCATCCTCTCCCAAAGTTGGCGGATGTGACCCTTGACGGGATGATGCGCGCGGCCTCGGGAAAAATAGAATCCTCCAACCACACGACGGTTCTTCCATTCGAGATTTTCACATGCGAGAACATCTAATTGAATGACGCGTTTCGTTTCATTCTTGGAAGAAAATGGCACGAATGAGACTTTATATCAATTTCAGTTGGCTTTTGGCGCGGCGTCGATATTCTTCCCCTGTTCGCCTTGGGAGGATTTGGAATGCCTGAACGTATCGTGATTGTGGGAGCGGGGCTTGGCGGCGCGCGCGCTGCGTTAAGCCTCAGGGAGCGCGGTTTTGCTGGAGAGATCACGCTCATCGGAGACGAAACTCACGCCCCATATGACCGGCCTCCGCTTTCAAAGCAGGCGTTGCTCGACGAGCCTGATCCGAGGCTGATCGCACCTTTGGAAGCGCTCGCTCAAGCTGACATCACGCATATTGGCGGAGTTCGTGTCGACAGCATTGATCGTGCACAGCGATGCGTGATCCTGAACAATGGCATAAGCAAACGGTATGACAAACTCCTGCTGGCCACTGGCGCACGGCCGAGAATGCTGCCTGGCCTCCGGCGATCCGAGCGACTGTTGACGCTGCGTACACACGACGACGCGGTTGCCATTCGAGAGCGCCTCACGCCAGGCGCACGCATGATCGTGATAGGCGGCGGCTTCATCGGTCTCGAGCTTGCCGCCACGGCTCGGTGGCGCGGGCTTGCGGTGACGGTCATAGAGGGGCTCCCGCGTCTCATGGCTCGGGCGGTGCCAGCGGAGATAGCAGCGGTCATGGAAGCACGACATCGCGAGGAAGGGGTGGAAATCCTGCTTGAGAGCGCAGTGGCTGCAGTCAGGGAGAAGGACGACGAAATTCACGTCGAACTCCAGGATGGAAGCGTTGTCGCAGGTGAGTTCGCTGTTGTTGGCATCGGGGCGATCCCGAACGACGAGCTCGCAGCGCAAACTGGATTGCTTGTCGACAACGGCATCGCGGTCGACCGCTTCATGCGAACCTCCGACCCGGATATCTATGCGGTAGGAGATTGCTGTTCTTTTCCCGCGGCGATTTTTGGGGACCGTCGAATTCGTCTTGAGTCATGGAGAAGCGCCCAGGATCAGGGTACGCTCGTCGCCGGAAACATGCTTGGTGGCCGCAAACCTTTCGTCGATGTTCCATGGTCATGGTCCGACCAATATGACCTGACGCTCCAGGTCGCGGGGCTTGCCACGACAACGACCAAAAGCGTCCGCCGTGATCTCGGCGACGGGGCATTCATTTTATTCCATCTCGAAGACGAGGGCAGAATTGTTGCGGCGAGTGGGATCGGCATAGGGAACGCCGTGGGTCGAGACATACGATTGGCCGAAATGTTGATCGCTGCTCAAGCGAAACCCAGCATGGCGGCATTGGGTTCTTCGAACATCAAACTCAAGTCGTTGCTGGCGGCGTGAGACGCGAGCGTTTGGGAATGTGCGACTGTCAACAATTGCGGTTGGCAAAACCCTGTATGCTCGTTGACCGCTTGTGGCGCGTTGGCGACCACCGGCTTCTGCCGATGATCGCCATTATTAGAGCTCGATCTGCTCTGCGATCCGCAGCGCGTCGTCGATTTCGATACCGAGATATCGGACGGTGCTCTCAAGTTTGGTGTGGCCAAGTAGGATTTGGACGGCGCGCAGATTCCCAGTCTTCTTGTAGATCAAGGCTGCCTTCGTTCGACGCATCGAGTGAGTACCATAGGCACTCGCTTCAAGGCCAATGCTGCGGACCCAGCGATGCACGCTGCGCGCATATTGCCGTGTCGATAAATGAGAAGATTGTCGGCGTCTGCCGGGGAAGAGATAGCTTCCTCCCGTTCTTTTGACCGACGGAAGCCATGCCACGAGCGCGACTTTTGTCTGCTCCGTTACCTCGAACTGGACAGGGCGCTTTGTCTTCTTTTGAATGATGGTCGCGCGATCTCTGATCGAGCTCCCAGACCAGAGGTCTTCGACGCGCAATCTGACCAGATCACAGGCACGGAGCTTGCTGTCGATGGCCAGGTTGAAGAGGGCAAGCTCACGTGTTGCGCCACTCATCTCAAGGCGCACTCTAATTGACCAGACGTTCTTGGGCTGCAGCGGTCGCTTCTGGCCTACGAGAATGCCCTTGTTCCACGGACGGCGGGTACGCACGACATCGGACTCCATGACGGTTCCTCCGCCGCGCCCCCCACCACGTCGCTCTTCCTGAGCATTGGAACCGTATCATAAATCGGCGGTTGGTGGCCCAAACCGGTCATAGTTCTCCGTGTGTTGGGATCGCACCATACGTTTTGAGCTCGCAATGTCCCGTACTGCAGGGGAGTTCCCCGACCGACGACCTTGAAGAATGTCTTCGAAAATAGGTTTCGACTGGAGAAAATTGTCGCGCTATGCTGAATGCCACAGATCGGCCTTGGATGATAACACTTGCCCTCGCCGCGGCCGCTGTTTGACCCTGCGACCTGCCGCCACGTCAGTGGCGCTGGGCCGTCGACAATTTCCATGCTCAGAACGTTCGGGAATGATGCACGTGGACATTCAATCACAGCCCTCGCTTATCGCGCGGATTCGATCTCATGCACCCAACATGACACGTGCCCTCGAAAAGGTCGCTACATTCGTATTGGCCGATCCTCAGACGGTGCTTTACAAAAGCATCACCGAGCTGGCGGACGAGGCGGAGTCGTCGGAAGCGAGCGTGATCCGGTTCTGCCGTGAACTCGGCTATCAAGGTTTCCAGAACTTCAAGCTGGCTCTCGCACACGAGCTCGCGACATTTCAACAGCCGCCAGCGAGCGCGCCTGGTGACATGGTGCAGGAACTTGTCGAGACCGCCCGTATGGCGTTGGAGGAGACAGAGCGGCTGCTTGACCGTGAGGTTATCGAACGCGTGTCGGCGCTGTTGCTAGCCGCTCGGCATATCGAAATCTTTGGGGTGGCGGCCTCCGCCATCACGGCGCAATATCTGGAATATAAACTCGCGAGACTCGGCATCCAGGCGCATATCCCGCGAGACTCGCATCTCGCGACCATGGCGTCTGCGACCGCCTCTCCGGACGATCTATATATCCTCATTTCAAGCTCCGGCTCGACTATCGACACCCTGCGCGTGGCGGAAAGCGCGCATGCGCGAGGGGCGAAGGTGGTGGCGATCACCAACAGAACCAAGAGCCCGCTGGCCGCAATCTGTGATTTCAAGCTACTTGCTTCGTCTCCCGAGACGCCGCTGACAGGCGGTGCTTTCCCGTCGAAAATCAGCCAGCTCCTTATCGTCGATACCTTGGCCAACACCATAACGAAGCTTGACCCGGCACGTCTGAAGACGATCAAGGACACCGCCGAAAGTGTGAGCGATCGAAACATCTGAAGATATTTTTTGAAGAAAAACTTCAGGCGAAGAAAATTATTGACGAAAAGCGCCAGAAAGATTAACGTCGCGTCCATAGGGAGATGCGGCGTTTATGAACATCATCGAAAAAATGCGAGGCAAGCTCGTCGTGTCGTGTCAAGCGGCGGAGACCAGCCCCCTCAACGCCACAGAGCATATCGTGGCACTTGCCCGCGCGGCCGTCCTGGGTGGCGCTCAGGGCGTGAGGATCGAAGGTGTAAGGAACGTCAAGGCGGTCCGAAGCGCCATCAGTGAGCCCATCATAGGCATAACGAAGATCAGCCAGGCCGGCTCTGACATCTACATCACGCCAACGCTTGAAGATGTACGGAGCCTCGCGGAGGCTGGTGCGGATGTTATCGCCTTCGACGCGACAGACCGCTCGCGACCTGTTTCCGTCGCGGAAATGCTGTCGGAAATCAGACGGCTCGGAAAATCCAGCATGGCTGATATCAGTACTCTGGAGGAGGCCCAAGATGCGGTCGCCTCGGGCGCGGATTTCGTCGGCACTACGTTGTCGGGATATACGCCCTACACGACCCCCACAGATGCCCCCGATTTCACGCTCATGGCGGACCTGGCGGCGGCAAATGTCCCCTTCGTCGCGGAAGGTCGGATTTGGGAGCCGGCGCAAGCGCAACGCGCCATCGCCCTCGGCGCAATGTTCGTCGTCGTCGGTTCGGCGATCACGCGTCCTGACGAAATTACCAAGCGCTTCGCTGACGCGATTGCCTGCGAGCGGCGCTGACATTTGGAGATTTGCAATGATCAAGACAGTCAAAGTTGCCGTTATCGGTGCCGGGTTCATGGGTTCGATGCACGCTTCGATCTTCTCGAGCGATCCCCGTGCCGAATTGGTCGCAGTAGTAGATCGCGACACCGCGCGCGGTCAGGCCCTGGTGGAATCCATAGGCAAAGACCTCCGCGTCTATGCCTCGCACGAAGAGTTGCTCGCTGCGGAGACGCTTGACCTGGTCAGCATCTGCACCCCAGACCACCTGCATTTGGAGCCCGCGCTGGCGATCGCCGCCAAGGGCGTCAATCTCTTCATCGAGAAGCCGATCGCGTCCACGATCGAAGACGGACGTCGGATCGTCGAAGCCTGCAAGGCTGCTAATGTGAAGCTCGGCGTCGGATACCTCCTTCGCTTCGACCCGCGCTATTATAAGGCGCGCGAACTGATCGAAGCGGGGAAGATCGGCAAGCCGATCCACCTCTACGCCCGCCGCAACAGCGCCCGCACCGAGGGTCCCAAGCGCTATGCCGGCACTCTCCCACTCGCCATGCATGTCACTGTGCACGACGTCGACATGGTGTTGTGGATGCTCAAGGGGCAGACCCCCGTCACCGCTTACGCGCAACAGACCGACATTCTGCTGGGCGAGATGGGCACACAGGACACCATCGCTGGCGTGGTGCGTTTCTCTGGCGGCACGGTGGTGACATTCGAAAGCGCGTGGTCGCTGCCCGCCGGGACGCGTCACATGATCGACGCCCGCCTCGAACTGATCGGCACCGAGGGTTCGTTCGAGGTGCAGTGCGGCGACAGCGGCCTCTATTTCGCCGACAACCAGAGCTCCCAGGAAATCGACACCCAGCATTGGCCGGAAATCGGCGGCAAGATTGGCGGCGACCTCCGCCAGCAGCTTTCGAGCGTGCTGGACTGGGTCAACGGCGTCGAATGCCAGGTCGCTACGGGCGAAGAGGCACTGCGCTCGCTCGAGTTGACCCAGGCGCTCGTGAAATCGGCCGAAACCGGGGAGGTGCAACGCCTCTAATCCAAACAGGGAGATACAGCGCGTATCGGCGCTGCGAAGTGTGATCAACAGCTCGTTTAAGAACGATATCCAAAAAGGGGAATGACATGAATAGACGTCACTTTGTTGCCTTGACGCTCGCACTGGCCACCTCCGTGGCGATGCCGGCCTTCGCCCAGGCCGCGGACCAGCCCTACAAGGGAACCCGCCTCGCGGTGCTGATGGAGGGCCACCCAACCACCGACGGCATTCAGGCGCTTTTGCCGGAGTTCACCAAGGAGACCGGTATCGAGGTCGAACTCGAAGTGATTCCGGAGTCCGATATCACCGCCAAGATGCTGCTGGAATTCTCATCGAGCTCGGGCCGTTATGATGTCGTCCAGAACAACATCATTTTCATTCCCGGCTTCGTGAAGGCAGGCTACATCGTGCCGCTCGACGATGTCGCGGCCAAGTTTCCGACCAACTATGACAAAGCGGACTTCGTGCCCGGTTACCTCAACACCAACGTCGTCGATGGCAAGCTTTACGGTCTGCCCGTTTATGGCGAGAGCACGTTCCTGATGTACCGGAAGGATATCTTCGAGCAGTACGGCATTACTCCTCCCAAGACATTTGCCGAGGTGGTCGCCGCCGCGAAGACCGTCAAGGAGAAGTCGAACGGCGAGATGGTCGGCATTACCATGCGAGGCGCGCAGGGCATCCACAGCGTCTACGTCTGGGCCGGCTGGCTGTGGGGATATGGCGGCGAGTTCATCACGAAAGACGGCAAGTCGGCGCTTGCTACGGACGAGGCGGCAGCATCGCTCGAGGCATTTGCCAATGTGTTGCGCGATTACGGTCCAGTTGGTGTGGCCAACTTCGGTTGGGAAGAGAACCGGGTCCTCTTCCAAAACGGCAAGGCGGCCATGTCGATGGACGCGACGGTGAACGGGGCGTTCAACGAAGACCCCGCGATTTCTTCTGTCGTTGGCAAGGTAGGCTACGTACCCGTGCCAGTCGAAACCGACAAGCTGAAGGGCGGCTCGTCTTCGCTCGCCGTACACAGCCTCTATGTCGCTTCGGCGTCGCAGAACAAGGAAGCGGCTTGGCTCTTCGCGTCGTGGGCGACCGCCAAGGAGCAGCAGATCAAGTCGTTCGCCATCGCGCCGAACTCCGGCGTGACGTCGCTTGCGGCGCTGAACTCCGACGACTTCAACAAGCGATATGGTGCCTTCAAGGATGCCATGCTTGCCTCCATCAACGCAGGCAACCCGCAATATCTGCCGACAGTGGACGCAGCCAACGAGATCATCAACAACGCGGGCATCGCGGTTTCGAAGGTTCTCGCGGGCACGGCCACGGCGAAAGACGCGCTCGCCGAAGCGAATACGGCAAACGACGCCGCGCTCGGCCGCTGACGACAAGCGCCATGCCCGGTTGGCCGGGCATGGCCTCTCTCAAGGGGGAATGAAATGAAGGATGCGACGACATATTTCTACCGTCCGGTCGTGCTTGCGTTCGGGACGATCTCGGCCATCCTCACGATCTACGTGCTGTGGCTGACGCTACAGAACATCAGCCTGATCCGGCCAGGTCGGGAAACCTTCATCGGTCTCGACAACTACGTGCGGCTTTTGCTGGATGCGCGCGCCTTGAACGCGCTTGGGCGAACGGTCGTGTTCACCGTCGCCGCGACCGCCATCGAGGTGGCGTTGGGTTTGGCGATCTCGCTCCTGGTGGACCGGGAGTTCGCAGGCAAGCGCATCGTGCGCGGCATTCTGCTCGTTCCCATCGTCATGACACCTGTTGTGGTCGGCCTCACCTGGCGCTTCCTGCTCGATCCGTCCAACGGAATGATGAACTATCTGCTCTCGACCATGGGACTTGGTCCGGTCGATTGGCTCGGTAGCCCGAACGTCGCTCTCTTCTCCCTCCTCATGGCCGATATCTGGCAATGGACCCCCTTCGTCGTTTTGCTGACGATGGCTTCGCTCGAGTCGCTGCCGGGTGACCCTCAGAACGCCGCGCGCGTTGACGGTGCCCGGGAATGGCAGGTTCTCTGGTATATCACGCTGCCCGCGCTGAAGCGGGCGCTGCTGGTGGTGGCCCTGATCCGCGGAATCGACGCGGTCAAGGCGTTCGACATCTTCTACATCATGACGCGCGGCGGGCCTGCCTTGTCGACGGAGACGCTCAATCTCTACGGCTACATATCCGCGTTCACGAACTTCGACATTTCCTACTCGCTGACGATCGCAATGGTCCTGACCATCCTGACGAACTTGGCCTTGCTGTTGCTCTACAACCTCGCTTTCAAGGCACCCAAGCAGGGAGGCATCTGATGCGCCGTATCATTTTCTGGATCGCTCTCGCCATCCTTCTCATCTGCGTGCTCTTCCCGCTCTACTGGGTGGTGGCGACATCCATCAAGACACAACGTGATGCGTTCTCGATGCCTCCGGTCTGGCTGTTTCTGCCGACCTGGGAAAATTACGAGAAGGTCTTCAACAACGGCGTCTTCATTCGCGCCTTCTTCAACAGCGTCATCATCTCGTTCTCGGCGAGTTTCATCTCGGTCGCGGTCGGTTCCATTGTTGCTTACGGTTTGGTGGCGCAGGACGAGCCGACAAAGCGGAAGAACGAGAAGTTCATCCTGAGCCTGCGCATCGCGCCACCGCTCATCTTCATCATCCCGACCTACTTCCTGGCGGCGCAGATGAAGCTTCTCAACAACCATTGGGTCATCATTGGCGTCTATGCCTTCGTGAACATCCCCTTTGCGATATCCCTGCTCATCACATTCTTCGAGGATATTCCGCGAGAACTCAGGGATGCGGCGAAGGTCGACGGGGCGCGCGAGTTCACAATATTCCGCGAAGTCTTCATACCTGTGGCGCTTGGCGGCATCATCGCCACGTTCATCCTGTGCGTGCTCTTCACCTGGAACGAGTTCTTCATTGCGCTTGTGCTGACAGGGCGCGACACGCAGACCCTCCCAGTCAGCATCACCTCCTTCCTGACCTTCCAGGGCGTGCAATGGGGACCACTTACGGCGGCGGCGACGCTTGTGATGCTGCCCATGCTGGTTCTCGGAATGCTCGTTCAGGGCCAGGTCGTCCGCGGCATGTCGCTCGGCAGCATCAAGGGATAGGAACCATGACGGAAACCAAAACCATGAAACGATCCCTTCTGCTGAAAAGCATCCGGAAATCCTACGGTCCCGTGGACGTGCTGAAAGGCATCAACATCGACGTCAATGAGGGGGACTTTGTTGTCCTGCTCGGACCCTCCGGCTGTGGCAAGTCGACTCTCTTGCATGCGATCGCAGGCTTGCATCCGATCGATAGCGGCCTGATCGAGATCGACGGCCGTGACGTTACGAAGGTGCCGACGCGTGAGCGCGACATCGCCATGGTCTTCCAGTCGTACGCGCTCTATCCCAACATGACGGTCCGGCAGAACATCGCCTTTCCGTTGCGCATGCGGAACGCGAGCGCCCAGGAAAAGGAAACCAAGGTCGCGCAGGTCGCGAAACTGCTCCAGATCGAACAGCTTCTCGAGAGGAAGCCGCGCGAACTCTCCGGCGGCCAGCGCCAGCGCGTGGCGATCGGGCGGGCTCTGGTGCGCGATCCCAAGGTCTTCCTGTTCGACGAGCCGCTCTCGAACCTCGACGCCACGCTCCGCGTCGAGACCAGGGTTGAGATCAAGCAACTCCATGAGCGCATTGCCAAGACGATGATCTACGTGACCCACGACCAGATCGAGGCGATGACTCTCGCCACGAAGATCGTCGTGATGAATAAGGGTGAGGTACAGCAAATTGGTAGCCCGTACGACATCTATCATCGTCCGGCCAATCTCTTCGTCGCTAAGTTCGTCGGGTCCCCCGCCATGCATTTCGTTCCCGGCACCATTTCGCGCGCAGACGGAAAGGTGGCCTTCAACGATGGGAAGGGGTGGACGTTGCCGGGCTTGCCGGAAGGGATAGATGGATCGGGCGACGTCCTGCTCGGAATTCGTCCGGAGCACATCCGGCCGGCGCGGGACGGTCAACAAGCCCTTGAGGCTCGAGCCGATCTGGTCGAGTCGACGGGACCCGAAGACAACGTGACGCTGTCATTTCACGGCCATTCGCTGGTCGCTCGGATGGAGACCGGGAGCGTTGCGCAAGGATCGACACTGCCCGTCTCCATCGCCGTGGACAAAGTCTCTCTCTTCAATGCCGCCAGCGGCCAACTGATAGGCTAGAACGGCCAGATGGACCAGGACAAGGCAATCCTCGCGGTAGACATCGGTGGCACCAAGACGCTTGTGGCGCTTGTGCGTGGATCCGCCGTTGTGGCGGAAGCTACGGTGCCAACACGCCGCGAAGACGGCCCGGACCACTGGTTCGCGGCCGTCGCCGCTACGGCTGCGGCGTGGCGAGGGCAGTTCTCCGGCGTCGGACTTGCCGTCACCGGGTTCGTTCGCAATGGGCTTTGGTCGGCGATGAACCCTGCGACCCTGGGAATCCCGCCAGACTATCCGCTCATCGACAGAGTCGAGAGATTGTTCGGGCTTCCCGCCGTCGCCTTCAATGACGCGCAGGCTGCAGGCTGGGGTGAACATACGCTGGGAGCGGGACAGGGCCAGGACCTTGTCTTTCTTACCATATCCACCGGGATCGGTGGCGGTATCGTGCTGAATGGCCGCCTTCTGGAAGGGCTGGCCGGACATTTCGGCCTCACAACCGACGGCGACGACACTCTGTTTCTGGAGGACCGCGCCTCCGGGCGCTGGATGGCTGCGGAGGCCCGTCGACAGGGTCACGCGGTCGATGCCCGGCAGGTTTTCGCGGCCGCGGCGGCCGGAGAAGCCTGGGCAGGGGACATCGTTGAAGGGTCGGCACGCAGCGTGGCCCGGCTATGCCGAAACATCCAACTGACTCTCGATCCTCCTCGGATCGTGATCGGTGGCGGAATCGGCCTGGCTGATGGCTTTATCGAACGGGTGCGCGGCTTGGTGGTTCCACCGAGCCTAGTCCCTCCCGTGTCCATTTGCCGGGCTGAACTCGGTGTACATGCAGGCATTCTCGGCATTGCGGATTTGGCCCGCGCCAAGTCGCTGCACGCAGGCGGCTAAAGCCGCGCCATAGGGAAAAGGATAGCATCATGGCCGTTCGCAAGGCCGCGAAAGCGGACATGTCTTTGATTGTCGATGCGTATCGTCTCGCTTTTGCTTTCAACGAAGAGCGCACCCGCCGCTACGTCGAAATGACGGGGCTCGACTGCTTCCGTGTTCTGGAGAAGAACGGACACTACGCGGCGGTTTGGGCAGTGGTTCCCTGCGGCCATTGGTTCGGCGGCCGGGTTGTTCCGGCCGCCAACATCGCTCATGTCGCCATCCAGCCGGAGTTCCGTGGTGCGGGACTCGCCGCGGAAATCCTGGAGCTTTCCTGTGAGGATGCCCGCCGCGACGGGGCCATTCTCGCCAGCCTCTTCGCATCGACGCGTCCGGTCTATAGGCGTGCGGGATTCAATCTGGCCGGACATGAGATGATCTATGAGGCCGATACGTCGGAACTCTACAAAATCAAGCAAGAGCTTCCCTCGCGACGGGTGTCCCTCGATGACGCGCGCGCCACGTTGGAGCCAATCTATCGCACCGCCTGCAGCGCCGAATGCGGGCCTCTTGATCGACATGATGCACATTGGAACGCGCACTTCGATCCGACGACAGGCGTGCCGTCGGTCTTCGTCTTCGGCGAGGATGAAGGCTACGCGGTACTCGATATGTCCAGGCCTGGAATAATCGAAATCCGGGATTGGGCGGCCATCAATGGCGCTGCCGCCCGCCAGATACTGAAATTCGTCGGCACATTCTCCACGGTGTTCGAAAAGACACGCTGGCACGGCGCGCCGCAGGACGCGCTCGTCTTCGCCATGCCGGACAAGGGCTGGCGGCTCGTCCATCAGGAGGAGTTTCTGATCCGGGTCCTCGATCCGGCTTTGGCGCTGACCGCACGCGGCTATGCCTGTGCGGATGCCGAGCTGACGCTCGCGATCGAAGGCAGCAACACCGTCAACACGCGGATTTCCATTCAGGGCGGTCGAGCGACTTGCGCGCCCGCAGCCGTCGACGGCGAGCATGTCCTGGTCGTCGATGCGTCGCACTTCGCCAGTCTGTTCTCGGGCTTCCGATCCGCCAGCTTCCTGCGGCGGGCCGGCTACGTCGACGGCAATCCCGAGACCGTGGCGCTCGCCGACAAGGTGTTCGCTGGCTCACCCCCTTGGGTAGCCGAGCACTTCTGACCTTTGGCGGACGACAGGCCCGCATACCCACGAACTTGAGGACAATGAGCATGGTGGAAACAACGAACATGCGGCGCGAGATCGAGGAGATTCCCGATGCCGTGAGGCGGCTCCTTGACACTTCGGCGGCCCAGCTGACGGCCGCGGGCAAGGCGCTGGCGCGCAAAAATCCCGCTTTCATCGCCACGATAGCGAGAGGGTCGTCGGACCACGCCTCCCTGTTCCTGAAATATGCGATCGAACTCACGGCGGGCAAGGCCGTCGCCTCCCTTGGTCCGTCGCTCGCCTCCATCTATGATCGCCCCATCGATCTCTCACAGGCGGCGACATTCGCCATCTCCCAATCAGGAGGCAGTCCCGACATCGTTGAAATGTGCGCGTCGGCCAGACGTCAGGCCGCGTTGACCCTCGCATTGACCAACACGCCCAACTCCCCGATCTGGGGAGAGGCGGAGGTGCCGATCGACCTCCGTGCCGGGCCGGAACTCGCCGTGGCGGCCACGAAGTCCTTCGTCAACTCCATCGTGGCAGGTCTTGCCGTTCTGGCGGAGTGGATTGACGATGCCGATCTGAAATCGGCGCTCGACCTATTGCCCCAGCAGCTTCGAAGCGCGCTCGCCCTCGATTGGAGCGATTTGCTGCCGCCGCTTGAGAACGCGACGTCTCTCTATGTTCTCGGTCGCGGCCCCAGCGTCGCGATCGCGTCGGAAGTCGCGCTCAAATTCAAGGAGACGTCAAACCTTCACGCGGAAGCCTATTCGACGGCCGAAGTCATGCACGGACCGCTGGCGCTCGTGGCGCGGGAATTTCCCGTCTTGGTGTTGGCGGGTCGGGACGCCTCCGAGTCCGCTGCCGTCCTGCTCGCCGACGATTTCGCGGGCCGGGGAGCGAACGTCTTCGTTACATCGACGAAAGCTGTTGCGGCACGGACTCTGCCATTTGTCGAGACCGGGCACACGCTCACGGATGCGCTGGCACTTATCGTGCCCTTCTATGTCATGGGCGAGCAACTGTCGCGCCGTCGTGGCCTGAACCCGGACCAGCCCGTGGCTCTCAGGAAAGTGACGCGGACCCGATGACACCGACGATCGCGATTGTCGCTGCTCGAATTTTCGACGGCACTGAGTGGCATGAAGACTCCGGCCTTCTTCTTGAGCAAGGCTGCGTCCACGGCATCGTAAAGACCTCGGACATCCCGCGCGGCGTCAGACGGGTCGACTATGACCGACAACAGGTCGTTCCTGGCTTTATCGATCTTCAGGTCAATGGTGGTGGCGGCGTCCGTTTCGGCGAGGAAACGTCTGCGCAGGCGATCCGGGAGATCGCGAGCGCCCACGCTCGTTTCGGTACCACGAAACTGCTTCCGACATTGATCACGGACACACCGGACGTGACGGCGCTGGCGCTTGAAGCGGGTCGGCAGGCTCGGGCCGCCAACGTGCCCGGATTTCTTGGTCTCCATCTCGAAGGGCCGCATCTGTCCTTGGAGCGCAAGGGTGCTCACAATCCGTCCTACATCCGGCCGATGACGGCGGCAGACATGGACGCCATCTGCGCCTATCGCGGGGATGCCGGATTGGTCCTGACTACGGTCGCGCCGGAAAACGTTACGGCGGAACAGGTCAGGGCGCTTGTCGCGGCCGGCGTGGTGGTGAGCATCGGGCACAGCAATGCCACCGCGCAGACCGCGCGGTCCTACTTCGACGCGGGGGCGTCGATGGTCACCCACTTGTTTAACGCAATGAGCCCTTTGGGCAACCGGGAGCCCGGGATCGTCGGTGCGGCACTGGACGACGGCAGGGTCTTTGCGGGCTTGATCGCGGACGGGGTCCATGTCGACCCGGCGACGATCAGGGTCTCACTGCGATCAAAGGCCCCGCCAGGCGATATTTTCCTCGTCACCGACGCAATGCAGACGATCGGGACAGACCTTGCGGGATTCGAGCTGAACGGGCGCGCCATATACCGCAACGAAGGGACCTTGAAGCTGTCGGACGGCACATTGGCGGGTGCCGACATCGATATGATTTCAAGCGTCAGGTTTGCTCATCAAGTTCTCGGTTTGCCGTTGGAGCGCGTGCTGGCGATGGCGTCGAGCGTGCCTGCGAAGGCCGTGGGCTTGGATGATCGGTATGGATACCTCAGGCCAGGATATGCCGCCGATTTCGCAGTTTTGAACAGGGAACTTGAGTGCGTCCATACGTGGGTGGAAGGTCGAGAGCCGAGTTCGCTTTGAATCCATGCAAATTACTCGCAGACCCACGTCCTCCTCCCAAGGACACCTCGGCTGCCGTCGGCAGATGTCGACGGCAGCCACTTTCGACTAGAGGGCCGCACACCACGCAGTCGACGAATGGGTGCGCTGCAATTTCAGGCTAAGCACAGCATTTTGGCTTCCGCTGAAAGAGCTAGCGTCCTACTTAGGCTCTCCAACTCAACCGAGGTTCGATGGCTGCTTTTGGCGCAAGGCAGGCATGCCGCAACTTCCGAGGACGAAGAGGTTACTCTGCCGCCGTCAGCGATCGTAGCGTGACATCGGTGGTGTAATTCTCACGCATGAACTCGATGAAATTGTTCTGGAATTGCCGCGTATGGGCGTGGGCGAGATCGTCGGCGCGTTCGACATCCTTCGTCCGGATCGCCTCGAGCATCAGATTGTGCTCGTCGGTCAGCAGATATCCCTCATGTGTACGTTCGAGATACTCGAAATGCAGATGCAGCATGCGCTGGCCCTGCGACAGGAGCTTCTCGTAGAAGGACGCGAGGTAGGGGTTCTTTCCAGCGTCGGCGATGGCCATGTGGAAGCGTTTGTTGGCTTCCGACATCCCGAGATGGTTCCCTGTCTTCACCGCCGCCTCGAACTCCTTCGAGCGCTTGGCGATGGTCTTGAGATCGGCATCCGTCCTCAAAGCCGCGGCGAGCCGTGTGTTCATGCGCTGGGCGATGTCCAATGCTTCCACATATTTGGGAAACGTCGCCACTTCGATCGGTGCGACGATCGTGCTGCGGTTGGCCAGCGTGACGACCAGTTCGTCGCTGGCAAGGCGGATCAGCGCCTCTCGCACGGGAGAGCGTGACATGTCGAACCGCTCGGCCAGACTCATCTCGTCGAGGAGCTGTCCCGGCTGAAGCACGAGCGAGAGAATCTCGTTCCGCAGCGTCGTGTAGATGTCCTTCCAGCCCGCGCCACGCGGTCTCTTGCCTTCGGTCTCTTCCACGTCACTCACCTCGCTGAACACTTGCAAACCACATACCGCGTTGGCGGCGGCTTGTCGACACGTTGTTCCCAGAAAAGACTTTGTCGACACGTAGTTTTTCCGCTTGACATTGTCGATCCTCTGTCGACATATAACGCGCAGTCGACACTGCGTCGACAAATAATAACAAGTCCGGTGACAAATCGGCATTGGAACAGCGCCACAGGGGCGCATCACGAAAAGGGAATGACAATGATCTCGAACTTGATCTCGTCCGCATTGCGGGCGCTGCCTGCTGCTGCCTTGGTTGTCGGTCTTGCGGGCGTCGCTACGGCTCAGGCCGCCGAGGGTTACTGGCAGGGCGTTCAGAAAGCAGGCGTCCTTCGTTGCGGTGCCGCAGTTGCTCCGCCCTACATCATGCGCGATCCGGCCTCTGGCGAATACACTGGCTTCTTCGCCGACCTTTGCCGGGAATTCGCCGAAACACTCCAGGTGAAGCCCGAGTTCGTCGACACGACGTGGGACAACATCGTCGCGGGGCTTCAGGCTGGCAAATGGGATGTCTCGCTTGCCCTGAACCGGACCCCGGCACGCGCCATGGCGGTTCAGTTCTCGATCCCGGCGATGGAGTACCAGATATCTCTCGCCTACAACAAAGAGAACCCCAAGATTCCGGCAGGCGCGAAGTCGGTCGCCGACATCGACAAGGAAGGCGTGACGCTCGCCGTCATGTCCGGCACCGCGCAGGACAAGGCCATTTCGGCGTCGATCAAGACCGCGCAAATCCTTCGCCTGCCGACCAATGACGAGACCCGTCTCGCGGTGGTCTCCAAGCGTGCCGACATCCTCGTTGACGCATCCGACACCAACCAGCTCTTCACCCAGTCCAACCCTGATTGGGCGGTGGCGATGAACCCCGAGCCGGCGCTCGCAAAGCAGGGTGTCGCTTTCGGTCTTCCGTACCAGCTTACGGCGGCCGACAAAGAAGTGGTCGACATCTTCCTCGAAGAACGCGTCGCCACCGGCCATGTCGAAGCATTGATCAAGAAGGCCGTCGATGAAGTCCTAAAACCTTCGAACTGATCGCCGGACGGGGCCGCCCGTGTGCGGCCCCACTCATTCACCGAACCGTAAACACTCCCGAAGGATTGCGCCATGACGTCGCCATCAACGGCTCCGCTTGTCAAAATGGAAAGCCTGCACAAGAGCTACGGTACGCATGTCAAGGTGCTACAGGGCCTCGACATCGAGATGAAGCCCGGAGACCGCGTCGTTGTCATCGGCCCCAGCGGTGGCGGCAAGTCCACGCTTCTCCGCGTCCTCATGGGCCTCGAGAAAATCGACCAGGGATCGATCACCTTCGGCGGCAAGCCCTACATTTCGGTCAACGGCAACGGCAAGACCCTGATCGACAACAAGGTTCGCCGTTCGATCGGCATGGTCTTCCAGCACTACACCTTGTTCCCCCATCTCGATGTCATCGGAAATCTCGTCCTCGCGCCGATGAAGGTTAGGGGAGACAGTAAAGCCGACGCGACGGAGCGCGCCATGGCGCTGCTGACACGCTTCGGCTTGGCGCAAAAGGCCAAAGCCTATCCGGCGCAACTCTCAGGAGGGCAGAAGCAGCGCGTCGCCATCGCCCGCGCCCTGATGCTCGACCCCAAGCTGATGTTGTTCGATGAGGTAACGTCGGCGCTCGATCCGGAACTCGTGTCCGAAGTCGAGCAGGTCATCCTCCAGCTCGCCCAGCAAGAGATGCCGATGGTGATCGTGACCCACGACATGTGGTTCGCCAAGAACATAGCGTCCCGCGTGATCTTCTGCGCGGGCGGCGTGGTCGTAGAGGACGGCCCGCCGGAACAGGTTCTTGGCGCGCCGAAAGAGGAACGCACCCGCGAGTTCATCGAACGCGTCTTCCACATCAAGCGCTGAGGGCGGAGTCATGGATTACAGCTTCGACTTCGCGTCCGTCTTCCGAAACTTCGACCCGCTCTGGCAAGGCCTTTGGGTAACGGTGCAGCTCACGCTTGCGGCCAACATCGTCGGGCTCACCCTCGGCTTCGGACTTGCGTTGCTGGTGATGAGCCGTTGGGCGGTCATCCGCATACCGGTCATGCTGTTCATTGAGTTCTTCCGCTGCACGCCCGCCATAATCCAGATCGTCTGGTTCTTCTACTGCGTCCCGATGCTGTTCGATGTGTTCCTCGGCTCGATGACGATGGGGATCATGGCGTTGGGGTTGAACCTCGCGGCATTCAACGCCGAGGCGTATAGGGCGTCCATCCAGGCGGTGCCGCGGGAGCAACTCGATGCGGGGGTCGCGCTCGGTCTCAATCCTCTTCAGCGGATCGCCTACATCGTCCTGCCGACCGCCGTCCGCAATTCGATCCCCGTCCTGTTGACCAATGGCATCGGCACTTTCCAGCAGAGCGCCCTTGTCGCCATCGTCGCGGTCCAGGACCTGATGTACCAGGGCAAGACGCTCGCCACCCTGACCTATCGCCCGATCGAGACCTTCACGATCATCGCACTCATCTACTTCGCCGTTTCGTTCCCGGTATCCCAGATCGTCGGATATCTCGAGCGTCGCCGCGAAGTGCTGGCAAGCTGAGGAGAGCGGTATCATGACCTACGATTTCGCTGTCGTCCTCAAGTTCCAGCACGCACTGCTTCTCGGTCTCTGGATGACGATCAAGCTGACCCTCATCTGCGTCGTCATCGGATGCGCGCTCGGCTTCGTGGTGGCGCTCGCCAGGACCTCGAAGAACCCGCTGCTGCGTGGAGTCTCAAGCGTCTATGTCGAGTTCTTCCGTGGCACGCCCGTCCTGATCCAGCTCTTTTGGATTTTCTTCTGCCTGCCCCTGCTGCTCGGCGTCGAACTGTCGAATCTGACATCGGGCGTCATCGCGCTTTCACTCTACATGGGCGCGATCACATCCGAGACCTTCCGGTCGTCTCTGAAGTCCGTCGGCCGTGAGCAGCTCGATGCCTGTGTCGCCCTCGGACTGTCGCCATGGACGCGGACGACGAGCGTGATCCTGCCGCAGGCGGTGCTCCGCGCAGCGCCGACGCTGCTGTCGAATGTGGTCTCGCTGTTCAAGGAGTCCGCGCTCGTCTCGGCCGTCGGCATGGCCGACCTCATGTTCGTCGGCCAGAACATTTCGAACAACACCGCGAGGCCGGTCGAGGTCCTCACCGTGGTGGCGCTGATCTACTTCGTGATCGCCTTCCCCCTGACCCGCGCCGTCACCGTTCTGGAACAACGAATTCTCAAGCGGCTTGCCGTCTAACCCAAATCCGAAATCCCACTGATGGAGACCAAGATGAAACTTTCCGGCGTCATGCCCGCTCTCGTCACCCCGTTCGACACCAACAACAAGATCGACTTCAAGGCCTTCGAGAAGCTGCTCGTCCATCTGCGCGAAGCGGGGGTCACGGGCTGGGTTCCGAATGGCTCGACAGGGGAATATTTCAGCCAGTCGACCGAGGAGCGTCGTGAGGTTCTCCAGTTCGTCAAGGATTTCGCCAAGCCGGGCGAAACTTTGATCGCCGGGACCAATGCGCCTGCGACCCGGGAGGTGATCGAGCAGACCGAGATGGCCAAGGAAATCGGCTACGACACGGTTCTCCTCGCGCCGCCCTTCTACACGCGTCCGACCCAGGACGAACTCGCCAGGCACTACGAAGCCGTTCTCGGCGCGGTCGATGTCGATCTCGTTCTCTATAGCTATCCTGCCAAGGACGGCTCCGACATCGGCTTTGAGCTGCTGGACCGTTTCGCCGACAATCCCCGCGTCATCGGGATCAAGGAAAGCTCGGGCGTTCTGCAGCGCGCCATCGACATCGCCAGCCGCTATGACGGACGCATCCAACTCGTGAGCGGCTCGGACGACATCGCGCTCGACTTCATGTTCTGGGGTGCGGAATCGTGGATTTGCGGACCGTCGAACTGCATGGCGAAGGCCTGCTGCGATCTTGATCGCGCTTACCGGGCGGGTGACCTCGACAAGTCGCGCGGCATGATGAAGGCCCTCTATCGGGCGATGAACATCCTGGAAAGCGGGAAGTTCGTCCAGAAGATCAAGTATGGCTGCGAGCTGCAGGGCATGTCGCTTGGCGAATGCCGCGCGCCGCTCGGTCCTTTGACCGACGACGAGAAGGCGGAATTCAGGGCGGCCATGGAGCCGATCATCAACTGGCATTGACCCGGAGGTCGGCGTTGACACAGACGGTCGTCATCGGGGCGGGCATTATCGGGGTAACCATCGCCTACGAACTCCAGCGTCGCGGGATATCCGTGACGCTGGTGGATCGGGACGAGCCTGGTCGTGGCGCGTCCTTCGGCAACATGGCGTCGATCGCCGTCACCGAGTTCATGCCCGCGTCGCGTCCCGCGGTTTGGCGGCAGATGCCCAAGTGGCTCCTCGATCCCGAGGGTCCAGTCCGGGTGCGGCCGTCCTACATGCCGAAGCTGATACCGTGGTTCGCGCGCTTCCTCGCCGCCAGCCGGCCGTCGAAGCTTCGTGAACTCGAAGCCCAGGGCGCGACGCTCTGCGCTCGCGTCTATGACGACCTTCTTCCATTGCTTCGCGACACCGGGCTGTCCGACATGCTCACCGATGAAGGATGCCTGGCCCTCTATGCCGACGACGGCGAACTCGCCGCAGATCGCGATCACATCGAAATCCTCGAGCGCTTTGCTTTCCCGCACAGACATCTCAGCCGCGAGGAACTGAAGGCGCTCGAGCCGGATATCAGCGACAGGATCGCGAGAGCGGTTTTGTTTCCGCAGAACCGCTCGATCCGCGATCCCTACAAGCTCGTGCTCGGTATTTTCGAGAAGTTCCTCGAACTCGGTGGAGAGCTCATCAAAGGTGACGTTGCCGCCTTCGAGCGGAGTGGCCATCGCCTGACGGGTGTTCGCCTCGCCGATGGCCGCACGATCGTTGCGGATCGACTCATCCTGGCCGCCGGAGCCTTTTCGGCTCGCCTGTCATCGACGATCGGCGAACCGATCCCGCTGGAGACGGAACGCGGCTATCACACCCAGATCATGTCGCCCGGGGTGGGGTTGAGGCACTCGATCATCTGGCCCGCCAAGGCCTTCATGGTCACGCCCACGGCAGGCGGTCTTCGCGTCGGTGGCACGGTCGAGATGGCCGGATTGGACGCGCCCCCGGATTATCGTCGCGCCAAGATCACGGTGAAGCGCGCCCGCGAGGCGCTGCCGGGCCTCAAAGTCGAAGACACAAGCGAGTGGATGGGCCGCAGGCCCGCCTTCCCGGATACCATCCCGCTGATCGGCCCGTCTGAGAAGGTCTCGAACCTGCTTTATGCGACGGGCCACGGCCATCTCGGTCTGACCTATGCGGCGACGACGGCGCGGATCATCGGAGACCTCGCAGTCGGCGCTCTGCCACCCCTAGACATCAAGCCTTATCGTGTCGGCCGCTTCTGACGCCGCCCGGATTGGAGAATACATGCGCAACGAACTCTTCATCGACGGCCAATGGGCCAAGCCCATCAAGGGCGGCACTTTCCCGATCATCAATCCTGCGACGGAGGAAGTGGTCCATCATGGTCCAGCGGGGACGGCGGAAGACGTCGAACTGGCGGTCAAGGCCGCTCGAAAGGCGTTCGACCACGGCCCATGGCCGAAGATGTCGGGCGCAGAACGCGCGAAATATCTACGCGCCATCGCGACCGGTATCCGCAGCAGGCTTCAGGAGATCGCTCGCCTCGAAACCATCGACAATGGAAAACCCATCCCTGAGGCGGAATGGGATATCGCCGATGCCGCCGGATGTTTCGAGTTCTATGCCGATCTCGCCGAGGAACTCGACCGCAATCCCGAAGAGGTGATCGCCCTCGCGGACGGCCGTTTTGTCTCCAAGGCTGTGCGGGAGCCGATCGGCGTGGCTGTCGCCATCGTGCCCTGGAACTTCCCGCTGCTGATGGCGTGCTGGAAAGTTGCTCCGGCTCTCGCGGCCGGATGCACGATGATCCTCAAGCCCGCTGAGGTCACGTCGATGACGGCGATGGAACTCGGGGCCATTGTAAAAGCGGCCGATCTCCCACCAGGCGTGCTCAATATCGTGACCGGCTCGGGGTCCGTCGCCGGGCAGGCGATGATCGACCATCCCGACGTCGACAAACTGGCATTCACGGGGTCGGGTCCCGTCGGCTCCAAGATCATGGCCGCGGCCGCGCGAGACATCAAGCGAGTCAGCCTGGAACTGGGCGGCAAGTCGCCGTTCCTTGTCTTCGACGACTCCGACATCGAGGCCGCGGTCGAGTGGACGATGTTCGGCATTTTCTGGAACCAGGGCGAAGTCTGCTCGGCGACGTCGCGCGTCCTCGTTCAGGAAGGCATCTACGATCGCTTCCTTGATCGACTTGTCGAGGAAACGAAGAAGATCAAAATCGGCGACGGGCAGGAGCCGGGCGTACTGCTCGGACCGATGGTGTCGCGGAAGCAGATGGATCAGGTGCTCGCTGCGATTGACAAAGCCCGCGCCGACGGTGCGAAGGTCGCGGTCGGAGGAAGTCGTCCGGCAGGTTTCAACAAGGGCTACTATGTCGAGCCGACTGTCCTTATCGACGTGCCCCTCGAAAGCGACGCGTGGAAAGAGGAAATCTTCGGCCCTGTCGTCTGCGTGAGGCCGTTCGCCACGGAGGAAGAGGCAGTGGCGCTCGCCAACGACAGCAAGTTCGGCCTTGCCGCCGCCGTGATGTCCAAGGATGACGCGCGCGCCGATCGCGTGGCCGCCGCGCTCCGCGCCGGGATCGTCTGGATCAACTGCTCGCAGCCGACGTTCACCGAAGCGCCGTGGGGTGGCTACAAGCAATCCGGTATCGGACGCGAGCTCGGACGCTGGGGTTTCGACAACTATCTCGAGACGAAACAGATCACCCGCTTCGTCAGCGAAGAACCGTGGGGCTGGTACATCAAATGAACTGGGAAAACAGCCTTCATCTGCTCGAGGTCCACTGCCAGGGCGAGATCGGCAAGGTCATCGTCGGTGGCGCGCCGGAGATTCCCGGTGCGACGATGGCCGAGAAAATGGACCACATCAACAACGTGGACGACAGTCTTCGCCGTTTCGTGACCTTCGAGCCACGTGCCAACGTAGCCATGTCCGTCAACCTGCTGGTCGGCCCCACACGCCCCGATGCCGACGCGGGTTTCATCGTATTGCAGGCAGATCGCGCGCATCCGATGTCGGGGAGCAATTGCATCTGCGTGGTGACAGCGCTTCTCGAGAGCGGTCGTGTCGAAATGGTCGAACCCGAGACGGTCGTCCGACTGGATACGCCCGCCGGGCTCATCATCGCGCGAGCTAGATGCGAGAACGGTCGTTGCCTCGCCGTCAGCCTCGACAATGTCCCCGCTTTCGTTGAGACCCTAGACCAGGCGGTTGAGACGCCGAAGTGGGGAACGATCAAGGCGGACATCGCCTATGGCGGGGTCTACTACGCCATCGTCGATGTCGATCAGATTGGTCTTTCGATCGCGCCGGAGCACGCCCGTGAGTTGGCCGAAGCCGGCATCGAGATAAAGGCGCTGCTCGCTGACCAGGTCTCCGTGCGACATCCGGAAATTTTGTCCATCGACGAGATCGCCTATGTGATGTTCCGCGGCCGTGAGGCCGACGGGGCGATCCGAACTTGCACCACCCTGAAGCCGGGCCGGGTCGACCGTTCGCCCTGCGGCACCGGAAGCTCGGCCAACCTGGCCGTCCTGCATGCGCGTGGCGAGGTCGCCGTCGGCGACAGCAGGCGATCGCGCTCGATCATCGGCGGCGAGTTCACGGCCGAGGCGATCGGGGAGACCATCGTCGGAAACCGCAAATCGGTGCTCCCACGCATCACGGGACAGGCCTGGGTCTACGGCAGGCAGGAATTGCGCGTCGACCCCGCCGACCCGTTCACCAAGGGTTTCGCCTTGTCGGACACTTGGGGACCGCAAGTCGGCGACCTGATTTGAGATTGGAATGAACATGGACAAGCCGTTGGATGGCATGAACGTACTGGTGACCGGGGCGTCCGGCGGTCTGGGTTCGACGATCGTCGAGCGCCTGGCGGCCGAGGGTGCGTCGCCGATCATCCATTTCGGCTGGAACAAGGCTTCGGCCCACGCGCTTCTCGAGCGGATCGAAGGCAGGGGCCATGTCGTGCAGGGGGACCTCTCGTTGCCCGAGGGACCTGAAGACCTCTGGAGGAAGGCCGTCGCCGCGACCCGCCGCGTACATGCTGTCGTGAATGCCGCGGGCATCCGAACGGAGGTGGGCCTCGGCGACAGCCTGAGCGCCTGGCACAAGGCCTGGCGCGGTGAGTTCCAGGTCAACCTCTTTGCCGCCGTCGATCTGTCCCGCAGCGCCATCATGCACTTCAAAGAGAATGGTGGCGGCAGGATCGTCAACATCGCGAGCCGCGCCGGGCAGCGTGGATATTCGGCGGACGCGATGGCCTATGGCGCGACGAAGGCAGCCCTGATCAACCTCACCAAATCGATCGCCCGAAGCTTCGGCCCAGACGGAGTTACCGCCGTCGCCATCTCACCTGGTTGGATCAGGACCGACATGGCGGAGGCTTTCATCGCCAAGAACGGCGAGGCCGCCGCGGTGGCAGACATCCCGATCGGGGCCATGGCCTTGCCGGAAGAAGTCGCGGAATTGACGGCGTTCGTCCTGAGGCCCTCGCAGCGCTCCCTTAACGGGGCGACGCTCGACGTCAACGGCGGCAGCTATATCAGATAAAGGAGCACATCATGGCGCGTTTTGAAGGCAAGATAGCGATCGTCACGGGAGCCGGAGGCGGAATCGGTTCTGCCATCGCCAAACGCCTCGCGAGCGATGGTGCCTTCGTTGTGGTCAGCGACATGAACGGCGACTCCGCCAGCACGGTCGTGGCGGAGATCGAAGCATCTGGCGGTCAGGCTACGGCAATCGTCGCGGATATCGCCAATGGGGAACCTTGTCGGGAACTCATCGCCAAGGTCATCGAGCAGAAGGGGCGGGTCGATATCCTCGCCAACAATGCCGGGATCAACCGACGCGGAAACATCCAGGCCATTTCGGAGGACGACTGGCGGCTGAGTTTCGCCGTCAACATCGATTCGATGTTCCATCTCTGTAAAGCGGTGATCCCACATATGATCGAAGCGGGAGGCGGCGCTATCGTCAACATCGCCTCGCAATGGGGGCTTTATCCTGCGCCGAACCACATCGCATACAACGTCACCAAGGCGGCGGTGGCCTCATTCACCCAGAACCTCGGCCGGGACTACGCGCCCCACAAGATTCGCGTCAATGCCGTCTGCCCTGGCGAAATCCACACCCCCATGCTGGAGGCGGGTGTCAGGCGCTCCGGCCGGACAATCGCCGATCTGGACAAACTCGTTCCCTTCGGCCGTATTGGAAAGCCGGAGGAGGTCGCGGCGCTCGTCGCCTTTCTTGCATCGGACGAAGCCGAATTCATGTGCGGCTCGCTGGTGGAGATCACGGGCGCTCAGGCAGTGGCATAGGGAAATATCGTGACGCTCAATCTTGGTGGAATGACATTCGGCTTCGTCGGTACGGGCACGATCTCGGGGGCGGTGATCACAGGTCTGAACAAGACCGATTTCCGCGCGAACCGAATTGTCTCTCGCCGCGTAGTGAAAACGGAACGACTTTGGCGGTCTTTCCGTCAACCATATGCGAAAACGCCCCATGGAATCGCGGAACTCTTTCGAGAAACTCCACCATCTGGCGAAGTCTTTGAACCGCTGCGGCGCGCGCTATCCAGCCTCGGCATGTGCCGACGATAATTGCCAGGAAACCAAAGCCCGAACCGCTCATCGAGATGAGATCGTTTCTCGGCTGCCCGTATGTAAGTTGACGGTCGTACGCCATCCCGCATTTGGGATGGCCGCCTTCCCAGAAGTAGGCGATCGTGGCGCACTGGATTTTGTCGAGGAGGTCGTTTGTGGAGGTATGCTGCACGGCTACTCTGTTATCAGGCGATTGACCGCGCGGGTTCACTTATAGATGGGCAACGAGACGCCGAGGTCATCCTCGTGGATACGAACGGTGTCGCTTTCAATGCGGCCAATCGATACGGCAGTCGTTCCCTGTTGGATCGATCGAGCTACACCGTATTTCGTGTGCTCCAGTCTGGATGCCTTGAGGCAGCGTACGCTGATCTACTCGCCGCGCTCAACGAGATGGGCACGCGTCGAGGAAGGTTCGAACGCGTCGGCGAAATATTGTGTCTCGTGCAATACCAGTCCTTCTGACCTCCATGATGCTCACGGCATAAGACGCGACGCCGTCATAGCTCAGCACAAATTAGCTTATCCAGAGATCGTCGCTGCCCAGAATCCGCTGAACCGTCAAGCGCTTCCTGCTGGGCTGCAGACGGCGGCTCTTTTGGATATTCTTGCGACCGCGGATGCGTTCGCCGGACTGCGGGTAATCGAGCACGGCATCCTCGTGGTAGATTTCGTGCTCTGCGTCGAAGTCGCTTTCATCGGACGCTTTCCAGTGCAGCTCGATCGCTTGCAGCACAGTGTCGTCACCCATCTCGATTTCCTCTCGAGGTCTTTGGGTGGGCCTTTCAAGCGGTCGACTTCCATTTCGCATTTCCTGGATTCGGGCTCTCGATGGACGGGGTGGTGGACACCGGTGGTTCTTAGCTAGCCGCCGGTCGGTGATCCCCAAAGCGCTCCGCCAACTCGTCAACCAGAACGCGCTTATTTTCCGAATAATCGATGGGCACGACCACAAGGTGAACCCCGCTGGTGGCGAACGCGTTCTCCAGCGCGGCTTTCTGATCCTTCACATCGCTGATGCGCGTGCCCTTGGCTCCATGTGCTTCGGCAAAGGCGACGAAGTCCGGATTGGAAAACGTCATGCCGAAGTCGGGAAAGTGGTCGACAGCCTGTTTCCAGCGGATCATTCCGTAGGCATTGTCCTCGATGATCAGCACGACGAGATTGAGCTTCAACCTGACGGCCGTCTCGAGCTCCTGTGCGTTCATCATGAATCCGCCGTCGCCGCAGACCGTCATGACGCGGCGCTCGGGGTAAAGCAGGGAGGCCACCATGGCAGAGGGCAGGCCCGCGCCCATCGTGGCCAGTGCGTTGTCGAGCAGCAGGGTGTTGGCCATCCTCGTACGGTAGTTGCGCGCGAACCAGATTTTGTACATCCCGTTGTCAAGCGCGACGATGCCGTCGTCCGGCATGACCGCACGGATGTCATGGACAAGGCGCTGCGGTGTCGGCCGATCCTCTGTTGCCCGATCCGCGATCCTGGCGAGGATTCCGTCCCTGAGCGACAAAAGCACCTGGGCATTCTTGAGCTTGCCGTGGACACGCTCACCAAGCTGCTTCAGCGACGGGCCGATGTCGCCGATGACTTCGATTTGTGGGAAATAGACCTCTTCGACGTGCGCCGGCTGATAGCCGACATGTATGACCTTCGGCCCGCCCGGTCCCATGACGAAGGGCGGCTTTTCCACGGTGTCGTGGCCGATCGTCAAAATGACATCGGCTCTCTCGACTGCCTCGTGGACATAGTCTCGTTCGGTCAGTGCCGCCGTCCCGAGATAGAGCTCGGTGCCGCCCGGCACCGTGCCTTTGCCCATCTGCGTGTTGAAATACGGTATTCCTGCGCGCACGACAAAGTCAGCGAGGTCCGAGGTCGATCGCGGCCTCGACGCTGCAGCACCGAGCATTACCAACGGACGCTCCGCGGCGACAAGCATCGCAGCTGCCCTGTCGAGAGCAGTGGCGCTGGCGACCGGCAGTTCGAGGTCATGTGGCGGAATCAGGTTCGCATTGCCACCGTCCTCCGCGGCGATGTCTTCAGGCAATTCGAGATGGACGGGACCGGGGCGTTCTTCTTGGGAAAGTCTGAACGCCTCACGAACTACCGTTGGGATCGTTGATGCGGAGACGATCTGACGGGAGGCTTTGGTGAGTGGCCTCATCGTCGCGACGATATCGACGATCTGGAACTGCGCCTGACGCGAGGAAAGAATACCCTTCTGGCCTGTGATCATAACCATCGGCATTGCGCCAAGAAGCGCATATGCGGCTCCGGTGGTAAAATTGAGAGCGCCCGGGCCGAGGGTCGCCAGGCACACGCCGGGCTTGCCCGTTAGCCGGCCGTAGGTCGCGGCCATGAAGGCGGCCGCCTGCTCGTGTCGTGTCAGTACCAGCTTGATCGAAGACGTGCGAAGCGATTCCACAAAGTCGAGATTTTCCTCGCCTGGAATTCCGAAAACATACTCGACGCCTTCGTTCTCCAGCGCACGAACGAGAAGGTCTGATCCTTTGGCCATAGAGTATCTCCTTTTCGTACACCATGCTCTCGGGAGCGCCGTTTTTAAACCTCTTAGCTTCGAATCGTGGCCAAAGCTAACGCCATTAACGGCGTGGAAAGAGCCCAGCCGACGGACCACTTCTCGACAAGGCAGCCAAACCGCTCGGATGTCGATGGCAGTTCGCATGCCGCGAAGCGCTGTGCTACGGAAGGCCGTCGAATCCGGATACGCAATGCTTCTCCAAGTTCAAAACGTCTACAAATCGTTCGAGACCGCGGAAGGCCCGCTTGAGGTCCTTCGTGATGTCAGCCTCGACCTGGAGGCCGGCCGAAGCCTTGCGCTCACGGGGGAGTCCGGCAGCGGCAAGAGCACTCTGCTTCATCTGATCGGTGGCCTCGATGCCCCTTCACGCGGGCGGATTTTCGTTTCCGGCACGGACATTGCGGGCTTGGGCGACGCCGAAAGGGCAGCGCTGCGGCGCGGGACATTGGGGTTCGTTTTCCAGCAATACAATCTGATCCCTTCGCTGGATGTTACTTCCAATCTTTCGTTTCACGCACGGCTCGCTGGGACACACGACGCCGTTCGGCTGAGGACGCTTGTCGATCGCCTGGGACTGGACAAACTGCTCAAACGGTTCCCCGAGCAGCTTTCCGGCGGCCAGCAGCAACGGGTCGCCATCGGCCGGGCGCTTGCAGGGCGTCCGAAGCTCGTGCTTGCCGACGAACCGACGGGCAATCTCGATGAGGCGACAGGCGACGCGGTGCTCGATCTCTTGCTGGAACTCGTTGCCGAGCAGGGCGTGAGCCTGCTGATGGTGACCCACTCGCGCCGACTGGCGCAAAGGCTTGATACCCGAGTTCATCTGAGGGGAGGCAGCATCAGCTGATGTTGAGGGCCAGTCTCGACGCGTTGTCTTCTCATTGGCGTCGGCATCCGATGCAATTCGCCATGCTCCTGCTCGGTCTGTCGCTTGCGACCGCCCTTTGGTCCGGGGTCCAGGCGATCAACGCGGAGGCTCGCGCCAGCTATGATCGTGCCGCCGCCATGCTCGGCGGCAACAGATTTTCGCAACTGGTGACAAAAGACGGGGAACTGTTCGACCAGGATCACTTTATCGCATTGCGCAGGGCCGGGTGGCTCGTTTCGCCGATTCTCGAGGGTGACCTGAAAATCGGTTCAACCACCGTGCATCTGATCGGCATCGATCCCATCAGCATCCCGACTGATGCGAATGTCGCGTCGGTCGCCAGTGGTTCCGATCTGTTGCCTTTCATCACAACGCCTGGGGTCATGTATGTAAATTCCGCCACGGCGAAGGCGCTTGCCGGGCGGACATCGGCGGCGCTTCGTGTTGATGAGAGCCTGCCGCCCGGGACCGCGCTCGTCGATATCGGTATCGCCCAGACGCTTCTGGACCATCCGCTGCGGCTGAGCCGCTTGATCGTCGCAGATCATCAACCTGCGGGGCGCGGTAGGCTTGAAGACGTCGCGCCGGACCTGTCCTATCAGGCTCCCGATCCCCAAGGCGACCTGACGCGCCTGACCGACAGCTTTCATCTCAATCTCACGGCTTTTGGTTTTCTTGCATTCGCCGTCGGGCTGTTCATCGTCTATTCGGCGATCGGCCTGGCTTTCGAACAACGACGCTCGACATTCAGAACGCTTCGTGCGCTCGGGGTTTCGGCGGTGGCGCTGACAGGGGTGCTGATCGCCGAGTTGCTGGCGGTCTCAGTGTTTGCCGCATTGGTCGGCGTCGCGCTCGGTTACTTGATTGCTTCACTACTGCTTCCCGGCGTTGCCGCCACGTTGCAGGGCCTCTACGGAGCGACGCTGCCGGGCACGTTGACGCTTAGGACTGAATGGTGGGTGGCTGGGCTCGGCATGGCGGTTCTCGGCGCTCTCGGGTCGGCGGGACAAAGTCTCTGGCAGGTTTGGCGAATGCCCCTGCTTGCGCCGGCGCAGCCTCGCGCATGGGCGCTGGCCTCGAGCCGAACCAGGCAGATGCAGGCCGTGGCAGCCGCTCTCCTCCTGGCGTCCGCAGCCATGCTCGTGCAGTTCGGATCGGGACTGATCGCGGGCTTCGCGGTCCTTGGGGGGCTGCTGCTCGGATCGGCATTGCTGCTGCCGGTCGCGCTCTCTCTTGTCCTGGCCGCCTTTGAGGCATCGGCGCACCGACCTCTTCACCAATGGTTTTGGGCCGATGCACGCCAACAGCTTCCCGGCCTGTCCCTGGCACTGATGGCTTTACTGTTGGCACTTTCGGCCAATGTTGGCGTCGGCACCATGGTGGCGAGTTTCCGCCTGACATTCGAGGGTTTCCTCGATCAACGGTTGGCCGCCCAGCTCTACGTCACCGCGCGCACGGAAAAGGAAGCGTCCGCGTTGCGCGCCTGGCTTGAGGGCAGGGTGGATGCGGTACTGCCGATCTGGAGTATGGATGGCAAGATACTCGGCCAGCCCGCTGAAGTCATCGGCGTGAAGGACGACAGGCTATACCGTGAGAATTGGCGTTTGCTGTCCGGGGAACAGGACGCATGGGACAAGGTCGCCGCCGGAAATGCCGCCCTTATTAACGAGCAGATGGCGCGCCGAGACGGTTTGCGACCAGGCGATCGGATCACGCTGCCGGGAGGCTGGCAGACGGAGGTCGCAGGTGTCTATTCGGACTACGGCAACCCTATCGGACAGGCGATCGTCGGCGTGGACGCGCTCGCGTCGCATTATCCCGATGTTCCGAAGCTGCGGTTTGGTTTGAGAATGGATCAAAGCCGCGCGGCAGCCCTGGCTCGGGAACTCCGGGCGCAGTTCGGCTTGCCCGCGCAGTCGGTGATCGATCAGGCGAGCCTGAAACGGAAGGCGCTCGAGGTCTTCGAGACCACTTTCGCGGTCACCGGAGTGCTCAACGTCCTGACGCTCGGGGTTGCCGGCATTGCCATGTTCGCCAGCCTCATGACACTGTCCAGCATGCGACTGCCACAGATTGCACCCGTCTGGGCCATGGGCGTGACGCAACGAAAGCTGGTCCTGCTTGAGCTTGCCCGGACAATGGGGCTGGCCTTGTTCACTCTGCTGGCGGCGCTTCCCGTCGGAATAGCACTTGCCTGGGTGTTGCTGGCGGTTGTCAATGTCGAGGCTTTCGGATGGCGCTTACCGCTCTTCGTTTTCCCCACCGATTGGCTGAGGCTCGGCGTCTACGCACTCCTGGCCGCTCTGCTTGCCTGTGTTTTGCCGCTCAGGCAAATGGCAAGGACCCAACCATCGGAGCTTCTCAAGGTGTTTGCCAATGAACGCTAAAACGGTTCTAGTTGTCTGCGCCGCGATTGTGACGATGGTCTTCGGATCGAGCGCCCTCGGGCAGGGGTTCGCCGGACTTGGCACGGACACCAAGGGCTTCAAGTCGCCGACGATCGGAACCCCCCTGCAGTTTCCTCGGGACTTTGGCGCACATCCAGACTTCAGGATCGAATGGTGGTACCTGACCGCCAACCTCAAGGGAGATGACGGCAAAGACTACGGTGTCCAGTGGACTTTATTTCGGTCCGCGCTCGCACCTACCGATAAGGCCGATTGGTCAAGTCCTCAGGTCTGGCTCGGCAACGCAGCGATCACGACGCCCGACCACCACTATGTCTCAGAACGGCTCGCGCGTGGTGGCATTTTGCAGGCAGGCGTCACCGCATCACCGTTTAGCGCCTGGATCGATGACTGGAACATGACGGCGCGCGCCATTTCCGGGGAACTTCTCCCCGACGTCAGCCTCTCCCATCTCGATCTCGCGGCAAGCGGCGCGGATTTCACGTACAAACTGGAACTCGACGCTTCGGAGCCGCTCGTCCTCCATGGCGACCGCGGGTTTTCGGTGAAGTCGGAAACCGGGCAGGCAAGCTATTATTATTCGCAGCCGTCCTATGCGGTCAAAGGCACGTTGAAATTGCCTGGCGGCGATGTCGCGGTAACGGGTCAGGCATGGTTGGATCGCGAATGGTCCTCGCAACCGCTTTCTCCGGACCAGTCAGGTTGGGACTGGTTCTCGCTTCATCTCGACGGCGGCGAGAAGTTGATGTGTTTTCGCTTGCGCGACAGCCGTGGCGGGTACACGTCCGGCACCTGGATCGCCGCAGACGGTACGTCAACGCCGCTGAAACAAGGAGAAATCAAATTAACTCCGCTCGGCACAACGACGGTGGCGGGCCATACCGTGCCGATCGAATGGAAAATCGACCTGCCATCGAAATCGTTATCGATCACCGCGACGGCCTTGAATAGAAAGGCATGGATGGCAACGAGATTTCCATATTGGGAAGGGCCGATTAGTTTTAAGGGAAGTCATCATGGGTGGGGGTATCTGGAAATGACCGGTTATGATTGAGGCGCAAAGAGGGATGTTGACTGCTGTTGGCCCTAAGCGGCCAAACTCCGGGCCATGCCAAGTGACTTCTAATCGGAGGCAAGGCTCTTGAGATGTTCTTGGAAGAGCGTCTTGAAGTCCCGAAAGCTATCGAAGCCGAATGCATGGCCGAGCCTCAAGACCGTCCGAGGGCGCGACGTCGCATGAAGTCGATATCGACTGGATGGTACCGAACGCGATTTCCTCAGGCCGCTCGAAGGCGAACCGAGCGACCCTTTCCAGTTGGCCTGGTAAGACCACCGTCCGGGATAGCACCAGACCTTTGAGGTTCTGGATTGTCGTCGGCCGCGCCGATCCCTTTATGTCAACCATGTCCATAGCTCCGGATTGATCGCGGCTGATTTCGTCGACATCACTTCACGGGCGCGCGGGCCCCTCTTCTGGATCGACTCGATGCAAGCGAGCACGATCGCCAGCGCCTGGCGGGCGTCGTGGCCCGTCGCGCCGCCGGAGAGCTTCCCTTCGCGAACCGACTTCGCGAACGAGGCGAGCTGGGCGGTATAGCCGTGGATGAAGTGGTCGGTGTCGCGACGCCATGTGTCGTTGGACACGCCGTTCCTGTTGACCGGGATGCCCGCGGCGAAGGCCTTTTTGATCGCCGGGCCGAGAGCGTCCGGATCGGGATTGGAGATGACGATGCCTGCCGGATTCTGGTTGACGGCGGCTTCGATCAGCTGGCCCATCGCGACCATGTCGAAGGTTTCGGGCGCGCGGTAGTCGATCTTGACGTTGCTGTCCTTGGCGGGCTGCATCATCCCGTTCTTGACGATCGACCAAAACGGGTCCGATGCCTGGGCGTGCGTGACGGCGATGATGGAGATTTCCTGCGCCTCACGGCGACGGCGGCCGAGGTGGCGACACCGAATGCGATTGCGCTCATGGCGAGCGTCTTGAAAAGAGCTTTCATTTCATCCTCCTGATATGCCGTCCCACTCCTCAGGTCGGCTTAAAACATTCTGCACCCGGGTGCAATATTGCTTGCACCCGGGTGCAAGTGTGTGCATATTGTTGCCAGAACCGGAAAGAAGAATACCAATGCACGAGAACAAGACATGAAAGCGTTCTTTATCGATCGCTACGGCAAGAACAGCGGCGCACGGATCGGTGAGAGGCCGGACCCGCAGCTCAGGGACAACGACGTCCTGGTCCAGGTCCATGCCGCCGGTCTAAATCCGCTCGATTCGAAGACCGTGGATGGCGAGTACAAAACCATCTTGCCTTATCGCCTGCCGCTCATTCTGGGCAATGAGGCGGCTGGCGTTGTCGTCCGGGTCGGCCCCAAAGTGAAGCGGTTCAAGCCTGGCGACGAGGTCTACGCACGCCCGGACAAGGATCGCATCGGCACTTTCGCGGAACTGATCGCCATGAACGAAGGTGACGTTGCCATCAAGCCAAAAAATCTCAGCATGGAAGAAGCGGCGTCTATTCCCCTCGTCGGCTTAACCGCCTGGCAGGCACTGATCGAAAAAGCCAATCTGAAGAAGGGCCAGAAAGTTCTCATCCATGCCGGCTCCGGCGGCGTCGGAACATTTGCCATCCAGCTGGCGAAGCATATCGGCGCAACGGTCGCGACGACGACGAGCACCGCCAACGTCGACCTCGTCAGGAATCTCGGCGCTGATGTCGTCATCGATTATAAGAAGGAGAAGTTTGAGACGATCCTCAGCGATTATGATGTCGTTCTGAATAGTCTCGGCAAGGACACGCTCGAAAAATCACTCCGCGTGCTGAAGCCCGGTGGCAAGCTGATCTCGATCTCTGGTCCGCCTGATCCCGATGTCGCGAGGGAGTTGGGGTCAGGCTGGTTCGTGCGAACGGTCGTGCGCCTTTTGAGCTACGGAATCAGGAAGAAGGCAAGACGTCATGGCGTGACCTATTCATTCCTGTTCATGCGCGCGAACGGCGATCAACTGCGCGATATTACTGCGCTCATCGACTCCGGCGCTATACGGCCCGTCGTTGATCGGACCTTCCCCTTTGCGGCGATCGAGGAGGCTCTTGCTTACCTGAACACGGGCCGCGCAAAAGGAAAGGTGGTCGTCACGGTGAGGTGAGTGGCGTTTATGTGAGAACCTCAAAACGGCCTATTGCGGCACCGGGCGTTTGATCTTCCGACGGAAGGCAATACTTCCATACGTGCTGAAGCCGACAATGTGAAAAACCTCCTTGCCAATGTCGATGCCAATTGAAGCAAGAGCGGTATGCGTTAAAGTCGTCTCCATGGCTGCTTCTCCGAGTTGGTGATGGTGGCCTATGCAGACTAGCATCTCAGGGGGAGCAGCCGGTCCATTCCATTAGCGGACAACTCCAATCGAGTAGCATCGAACTTTCAGCTGGAGACAAGGCGCTTGAGATGTTCTTGGAAAAGCGTCTTGAAGTCCCGAAAGCGCTCGAAGCCAAATGCATTCGCGAGCCTCAAGACCGTCCGTGGCGCAACATCGCATGAAAGCGATATTGACTGGATCGTACCGAAAGCGATTTCCTCAGGCCGCTCGAAGGCGAACCGCGCGACTCTTTCGAGTTGCCCCGGCAGGACCACGGTTCGGGATAGCACCAGACCTTTGAGGTCCTGGATTGTCGTCGGCCGCGCCGATCCCTTTATGTCAACCATGTTCATAGCTCCGGATTGATCGCGGCTGATTTCGTCGACATCACTTCACGGGCGCGGGGCCTCTCTTCTGGATCGACTCGATGCAAGCGAGCGCGATCGCCAGTGCCTGGCGGGCGTCGTGGCCCGTCGCGCCGTCGGAGAGCTTGCCTTCGCGAACCGACTTCGCGAACGATGCGAGTTGGGCGGTGTAGCCGTGGATGAAGTGGTCGGTGTCGCGACGCCATGTGTCGTTGGACGCGCCGTCCTTGTCGAACAGGGTCATGCTGGAGCGGCGGACGTCGCCCATGGTGATCATGCCGCCGGAGCCGAAGACCTCGCCGCGGATGTCGTAGCCGTACATGGCGCAAAAGTTGGCCTCCGCCACGGCCACGGAGCCGTTGTCGAAACGGATGGTGACGACGGCGGTGTCGAGGAAGCCCTTGTCTTTGGCGTCCGGGCGGACCAACGCGTCGCCAACGGCGTAGACCGCGGTGGCCTTCGCACCGGGGTTCAGCCACAGCAGCGTGTCGAAGTCGTGGATCAGAGTCTCGTAGAAGATCGTCCAGAGCGGAATGCGGTCCGGATCGGCACCGAACGGGCCGGGATCGCGGGTGAGCGAGCGGATGAGCTGCGGTGTTCCCACCTTTCCGGCGTCGATGGCGGCACGGCCTTCCGCAAACGCCTGATCCCAGCGTCGGTTGAAACCAACCTGCAGAGGAATACCAGCCGACTTGGCCGCCGCGACGGCGCGCTCGGCATCTTCGAGGGTAAGCGCCATCGGCTTCTCGCAGAACACGGCCTTTCCGGCCTCCGCCGCCTGGACGACGACGTTGGTGTGGAAGCGGGCGGGCGTCGCGATGATCACGGCGTCGAGGCCGGGATGGGCGAGCAGTTCGGCGACATCGGTATAGGAGGCGTCGACGTCGAGCTTGGCGGCCAGGTTTGCGGCCGCTCCGGGAGCCGGGTCGGCAACGGCGACAAGTTCGGCGTCGACGAGACGACGGGCGACGGTCTCGCCATGGAAGGAGCCGATACGGCCGGCTCCGATAAGGCCGATTTTGACGGGTTTCTTGGTGGGCATGGTCGTAATCCTGTTTGGGGGAATGGGAACTGTCAGAGAGTGAAGGCTTTGCGGAAGGCTTCGAGAGCGGCGTCGGAGTCTCCAGATGCCCAGGCCTCCATGCCGATCGGACCGGAATAGCCCATGGCGGCGAGCGCCTTGGCGATGCCATTCCAATTGACTTCCCCTGTGCCCGGCTCGAAGCGACCGGGAACGTCGGCAACCTGGATTTCGCCGATCCAAGGCAACGACTTGCGGCATAGCTCGATCAGGTTCCCTTCGCCGATCTGGGCGTGATAGAGGTCGAGATTGAGCCGCAGGCGGGGATGATTGATCGAAGAGACGAGCGCCAGCGTGTCCTCGGCGCGGCCGAACGGCACACCGGGATGGTCGACGGGGAGGTTCAGGTTCTCCAACGTGAAGGTGAGGCTTTCCTCTTCGGCCAGCTCGACGATGCGGCAGAGCGTGTCGCGGGCCTTGAGCCACATGGCTCCCGTGACGACCTCGATCGGCTGGACGGGGAGACCGCGGTCACCCAGTCCGGTGCCATGCAGGTTCAGGCGTTGAACGCCGAGGCGCTTGCCGACCTGTGCGGTCTCACGTGCCGTCTTGAGCAACTCGGCAGCGCCTTCGTCATCCGTGAGGCGGCCTGTCAGATAGCCGTTCATTATCGTGAACGCAGCCCCGGTGGCCTCGAGCTTACTGATGTCGTGTTCCGGCCAGTTCCAAAGGCCGACGCCGAAGCCGAGCTCCTTGAGCCGGGAGGCGCGCCATTCGATTGGTCTGTCGCGCCAGAGCATTTCGGCGCAGGCTGCGAGCGGGAACGAAGAAGTCATGTCGATACCATGCCCGGCGGTTGCCGGGCTCCTCTTGGCGTTGTTGCTTGACCGATCGGTGATCGGGACTGGTTGGTGGAGCCGACGCGCGCCGGGTCCACAGGGCGGGGTCAGATGGTTCCGCCGAGTTCCTGGGACACGGATTGCAGTTCCTTGCCGCCCGCCATCAGGTTCTGAAGCTCGTCGATGCTGATCTCGCCCTTCGTGAAGGTGCCCAGCGTCTTGCCGCGGTTGAGAACCGTGAAGCGGTTGCCGACTGCGTAGGCGTGGCGCACATTGTGGGTGATGAAGATCACGCCGAGGCCCTTCTCGCGGACCTGGTTGACGTATTTCAGCACCATCGAGGTCTGGGCGACGCCTAGGGCGGATGTCGGTTCGTCGAGGATCAGGACCTTTGCGCCAAAGTAGACGGCGCGTGCGATTGCGACGCACTGGCGTTCGCCACCCGACAACGTGCCGACGGCTTGCTGCGGATCGCGGACATCAATGCCGATCCGGTGCATCTCGTCGCGCGTGACGTTGTCGGCGAGGTCCATGTCCATGGTCTTGAACGGGCCGAAGCCTTTCAGGGGCTCCCGGCCCATGAAGAAGTTCCGGGTGACCGACATCAGCGGGATCATGGCGAGGTCCTGATAGACCGTGGCGATGCCCGCATCGAGGGCGTCGCGCGGGCCTGAGAACAGCCTCGGCTGGCCATCGACGAGGAACTCGCCGGAGCTGGGTTTATGCACGCCAGCGAGGGTATTGATCAGCGTGCTCTTGCCCGCGCCATTGTCCCCCAGCAGGCACAGGACTTCGTCGGAATGCACCTTCATAGACACGCCGTTGAGGGCGATGACGGAACCGAAGTGTTTGACAAGGTCCTTGACCTCGACGAGGGGCGTCTGGGAATTGCTCATCACCGTTCTCCCGTAACGCGCTTGCGGATGACGTTGTTGAAGATGACCGCGATCAGCAGCATGCCGCCGAGGAACACGAGATACCAATCCTGGTCGATCGAGGTGTAGGTCAGGCCGATCAGCACCATGCCGAACACGATTAAGCCGAAGAAGGCACCGATCGCCGAACCGTATCCGCCCGTCAGAAGGCAGCCGCCGATGACTGCGGCAATGATCGCCTCGAACTCTTTCTGGAAGCCGCGCCGCGCATCCGTAGAGCCAGCGTCAAGCACGGTCAGGATTGCAACGAGGGTGGCGCAGAGCGCGGTGATCACGAAGAGCGTAGTCTTCACCCGGCGAACCGGAACGCCCGACTTCTGGGCCGCCCATGCGTCGCCGCCGGCCGCGAAAATCCAGTTGCCGAAACGGGTCCTCAGCAGAAGCCAGGTCGCGGCGAGCGCGATGGCGATGAACCAGAGGATTTCGACAGGGATGCCCGGCACCTGCGGATTGCCGTTGGGAAGCTTGGCGATCACGCCGAGCTCGGCCATCCAACGGAACAATCCTGGAAACGCATCGCCCGAGAAAATGGGGGCGAGAGGACTGTTGGCGGCGGCTTCTTTCATTCCACGGAGCTGGGTGGAACCGCCGCTGGCCCATTTGAGACCCACGAGTGTCAGGCCTCGTAGAATGAAGAGGAATGCAAGCGTGACGATGAAGGAGGGCAGACCCGTCCGGATCGTGATCTGCGCGTTGGTGATGCCAATGACGGCGGCGAAGGCCATCGCGATCAGGATGGCGACGCTCAGAGGGAGTTGAAGCACCACGAGCGCAGTGCCGAAGACGAGGCCGGCGAAGGCCACCATAGACCCGATGGAGAGGTCGAACTCCCCGCCGATCATGAGGAGCGCGGCACCGATTGCGAGGATGCCGAGCTGTGCGGCCGGAGCCATGAAGTTCATGATGCCCGCCAGCGTGAACATCGCCGGGTTCGCGGTGAAGACGAAGAAGATCGCCACGAGCACCAATCCGGCGACAGCTCCGAGTTCGGGGCGGCGCAGGAAGGAAGTGAGGGTAGACACCTTCTTCAGCCGCTCATCGGCGCGCGAAGCTGTCGCGCCGTTCTGTTCATTGACGAGGGACATGGCCCGTTCCTTTGAGAATGGTCGTAAGTCGCGAGGACGCCACAGCTCCAACAGGGAACTCGGACAGCGTCATGCGTCAGAAAGGGTGGCGGCCCCCGTGGAGGTTGGGGACCGCCGGGCTTCGCTTAGCGAATGCCCTGGGAGGACTTCTCGATGACGGAAGCCGCGGTATCCTTCTCGATGATGGCCGGACCCGACGGGACGTTGCCTGCCGGAATGGTGCCGTAGCGCGCATTGAGAGCGAGGAAGGTCACGGGCAGATAGCCCTGCAGATAGGGCTGCTGGTCGACGGCGAAAAGCGCCTTGCCGTCGGCAACGGCCTGGAGGAAGTTGGCCGAGAGGTCGTAGGAAGCGACCTTGACCTTGTCGCCGTTGCCCATCTTTTCGACCACGGCGACGGCGCGTTCGCCGACGAGCGGAGCGGAGAGACCGAGGACGACGTCGATGGATGGGTCGGAGGTTAGAGCGGCCTGAATCTTGGCTTCGATTTCAGCCGGATCGGCCGTCGTCGGGAGAACGGTCACCTTGCCGCCTTCAAAGCCTTTTTCGGTACCTGCGCAACGCTGGTCGAGCGCGGCATTGCCGACTTCCTGGTTGACGCAGAGGACATGCTTGAGGCCGAGCGACTTGAGCTTCGCACCGACCTTGATGCCTGCCGGAGTTTCGTCCTGGCCGACATGAAGCCTTATGCCGAGCTTCTCCTGGGCGGCGATGCCCGAGTTCATCGAGATGACCGGGATGCCCGCGGCGACAGCCTTTTCGATCGCCGGGCCGAGAGCGTCCGGATCGGGATTGGAGATGACGATGCCTGCCGGATTCTGGTTGACGGCGGCTTCGATCAGCTGGCCCATCGCGACCATGTCAAAAGTTTCGGGCGCGCGGTATTCGACATTGACGTTGCTGTCCTTGGCCGCCTGCATCATGCCGTTCTTGACGATCGACCAGAACGGGTCCGAAGCCTGCCCGTGCGTGACGGCGATGATGGAGATTTCCTGCGGCTTAACGGCGACGGCGGCCGAGGTGGCGACACCGAATGCGATTGCGCTCATGGCGAGCGTCTTGAAAAGAGCTTTCATTTTATCCTCCTGATGGGCCGACGACTCCTCTGGGCGGCTAAAAGCATCTTGCACCCGGGTGCAAGTGAGTGCATATTATCCGGGGATGTTATAAAAGCAAGAGATTATTTCATTGGCAGACGAGATGGAATATTTGTTCCGTCCGAGGGAGACACATGCGAAAGCGGGCAACGGCAAAGGAAGTGGCGGAGGCGGCGGGGGTGTCCAAGTGGACGGTCATCCGCGCGTTCAAGCCAGGCGCGTCGATCACCGACGAAGCCAAACGCAAGATCATGGAGGCGGCGGAGAAACTGAACTACTCGCCGAATCTTCTGGCGCGCAGCCTTTCGACAAACGTGACCCATCAGGTCGCCGTGCTCGTTGACGACTTCGCCAACCCCCAGAAGCTTCCCTTTCTCGAATCGCTGACGGAGCGGCTGCAGGCCGAGGGCCTCGTGGCGATGCTCATCAACATCAATAACCACTTCGACCACGTGCACGCGCTGCTCAATGCCGACCAACGCCTGGTCGACGCGATCATTCTTCTCGGGACGGCATTCCGCGACGAGACCTTGAACGACCGTCGCCTCGGTCCCGGCATGCCGCCCATGTTCGTGCTCGCCCGCGACAGCCAGATCGACGGTGTCCCAGCTGTCGTCTGCGATTCGGAAGTCGGTCTCAGGGACATCGTCGACCATCTTCACGGACGCGGATACCGAAAGCCCGGCTTCATGACCGGAGCGGCCGTACTCTCCACCGCGTTGCGCAGGCGGCAGCACTTTGCCGACTTCTGGAGAGAGAAGGGCGTAGAGCATATCGTGGACATCGCGGCGGAGCGGTACAGCCGGGAGGACGGAGGAGCCTCGGCGCGTGAGTATTTGAAGAATACCTCCCCTGAAGACCGGGTCGATGTCCTGATGTGCGAGAACGACATCCTGGCGATCGGCGCGATGGAGACGATCCGCAGCGAGTTCGGTCTTAGGGTGCCGGAGGACATCGCCGTCGTCGGCTTCGACAATTACGAACTCGGCGCGACACCCGCGTTCGGCCTCACGACTTACGAGCAGCCGTGCCGCGAGATGGTCGACCTCATCGTGGAAATGGTCACTGGCAAGCGCGAAGGAGAGACCATTTCCCTTCCGGGCAAGCTCGTCGTCCGGTCGTCCACGTGACCTGAAACCTGTCATTCGAACCTGCGCCCTGCGGCGCGGGATCGCGAACCCGTGCGCAAAATTTGGAGACGCAGATGAACCAGTCCCTATCCTCCCTCCCGCAAGGCGTCCGTCTTGGAGTGAGTCCGTTGTCCTGGGCCAACGACGTTCTCGAGGACCTCGGCGCGAACATCCCGCTCGAGACCTGTCTGGATGATGCGGCCGCAATCGGCTACCAGGGCATTGAACTCGGGCGCAAGTTTCCTCGCGACGCCGCGACGCTTCGTCCATTTCTGGAATCGCGCGGTTTGGCGTTGGCTTCCGGGTGGCATTCGGGCGAACTGGCGGAGCGCGACGTTAATGCCGAGATGGCCGCGGTGGCCCCTCATGCCAGCCTTTTACGCGACATGGGCAGCGCGGTCATGGTCTACGGTGAGGTGGCGATGATGACGCCCGGCACGCCGCTCGACGCCCCCATGTCGAAGCGGCTGGTCATGCCTGACGACGCTGTCGCGGATTATGTGTTGCGCTTGACCGAATTCTCCAAGCGCCTTCGTGGGCAATACGGTCTTCGATTGGCCTACCACCATCATCTGATGATGGTAGTGGAAACATTCGACGAGGTTTCCGCGCTGTTCGACCAAGCGGGATCGGAAGTTGGCCTTCTCCTCGACACCGGGCACGCCGTCGGTGCCGGCTTCGATTATGCGTTGTTGATCGAACGCTTCGGCGACCGGGTCGCCCACATTCACCTGAAGGACGTTCGTAGTCGCGTTATGGAGCCGGTGCGCGTTGGCGACCTCAGCTTCAATGAAGGCGTGCGCCGAGGCATGTTCACCGTGCCGGGAGATGGTGACGTCGATTTCGGTCCGGTCGCTGACTTCGCCCGGAGCGGCGGCTATCAGGGTTGGCTGATCGTGGAGGCCGAGCAGGACCCGGACGCAGCGCCTCCGAGACCTGCTGTGGCGAGGGCATTCAACCATATCCTCGATCAACTGAGATAGCGAATGGCTCCTTTTGGCGCATAGCTGCCGTCCCATCACGGAAATCCTCGGCATTGAATGTAGAACCGCGCTCAGATCAACTGGATCAATGGGGAAGAAGCATCTGCGTTGTTTTGTCCAGTTTCTTCAACGAATTTGCGAGTTTGGCTCGCCATGAACCGCCTCGCGCCCATGCTTCCCCCCAAGCCAACTCTAGCTTTCCGATCCACCCTTTTTCAGCATGGGCACTGATCAGCTCAGATGCCTGCGCCAAGTCTTTCAAAATCTTGGGATTTCCGGCTCTCCGACTCGCGGCGACGATCAGTTTGTGGACAGCGAAGCGTTCTGGGGCTGGGATTGTCACGCCAATTCCGGATTCAAAGAGGACCATCGATCGCACGGGATGCTTGATAAGGAAATCTAGATATCGCAGCGGAACACCGGCCATGTGCGGCCCGAGCGAGCGGAGACGGGACAAATGCCCTGTATGTTCGTCCGACCCCCTATGCGTCGTGAGAAACTCGACTTGAAAATCGGTCGAGGATTTGAACGTCGCCATCATCGTCTGGTCATTTAGGTGAGGCTTTGGGAAAAATGAGGGCTCAACCTCTCGCAAGGCTTCCGGAATATCGTCGCAAGTGTCGTCGAGGTTATTGGAAACACCAAAATCCACGGCGACGTCCACGTCATCCGTTCGAAGCGAGGCACAGGGAAGACGGAATCCAAGAAGCCCGCTGTAAGCCTGATAGGCAACCGAACCGATCAGCACTGACCGTAAACGAAATACGCCGGCCTTAGAGAGCGCCTTTAAAGTACGACCCTCCATGTTCGTGGGGCTCGTGAACCCCTTTAGCCGCAACGTCTCGGCGCGGCTTCGCAGTTGGGACAGGTCAATGTGCGCGGTTCTTGGTTGGCAAATCCTCCTCGTTAAGTCCGGGTCATCGCAGGCTCCCACGTAGCGAACGCGGCTGTCCGCACTCGATTGGGCGAGGTCTGCGCAACTGACACTGTGATACCAGTAGCCACGCCCACCATGAGACCGTATGAAGAACTTTCCTTCGGCCGGAAAAGTGGCGTGAAACTCCAAGTCCTCTACGCCCCGAAGCAATTCGGTGAACATCACTAACTCTTCATCTCCGATCCGTCGCAAACTCGATGTGCCACTCATATCTCGACCACCATGCCGATATCGAAATCCGCGAAGTTGGCGTCGCCGTAATATCCCCGCGGATTGCAGATGACCCGTGTGCTGCCGATCCGGTAGTCCAGCTTATGATGGACGTGGCCGTGCACCCAAAGGTCCGGACCTCGATCGGCTATCATCCCCTCCAGATCGGAGGCGAAAGCAGCTGAATAGATGCTTTCAGAAAATCTGGGAGCGATGGATTTCACGCTTGGGGCATGATGAGTAACTACGACTGTTTTCCTGTCGCGATTTTCGTCGAGGAAGCCTGCCAAAAACCTACGGCTCTCGACATGCTTCCGAACCGCGTGCATCGGCCTCAGAGCGGAAAACGGTTTCTTCGACCAGTTGATCGCATGGTAGTCATTCATGAGTTCGCCGCATTGGCGCATCGCCAAGTCCCTGGACCCCATCAACTCGAAGTCTGTCCAAAGCGTCGCCCCGGCGATCACCAGGTCGCCGAGTTCCACAGTCCCGTTTTCCAGGAAGTGGATGTTGGGATGGTGGGCGGCCTTCAACATTCCCGCTTCGAGGCCGTCGGTTAAAAACGACCGGTAGACCTCGTGGTTCCCGGCGACGAAAACGACCGGCATTTCGGGTGGAATTTGTTCGACCAAGAACTCTATGCTGCGAGTCGAACCTCCGACGTCAATGTCGCCGGCCACGATGCAGACGTCGGCTTCCGGAACCTCGAATTCCAGACCCAGCCAGCCAAACTCAAGATGAAGATCGGAGAAAATCCAGAGCCTCATGCCGACCTCCGCAGACCGTCGCTGGCGGGGGCTTCCACCATTGCTATCGCAAGCGACTTGTTCGACAGCAACGTGTGTATTTCATCTCCCGTCAGGGCCTTAGCCCGCAGCAGCTCTTGGGCTATCGCATGCATGGGCTCCAGATTTTCCCTTATCAAAGCCTTGGCTTGGTCGAGCGCCATGTGAAGTGTCTTTTCAACACGCTGCCATATGATTGAATTCGTCTGCCGAATGCGTCTGAGCTCGGACTCACCACGATAGGGTTCGGATACCAGTGTGTCTCCCATTGCATTGACCGCCTCCAGCGTCGTAGCGAGGCGTGTTGCCATTTCGAGGTCCGAGCCAATCACACCCGCGGCGCCCTCATCATGCCAGCCAGTGATCACGATTTCCGCGGCGATTCCCGCCAAAGCGATCAGCAGTTCGCCAAAAATTACCTCGCAAGTTCTGCGGTGAAGCCTTTGGGTTTCGAACCGAACCATGCCCATCGACTGGAGCTGGCGGTCCTCGGAGTAGGTATCGCTCAGCCATGCATCGACAATCGTGCGGCCAACCGCTAAACCGATGACGGCATGGCCGGCTTCGTGCAGCGCGTTTGCGCGATGCCTCTCGACAGGCAATGCCATTACTTTGGGCAGCGCTTTGAAGAGATGGTCGATCGACGTGGCCACGCCGGCGGCCCTTGCGAGACGGTGCGCTTTTCGAGCGAGCACTTCTAGGTCTGCACCGGAATTACGTTCCGTAGCCCTTTCGATGGTCGGTTTGTCGCCGTCGGGGATAGAGAGGCCGAGATAACGCTCCAGGATTCCGAAACGAGCTTCCGCGTCCGGCAATGTAATTTCGATATGCGTGTCGATACGCCCCGCCCGAAGAATGGCAGGATCGATTACGTCAACCTCGTTGGTCGTTGCGATCACCAGAACCCCGTCACGTCTGTTCAACCCGTCCAAGGACTCGAGGAAGCCGTTGACGACCCCACGATTGTAGGCGGAATTGTCAGAGAGCCGCGTTTCACGGATGGGGGTGACCAGAAACTTCGCCCCGGAGCGTGAAGACCTCACTCGGTGTGAGATACCATCTTGATACCGTTACTTCGGGTCGTAGGCCCCGGATGTACTCGGGCGTGCCAAGACGCTCTAAGTCTTGTGCCAAGCTTAGAAGCTTGGACACCATGATTTCGTCGCTCGTGAACATTCAATGGGTCCTTTCAACGTTACTCAGTCTGTCACCGCGCGAAGGTCGTTTGGTAGAGACTCAGTTGGTTGTTGATGATCCCCGAAGTAACCGGCATTAAGTGATTCGTCCAGTTAATCGGACACTAGAAACGAAAATCTGGACCTTGTGTCCGGATTTGACAGAATTTATGCATGCAAGCAAGTCAGTTGCCATGAAGATGCTATGCACTCCAGTTCAGGTTCGAGCTGCTCGGGTCCTTCTTGGCTGGAGTCAGCAGAAGCTTGCGGACGAGGCAGACGTCTCCCGCAGCACGCTCGCCCTCGTAGAGCGTGGAGACAACCTGGCGAACAATGCATCACGGGAGCGCATTCAACGCGCCCTGGAGAAAGCGGGTCTCGAATTTCTCCCGCCTGATGCGACGAAAGGTTCGGGTATCAGGTACGCGAACCATCAGACTGAAAGAGACGTCGGCTAGGGGACAGTCGACGCTGTGCGCAGATGGCACAAGCGCGTTCGAACGCCGGGACTAAGCAAGGTAATCGACCTCGCAGCCTAGATCGTATGATCGGCAATCCAATTCTTCTCCCAAAATCGATGGAGCTGAGATAGGTGGTGCAGGCTCTATGAGGTATGTCAGTCCGGAAACCCCACAATCGCAGCCGGCAAAAACTCGTTGCTCTTTGACGGGAGCGATGCTCTCGATCTAAGGTTTTTAGGTCCCTACCTCTTCAGATGAATCGATTTGTCTTGGCTGATTCATGAAAAACAACAGCTTACCTGAATCAAAATCAATTTGGGCTGACAAGGGAATCAATGAAATGGCCAAACAGGGTACGCTCCATCGCATGGTCATGGACCAGCACACATGCCCATGGGGGCTCAAGTCCAAGCACCTGCTCGAGAGCCAGGGCTACGAGGTCGACGACCGCTGGCTCAGGACGCGCGAGGCGACCGATGCGTTCAAGGTCGAGCATGACGTGAAGACCACGCCTCAGACCTTCATCGATGACAAGCGCGTTGGCGGCTACGACGACCTGCGTCGTCATTTCGGCAAGTCGGTCGCGGACCCCAAGGCCACGACCTACAAGCCGGTGATCGCGGTCTTCGCGATGACAGCGCTGATGGCGCTGGCCGCAAGCTATGCCGTCTATGGCGACGCCCTGACCATCCGCGCGGCGGAATGGTTCATTGCTTTTTCGATGTGCGTGCTCGCGATCCTCAAGCTGCAAAACATCGAGACCTTCTCGACCATGTTCCTGAACTACGACCTGCTCGCCAAGCGCTGGGTGCCTTATGGTTATGTCTATCCCTTCGCCGAGGCGTTTGCCGGCATACTGATGGTATCAGGCGCGCTGGTCTGGATTTCGGTTCCCGTCGCGCTGTTCATCGGCACGATCGGCGCGGTCTCGGTGTTCAAGGCGGTCTATATCGACCGGCGCGAACTGAAATGCGCATGCGTCGGCGGTGGCAGCAATGTGCCCCTCGGCTTTGTCTCACTGACGGAGAATGTGATGATGGTTCTGATGGCGATCTGGATGATCCTGATGACGACGGGCACTATCACCGTTGCCCAGGAAATGGATATGCCCGGCCACGACATGTCCACTATGCAAATGAACGCGCCAGCCGATCCGGCCAGCAAGGCTTACATGGACGGCATGACCAGGATGAACAAGGACATGGCCGCGCCGATGACCGGTGATGCCGATACCGATTTCGCCGCAATGATGGTGCCCCATCACCAGGGCGCCATAGACATGGCCAAGGTGCAGCTGCAATACGGCAAGGACGCCGACCTCAAGAAATTGTCCGGCGCCATCATCAAGGCGCAGGAAAGCGAGATATCCTTCATGAACGGCTGGTTGGCCCGGAATGCGAAGCCCGCTGCGGGCCATAGCGGCCATAATGATCCCGCCGGCAAGGCTTACATGGACGGCATGGCAAAGATGAACAAGGACATGAACGCCGCGATGACTGGCGATCCAGACCGCGATTTCGTCACCATGATGATCCCGCATCACCAGGGCGCGATCGACATGGCGAAGGTCCAGCTTCAATATGGCAAGGATCCGGAGCTCCGCACGCTTTCGGAGGGTGTGGTGAAAGCGCAGGAGAGCGAGATTGCCTTCATGAAGGATTGGCTGGCCAAGCACTGAACGGCCAGTCTGTTCAAACGAAAAAGCCCGCGGCGATCGCTCGCCGCGGGCTTTGCAGTCTTGGGAGAGACTCTTTGTGATCAGGCCAGATCGAAGCGATCCGCGTTCATCACCTTGTTCCACGCTGCCACGAAGTCACGCACGAACTTCTCGCCGGCATCCGACTGGCCGTAGACTTCGGCCAGTGCGCGAAGCTGCGAGTGCGAACCGAAGATCAGGTCGATGCGGGTGCCGGTCCATTTGACTGCGTTCGTCGTGCGGTCACGGCCTTCATAGACGCCTTCCGTGCCGGCAAGGGGTGCCCATGTCGTGTTCATGTCGAGCAGGTTGACGAAGAAGTCGTTGCTGAGCGTACCGGGGCGGGCGGTGAAGACACCATGTTCCGGATCGCCGGCGTTCAGCGCGCGCAGGCCGCCGACGAGCACGGTCATTTCAGGCGCGGTGAGTTGCAGCAACTGGGCGCGATCGACGAGGGCTTCCTCGGCCTTCATGAACTGCGTCTTGCCGCTGTTGACATAGTTGCGGAAAGCATCGGCGCGGGGTTCGAGCGCGGCAAAGGATGCCGCGTCGGTCTGCTCCTGCGAGGCATCCATGCGGCCCGGCGTGAACGGAACGACGACATTCTGCCCGCCAGCCTGTGCTGCCTTTTCGACGCCGGCTGCGCCAGCGAGCACGATCAGGTCGGCCAAGGAGATTTTCTTGCCGTCGCTGTGCGCCGCGTTGAAATCCCGCTGGATGCCTTCGAGAACGCCGAGCACCTTGGAAAGCTGCGCCGGCTGGTTGACTTCCCAATCCTTCTGCGGGGCAAGGCGGATGCGGGCCCCATTGGCGCCACCGCGCTTGTCGGAACCGCGGAACGTCGAGGCCGACGCCCACGCGGTCGAGACGAGTTCCTGCACCGACAGGCCCGATGCGAGCACCTTGGCCTTCAGCTCGGCGATATCCCTGTCATCGACCAGCTTGTGATCGACTGCGGGGATCACGTCCTGCCAGATCAGGTCTTCCGACGGTACTTCCGGGCCGAGATAGCGCACCTTCGGTCCCATGTCGCGATGGGTAAGCTTGAACCAGGCGCGGGCGAAGGCATCGGCGAACTGGTCGGGATTTTCGAGGAACCGGCGCGAGATCTTCTCGTAAGCCGGATCGACGCGCAGCGCCAGGTCGGAGGTCAGCATGGTCGGGCGATGCTTCTTGGACGGGTCATAGGCGTCCGGGATGGAGGCATCGGCGTTCTTGGCGACCCACTGGTTCGCACCACCCGGGCTCTTTGTCAGCTCCCATTCGAAGCCAAACAGGTTTTCGAAGAAGAAGTTGCTCCACTTGGTCGGCGTCTGAGTCCAGGTCACTTCCAGGCCACTGCCGATAGCATCGCGACCGACGCCCGAGTTGAACTTGCTGTTCCAGCCGAGGCCCTGCTGTTCGAGCTCGCCGCCTTCCGGATCGACACCGACGAAGGACGGGTCGCCCGCGCCATGGGTCTTGCCGAAGGTGTGGCCGCCGGCGATCAGTGCCACGGTTTCTTCGTCATTCATCGCCATGCGGGCGAAGGTTTCCCTGATGTCGCGGGCTGAAGCGAGCGCGTCGGGATTGCCGTTCGGGCCTTCCGGATTGACATAGATGAGGCCCATCTGCACGGCGCCCAAAGGTTCTGCCAGTTCCCGTTCGCCGCTATAGCGCTCATCGCCCAGCCAGGTTCCCTCGGGGCCCCAGAAAAGCTCTTCCGGCTCCCAAACGTCGGGGCGGCCGCCGGCGAAACCGAAGGTCTTGAAGCCCATGGATTCGAGCGCGACATTGCCTACCAGGATATAGAGGTCGGCCCAGGAAATCTGGTTGCCGTATTTCTGCTTGATCGGCCAGAGCAGGCGGCGCGCCTTGTCGAGATTGACGTTGTCCGGCCAGCTGTTGAGCGGTGCGAAACGCTGCTGTCCTGCACCGGCGCCGCCGCGGCCGTCAGTGATGCGATAGGTGCCGGCGCTATGCCAGGCCAAGCGGATGAACAGGCCGCCGTAATGCCCGAAGTCTGCCGGCCACCAATCCTGCGAATCGGTCATCAGGGCAGTCAGGTCCTGCTTGACCGCTGCGAGATCGAGCTTGGCGAATTCCTTGGCGTAATCGAACGCCTCGCCCATCGGGTCGGACTTCGAAGAGTGCCCGTGAAGACTGTTGACATCCAGATGGCTCGGCCACCAGTCCCGGTTTTTCCGGATGCTGCCGGCGGTGTGGGCGACGGGACATTTGCCCCCGTTTTCGACTTTAGCGTCCATCGTGATTCTCCCTGATTTGGAATTGTTCTAAGCCCACTCTATCGCTTTCCCAACGATAGTTTCCAATTGCATTTGCTGCAATTTTTGATAAGAAAAACCTATCATGATCACACTCAGACAAATGCGCTATTTCGATGCGCTCGCCAATGCCCGCCATTTCGGCAAGGCGGCGGAAATGGTGTCCGTCAGCCAGCCGGCGCTCTCGGCGCAGATCGCGGAAATGGAGCGACTGCTCGACGTCAAGCTCGTCGAGCGCAACCGTTCAGGCGCTATCCTCACGCGCGAGGGCGAGGACCTGCTGCCGGAGATCCGCGACATTCTCGACCGGACGGGGCGGCTCGAAGCGCGCGCCAAGGCGGGGCAAGGGCCACTCAAGGGCCGGCTCAAGCTGGGCATCATCCCCACGGTCGCGCCCTATCTGGTGCCGGAACTGATCCCCCGGCTGCGCGGCCTCTATCCGGAACTCGGCGTCGAGCTCAAGGAACTGCTGACCTCGGGCTGCCTGGAAGAACTTCGGCAAGGCAAGCTTGATTGCGCCATCGTGGCACTGCCGGCCGGCAACGAGTCGATCGAAAGCGCCTTCCTGTTCGAGGACCGGTTCTTCATCGCCAGCGCCGAGGATGAAAACACCATCCTGATGTCGCCGATGACCGAGGACAACGTCGACGTCGAGCGGTTGCTTCTTCTGGAAGAGGGCCATTGCCTGCGCGACCAGGCGCTCGCCGTGTGCGGCACCTCGGCGGGCCGCCGCGTCGCCAATTACGGCGCGACCTCGATGACGACGCTGCTGCAGATGGTCAGCCATGGCATGGGCATCACGCTCATTCCGGAAATCGCGCTGAGGGACGAATCGTCGCGTAACAGGGTGCGGGTGGTGCCCTTCGCCGAGCCCCAGCCATCGCGCAGGATAGGCCTCGTCTGGCGGACGAGCGCCTCGGGCAAAAGGCGGGATTTCGAAGCGCTGGGCACTGTGATCAAGGATAGCGCGGCAGTGCTGCTGGCTTGAGACGAAGGCGGGCAGACTTCCGTCTCTGCATATGCTACGCGCGTTGCGGATACTGAACCAGGAGGGCCAAATGGAAAATCGCTGGAGCAAGCCGGTCATTCTCGCTCTCGAAGGGCCAGGCAAGTTCACGACCATCTCCAATGCCACCGAGGCGAGTTGGGCATTGATCGAGGACTGGCCGTTGGAAGATGGCGTTGCGCTCGACCGCGCGCTGCTGGTCTGCGCTGCCGTGGCGGAGGGCAAGAAGTCTGCCGAGGAGGCCCGCCGGGCTTTCCTCTTCGCCGCCGCCGAGGCGGGCATCCAGGTGCGCGACTAACGTTCCCGGCAAGCCGGCTACCGTTAACAGGCCGCCGCTCTTCCCTGACCCAAAAATTAACACAGGTAAACGCTTCATTAACCTTAATCGGTTTTAGTGATTTGCGACGGCCGATGTTTGGGCGCGCGACCAGCGAAAGTTCCAAGCAAGGGCCGGTTGCTAATATCCGTGTTTGAGTCTGGGGTCTTTTTGTAATGAGCGCAAAGCACGTTGCGGTATTGATGGGTGGGATTTCCTCCGAGCGGCCGGTGAGCCTGTCCTCGGGTGCCGCCTGTGCCGAGGCGCTCGAAGGCGAGGGCTACCAGGTCACGCGCATCGATGTCGGCCATGACGTGGCGACCGTGCTTTCGGAGTTGAAGCCAGACGTCGCCTTCAATGCGCTTCATGGCCCGTTCGGTGAGGATGGCACGATCCAGGGCATCCTCGAATATCTCGAAATTCCCTATACCCATTCCGGCGTGCTTTCCTCGGCGCTGTCGATGGACAAGGAGCAGGCCAAGCGGGTTGCCAAGTCCCACGGCATGCCGGTGGCCGAAGCCAAGGTGATGAACCGCCACGATTTCACCTCGGCCCACCCCATGAAGCCGCCCTATGTCGTTAAACCGGTGCGCGAAGGGTCAAGCTTTGGCGTCGTCATCGTCAAGGAAGACCAGACGCATCCGCCACAGATGATCACCTCTTCCGAGTGGCGCTACGGCGATATCGTCATGGTCGAACGCTATATCCATGGCCGCGAACTGACCTGCGGCGTGATGGGCGATGTGGCGCTCGGGGTCACCGAAATAGTGCCGCAAGGACACGCCTTCTACGATTATGATTCGAAGTATGTGAATGGTGGCTCAAAACATGTCATTCCCGCGCAAATTTCACCGAAAATTTACCAAAAAGTACAAACACTGGCTTTGAAGGCGCACAAGGCGATGGGTTGCCGCGGGGTCACACGATCCGACTTCCGCTACGACGACCGCTTCTCGGAAGAAGGCGAACTGATCTGGCTGGAAATCAATACCCAGCCCGGCATGACTCCAACCTCCCTGGTGCCCGAAATGGCCCAGCATGCTGGCCATTCCTTTGGTGAGTTTCTTCGTTGGATGGTGGAGGACGCGTCGTGTTTGCGTTGAGGTCCCGTAAATCGCCGGGTAGTCATGCCGAGGCCGATGTGGTTGCCCAGGGTGGCGAGCGCATGGTCCTGCCCAAGCCGATGCGTCGCGCGGTGCGCTTCCTCGGGAGCTTGGCGTCGGGCCGCATCGATATTCCCCGCCATGTCGGCTCCGTTGCAGTGCTTGCTTTCTACGCCGCCACCGCTGGCTATATCTTCGCGCTGACCGGCGAGACACGCGATGTGACCCAGGCGGTCACCTCGGCAGCCGGCTTTGCGATCAACAATGTCAAGGTTTCCGGCAATGCCGAGACCTCGGAAATCGATATCCTCGAGAAGATCGGCCTCGACGGCACGACCTCGCTGATGGCGCTCGACGTGGCCGCCACGCGCGACGCGCTCAAGACTTTGCCCTGGATACTCGATGCCGAAGTCCGCAAGGTTTACCCGGATACGATCGAGATCAAGCTCAAGGAAAAGGTCGCCTTCGGCATCTGGCAGCACGGCCAGGATCTTTCGCTGATAGAACAGAGCGGCAAGGTCATCGCTTCGCTGCGCGACAACAAGTTCGCCCACCTGCCGCTGTTCGTCGGTCGGGATGCCGGCGCCGGCGCGGAAGAGATCATGAAGGATTTCGACCAGTGGCCCGCCGTCAAGACGCGGGTCAAGGCCTTCATGCGGGTTGCTGGACGTCGTTGGGATCTCAAGCTCGACAATGGCGTCATCATCAAATTGCCTGAGCACGGCATGGAGCGCGCCATGGTCGAGCTCGCCGAATTCAACAAGGATCAGCAAGTGCTGGAACGGGATATTCTCGCCATCGACTTCCGGCTTGAGGATCGCACCACGGTGCAGTTGACGGAGGATGCCAGTGCCCGCCGCAAGAAGGCGGTCGAGGCGCGCGCCAAGGAATTCAAGAAGATGAAGGAGGCGATATGAATATCTTCGGCTCCTCCAATGGGTCCACGCCGCGCCTGAAGCCGCTTCCCTCGAAGCGGTCGCATGTCGTTTCCGTGCTCGATATCGGCTCGACCAAGGTTGTCTGCATGATCGCCCGCCTGACGCCGCGCGAGGCATCGGAGGTTCTTCCGGGCCGTACGCACAAGGTTGAGATCATCGGCATCGGCCACCAGAAGTCGCGCGGCATCAAATCAGGCGTCATTTCCGACCTCGACGCGCTCGAAGGCGTGATCCGCCACGCGGTCGATACCGCCGAACGCCAGGCCAACCTCACCGTGGACAGCCTGATCGTCAACGTCTCGGCTGGCCGTCTGCACAGCGACATCTACACCGCCTCGATCGATCTCGGCGGCCAGGAAGTCGACCAGGACGATGTCAACAAGGTGCTGGTCGCCGCCTGCCAGCAATCGCTGCGCAACGACCGCGCCGTACTGCATTCGCTGCCGACCGGATTCTCGCTCGATGGCGAGCGCGGCATCGGCGATCCGGTCTCGATGTTCGGCGATACGCTGGGCGTCGACATGCATGTGCTGACCGCCGAACGCATGGCGATCAAGAATATCGAACTCTGCGTCAACCGGGCCCACCTTTCGGTCGAGGGCATGGTGGCGACGCCTTATGCCTCGGGTCTCGCGGCCCTTGTGGATGACGAATTGGAACTCGGCTGCGCTGCCATCGACATGGGCGGCGGCACGACGACGATCTCGGTCTTTGCCGAGGGCAAGCTGGTTCACGCCGATGCGATCGGACTCGGCGGCCATCACGTCACCACCGACCTCGCTCGCGGCCTCTCGACCCGGATCGAGGAAGCCGAGCGGATCAAGGTCATGCATGCTTCGGCGCTGTCGAACGGCGGAGACGACCGCGAACTGGTTTCGGTCCCGCCGATCAGCGAGGACGACCACGAGCAGCCGACGCAGGTTCCGCGTGGACTGATTGGCAAGATCGTGCGCGCCCGCGTCGAGGAGACGCTGGAAATGATCCGCGACCGCATCCGTGGCTCGGGCTTCTCGCCGATCGTCGGCAAGCGTGTCGTTCTCACGGGCGGTGCGAGCCAGTTGACCGGTCTGCCGGACCTCGCGCGCCAGATTCTCGCCCGCAACGTCCGCATCGGACGGCCGATGGGCGTCAAGGGCCTTCCGCCTGCGGCGAAGGGTCCGGCATTCTCGACCGCGGTCGGGCTGCTGATCTATCCGCAGTTTGCAGATCTCGAAATCCACGCCGAGGAGAAGGGCGTTCTGTCCAATCTCGGCGGGGGCAATGGCAGGATCGCCCGCGTCAGCCAGTGGCTCAAGAGCAGTTTCTAACAAATTCAGGAATGACGGCCGGTATGGCAACCGGCTCGACTAAAAGAAGGACGGACAACATGACCATCAAATTGAACAAGCCGGACATCACCGAGCTTAAGCCGCGCATCACGGTGTTCGGCGTCGGCGGCGGCGGCGGCAACGCCGTCAACAACATGATCACGGCCGGTTTGCAGGGCGTGGACTTCGTCGTTGCCAATACGGACGCCCAGGCGCTCGCCATGACCAAGGCCGACCGCGTCATCCAGATGGGTGTGCAGGTCACCGAAGGCCTCGGTGCCGGTTCGCAGCCGGAAGTCGGCCGTGCGGCGGCCGAAGAGTGCCTCGATGAGATTATCGATCACCTCAACGGCACCCATATGTGCTTCGTTACCGCCGGCATGGGCGGCGGCACTGGCACGGGCGCTGCTCCGATCGTCGCGCAGGCTGCCCGATCCAAAGGCATCCTCACGGTTGGCGTCGTCACCAAACCGTTCCAGTTCGAAGGCCAGCGCCGCATGCGGCTCGCCGACCAGGGCATCACCGATTTGCAGAAGTCGGTCGATACGCTGATCGTGATCCCGAACCAGAACCTCTTCCGCATCGCCAACGACAAGACCACCTTCGCCGATGCCTTTGCCATGGCCGACCAGGTGCTCTATTCGGGCGTTGCCTGCATCACGGATCTCATGGTGAAGGAAGGTCTTATCAACCTCGACTTCGCCGACGTCCGCTCGATCATGCGGGAAATGGGCCGCGCGATGATGGGCACCGGTGAGTCCTCCGGCGAAGGCCGCGCACTGGCCGCAGCGGAAGCTGCGATCGCCAACCCGCTGCTCGACGAGACCTCGATGAAGGGCGCCCAGGGCCTCCTGATCTCGATCACCGGCGGCCGCGACATGACCCTCTTCGAAGTCGACGAGGCTGCGACCCGTATCCGCGAAGAAGTCGATCCCGACGCCAACATCATCCTCGGCGCAACGTTCGACGAAGCATTGGAAGGCATTATCCGCGTTTCTGTTGTCGCGACCGGTATCGATCGCACAATGGGAGCGGGTGATCAGCGCCCTTTTGAAGTAAAGCCGATCTCGCGGCCGGTTGTCCGCCCGCAGGTCAGCCAGGCTCCGATTTCGGCTCCCGTCATGCAGGCCCAGGCTCAGCCGGTCCCCGCGCCGCAGCCGATGACCTACGCGGCCGATCCGGTGGCCGAAACGATCCGTGCCGCCGAGATGGACATGGAGCTTGAGATCGCGATCGCCAATCCGCTGATGAACGAACTGGCCGCTGCCCCGCAGGACGACTTCCGTCCGGCGAGCAAGCTGTTCGCGATGCCGGCCGAGGAAGTCGCGAAACAAGCACCGGTCGCCAACCGCGTCGTTGCCCAGCCGGAAACGCAGATGCAGTATCGCGAGCCGTCGGTCGCGCATCAGCCGGCTGCCATGCAGTATCACCAGGACGTCCATTCCGAGCCTTCGCTGATGGCGTCGGTTCGCATGGAAGCCGATCAGATGCGCATGCCCAAGGTCGAGGACTTTCCGCCCGTCCTGAAGGCCGAGATCGAGCACCGCGCAGGCGTGGCATCCACCGCACATGCCGAAGAGCGTGGTCCTATGGGCCTGCTCAAGCGCCTGACCTCGTCGCTCGGCCGCAGGGAAGAAGAAGCACCGGCTCCGTCCGACATGACGGCCGCGGCACCCAACGCCGCTTCCCAGCAGCGCCGGGCGCTGTCGCCGGAGGCGAGCCTTTACGCACCGCGTCGCGGCAATCTCGACGACCAGGGCCGCCAGGTCCCGGCCCAGCCGCGTGCCCAGGAAACCGAGGAGTTCGACATCCCGGCCTTCCTGCGCCGCCAGTCGAACTAAAGGCTGGAACAGTTAAAAATAGAGGAGGGGCCCGGACTTGAAATCCGGGCCCTTCATGCATTCGGTGATGGCCGCCTGCGGAACGTTACAATTGGAAAGAAACATTGATTTGGTTTGCCGGTGCCGCGACTATATTTTCACGATGGGTCCATTTGGGGGATTGGAAACCCGTCTGAAAATCGCAGTTTCTGCAGCATGTCACATGATTGTTCGGATGGATCCGGGCGGTGGTTTGAACGGGCCACATCAAAAGCGGGGTAATATGTCTTTAGGTCTTTTGGGTTTTGAAACAACATTTGAAAACCCGTTCACGATTCGCGGTATCGGCGTCCATTCGGGAGCCGAGGTCACCGCAATCTTCAATCCGGCGGAAGCCGGCACAGGCATTATTTTCCAGCGCATTGGCCAGCATGACGAAGTGACGGAGCTCAAGGCCGTTTCCGCTTCCGTCGGTTCGACCGATCTCTGCACGGTTCTCGGCTTTTCCCCGGCGCACTCGGTCGCGACGGTCGAGCATGTGATGGCCGCGTTCTACGCACTCGGCATCGACAATGCGATCGTCGAGATCGACGGCGCCGAAATGCCTGTCATGGACGGCAGCTCCGCCACATTCATCGAGGCGATGGAACAGGCCGGCATCCGCCCGCTTGGCGTCAAGCGACGCTACATCCGCGTCAAAAAGCCTGTCCGTATCGACCATGGCGCATCCTGGGCGGAATTCCAGCCCTATGACGGCACGCGATTCGAGGTCGAAATCGATTTCGAGAGCCCGCTCATCGGCCGGCAGGTCTGGAAGGGTGATCTCAACTCCGTATCCTTCAAGAACGAGCTGGCCCGCGCCCGCACCTTCGGCTTCATGCGAGATGTCGAGCGTCTCTGGGCCATGGGCCTTGCGCTCGGTTCGTCGCTCGAAAATTCCGTGGTGATCGGCGACGACAACCGCGTCATCAATATGGAAGGCCTGCGCTGGTCCGACGAATTCGTACGCCACAAGACGCTTGATGCCGTAGGCGACCTGGCCCTTGCCGGTGCGCCGTTCCTCGGTCTTTACCGGTCCTATCGTGGCGGCCACAAGGTCAATGCCATGGCGCTCAAGGCGCTGCTTTCCGACCGTTCGGCCTATGAGATCGTCGAGTCGGCCGGCGCACGCCATCGGGTCGCGGTGCCGGAACTGATCGCGATCTCGCAACCGGAATATGCGCCCTGGACGGCTTGATCCGCTGCGAGTCCAGCATTTAGTCCTCACGGCCGGCATTTTTCTTGTTGGCCGTGTCCCCGGCGCATCGGTTCTGCCACAAATTTGCATGATTTGAAGGCCATGACGTTGCGGTTCCGAGCGTTTTATGGCTATTAGCCGCTTAATCTGACGGTCGGGATTTGCTTTGTGGCCACCGATTGAGTGACCCGGTTGGGGAAATGCAGGACATATCGATGATGAAACTTTCCGCACGCACCGTGCTTCTGTCGCTCGTGTTTGGCACGAGCGCCGTGATGGTCGCGGGCTGCTCGAACGATCCGGACCTCGACATCACCAAGCTGTCCACGCAGACCGAGCCGGCCGACAAGCTCTATACCGAGGGTCTTGCCAATCTCAATGCCGGCAAGATTTCCGAAGCGCAGCGGAAGTTCGAAGCCGTCGATCGCCAGCATCCCTTCTCGGAATATTCGCGCCGTGCCCTTGTGATGAGCACCTTCATCAAGTACCGCCAGGGCGACAATGAAGGCGCGATCCAGTCCGGCGACCGCTACATGAAGCTCTATCCGCAGACCAAGGATGCGGCCTATGTGCAGTATCTGATCGGTCTGAGCTACGCCAAGCAGATCCCCGTCGTGACGCAGGACCAGCGCGCATCGGCCCGCACGATCGAGGCCATGATGAAGGTGGTCAACGAATACCCGACATCGGAATATGTCGATGACGCGCAGACGAAGATCCGCATGGCGCGCGACAATCTCGCCGGCAAGGAAATGCAGATCGGCCGCTACTACCAGGAGCGGAAGGAATACCTTGCAGCCATCTCTCGCTATCGGACCGTTGTCGAGCAGTTCGGCAACACCAACCAAGTGGAAGAAGCGCTGGCCCGTCTCGTCGAGACCTATTATTCGCTCGGTCTGGTGGATGAGGCACAGACGGCTGCTGCCGTGCTGGGTCACAACTATCCGGACAGCGCCTGGTACAAGGACAGCTTCGCGCTTCTTCAATCCAAGGGCCTTGCGCCGCAGGAAAACCAGGGTTCGTGGATTTCCCGCGCCGGCAAGAAGCTCATTCTCGGCGAGTCCTGATCGGGGCGCTCACTCTCAATGCTGATACAGCTATCGATCCGCGATATCGTCCTGATCGATCGGCTTGATCTTGCCTTCGAGCCGGGCCTGTCCGTCCTGACCGGCGAGACCGGCGCCGGCAAATCGATCCTGCTTGATTCGCTGTCGCTCGCCCTCGGGGGCAGGGGCGATGGCGGCTTGGTGCGCCACGGCGAGGACAAGGGCCAGGTGACCGCGGTCTTCGATGTCGCGCTTGCGCACCCGTTGCGTGGACTTCTCCAGGAGAACGCCATCGATGAGGATGGCGAAAACATCATCTTCCGCCGCGTGCAATCGGCCGATGGCCGCACCCGCGCCTATGTCAACGACCAGCCGGTCAGTGCGCAGCTTCTGCGCCAGGCGGGCTCGCTGCTGGTCGAGATCCACGGCCAGCACGACGACCGGGCGCTGGTCGATACCGAAGCACATCGGACGCTGCTCGACGCATTCGCCGGACTGATTGAAGAAGCGACCGCCGTCGGCACTCATTTCCGCACTTGGAAGGATGCCGGCCGCGAAGCGCGGACACATCGCGCCAAGGTCGAGGCGGCGCAGCGCGAGGCCGACTACATTCGCTCGTCGGTCGATGAATTGGAAAAGCTCTCGCCCGTCGATGGCGAGGAGGATGAACTCGCCGACAATCGTTCGCGGATGATGAAATCCGAGCGGATCGCCGGTGACATCTCCGAAGCGTCCGAATATCTCAACGGTAATGCCTCGCCGGTGCCGCATCTCGCCTCGCTGGTGCGCCGGCTCGAACGCAAGGCGGCCGAGGCGCCCGGCCTGCTCGAGGAAACGGTGGAGGCGCTGGACGAAGCGCTCAACTACCTCTCCGAGGCGCAGAACCAGGTCGAGGCAGCACTTCGCCGGACCGAATTCGATCCGAGGGAACTGGAGCGCGTCGAAGAGCGGCTGTTTGCTCTGCGCGCCGCTTCCCGCAAATATGCCGTACCGGTCACCGGCCTGCCTGCGCTCGCCGCGAAAATGATTGCCGATTTGGCCGACCTCGACCATGGCGAGGAACGGCTCAAGCAACTCGATGCACGCGAGAAGGAAGCAGAAGCGATCTATTTCGCCGCCGCTCGCAACCTCTCCGCCAAGCGCCAAAATGCCGGCAAGGCGCTCTCCGAGGCTGTGATGGCGGAACTCCCCGCGTTGAAGCTAGATCGCGCGCGCTTCATGGCGGAGATCGAGGCCGACGAGGAATCCGCCGGCGCATGGGGCATCGACCGCGTCGAATTCCACGTGCAGACTAATCCGGGCACACGCCCCGGCCCGATCACCAAGGTGGCGTCCGGCGGCGAACTGTCCCGTTTCCTGCTCGCGCTCAAGGTCGCGCTCGCCGATCGCGGCTCGGCGCCGACGCTCGTCTTCGATGAAATCGATACCGGTGTCGGCGGCGCCGTGGCGGATGCGATCGGCCAGCGGCTGAAGCGACTTTCTTCACGAGTCCAGGTCCTGTCGGTGACGCATGCGCCGCAGGTCGCGGCCCGTGCGGATACCCATCTCCTGATCTCCAAGGGCGTCACCGGCGAGGAAAGCGGCCGGGTTTCGACCCGTGTCGCCACCATGGACGACGACGCCCGCCAGGAAGAAATCGCCCGCATGCTGGCCGGCGCCTCGATCACCGCCGAAGCGCGCGCTGCTGCCGGAAAACTGCTCAAGGGTGAGGGATAACTTTCGCCTTGACCAATCCGCACTGCGAATTATTATACGTATAATAATACGTATAAAGTGACAGACATGCATAAGAAGATGACGATCACTCTGGACGAGCAAGTGTATGACGGGCTCTATCGCGTGGTTGGCCCTCGGCGAATGAGTCAGTTCATCGAGGATCTGGTTCGACCCCATGTGCTCGACGTCTCCCTCGATGAGGGCTACAAGGCCATGGCCGAGGATCGGGAGCGGGAGTCTGAAGCGGCGGAATGGTGCAACGCGCTTGCCGGAGACATGCGCGATGAAACGCGGTGAGGTCTGGTGGGTCGAATTCGATCCGTCCGTCGGCAGCGAAATCCGCAAGACCCGGCCCGCCGTTATCATCAGCAACGACGCCGCCAACAGAAACCTGGCCCGCGTCGTCGTCGTTCCCTTGACCAGCAACACAACGCGGCTCTATCCGGGCGAGGCTGCCGTCACGATCGACGGCAAGCCCAGCAAAGCCGTTGCTGACCAGATCATGGCCGCCGACAAGTCGCGGCTCAAAAACCAAGTTGCAACATTGGGGAAGGCTGACATGGACGCAGTCGAAGACGCGATCATGGTCCACCTGGGCTTGTTCGCCCGAAATCGTGAGGCCAAGTGATGACGACGTCCGAAAAGCCAGTCACCGAACTCAGCGTCGAGGAAGCGGGAGTCGAACTCGATGTCCTCGCCAAGGAACTTGCCCGGCACGATGCGCTCTATCATGGCAAGGACGCGCCCGAGATTTCCGACGCCGATTATGACGCGTTGAAGCGCCGCAACGAGGCGCTGGAACAGGCGTTCCCCGATCTCGTGCGTGCCGACAGCATCTCGAAGCGGGTGGGTGCCGCGCCGGCTGCAGGGTTCAAGCTGGTCACCCATGCACGGCCGATGCTGTCGCTCGACAACGCCTTTTCGGATACCGATGTCCAGGATTTCGTGAGCTCGGTGTACCGTTTCCTCGGTGTGCTTCCCGACAATTCCATTGCCTTCACCGCTGAGCCGAAGATCGACGGCCTGTCCATGTCGCTCCGCTACGAGGGCGGCAAGCTGGTGACGGCCGCCACGCGCGGTGATGGCACCGTCGGCGAGAACGTCACAGCCAATATCCGCACCATCAAGGAAATCCCCGAGGTGCTTCCCGCCGGCGTGCCCGATGTCGTCGAAGTGCGTGGCGAGGTCTACATGGCCAAGAGCGATTTCCAGGCGCTGAACGCCCAAATGGAGGCCGAGGGCAAGCAGACCTATGTTAACCCGCGCAACACGGCGGCCGGGTCGCTCCGCCAGCTCGATCCGAAGCAGACGGCGGCCCGCAAGCTCCGCTTCTTCGCCTATGCCTGGGGCGAGGTGTCGGACATGCCGGCCGATACCCAGTCCGGCATGGTGGAAAAGTTTTGCGAATGGGGCTTTCCCGTCAACCCGCTGACGAAGCGGCTGTCGTCGGTCGAGGAGATCATCGGACATTACAACGAGATCGGCCTCAAGCGCGCCGCGCTCGACTACGATATCGATGGTGTGGTCTACAAGGTCGACCGGCTCGATCTGCAGGGCCGTCTCGGCTTCCGCTCGCGGTCCCCACGCTGGGCGACGGCGCATAAGTTCCCGGCCGAACAGGCAACGACGACATTGACGGCCATTGACATTCAAGTGGGCCGGACAGGCGCGCTCACTCCTGTTGCCCGGCTGGTGCCGATTACCGTCGGCGGCGTGGTGGTGACCAACGCCACGATGCACAACGAGGATTACATCAAGGGCATCGGCAATTCCGGCGAGCCTTTGCGTGAGGGCCGGGATATCCGGATCGGCGACACCGTCATCGTCCAGCGAGCAGGGGACGTCATCCCGCAGATCGTCGATGTCGTGCTCGACGAGCGTCCGAAAGATGCTGTGCCTTACGCGTTTCCCAAAACCTGCCCGGTCTGCGGCAGCCATGCGGTGCGGGAGCGCAACGAAAAGACCGGCAAGCTCGATTCGGTGACGCGCTGCACCGGCGGCTTCGTCTGCCAGGCGCAGGCGATCGAGCACCTCAAGCATTTCGTCAGCCGTGACGCCTATGATATCGAGGGGCTGGGCTCCAAGCAGGTCGAGTTCTTCTTCGCGAGCGAGGATCCGGCGCTGACGGTCCGCACTGCCCCTGAAATCTTCACGCTCGAGGAGCGTCAGCGCAGTGCCCTGAACAAGCTCGAAAACATCGATGGCTTCGGCAAGACGAGCGTCGGCAAGCTCTTCGCCGCGATCAACGACCGCCGCGAAGTCTCGCTCAACCGCTTCATCTATGCACTCGGCATCCGCCATATCGGCGAGACCAACGCCAAGCTGCTGGCCCGCGCCTATGGTACGTATGAAGCGTTCGAAGCCGGCGTGAAGGACGCCGCCGAACCCGGCAGCGAGGCCTGGAACGAACTCAATGCCATCGAAGGCATCGGCGAGATCGTCGCGCGCGCGCTGGTCGAGTTCTTCAAGGAGCCGCGCAATCTCGGCGTGATCGCGCAACTGCTGAGGCAAGTGACGCCACAAGCCGTCGAGGCGCCCACCACATCCGGCAGCCCGGTCGCCGGCAAGACGGTCGTCTTCACCGGCTCGCTCGAAAAATTCACCCGCGACGAGGCGAAGGCGCGCGCCGAAAGCTTGGGCGCCAAGGTGGCCGGATCGGTGTCGAAGAAGACGGACTATGTGGTGGCCGGGCCGGGTGCGGGTTCCAAGCTCGACAAGGCAACGGAACTCGGCGTGACCGTGATGACCGAGGACGAGTGGCTGGCGTTGATCGGGGGATAGTGCTTTCGACCTTCGCCGGCATCCGTTAAGGTGCAGCCCGAATCCAAGATGCCCGGAGTGCCCCCATGTACCAGTCCTTCGAAACCACTGCCGAGCCACAATTCGGCGGCGAGCGTGTCGCGAAACTGCGCGGAAAAATGACTGATCTTGGGATCGACGGGTTTCTTGTGCCGCGTGCCGATGAATATCAGGGCGAATATGTGCCGGCATCGGCCGAACGCATGTCCTGGCTCACCGGCTTCACCGGGTCGGCGGGCGTCGTGCTTGTCATGGCCGACCAGGTAATCGTTTTCGTCGATGGGCGCTATACGACCCAACTGAAGGAACAGGTCGACGGCAATGTCTTCGTCGGTGGCGATCTGATCGGCGAGCCGCCGCCCAAGTGGCTTGCGGCGCATGCGTCGGATGGCTTCCGGCTCGGCATCGATCCGTGGCTGCATACCAGCGCGGAGGTTGCGAAGCTGCAGAAAGCGCTGGCCCCGAAAAACGGAAGTGTCGTCTTCCTCGCATCCAATCCGCTCGACGAAATCTGGGCCGATCGCCCCGCCGAGCCGATGGGCAAGGTCACGATCCAGTACGATGCCCAGGCAGGCGTGCTGGCGACCGAGAAGATCAAGACCATCGCGGAAGGCCTGCCCGCTGTGGGGGCCACATCGGTGGTGCTCACCGACCCGTCCTCGGTCGCGTGGGCGTTCAATGTTCGCGGCGCCGACGTGCCGCACACGCCGCATCCACTGGCGCGCGCGATCATCCATGCCGACGGGCGTGCAGAAATCTTCCTCGACGAGAAGAAGACCGGCATCGAACAGCGTGCCTATCTCGGGCAGATGGCCGAGCAGGTGGCGCCGTCGGACTTTATCAACCGGCTGAAGATCGCGGCATCGGATGGCGGTGCGATCCTGCTCGATCCGGATCTGGCACCTTACGTGCTTTCAGGTCTCATAGAGGAGGCTGGGGGCAAGGTTATCTCCGGCGACGATCCGGTGAAGATCCCGCGCGCCACCAAGAACCGGACCGAACTGGAAGGTTCCACCAAGGCGCATCTGCAGGATGGCGCTGCGATGGTCGAATATCTCCATTGGCTCGATAGCCAGGAGCCGGGCACGGTCACCGAGATCGACGCGGTCAAGGCTCTGGAAGCTGCGCGTATCCGTGTTGGCGAGCGCATGCAGAACCCGCTTAAGGATGTGTCGTTCGACACGATCTCGGGGGCGGGCGAGAACGCCGCCATCATCCATTATCGTGTGACGACGACGACCAATCGGCGTTTCAAGCCGGGCGAGATGTTCCTGGTCGACTCAGGCGGTCAATACATCAACGGCACGACCGATATCACCCGCACGGTGGCGTTCGGCGAAGTGCCGGACGAGCAGAAGCGCTTCTTCACCCTGGTGCTCAAGGGCATGATCGCGATTTCGCTCGCGCGCTTTCCCAAGGGCACGCGTGGCGTCGATCTCGATCCGCTCGCCCGTATCGCGCTGTGGAAATCGGGCGCCGATTACGGCCACGGCACCGGCCATGGTGTTGGCTCCTACCTCTCGGTGCATGAGGGGCCGCAGCGCATATCCCGCGCCGCCATGCAGGAACTGCTGCCGGGAATGATCCTCTCCAACGAGCCGGGCTACTATCGCCCCGGCAGCTTCGGCATCCGCATCGAGAACCTCGTCTATGTCGAGGAAGCCGAGATGATCGAAGGTGGCGACCGGCCGATGCTCGGCTTCGAGACGCTGACCTACTGCCCGATCGACCGGCGGCTGATCCTCACCGCCTTCCTCAATGATGAGGAACTGCGCTGGCTCAACGACTACCACGCCGAAACGCGAGACAAATTGCTGCCGCTGATTGAGGATGCCGAGGTCAGGACCTGGCTTAAGAGGGCTACGGCGCCGCTGGCGTGATCACATCACGAAATGCCTGAACGCCACAACGAAAGCCCAGGCGCAGCCGAGCATGACGAGCGAGGGTGCGCGCAGGCCGATCAGCAGTGCCACGATCATGGTCAGTGTGACGTCGATGCCGCCATAAACGAATGACGGTGCCACCAGTGCCGCCAGCACCGCTGCGGGCACGGCATTGAGCGCAGCCTCCATGCGCGGCGGTATCGTGTCCATCGATTTGATCAGCACGTAGCCAGCGGTGCGCGTCGCATAGGTGGCGAGCGCTGCCGCGAGAATGGTGAGCGTGAAGGTGATATCCATCATGCGGCCTCCGGGCTGGGCAACGGTTCCGGAGCGGGGCCAAGCGGCAGGCCAGCGGCCACCACGATGCCGGCGAGCGCGCCGATCGAGACATGCCAGGGCGAACCGACGAAATGCCAGGCCGCGGTCGATGCGACCGCACTTGCAATCACCGTCGGCAGCCATTTGTCCTTGGCGCGGAAGCCAAGCACCAGGCCGAGGAAATAGACGGTGAGCAGCACGTCGAGACCGAGCGCCCGGGGATCGCCGACCAGTTTGCCGAAGACCGCGCCCAGAATACAGGTGATCTGCCAGACGGCGTAGAAGGTCAGGCCGAAGGCCAGGTACCAGGTCATGGTCAGCGTCTTGCCGCTCTCCGAGCGCTTGACGCTTTCGGCAAATTGCGGATCAACGAGCAGGAAGAAGGCGAGGGCCTTCTGACCGAACGAGAAATGATCGATGTGCTTGGTGATGGCCGCCGAATAGAGGATATGGCGGAAATTGACGGCAAAGATCGAGGCCACGACCAGCCACGGCGCGACGTTGTGCTTGAACAGTTCGAGCCCGACAAGCTGGCTTGCGCCGGCATAGATCGTCATGTTCATCATCACGATCTCGGCCAGTGACAGGCCCATATTGGCCGACACCGCGCCTAGCAACACGCCAAAGGGCAGGGAAGACAACAGCGTTGGCACGGCCGCGCGCATGCCGGCCCAGATTTCTTCGCGGTTCATCGGGAGTTCCTGGATTTTCCGGGAACGTAGCAAAAACCGCCGATCACACAACCGCGTTTTTTTGAATGAGTGATCAATTACGCTGATAGATCAACTTGGAGACGTTAAGGTAAATTTTCGATTAAGAAGCGAGGGCCTCCGATCGATGATAAATCATCCGCAGATTGCATAATGCGATGTCTAGCGCATCGGCCCGAAAATCGAAATCGATTTTCGGAAAGCACGATGCGTAGATTCAAAGTGTTAGAGCGTCCTTTGTGCGTCCAATTGGACGCACGGCGCTCTAATGTCTCGAACGGGAGGACCTGATATGAACGATACATTTTCTTTCAGTGGATACCGGGATCAGGTGATCGTCGCCTCGACCGCCGGAGATACCTGGATCGTCAAGAAGCGTGCGGACATCACTGTCGACGTGACGGCAATTGATGCGTCAACCCCGGCGCTCGACCGGACATTTATCATCGATGGCCTAGTCAACGGCCTTCACGGCGATGGCGTGCTGATCGGTCGGGCCGGACAGGAAGCGCTCTCGCCGGACAATGTGATGGTCGTGGGTGGCACCGGCAACATTTTCGGCTTGGAGACCGGCGTCGCATTCAATGCGGATCGGTTCACTCTGGTCAATCACGGCAAGATCGCAGGCGAATTCGGCGTAGCCGGCAGGGGCGACAACGCTTTCATCAGCAATACGGGCATCATAACAGGTGCGCATTCCGGCATCTTCGTGACCGGAGAAGACGCGACCGTGATCAATGGGCGCGACGGCTTCATCCAGGGAGAGCACGGCTGGAGCGTCGAGCTCAAGGGCGATGACAGTGGTATGCTCAACAAGGGCGAAGTGTTCCAGGCCGATGGCAACTGGGCCGCGGTCTTCCTCAATTCATCCGCCGGCGACGTGCAGTGGCTGACCAACAAGGGCCTTATCCAGGGCGATATCGCCATCTTCGCCAATTTCGGCGACGATGTTGTGACCAACAAGGGTGACATCATTGGCGAGGTTCATCTTGGCGACGGCGCGGATGTGTTCGTCAATGACGGCGGCTGGGTCAAGGGCGCCATCAATGGCGGGCGCGGCGATGACACCTATATCGTCGATAGCCGCAGCCTTGATCTCCACGAGAACGCCGGAGAAGGCACCGATTACGTGCATGCCACCGTCAGCTTTGTGCTGGACGCGAATTTCGAGCAGCTCATCCTCGATGGCGGCGCGTGGATCAACGGCACGGGCAATGACGGCGACAATGCGATCTATGGCAATTCCGGGCGCAACCGCCTTTCGGGCCTCGGCGGCAACGATCTGCTGCTGGGTCTCGGCGGCAACGATTGGCTGACGGGCGGCGCCGGCATCGATACGTTCGGCTTCACCGGTTCCGGTGTCGATCGGATCACGGATTTCACCGACGGCGAGGATCTGATCCAGATCGACATCAATGGCATCGATGATTTCGATAACCTCAAGCCGCTGATGCGCGAAACCGGTGGAAATGTCATCATCGAAACCGGTCATCACGACCGACTGGTCATTCAAGGCAGCGCGCTCACCGAACTCGACGCGAAGGATTTTCTGTTCGTCTGATAGTCGGCGTGGGGTGACGGCGGTCGCTCAGAGCTTCTGCCGCTTCATCTGGTAGGTGTGCTCGTCCGCCGGGAAGGTCCGGGCATTGACCTCGGCGGCATAATCCTCGGCAGCCTTGGAAATCTGCGGCGCCAGATTGGCAAAATGCTTGACGAAGCGCGGCTTGAAATCGGTGAAGATGCCGAGCATGTCGTCTGTCACCAGCACCTGTCCATCGCAGGCGGCGGATGCGCCGATGCCGATGGTAACGGCCTTGATGCCGGCGGAGATTTCGCGCGCCAGGGGCTCGATCGTGCCTTCGATGACGATGGAGAAGGCGCCGGCATCGTCGATTGCCTTCGCGTCGCGGCGGATCTTGGCCGCTTCCTCATCCGAGCGGCCCAGTGAACGGTAGCCGCCGGTCGCATTGACCTGCTGCGGCATCAGCCCGACATGGCCCATGACAGGAATGCCGCGTTGGCTGAGGAAATGCACGGTTTCAGCCATTTCCTCGCCGCCCTCGAGCTTGATCGCGGAACAGCCCGATTCCTTCATGATCCGCGCCGCACTGTGGAAGGCCTGTTCCTTGGATTCCTGGTAGGAGCCGAAGGGCATGTCGACCACGACGCAGGCCTCTTTCGTTCCGCGCATCACCGCCTGCCCATGGGCGATCATCATTTCCATCGTCACGTAGACGCTCGATTCGAAGCCGTAGATAACCACGCCCATGCTGTCGCCGACGAGCAGCAGGTCGCAATGCGGGTCGAGCAGCTTGGCGATCGGCGCGGTGTAAGCCGTGAGACAGACGACCGGGCGTTCGCCCTTCAACGCCTGAATCGAAGCCGCGGTCCGGCGCTTGATGTTGGTTTGGGCACTCATGGCATTCTCCGATTCTAGACGTCTGACGCGCTTTCAAGCCGTCTGGCGCATGTGGACAGTCAGTATGCGGTTATCAAGAAGCTTGGTTGTCCCGAAGCGGACAAAAAGCAGCAGCAATGCGCCGGGCTTTATCGTTTCCAGCGGCGCGAGCGTGCGCGGATCGCGCAGCGCCACGACCTCGGGCCGGGCGAGGGGCTCCGACGCGATGAAATCAGTGACCCGCGCTTCCAGCTGCGCGGGATCGCGCAGACCGGCGTCGATCAGGCGCTGAGCTTCGTCCAGCGCCTTGGGCACGATAGCCGCGGCTCGGCGTTCGTCGGAGGTCAGATAGACATTACGGGAGGAGAGGGCGAGGCCGTCGTGATCGCGTACCGTCGGCACGCCGACCACCTCGACCGGCTGGTTGAGATCCTCCGCCATCCGCCGGATGATCTGGAGCTGCTGGTAGTCCTTCTCGCCGAAATAGGCGCGCTCGGCACCGACGATGTTGAACAGCTTGGTCACAACGGTGCAAACGCCCGCGAAATGGCCGGGCCGGACCTCACCCTCGAGCTGCCGCCCGAGCGAGGGAATATCGACGACGGTTTCGATCTTGTGCGGATACATATCCTCGACATCAGGCGCGAAGATGAAATCCACGCCGCCCTTTTCCAACATCGCACTGTCGCGCGCGAGGTCGCGAGGATACTTGGCGAGATCCTCGTTGGCGCCGAACTGCAGGGGATTGACGAAGATGGAGGTGACGACGATATCGTTTTCGGCTCGTGCGCGGGCCACCAGCGTCATGTGGCCCTCATGCAGATAGCCCATTGTCGGTACGAGCCCGACCTTCAGGCCGGCGCGCTTCGCCGGAGCGAGCGCTGCGCGCAGGCCCGAAACCGTTGAAATGATTTGCATTCGTCCTCCTCGCTCCTCCCGGACAGCAATCGAAGCGACTCTTACATATTGCAATGCAAAATAACAATATCCGGGCGCCGCGAGGCAGGCGGCCTTGAATGATTTCTGCCCAATTATTATCTCAAGTGGCGAGAAATTGACCAACTGGTAAAATCATGCATCTGGTGCATAGCTCCCATGCTGACATTCCGCTGGTTAAGTCAGGTCCGTTGACCTATTTAGAATACCAACGGCGAACGAGAGATCGGATCGCCAGAGAATGAAAGTTTCATGTTTCGCATAGGTCGCGATCGGCACTCCTCCTCCCAGCCATCGGGATCTGAAACATGATATCGTCCTTGAAGAGCACTCCTCCTCCCAGCTCTTTGAGGACCGGTCAGCCTTGCTGATCAAAGGCGGCGCCATCCTCCTCCCGGCGCCGCCTTTTTTATTTGTGATTTTTCCATCAGTTGTTATTTCTATGTCGATGGAGGTTCGATCATGGGTGAGATAAAGCTGAGTGAGCACTTCGAAGAGATCATCAAACAGCAGATGGATTCTGGCCGCTATGCCAGCGCCGCTGATGTGATCGAGGCGGGATTGACGTTGCTCGCCGGGTTCGAGGAGATCGGCGCCGACGAATTCGAAGCGTTGAAGGCAAGCATCAACGAGCCTTTCGATGACGGCTCGGATGATATTCCCATCGAAGTCGCGATGCGGGGAGTGCACGAGTTCTATACGCGTGACACAGGCGAAAAGCCCGCATGATTTACAAGGTTGTCTTCCGCAAGAAGGCGATCGCCGATCTCGAAGCTCTCTACAAATATATACGCGATCGTGAGAAGAGCTCGCTCTTCTACGGCGGTCGTGACTACGAACGGCTTCTCAGATCTCTCTACAGGCCGAAGCACGATTGATTACCGCACCAGTTCGATCGTCACCCAGCCGTTCATCCAGGTCGTGCGGCGGTGCTTCAAGCCGGCGCCGTTGTAGGCCGATATGACCTTCCAGCGCTGCCCCGCGAGAATGCCGGACAGGATCACCGTGCCCTCGTCCGAGAGGTGGCGAACGAGATCGGGCGCCAGTTTCATCAGCGGACGCGCCAGGATGTTGGCGATGATCAGGTCGAACGGCCCATGCTCGCGGAAGATCGCGTGGTGAAAGCCCGGCGCGGTGGCGAGATGGACGCCATCGGTCACGCCGTTGATGCGGGCATTCTGAGTGGCGACGCGCGTGGCGACCGGATCGATATCGGTGGCGACGACGGGAATTCTCGACATCAGCCGGGTGGCGATGGCGAGCACGCCGGAACCTGTCCCAAGATCAAGCGCGTTGCTGACTCTACGCGACTTCAGCACATCGCCGATCATGTTGAGGCAGCCGGCTGTCGTACCGTGATGACCGGTGCCGAAGGCCTGGCCGGCCTCGATGAGTATGCCGATATCGTTCGGGCGAACCTTGTCGCGGTCATGGCTGCCATGAACGAGAAACCGGCCCGCGCGGACGGGCTTCAGCCCTTCCAGCGACTTGGCGATCCAGTCGATATCGGGCAGGACCTCCCGCTCGATCTTGAGCGCAGGGAAGCTTTTCTCGACCAGGCCGCCGAAGCGGCCGGCGATTTCCGGTTCCTGTTCCGCGGGGCCGTAGATCGAGGCCTCCCAGATGCCCTTGGATTCGTCGATCTCCTGCGTGGCGATCGCGTAGTCCTCTTCGCCGAAGAGATCCGACAACGCGTGCATCACTTGTTCGGCCATGGCTTCGGTGGTCGAGACGAAGAGGCGGATTTCACTCACGAGGATCTCGCTATCAGGTTCTTGAGCTTCTGGACCGCGACATCTGGGCTTTCCTTGTAATCGATCGTGCCGATGAAGCGGCCCTCTCCGTCAAGCAGAAACACGGACGCGGAATGGTTCATCGTATATTCCGGTCCATCCGGATTCTTGGCATCGGTGGGCACTTTCTGGAACGAGACCTTGAAGCCGCGGGCCATGGCCTCGACCTTCTCCGGATCGCCGGAAATTCCGGTGATTCGGTCGGTCGCGTTGGAAAGGTATTTGTTGAGCACGTCGGGCGTGTCGCGCCGGGGATCGATCGAGATGAAGTAGGCCTGCATCTTCGACTTGTCGGGATCGACTTCCTTCATCCAGCCGGTGAGTTCATAGACCGTGGTCGGGCAGATCTCGGGGCAGTTGGTGAAACCGAAGAACAGTGCTGTCGGCTTGCCGTTCTGGAAGGCCTTTTCCGTGATCGGCTGGCCACCCTGGCTGGTCAGAGTGAAGGGCACGCCCCATGGCTTTTCGGCGATCAGCGTCGATTGATTGCCGACGGTAGTCCAGAGCCAGAAAAACAAGGCCGCCATGATGACGGCCAGTATCGATATGACGATGCGGAAAGTTCTCATAACAAGGGGTCTCGGTTCACCGGTCGGACCGACCTCTTACATGCGGCCCGCATATCAGGCAAATGCCCGCGAGATCAAAATGGCGTGTGCGGGGCCGGATGCGACAATCCGCCGGGATATCACTCGCGCGTCAGAAGCACCAGGCGAGGCCGCTTTCGGCATAGGTGAAGAGGATCGACGTCCCGAACATGCTCCAGCCCGCGAGGGCGGCAACAAGACCCGCAGTCAGCGCCGCGAGAAACGCGATTGCCGCGAGGCGAGGAGGCCGGGGTTGTTGCGGAAGCGTTTGCATGACGACCATGATAGCCCTTTTCCGCAAGATTTTCAAAGCGCTTTCGGTCTTGCACGTAGCTAGGCGGCTCAGCCCGCATGATTTGCGGGTTTTACGGCTGTGTTCCAAGAGTTCGCAATCAGGTTTAGCGAATCCTTAACGCGTATTTGACAATCTTCAGGATCAGGACACCTGCGGGCGATCGCGGCACCAACGACAGCATCTGGGAAGAATTCCAATGAGCATGAACATCAAGCAGTCTGCATCGCAGCTCGAAATCGTCTCCTTCCACCTCGGCGACCAGGAGTTCTGCATCGACATCATGGCGATCCGCGAAATCCGCGGCTGGGCGCCGGTCACGCCGATGCCGCACACGCCGCCTTACGTGCTGGGCCTCATCAACCTGCGCGGCGCGGTGATCCCGGTTATCGACATGGCCTGCCGACTGGGCATGAAGATGACCGAACCGTCGGAGCGTTCCGCGATCATCGTCACCGATATCGGCGGCAAGCTGGTCGGCCTGCTGGTCGAGCAGGTGTCCGACATGATGACGATCAAGAACGAGGACCTGCAGCCGGCACCGGAAATCATTCCGGAAACCCAGCGCGCCTTCTGCCGCGGTATCGTGGCGCTCGAGCGTTCGATGGTCTGCTTCCTCAACCTCGACACTGTCATCGCCGACGAGCTCAAGCAGGCCGCTTAAGCCAAGTAAATCCTCTTCCCGGAGCGCCCGGCTGCGACCTCGCTGCCGGGTTTTGCGCGTTTATTCGGCGGCCGGCTTGCCCTCGGTCCAGGTGACCTGCTGATTGTAGAGCGGTACGGTCGAGATCGCCATTTTTGCCGAGCCATCCACCACTTCGCGCGAATGGATGAGGTAGATCAGCGTATCGTTCTTCTTGTCGTAGATGCGGTTGACGACAAGGCTCTTCCAGATCAGCGACAGGCCGGCCTTGAACACTTCCTCGCCGCCTTCGTCGAGATCGATGTCGCCGATGGTGATCGGCCCGGTCTGGCGGCAGGCAATGGACGAGTTGGACGGGTCCTCGAACCAGTTGCCCTTCCGCAGCCGGTCGATGACGCCACGGTCGAAATAGGTGACATGGCAGGTCACGCCCTGCACCTTCGGGTCGGGCACCGCGTCGATAACGATATCGTTGCCGGTCCAGTCGACGCCGACCTCGCCGACCCGGTCGGCGGCAAGACCAGACACGGCTCCAAGCGACAAGACGATGCCCGCAAAAGCGGAAAGAGCGACTGATTTCATGGACTTTCTCCAGTTTCGATCACAGGAAATTGGAGAGTCGGGCCAAAGGTTTCAACCTCGGCTCAGGAAATCCGGTTTTCGCCAACGTCGAGATGGGCGAAAGTCTCGGCCCCGGGCTGCGTCAGATCGCCGGTGACCTTATCGGCCCAGCGATAGCCGGCAACCGCCGCTTCCGATATGCCCGAGAACAGGTTCTGGCGGATCGCTGCATGGCCCGCGCCTTCGACCACCGTCGCGGCGATGCCGACCGGCGCCTTGCGGATGACATTGCCGGTCACGTTGACGTCGCGGAGATAGGGACCCCAGCCGATCAGCATGCCCCAGCGCGGTGCGTCCTCGATCAGGTTTGCCGAGACGACCGCATCCGATTCCGCCTCGATGCCGATGCCGAAGAAAGCGCCGTCCTCTTCGTAGGGCGCTGTGAGCTTGAGGTTGCGGATGATATTGCCGTTGATGACGGCCAGCCGGCCGCCTTCGTTGAAATTTACCGACAGGATGCCGTTCGCGGCACCATCGATGAGATTGCTGGAAATCATCGCGCCGTCGAAGCCGAATTCCGAATAGATCGCCGTCTCGCCCGATCTCAGGCAATGGTTGCCAGTTATCTGCACGTTGGAGCCAGCGTTCGAACGGATCGCGGTGAAGGCACAGTCAGTGACATAGTTGTTCGATATTTGTACATCGTCGGCACGGTAAACGTTGATGCCATTGCCGCATTCGCCAGTGCCGCCGGCATTGGCGCGGATGCGCGAGATCCGATTGCCGGTGACAACCGTGCCGTCAAAACCTTTCGCCCAGCGATGGACAAGGATGCCGCCATTGCCGCAATCACTGACTTCGTTGTCACGGATCGAGAAATCGCTGCACTCGACGGCGAAGACGGCGCTTTCAGCGGCGCCGGAAATCGCGTTGTCATTGATGCGGCCCTTGCAGCGCTCCGCCCAAATTGCGAACTTCTGGGCGCCAAGGATCTCGCAGTTTTCGATCGAAAGCTTGCCGGTCTGCTGGAAGGTCATCAGGCCCGACTGGTCATCCGCCAGCCAGCGGTTGGCGCCGTCGATCACCAGATTGGAGAGCGTTATCCGCTTGGCGCCGACCGAGCGGATAAATGAACCGTCGCCGGAATAGATCAGCCGTGTAGCACCGGGAACGCCCATTATCTGAATATTTTCAGGCAGTTCGATATTGCCGACCTGATAATGGCCGGGTGGCAGGAAGACGGGCAGGTTGCGGCTCGCGGCCTCCTTGAGCATCCGGTTGAACGCCTTGGCGCCCCGGTCGAGATCGCCCGGCCGGACGCCGAACTGCGAGGCATCGAGCCCGCCACGGAAATCAGCGTTGGAAAGCAACGCCTTTGGGGCCGCGTAGGCGAGCGAAGGAGCGGCCAAGAGACCTGCGAGCAGGGAGCGTCTGGTGAGTGCGGTGCTTGTCATGAAACGCGCGTTGCAAGCGCCGTGCCACGAATTTTGTATCATCCCGGCACAGATTGTCGTTTACCGTTCGTTAATCCCCGCAAGCCCCGCGCCAGACCTTTGTGCCATGACGAAGACGGTATGAAACCGGGACTTCCGCCATGAAGACGCGCACTGCCCTCAGCCTGATATCGTTGCTCGCAGCGCCCATGCTGCTCTCGGGATGCGTGATCAACAGCGTCAACGACCTCGATATCTACGACTCGAGCACCGTCAATCCAGACCGCTTCGTGCAACAGACGCGACCGGTTTGGGACCGTCCGCCGCCGAGCAAAAAACGCCGTATCGTATGGTACGAAGGCGATGTCGAGGAGACGACGGCGTTGACCGGGGATATGCAAGCTGAATTTCCGCTGGCTGAGGTGCCCACCGACACCCAGATGAAGCCCGATCTCTTCACCACCAATACCGTGCCCCGGCCGGCAAATGTCTATGGCAAGCTCGACGATGCCGGGCACTGGCTACCGGCCATCCCGGTCAGCGACGTGCCGGGGCAATATCTCAGGCGTGAAGTGTCCTATAACGGCATCGAAGTTCCGGGCAGTGTCGTGGTCGATACGAAATCTCGTCATCTCTACCTCGTGCTGGAAGGTCATCGCGCCATCCGCTACGGCGTCGGCATCGGCCGGATGGGTTATAGCTGGAAGGGCAGGGGCACGATCAAGTTCAAGAAGAGCTGGCCGCGCTGGACGCCATCGGAAAATTACGTCGCCGACCGCCCGGACATGAAGATGTTTTCGGCTTCCTATGGCGGGCTTGTCGGGGGCACCAACAATCCGCTCGGCGCCCGCGCGCTCTATATCTTCCAGGACGGCCAGGACACGCTTTACCGCGTCCATGGCACGCCGGATTGGAAATCGGTCGGCAAGCAGGTCTCGTCCGGCTGTATCCGGATGTTCAACCAGGATGTGATCGATCTCTATAACAGGGTCGAAAACGGCGCCGAGATCATCGTGCGTTGATCACGCGGCGGACAGCCTCTGCTTCAGATCCTTGATGCTGCCAAGCAGGACCGAGGCCTCTTCGAATGAACAGCCGATCGCCTTGCCGATCTCTTGCAGAATGCCTTCCGCGACCTTTCGCCTGGATTGCCCGAGGGGTGTCAGCTGCACGACCACCTGCCGTTCGTCCGCCACGCTGCGTTCCCGCTTGATATAGCCGGTTTTTTCCAGCCGCTTGAGCAACGGCGAGAGCGTGCCGGTATCCAGACCCAGCGCCACGCAGATGTCGGTCACCCGCGCCTCCTGCTTCTCCCACAGAAAGAGCAGCACGAGATATTGCGGATAGGTCACGTCCAGCTCCGCGAGCAGCGGCTTGTAGACCTTGGTGAAGGCATGCGAGGCCGAATAGATCGCGAAGCAGAGCTGGTTGTCGAGCGCAAGGGCGTTCGTGGTCATCGTCTTATCCCTGAAATCCTGAGCCGCATTATAGCGAGGAGAAAAAATTTGTAAAATAATATTGTGCAAAATATAATTGTGTGAAATACAAATGCTGTCAACACGAAAGGAGACCCTCCCATGCCTATCCTCTATCGCACCAGCGCAACCTCCACCGGCGGCCGCTCCGGTTCCTCGAAGTCTAGCGACGGTAACCTTTCCGTCACGCTCACCACTCCGAAGGAAATCGGCGGCGATGGCGCAACCGGCACCAATCCGGAACAGCTTTTCGCAGCCGGCTATTCGGCCTGCTTCCTCGGCGCCCTGAAATTCGTCGCCGGCCAGGCCAAGGTGAAGCTTTCCCCTGAAACCACTGTCACCGCCAATGTCGGCCTCGGGCCGCGCGAGGATGGCGGCGGCTTCGGCATCGAAGTCTCGCTGACCGCCGATCTCCCCGGTGTCGATCGTGCCGTGGCCGAAGACCTGGTCGCCAAGGCGCATATCGTATGCCCCTACAGCCACGCCATGCGCACATCGACCGAGGTGCAGGTGAGCCTTGCACAGACAACGGCCGCCGCCGCCTAACCCATTTGGGGGACGCGGAACTCGATTGCCGGTTCTATGATCTGATTCGTTGAATGCGAGCGGGGACCTCCGGCGGCCGTCTAGGACGTGCCGCCGGATTCGTTTCAACCCATCCTTCCGCCTGTGACGGGCGAGGCGGACGTCGCAAGATTCCGGTTGCAACACCCAAGCTTTGCGCGCAGATTTGCCTGGTCAGAGGGGGAGCAACCATGAGCAGCAGAGAAGAAATCGAAGGCTTGGTATTCCGACTTCAAGCGGCCCGGGACACGCAGAGTGTCGATCAGACGTTGGCCTGCATCGATCAGTCCTGTACGTTTCGTGTTGTCGGGACGGACGAACTCAGCGCGTTGACGGCGGTCAATGACACGCCGGAAAAGCTGAGGGGCGCGGCAACAGCGCTCATCGAGGTCTGGGACCTCAGCGGCTTGCGCAATGTCAGCATTCATATCGATGGCGATACGGCGCTCGTGCACAGGGCGGGCACCGTCACTTTCAAGCCCACGGGTGTGACGATGCCATCCGAACTCATGGAGAAGATCACCTTCAAGGACGGCCTGATCGTCGAGTATCTGCAATTCGCCGATACCTACCAGATTGCCGGGACCATGGGCATCATACCGGCGTGAAACCCTACGCCGGCGGCCGTTGCCAACGTGCCGCCGGATTGTCTCCTGTTTATCCCTCCGCCGCCTGCGCCGAGAAGAAGGCTTCCGGATCGTCCACCTCGACCAGCTTCTTCTTCTCGATCTGCCAGAACCGGTTGCCGACCGTGCGGATGAAGCTGCGGTCATGCGAGACGAGCACGCAACTCGCCTCGTTCTCCAGCAGCTCGTCTTCGAGCGCCTCCTGGCCCTCGATATCGAGATGGTTGGTCGGCTCGTCGAGCAGGTAGAAATTCGGGTTGGTCAGCCGGAGCACCAGCATGCCGAGCCGAGCCTTCTGGCCACCCGACAGGCTGCGGATCGCCTTGCTTTGCATGTCGAGATTGATGCCGGCGCCGGCGAGCAGCGTGCGCGCCCGCTGGTCACCGAGTTCAAAACGATGGCTCAGCACCGCAAAGGGCGTCGCCCCATCATCGAGATCGGCGAGCGCCTGGTCGCCGTAGCCGAGCACGACAGACGGCGTCACCTTGATCGCCTGCGCCGCCCGGTCCGGGGCCTCGATCGCCGTCTTCAGCATGGCCACGAGCCGTGTCTTGCCGGCGCCGTTCGGCGCCAGCAGCACGATGCGGTCACCCTGGCAGATCGCCTGCTTGCCCGTCCGGAACAGCATGGTTCCATCCGGCGTGGTGACCGCCATATCGTCAAACGACACCAGCACCCTGGCATGAGTGCCGCGATTGGCGAGCCGGATCGCACCGGCCGACCGCTCCTTGTGAGCGGGCTTGGCCTGCGCCTCCAACTTCCCCGCGCGCTCCTTGAGTTGCTTGGTCTTGACCACCAAGAGGTCGCTGCCGGAATTGATGCCGATATTGTTGAGCTTGGCGGCTTGCTGGCGCAGTTGCTGCGCGGTCTTCATCTCTTTCTCGAAGCGCTTCTCATCGGCGGCGTCGGCCTCATTGAGTGCCGCACGGGCTCGGCTGTAGGGCAGGGCGAAGACCGGCGATTTGTCGGCGCGGAGGAACAGCGTTCGGTTGGTGACGGCGTCGAGAAAGGCGCGGTCGTGGCTCGCAATGATAACCGGCATGTCGCGCGGCAGCGAGGCGAGCCAATTCTCCACCTGGCCGATCTTGGCGAGGTCGAGATGGTTGGTGGGTTCGTCGAGCAGCAATGCATCCGGTTCGGTGACGACCACCCGCGCCAGCAATGCCAGGCGCTGCCAGCCGCCGCTGAGTTGCGTGAGCGGCCGCTCACGCAGTTCCTCGGCCACCCCGAGTTGATCGAGCACGATATCGACGCGCCAGCTTTCATGTTCGGCCTGGTCATGCGGCAGAGCGAGTTGAACGGCGCGGTAGAATGGCTCGCGGAGCAGCTTCTCCGGCATGTTCTGTTCGACGAAACCAAGTGTGAGGCCACGTGAGCGGGTGATGTCGCCCGTCGTCGGCTCGGTCAGTCCGGCGATGGCTCGCAGCAGCGTGGATTTGCCACGACCGTTGGCGGCGACCACGCCGATCCGGTCGCCGGCATTGATCGTCAGGTTGAGATTGGAAAAGAGCGGCATGCCAAGCGTGATGCCGAGATTGCGGATGTTGACGAGTGTCATGATTAGTCTCTGGACTGTCGAGCGTGCCGCCGCATATCGCGCGCATGGCAAAGCTCGGGGAAAATATCGCGGCTCGAAACAAGCCGCAGCCACAAGGGGCAGACCAGAGACGTCTTCCGGTCAGCCCTGCAAACGTATCTGCAGGGCCTGGACGGGGCCACGCTGGCGATGGTGCCGGAAGAATGTCAACATGCGCAGCGCTCCTTTCGTGTCACGTTTCTATCATTGCGCGCGCTTTGACGCAACGCCCGCCGGTCAGCGCCGCCGGCCGGTGAGACTGCCGAGAATGCCGCGGACGATCGCAGCCCCAACCGCCGTCGCGACCGAGCGAGCGGCTGATTTCATCGCCGCTTCCACCACCGTTTCACGCTGGTAGCCCGAGCGCTTCTGCTGCCTGACCTCGGGCTGGGCCACGTCGTCGGTGCCGAAGCCCGGCAGAGTCCAGCCGCCGATCGTGCCGGTGGTTTTCTGCTCCTCCGGTGCGGGCGCCTGGCTCTGCTGGGCGGCCTGCTCGGCCTTCTTGGTCAGGATCTCGAAGGCGGATTCGCGGTCGAAATCCTCGTCGTAGAGGCCCTTTACCGGGCTCACCGACATCACCTGCTGGCGCTCCGCATCTGTGATCGGCCCGAGCCGCGAGGAAGGCGGGCGGATGAGCGTGCGCTGGACGATTGACGGTGCGCCCTTGGCCTCGATGGTCGAGACCAGCGCCTCGCCGGTGCCGAGATTGGTGATGACGTCAGCGCAATCGAAATCCGGATTGGGCCGGAACGTGTCGGCGGCGGTCTTCACCGCCTTCTGCTCGTTCGGCGTGTAGGCGCGCAGTGCATGCTGCACGCGGTTGCCGAGCTGGGCAAGCACGGTGGGCGGCACGTCCATCGGGTTCTGCGTCACGAAATAGACGCCGACGCCCTTGGACCGGATGAGCCGCACGACCTGCTCGACGCGCTCCACCAGCACGCGCGGCGCATCGTTGAACAAGAGATGCGCCTCGTCGAAAAAGAAGACCAGCTTCGGCTTGTCAGGGTCGCCGACCTCGGGGAGCTCCTCGAAGAGCTCCGATAGCAGCCACAACAGGAAGGTCGCATAAAGCCTGGGATTCATCATCAGCTTGTCGGCGGCGAGCACCGAGATGGCGCCACGACCGTCATTGGTGGTGCGCATGATGTCGGTGATTTTCAGCGCCGGCTCCGAGAAGAACTTCGTCGCGCCCTGCTGTTCGAGGATGAGCAATTCGCGCTGGATCGAGCCGACAGAGGCCTTGGAGATGAAGCCGAACTTGTTGGAAAATTCGGTGGCATTCTCGCCCATATAGTTGAGCAGCGCCTGGAAATCCTTGAGGTCGAGCAGCGGCAACCCGCCTTCGTCGGCGATCTTGAAGGCGATGTTGATTACGCCCTCCTGCGCGTCCGAGGCATTGATCAGGCGCGACAACAGCAGCGGACCCATCTCGGTCAGCGTCGTGCGGACCCGGTGGCCCTTCTCGCCGAACAGGTCCCAGAAGATCACCGGGAATTCCTGAAACTCGTAATCGGTGAACCCGATTTCCTTGGCGCGCTTGTCGAGGAAATCCTTGAACTCGCCCATCGCCGCGATGCCGGAGAGGTCGCCCTTCACGTCGGCGCAGAACACGGGCACGCCGGCATTGGAGAAGCTTTCGGCCAGGATCTGCAGCGTCACCGTCTTGCCGGTGCCGGTGGCGCCGGTCACCAGGCCGTGGCGGTTGCCGTATTTCAGCTCGAGATATTCCGGCTTGTTGATCGAGTCGTCCGGCTTGCGGCTGGTGCCGATATAGATCTTGCCCTGTTCCAGCATGCTCATGTCTCCCGTACCTCAGCCTCGCCGGCTCAGGCCTCATTGAATGCGACCCTTGACTTATAGGGCGAGGATATCCGCCCGACAACCGTGGTTACCGCCGCGTGTGCCGCAATTTTTTCAGGGGCTTGGAAGCTTCGGGTTGCCAACCCCCCGCACATTCTCTACCCAAAAGAGAACAACGGATGGAGACCCACATGAGCGAAATCGTCAACCAGATCGCTGACGCCACCGGCATCGACCCGGGACTCGCCGAAAAGGCGCTCGGCATGATGCTCGGCTTTCTCGAAAAGGAAGGCGATGACGCGGCCGTCCAGAAAATGATCGCCGCGATCCCGGGTGCAGCCGAACTGATCTCCGAACATGCGGGCGATGGCGGCGGCGGTTTCCTGAGCGGCCTCGCCGGCGGCGGCATCATGGGGCTGGGCCAACAACTCATGGGCGCCGGCCTCGGCATGGGCGAAATCACAGCGCTTGCCAGGCAGACGATCGCGGTTGCCAAGCAATATGCGGGCGAGGAAACCGTCGATCAGGTCGTGGCGAGCATCCCGGGGCTCGGGCAGTTTATTTGAGGTTTTTCGGGTGAACGCTGGCAGCGCCGGCGTTGCTCGATATCCTCTCCGAGCGACCCGGCGCGAGTTCGATATTTTTGTCCAAGCAAATTTCACTAAATTCGCGCAACGCGACCCGCGAGATCGTGCCAGCGCTCGCCATGCCGAGCACTGCACTGTGGATGGCTTCGAAGGCTTCAGATTTGCAATTTGGCTTCGTCACCATAGGCACCTGTTCTACCGCCACCCCATCCCCGGCGCGACATGCTTCAAAATCGCCTCGATCACATGGGCGTTGTAATCCACGCCAAGCTGGTTCGGCACTGTCAGCAAGAGCGTGTCGGCTTCTGCGATCGCTTCGTCCTTCTTGAGTTCCTCGATCAGGGCATCGGGTTCTGCGGCGTAGCTACGGCCGAAGATGGCGCGGGTTTGCGGGTCGATGAAGCCGATCTGGTCTTCTTCCTTGTTGCCGTGGCCGAAATAGGCGCGGTCGCGCTGGTCGACCAGCGCGAAAATGCTGCGGCTGACGGATACGCGCGGCTCGCGGGTGTGGCCCGCTTCCTTCCAGGCCGCACGGTAGGCGCGGATCTGGGCCGCCTGCTGGACGTGGAAGGGCTCGCCGGTCTCGTCGTTCTTGAGCGTCGAGCTTTGCAGGTTCATGCCGAGTTTCGCGGCCCAGACGGCCGTCGCATTGGAACTGGCGCCCCACCAGATCCGCTCGCGTAGGCCCTCGGAATAGGGCTCAAGCCGTAGCAGGCCGGGCGGATTGGGGAACATCGGCCTGGGATTGGGCTTGCCGAAACCCTCGCCGCGCAGCACATCGAGCAGGACTTCGGCGTGACGCCGGCCCATGTCGGCATCGGTCTGGCCTTCCGACGGCTGGTAGCCGAAATAGCTCCAGCCATCGATCACCTGCTCGGGCGAGCCACGACTGATGCCCAGTTGCAGACGGCCGCCGGCGATGAGATCGGCAGCACCCGCATCCTCGGCCATATAGAGCGGGTTCTCGTAGCGCATGTCGATGACGGCGGTGCCGATCTCGATCTTGCTGGTCTTGGCGCCGATCGCCGCCAGAAGCGGGAATGGCGACGACAGCTGGCGCGCGAAATGGTGGACGCGGACATAGGCGCCGTCGGCACCCAGTTCCTCGGCGGCGACCGCGAGGTCGATGGATTGCAACAGCGCATCGCCCGCCGAGCGGGTTCCGGATTGCGGCGAGGGCGTCCAGTGCCCGAACGAGAGGAAACCGATCTTTTTCATAGTCATCCAATGTGATGTTTCATGTGCCGTATATAAGGCGTCATGACACGGTTGCGACTGCGCGAACACCCTTCAGTTTGTGTCCGCTGCGGTCTTCAATGGTTGACAATGATCTAGAAGTTGCGGTGACTATAGGCTGCCGTCAGTCGGCCCCGCTCTGGCCGCCGTCGTCCTTGTCATCCTTGTCGTCGTCCTTCGGCTTGCGGACGCGGACGAGGTCGTTGCTCATCTCCGTGCCGAGTTCGACAACGCCGGTCTTCTTGTTGACAACGCAGACCACCGCGGCGCGGCCCTTCACGTCCTTGGAACGGCCGAAAACGATCGCCAGGCCGAAATTCTCACTGCCGACCGGATCGACGGCGACCTGCGGCTTGCGGAACATGTCGGCTGCGGCTTCGGCGCATTTCTGCTCTACCTGCGCGTTGAATTCCTTCCATGCGTCGGGGCTGGATGCCTGGGCGAAAGCGGGAATTGTGATACCGGCGAGGGCTGCCGCGGACAAAACGATACCTGATCTCATGGTCGATCCTCCAGTTCATCGGAATTCGGTGGCGTATGGCCAATCGCATATGACCATCATCCTGTCTATAGACGCGATGTGGCGGAATTTATTCACCTAAACCCGTTGCCTTGAGGCCCGCGCAAACCTATGTTCCAGTCAATCCAAATCTGATGATAATCACTAGAAGGAGACACCGCCATGGCTTTCGAACTGCCGCCACTTCCCTACGACTATGATGCCCTCTCGCCGTTCATGTCCAAGGAGACGCTCGAATACCATCACGACAAGCATCATCAGGCCTATGTGACCAACGGCAACAAGCTGGCCGAGGAAGCCGGCATGGGCAACCTCTCGCTCGAAGAGGTCGTCGTCCAGTCCTTCGGCAAGAATGCGGGTCTCTTCAACAATGCCGGCCAGCATTACAATCACATCCATTTCTGGAAGTGGATGAAGAAGGGCGGCGGCGGCACCAGCCTGCCGGGCGCGCTTTCCAAGGCGATCGATTCCGATCTCGGCGGCTATGACAAGTTCAAGGCCGATTTCGTCGCGGCCGGCACAACCCAGTTCGGCTCCGGCTGGGCATGGCTCTCGGTCAAGGATGGCAAGCTCGCCATCTCCAAGACCCCGAACGGCGAGAACCCGCTGGTGCATGGCGCCAAGCCGATCCTCGGCGTCGATGTGTGGGAACATTCCTATTACATCGACTACCGCAACCTGCGCCCGAAATACCTCGAAGCCTTCGTCGACAATCTCATCAACTGGGATTACGTGCTCGAAATGTACGAAGCCGCGACCAAGTAAGCGCTTCAGAAATTGATTCCTGTCAACTCCGCAAGGTCTTGGTCTTGCGGAGTTTTTCTTTGCCTCATCCTTTGGATGAATTGATCTCCCAGCCGTCCACCCAGAGTTTTCGCAAGCCGTCGCCTTCGCCGGTGAAGTGCTCGTTGGTCGCGGTTCCATGCGTGACGCGGTCGGCGCGGAAATTGCGCAAGCCGTCGCGCAATTCGCACCACGCCACCATGACGGAATGGGCGGAGTAGTAGATCAGGGCGATCGGGCGCACCGTTCTCTCGGTCGCGCGGTTCTGCTCGTCGGTATAGGTGATGTGGAGTTTCTGCTCGTCGCGGATGGCGGCGCGGACTACCGCGAGATCGATGCCGCCGGGTTCCGGCATCACCGATCCCCAGGCATAGATCGCATCGGTCGAAAGCACCTGTCTCAATGGCGCGGGCATGGCGCCGGCGATCTTGTCGCTGACCGTCTCGGCCGCCTTCCTCAAAGCGCTGTCACCGGTGCGCTGAAGTAGTGCCAAGGCCAGCACGATCGCCTCCGTCTCCTCGATGGAAAACATCAGCGGCGGCAGGTCGAAACCGGGCCTCAGGATGTAGCCGATGCCGCGCCCGCCCTCGATCGGCACGCGCATCGCCTGCAGCGCCACGATGTCACGGTAGATCGAGCGCGGCGTGACCTCTAGCTTTTCAGCGATCTGCGCTGCGGTGATCGGCCGCGTCGCCAGGCGTAGAATCTGGATGATCTCAAACAGGCGTGAGGCCTTGCGCAACTGGATCTCCGATGGTGACGTTTTCTGGCAGGATCGCCATCACTACTGACACAATGCTGTCAATAGCACTTTCCTATAATCCTCTCCAACACATTGAAAACAAGGGATTCAAGAAATTTTTCATCCCTGATTGGAGCGAGCAACTGACATGGAATATTCCGACAATCTCTGGATCTTCGCAACCCTTCTGTTCGGCATCATCATCGTGCCCGGCATGGATATGGTCTTCGTGCTCGCCAATGCGCTGGCCGGCGGCACGCGCGCCGGACTTGCCGCCATATTGGGCATCATGGGCGGGGGAATCGTCCACACGATCACAGGCACGCTGGGCGTCACGGTTCTGGCGGTGCTGATCCCGCAGCTTTTCCTGCCGATGCTTCTGCTGGGTGCGGCCTATATGGTCTGGGTCGGCATCGGGCTGATCCGCAGCTCGATCACGGTCGATGCGGTGGAGGGCGCGACCGCGCCATCGCTGCTGACCACCTTCTGGCGCGGGTTTCTTACCTGCATGCTCAACCCCAAGGCATGGTTGTTCATCCTCGCCGTCTATCCGCAGTTCATGAAGCCGCAATATGGCTCGATCACGCAACAGGCGCTGATCATGGGCTTGCTCACCATCATCATGCAGTTCCTGATCTACGGCGCCGCGGCGCTCGGTGCCGGCCGCGCCCGTGCCTTTCTCACCGGCAATGCGAGTGCCACGATCTGGACCGGCAGGGTCGCGGGGCTTCTGATCATTCTGGCGGCACTCTTCACCGGCTGGCAGGGCTGGGTGCAGTCGTCCAATGCCTGAACAATGAACGGTCTGTTCGGGAATTGTAAACAATGGCGCGGGGCCGCGGATGCTTACGGCATTTCGTGGTCCTGCGGAAATTCCGAAAATGATTCCGGTTTTCCGTTTAGAGCGTGCCGCAGTTATTGGGCGCAATTCTGTTGGCTTAGGCGGAGTCGCATGGTCGACCGGCAGGCGCGTGCCGTAGCCAAGGGCATACGGCCAAGCCTGCCGGTCGATCAGGCGACCCGGATCAGCCAATCCGAAGGACCGGGCATCTTTCCGCCAGTTCCTGCGGCGATGGTCTCGGCCGTACCTATGGGTACGACGCTCGTCCATCGCCTTGGTCCTGACGAAAACCTGCTCCGGCAGAATGGCTCCCAATAACTGCGACACGCTCTAAGTGCCGATCACCGAATTGTTATTTTCATTTCGCAACCTCTATGGGATGGTGCCGACGTTCAGGAAACTCGGCCCGGGCCTTTGTCGGGCGTCTTTGAAAATGGGAGAACAGGACGATGATCAAGCGCATTCTGACAGTGGCCGCAATCTGTCTTATCGGGGCGACTGCGGTCGTCTCCGCCGAGAACCAAGCTGACAACCGGGAAGCCGCGATGAAGACGAACGGCAAAGCCATGGGCGCGCTGGCCGCCATCGCCAAGGGCGAGAAGGATTACGATGCCGAGGTGGTCAAGACCTCGCTGACATCGATCAAGGAAGCGATCACGGTCTTCCCGACTTATTTCCCGCCGGGTTCCGAGAAGGATGACGAGGGAGCCAGCCCGAAGATCTGGGAGAATAAGGCGGACTTCGAGGCAAAAGCGGCCAAGCTCGCGGCCGACGTTGATGCGCTTCTCGCCCAGCTTCCAGCCGACAAGGCGGCAGTCGGTGCCGCGATGGGCACGCTCGGCAAGGATTGCGGCGGTTGCCATGAGGTCTACCGCATCAAGAAGAGCTGATTGCGCGTTCTGATCCATCCACATGTCCGGCCGCTATATTTCCCTTGCTCGAAAGGAATATGGCGGCCGTTCCACGGATGGGCTATTCGGGCCGGCCAAGTCCTGCCAGAGTGCCCATTGATAGAACTTGGAGGGCGCTACATGGCAGGAAAGATCGTCAAGACTCTCGGGGCTTTGGTGGTTCTAGGCGCAGTCGGTGCCGGCGCCTTTCTCTGGATCACCCGGCCGCAGCCGCATCCCGACGACTTCTGGGCCTCGGCGGGCACGCCGGATGTCAAGAACGGCGAACTCGTCTTCTCCATGGGCGGCTGTGTCAGCTGTCACAAGGCGCCGAAGGCCGAAGGCGACCAGCAGCTGGTTCTGGCGGGCGGACTTGCGCTCAACAGCCCCTTCGGCAGGTTCCATGTTCCCAATATCTCTCCGGATGAGAAGGCCGGTATCGGTGGCTGGACGCTGGCGCAGTTCGGCAATGCGCTGACGCGCGGCGTCGGCCCCAACGGGGAGCATCTCTATCCGTCTCTGCCCTACGGCTCATATAGCAGGATGACGGCGAAGGACGTGAGCGATCTGTTCGCCTATATCAAGACGCTGCCGAAGAGCGATAATGTCACGCCGCCGCACGAACTGGGCTTTCCCTTCAACATCAGGCTGGCACTGGGCGGCTGGAAATTCCTCTATCTCGATGAGGCGCCGCGAGTGGCGATCACTGACGCCGACGACAAGGTCAAGCGCGGGCAATATATCGTCGAAGGTCCCGGCCATTGCGGCGAATGTCATTCGCCGCGCGACCAATTGGGTGGGTTTCAGTTTGACATGTGGCTGGCGGGCGCGCCCAATCCCGAGGGAAAGGGTCGAATTCCCAACATCACGCCGGAGGGTTCGATCGCTTCATGGAGCGAGGCCGACATCGTGACGTATCTCAAGGACGGCAATACGCCGGACTTCGACTTCGTCGGCGGCGCGATGGCCGAGGTGCAGAAGAACATCGCCAAGCTGCCGGACGGAGACCGCGAGGCGATCGCGGCCTATCTCAAGGCGATCCCCGGGCACAAAAGCGCCCGGTGATCGGTCTTGTCGAGGGATCAATTCGTAATGCGTGTTGCCGCTTGGGTTGCCTTGTCACCGATTTCGGCGAACGCCTTGATCAGGCTCGGCATATCATTGGCTGCATAGTAGTTGCTGGTGGTACTTGCGCAGGCCCTCAATAGAATCTCGCCATTGGTCGGGGCCATGAAGGCAACGGTATAGATGGTGATGCCGGCAAGCTTTGCATTTGTGCAGTAGGTGAGCGTGATGACGTCAAGCGCCGGTTTGTGCGTGCCGCTGGAGCCGGTGTTTTCTCCATCGCTCATCAGGACAATAAATTTGGAGAAGGACGTATTGCCTTTGGCAGTCTGTGCCGTGGTTTCGGAAGCGGCAGTCAAGGAGTCATAGGCTTGTTTCATGCCCCCGGTCATATTAGTGCCACCTTCCGGATAGGCAGGCAGCGCGGTCACGTAATTGCGGATCTTCGTCGTGCCCCAGTCAGTGGCTTGCGGCGACTGTGTGCTGTCATTGAACGATACGCCACCAACGCGGACTAGGGTGTCCGTAGTGTCCTTTTTCTCCACAGCGTCGAACTGGTCAAAGAGGGCCGCCGCCGCCGTCTTGACCGCGCTCATCTTGTTGACATAGCAAGGACTTGTTTTCTGGATGTTGGGGTATTGCTTCCAATCGTCCATATCAAAATAGTTCTGGCACTTGCTGTTGAGCGAGCTCGTGGTGTCTGTCACCCACGACATGGAGCCTGATCTATCGAGCACCACGTACATCGACATTGCGTTCTTGGACGTCGCCTGGCTCTGTGTAACGCTTACCCCCCCGACAGGCCTGGTCGTGTAGCCGACGAATTGGGCAAAAGGGCTTAGCTTTACGTCATATCCGCCCGTGACCTTGATGGCGTAGTTTTTGGAGGTGCCGCTGCCGGTGGTGGTGACAGTGACCCCAATGGCAGCCTTGAGCTGGGTTTGCTCGGTCGCAGTCAGCTCGGAACCCAATTGGGCAAGTACGAAGTTGATGGCGTAATCCTTGACCGTGGTTTCTGTATGCTTTCCCGCCACCAAGGAAGCGGCGGACGAAACGGCCGCGGCGTCGATCGCGTCCTGAAGGTGGCGTTGGGAATTCACCAGCTGAGTATAGTCGATGGTAGCACCGATCGCGGCCAGCAGCGGCACGCTGACGATGGCGAAGGACATGGCGAGGTTTCCGGCGCGATCCGTGACGAACCGGCTGCCGATGGTTTTCATTCCATTCTTGAATGCGTCTGCAGCACGAGCGAACATTGCTGGCTCCTTGATCCCGTTGGGGGCGATTACAGGATCAAAAGGCTAACGACCGGTAAATCAGCGGCCCGAAGCCCTGGAAACTGACCGGTTTTCGGCCAGAATCCGGGGCAATCCGCAGAACAGGGTTAATGCAGTTTTTCGCCGAGAGGGCAAATGCGACGTGTTCCGGAAAGGGAACGTATCGCAAGTTGCGGATACGTCCCAAATCGGGATTTGGCCGGCAAGCTCTCAGATATCAGCCACCTTCAGCGCGAAGGCATATTCGTAGGCGATTTCCTCGAGCCGCTGGAAACGGCCCGATGCACCGCCATGGCCCGCACCCATATTGGTCTTGAGAAGGATCGGGCTGGCGCTTGTGGAATGCTCCCGCAGCTTCGCCACCCATTTGGTGGGTTCCCAATAGGTGACGCGCGGATCGGTCAGGCCCGACAGCACGAGGATCGGCGGATAGGCCTTGGCACCGACATTATCGTAGGGCGAATAGGACGCGATGTTGCGATAGTCTTCCTTGGAGTCGATCGGATTGCCCCATTCCGGCCATTCGGGCGGGGTCAGCGGCAGCGTGTCGTCGAGCATCGTGTTGAGCACATCGACAAAGGGCACCGCCGCGATGACGCCGCCGAACTTCTCGGGCGCCATGTTGGCGATCGCGCCCATCAGCATACCGCCCGCGGAACCGCCCTCGGCAACGATGCGGTCATATGCGGTGAAATTCTCCGTCACCAGATGATCGGCAGCCGCGATGAAGTCGGTGAACGTGTTGTTCTTGTGGGCCATCTTGCCGTTCTCGTACCAGGCAAAGCCCTTGTCCTTGCCGCCCCTGACATGGGCGATTGCATAGACGAAGCCGCGATCGACCAGCGACAGCGCGTTGGTCGAGAAGGATGCGGGGATGGAAATGCCATAGGCACCGTAGCCGTAGAGCAGGCAGGGTGCCGAGCCATCAAGCCGCGTATTCTTCCGATAGAGCAGCGACACCGGCACTTTCTCGCCGTCGGGCGCGGTGGCGAAGACACGCCGCGTCTCGTAATCCGCGATCGTGTGGCCGGAGGGGACTTCCTGCGTCTTGAGCAGCACGCGTTCGCGGGTCCGCATATTGTAGTCGTAAAGCTGGGTCGGCGTGGTCATCGAGGAATACGAAAAGCGGATCCAGTGCGTGTCATATTCCAGCGCGCCGCCGAGGCCTAGCGAATAGGCTTCCTCATCGAAGTCGATGGCGTGATCCTCGCCGGTCTCGCGGTCCCGAATCTGGATACGCGGCAGGCCTTCATGGCGCTCCATCCAGACGAGATGGCCGGCAAAGGCACCATGCGACAAGATAAGCGTGCCCGGCCGGTGCGGCACGACTTCGGTCCAGTTCTCTTTACCAGGTGATTCAACCGGCGCCTGCATGATCTTGAAATCCTTGGCGCCGCCGTCATTGGTCAGGATGTAAAAGACATCGCCACCGGACACCAGTTCGTATTCGATGCCGGTCTCGCGCGCTGCGACAAGTTGCGGCTCGGCGCCGGGTGTTTTCGCCGGGATGATCCAGTTCTCGGATGTTTCGTGGTCGTGGATATCGATGAAGATATAGTCGTCGAGCAGCGAGCCGCCGACGCCCATGAAGAAGCCGGGGTCTTCCTCCTCGAACACCAGCCGGTCTTCCGATTGCGGCGTGCCGAGTACGTGATGGAATATCTTCGAGGGACGGTGGTTCTCGTCGAGCATCGAATAGAAGAAGCTCTGGCCGCCGGGCGTCCAGACGCCGCCACCACCGGTATTCTCGACCACATCGTCGAGGTCCTTGCCTGATGTAAAGTCGCGGATCTTCAGGGTGAAATATTCCGAGCCCTTGTCGTCATAGCCCCAGAGGCCTTTGTCATGCCGGGGCGCGTGATCGATGCCCGAGATGCGGCAATAGTCCTTGCCCTCGGCCTCGCGGTCGCCATTGAGCAGCACTTCCTTGAGGCCGTCGCCCTCGCGGCGGGTGCGGAAATAATGCGCCTGCTCGCCGCCGGTTACATAAAGCGTGCCATAGGCATAGGGGCCATCCTTCATCGGCACGGAGGAATCGTCCTCCTTGATGCGGCCCTTCATCTCGCCAAACAGCGTCTTGCGCAGCTCCTCGGTATCGGCCATCGCCGCTTCCTGATAGGTGTTCTCGGCCTCCAGATGCTTGCGGATTTCGGGATCGAGGATCGACGGATCCTTGAACATCGCCTGCCAGTTGTCGGCCCTCAGCCAGGCGTAATCATCCGTGCGGGTCATGCCGTGACGGGTATCGGTGACGGGCTTCTTGGGGGCGAGGGGCGGGGTCGGCAGGGATTTGGAAAATGGCAAGTGGTCTACTCCGGATCAAATCACGACGGGAGATGTAATGCGGTTCGGTGCGCGCGCCAAGGGGCGGCGTGCCGGGCGCCCGCTCATCGGGCGATTCCGTGCCATATCGCACTGTTGGCGGAGCGTCCGGGTTGGAACAGATCATGGCTATCGGGAATGTTGACCGGCATGCCGCGGCGCCGCGCCGAGAGGATCAGCCGGCGGTCGATCTCGATGCCGTGATCCGACCGGGCGGAAAGCGCGGCGAGATCGTTGAGCGGGGCATTGGAGAAATAGCTGGAAAAGGCTTGGCGATATTCGATGAATTCGCGGATCGCGACCATGACGCCGGCATGGGTGCCGCAGGCAGGGCGATCGTAAAAGCGGGGTGAAGGCGGCAGGTACGGTGGCTTCAATGTCGCGAAAGTTGTCTCGGGCAGGCCCGCCAGCTTTTGCGTAATGCCGAGGCTGAGCGTCCGCTCGCCCAAGAGATGGGTCAGGTTCAGTCGCAGCAGCCAGAGCGCGATGTCGCCTTTGCCGGAATCGGCGATTGCGGTGATCCGCGCCAGTGCCGCGCGGGCAAGGGTTACGCGGCGGGCGGGCGTCAGCGACCGGTCCTGCGCGGCGAGGCAGGCGGAGAGGGCGAAGTCGTAATCCGGATCGACGCGCGGCGCATGCGCTCGCCAGGCTTCGGCTTGCGGTGCCGCAAAGGGCAGGGTGAAGAGCCGTTCCTGCCAAGGCGCTTCCGGCTGTTCGTTGGCTTGGGCCGCTATGTCTTCGCGGGTCGCGAGCAATCCACGCCTGGCCAGTTCCGCCGCGCGGTCCGGCTTGCAGGCGAAAAGGTTGAGCAGGAAGCCATCCTGGAACAGCGGTGAATATTCGACAAGGATATCGAGGCCGGGCAGCAGACGGTAGATGTCATAGCCTGATGAACGGACCATCTCGATCAGGCCGTGATTGACCTGGTTGCCGTGGCGCAGCTCGAACATGACGAGCGGCGACTGGCGGGAGAAAAAATCACGGCCGCCGGCGAGAATGCGGATTTCCTCGCCTTCCGCGTCGAGCTTGACGAAGTGGATTTCGGTCTCGATGCCTTCGCGGGCGACGAATGCATCGAGCGAACGGAGCGTGATCCGCTCGGTGCGGGTGCCGGCGCCTTGCAGGGAATTGGTCTCGCTGTCGGCTGATATGCCGATATCCGCCTCGCCATCATGGTCCGACAGGCCGGCATGGACCCAGGTGATGCGATCGCCGAGCCCGTTCAATTCCACGCTTTTCGCCAGCATCGTACCCGGCGCGATCGTCGGCTCGAAGGCCCAGACATGGCCGGTCGCGAGACGCCTGGCGATGGTCAGGCCATAGACGCCGTGATTGGCGCCGATATCGAAGGCGTTCATGTCGGGAGTTGTGAGCGCGCGGACGAAATCCATCTCGTCCTCGAACCAGTCTTCCTGCTCGAGCAGCACATAGCTGGTCATCTGGTGGATGGTCGGCGAGACGCAGACGGTGACATCGCCCTTGATCCGGACCGGCCAGAAGCTTTCGTCAGTCATCGTCACTCCTGATCTCCTTGGAATGCGCGGATTATCGGCGTGGCTGCTTGCGGGGAACTGACTGTGGCAATCGGTCGTAAGGAAAGTGCGAGGCGGATCGGCTAGGACGCGGCGAAGGCGGTGCGGTCGGCCGCTGTGGCGGAGCAGGCGCGGGTTCGTGTTCACGCGGCGGGTTCCGTCCGTGGTTTAGGCATTCTGACTCCCGATCTCTTCGCTTTCGCATGAGAGATCGGCCGGGGCACGTTTCCGTGCCGAGTTTAGTTGGCTGCCTTGCGACAGCCGGTAAGACACGTATCCGTGCCCCGTTCGGTGTATTTTCATCCGCGAACTCGGTCGTCTGCACCCATCCCGGTCCCGGACCTGAAATTTCCAGGGGGGATGGGCTTGTGTGCGGTACAACGCACGCCACGCGTACTTGGCCTTGCGGCGGTACCCGGGGGAGACCCCTTCTCGCGGACGCCTGAGGCGGGACTTTACGTCGTCTTCCCGCAACAGGCACCGGTTCCGCCTCGCCATAGCGCCCTACGGTGTAGCCGAGGGCGGAACGATGGCGATTCTCTCACAGGTTTGGAGGGCGGGGACGAGAAATATAGGAATATTTTCTGGAAATCAAATAACCCACTGATTCCAATGGAAAGAATCTTCGCTCTCAAGACGCAAAACCGTCAATCGGCCCGTTACACGATCTCGAAATCGCTCTGTACGAGTTGACCGGCGGACATTCCCGAGAAGGAGGCAATGAGAATGGCGGCGTCCGCGCCAGTACCGTCGCCATCGAAATAGAGCTGATCGTTATCCTGGCGGAAAATGAACTGCGCGCTCGCCCCCGTCGCATTGGAATCGGCGGCGCGATTGAAGAGTTCGTTGCCGTTCAGAAGCCTCCCTATGCCGAATTCGTCACCGCGAATTCGAAGGAGATCTTCCGCGCTGTCAAAGTTGATCACGTTGTCGCTGCCCTTGTTCAGTTGCAGCCAGATAGTGTCGGCTTTCGCCAGATTGACATCGGCATAGAGCCAATCCGTGCCGGCATCGCCACGTATGAGGTTGCCTTTTCCGGCGATGATATCATCGCCCGCGCCACCATAAATAAAGCCGGGCAACACATTGTTGTAGAAATGGAAATTGATGAAGTCCGAGCTGCGCGTGCCTATGAAGTTCTCAATGCCCTGGAACGTATCACCAGCAGCGTCCTCGGCGCCGACTTCATTTCCACTATGGAACGTCAGATTGATGCCCGTCATCGTCGCGAAATTGGCGTAGCTGACCGTGTCCTTGCCCGTGCCGCCATGCATGGCGTCGGCGCCGCTGGATGCATTTCCCGGCAGGAAAAGGTCATTCCCGCCTTCGCCCAGCAACTCGTCGTCACCCAGCATGCCCTCGAGGGTGTCATTACCGACACCGCCGAAAAGAATGTCGTGGCCGTTCAGACCTTTGAGGACGTCGTTGCCTTCGAGGCCGAAAAGCTTGTCGTCAGAGGCCGTTCCGGTCAAATGGTCGTTCTTGTTAGTACCCTTCTTCGTAACCATGGGGCAAATCCTTCCGGCCGCATCGGGCAGGGACCAGCGTTTGCGGGCCTGTCGAAACGATACGGACATATTAGGAGATAGGCATATCCTGGTCAACGAGACCTGTGGGCATGAAGGGTGACCCTAGGTCAATCAGCAAGCAGCTTGCCGAGCAACCCCGCCAAATCTCCCGCGTCCCCATCCCCCGCCAGCTTCGAACCCACATGCCGCTCGATCGCCGCACCATAAACCGGCCACATGCGTTGCTGCAATTCGAGCCCTGCATCGGTGATGTGGATCTGCTGGCCGCGGCCATCGCGTTTGTGGACCTCCCGGCGGATCAGGCTGGCTTTCTCCAGGCGATCGAGCAGGCGGGAGACATTGTGCTGGGCGAGCAGCAGGCGCGGTTCGAAATCCATCGGACGCAGGCCATCGGGCCGGGCGCGGCGGAGTTCGAGCAGGATGTCGTACCAGGCAAGCGGTGGGAAGCCCGATGCCTTGAGGTCGGCCTCGACGGCGCCGAGCACTTTCTGCTGCGCGCGGACGAGGGCGATCCAGGCGTCGGTCGTGGGGTCGGAGGGCATTTTCGCTATCATCCCTTCATTTATCCAGATTCATGCAGCTGCATCAAGCTTGACAAAAGATGCATCCGCATCCATATAGATGCAAGTGCATTGATATGGAGAAAAGCCATGACATTGAAACTCGTATCCTTCGATCTCTGCCCCTATGAGCAGCGCGCCTCGATCGCGCTGGCCGAAAAGAACGTGCCCTTCGAGCGGATCAATATCGATCTCGCCAACAAGCCGGACTGGTTCAAGGCGATTTCGCCGCTCGGCAAGGTGCCGCTGCTTGTCGTGGGCGACGCGGTGCTGTTCGAGAGCTCGGTGATCGTCGAATATCTCGACGAGACTGTGGAGCCGAGGTTGCATCCGGCCGATGCGCTGACCAAGGCGCGGCATCGGGCGTGGATGGAATTCGGCTCGTCGATCCTCGCAAATATCTGGACGATCGAGACGGCCAGCGACGAGGCGGCGTTCGAGCAGGCGGTGGCGCAGGTGGGCGAGAAGTTCGCGCGGCTGGAAGGCGTGCTGGGCGAGGGGCCGTTCTTCTCGGGCGAGGCGTTCAGCGTGGTCGACGCGGTGTTCGCGCCGGTGTTCCGCTACTTCGATGGCTTCGAGCGGCGGATCGATCTCGGCGTGTTCGCCGGCAAGCCGAAGCTGGTGGGGTGGCGGAAGGCGCTGGCGGCGCGCGGAAGCGTGAAGGAGGCCGTGGTGCCTGATTATGCCGAGCGGTTGCTGGCATTCGTCGATAGGCACGGGGGTGTGCTTGCGGCCCGGATGGCAGACCGGAAGGCCGCTTGACCTGCTTTGACTATGGCTTGCTGCTTGTCTAAGGACATCCCGTCAAACAAGGAGCGACGGGATGGAATGGTCGAAGGCGAGCCTGCTGGCGCAGGCGCTGGGCAAGATCGATGAGGCGAGCCGGGCTGTTACGCCGCCGATCCACATCACCTCGACCTTCATCCGCGATCCCGATAACCAGTACCGGTCCGGTAATATCTACGGCCGGGCCGACAATGAGACCGTGCGCGAGGTCGAGAGCATCCTTGATATGCTCGAAGGCGCCGCCGCTTCCCTGGTGCTCGGTTCGGGCATGTCGGCGGCAACGGCGGTGTTCCTGGCGCTTGCCCCCGGCGACCATGTCGTGGCGCCCACGGTGATGTACTGGGCGCTGCGCAACTGGCTGAAGAGCGATGCCACCGCTTGGGGGCTGAAGGTCGATTTCGTCGATACTGATGATCTCGACGCGGTGCGGGGCGCGGTGAAATCAGGCGAGACGAAGCTCGTGTGGATCGAGACGCCGGCCAACCCGATGTGGACGGTGACCGATATTGCCGCCGTGGCCGAGATCGCGCATGCGGCCGGCGCGCGGCTGGTGGTGGATTCGACGGTGGCGACGCCGATCCTGACGCAGCCGCTGTCGCTCGGCGCCGACATCGTCATGCATTCGGCGACCAAATATCTCAACGGCCATTCAGATGCGATCGCCGGTGCGCTGTGCACGGCGCGTGAGGATGAATTCTGGGCGCGGATCAAGCGGGTGCGGTCGATGCTTGGCCAGATCCTCGGGCCGTTCGAAGCCTTCCTGCTGATACGCGGCATGCGGACGCTGGATCTGCGCGTGCGGGCGATGAGTGCGGCGGCAATGACCGTGGCGCAACATTTTGCCGCCGATCCGCGCGTGCTGGAGGTGCTTTATCCCGGCCTGCCCACGCATGCCGGTCACGCCGTGGCGGCGCGGCAGATGACAGGCGGCTTCGGCGGCATGCTGTCGGTGCGGGTGCGGGCTGGCGAGGAAGCGGCGATCCGGACGGCGGCGAATGTGAAGCTCTGGAAGCGTGCGACGTCGCTCGGCGGCGTGGAATCGCTGATCGAGCACCGGGCGTCGATCGAGGGGCCAGGGACGCCTTGCCCCACGGATTTGCTCAGGCTGTCTGTAGGGCTGGAGACGCCAGCGGATTTGATTGCCGATCTGGAGCAGGCGCTGGGGGCGAATGCGGGGTAGAGGCGACGGCCGCTGAAGGACGCGCGGGCACTAATGAGTGCGGCCATTCTCGAGGGCTCGGATATCTCGGGACGCTCAATCGCTATTCGTACGGAGGCGGGCGCCCGTGTTCTCAGCCTGGCGGTCCGCGAGGCCGTCAAACCGCGGGATGAGCGGTCCGATCAGGCGGTCATACTCGGCTTCCGGCACGCCATAGATGCCGCCGGCGAGATCGAGCAACATCGCGCGGTTGGTGATCTTGATATTGCCGCGCCGCGCCCTGATCGCCTTGACGCCTTCGAGGATATGTATGGCGACCGTGACCCCGGATCGCCGGACGCCCAACATCAGGGCAAGGAATTCATGGGTCAGCACCACATCGCCGCCATGCATCCGGTCGTGGCACATCAGCAGCCAGCGCGCCAGGCGTTCGTTGACGCTGTAGCGGGCGTTGGCCAGGGCTGAATAGTTCAACTGCAATTCGTTGCAGTGCACATAGCGCAGGAAGAGTTCGCGAACCGAGCGCTCGTTTTCGACCAGGTCGAGGAAGATATTCGACGGCATCCGCAGGCCCGTGCCTTCGATCTGGATGAAGGTGCTGGCCGGCGTCGTGTCCGTATGCAGCAGCAGATGCGCACCGGTCATGCCTTCAAACCCGATATGACCCACCTCGATGCTCTCGTGGTCATGGTTCGACGTCACGACGGAGGCAAGGCCACTGGTGATGAAGTAGACGTGCTCCGGCCGCTTGTCGGGCTCGACCAGGGCGTAGCGGATGGGGAGCCCTATCGGTTCCAGATGCGGCTGAAAGCGCGCCAGCACGGATTCGGGCAGCGCCTCGAGCAATCGGTTTCTGATGACGGATTCGGGCATGGCATGCTCCCTCCAGAGAAGGACCCCGATCTCATACCCGAGGCCGACAAGGAGGTAATGAAGAGCTTATGCTACAAAGCTGTGCGGTGCGCCAGAATCCACAGTCCTATTGCGCGCTTTCGACAATTCTCGCAGCATGGCTAGTGGGAGGAAGTATAGCACAAGGTTTGAGTGGGAACTAATGAATACGGGGGTCACCCGGTCAAGATGAAAGGTGAACGGGTACGGACGAGCCAGAATCTCAGTCCTTCTTGAACTCGAACAGTTCGATGACGTTCCCCGATGGGTCTTCAAGCAGGATGGCCCGGCCAGCCCCACCATCGCTGATGCCGCCGCGGAAGCCGGCGTTGGCTCCGCGCAACCGGTCGATCAGGGCGTCGAGCTCCCTGGTGACAATCATGAACCGGTTCCACCCGCCCGGCTTCGGATCGCCGCCCGCGTGACCGCCGCTTCCCGCACCCGGGGCACTGAGATAGAGCGTCAGGTCGTCGCGAAGGAGCGCCGCGAACTTGCCGGGACTGTGCATGTCCACCTTGAAATCGAGATTGTCTCGATAGAACTCGACTGATTTGTCGATGTCGGTGACGATATATCGGACGGATGCCATTAGCCTTCTCCCTGTGGGTGGTGACCACAGCGTCGCGTAGCGGTTTAAATGCGCTGCGTGTCGGGTTGGTTCCGGGACCTTTCGCCACAGGCGCACGGGCGGGGAGCGGCGATCGCGTGGTCATGTCATCGCGACATTTGAAGTGACACCCCCGAGCTTTCAGGCTAGCGTCCTTGCCAGATCAGTCTGCACATGGAATTCCGCTCATGGCGACATTCACTGGTTCATCTTCACCCGACATCATCACACCAGGTGAAGTCTCTCCATCTGTCGTGACCGACGGGGCAAATTTTCCAGGCGGCGGCCGCGACACGATCACAGGCGGGCTCGGGGACGACACGCTTGGCGGCGGCGGCGGGAACGACGTCATCCGCGGCGGTGATGGCAATGATTTTGCGCGGCTGGGAAGCGGAAACGACCGCTTCGCCTGGTCTCCGGGCGATGACAACGATGTTGTTGAAGGGCAAGGCGGCATCGACACGCTGGACTTCTCTGGCGCCAACATCGCTGAAAACATTTCCATCAATGCCAACGGCTCCCGGATCAGCTTCTTCCGGGACATTGCCAATGTCACCATGGACCTGCACGGGATGGAGACCCTGCTCTACCATGCCCTGGGTGGCGCCGATAACATCGTCGTGAATGCGCTGGCCGGGACGGATGCCGAGGGCATTTTCATCAATCTTGAAGGTGTTCTCGGCAGCGGGGTTGGTGACGCCCAGGCCGACGCCGTAGAGGTACACGGCACCGGGTCGGCCGATCGCATATCCATCACCGGCGTGGGCACCATAGCCAAAGTCACCGGCTTGCCCTGGTTGGTCAGGGTCAACGTCCTGGAGGCAACGGATACACTTCGGATCTTCGGCGAAGGTGGCGGGGACCTGATTAATGCCAGTGGTGTAATAGCCGGCGCCCATCAGCTCCAGCTCGACGGAGGAGATGGCAACGACAGGATAACCGGCAGCGTCAACGGGGATTTTGTCATTGGCGGCGATGGGCGAGATCATGTCCGGGGCGGCGGCGGGAACGATGTCGCGCTGCTTGGCAGCGATGCCGACCTTTATGCCTGGAAGAGCGGCGACGGCAACGACGTCATTGAAGGTCAGGACGGCGCGGACAGGCTGGAGTTCAGCGGCGCGCGCGCGGGGGAAAGCATCGGCGTCGTCGCCAATGGCGGGCGGGTCATCATCTCCGGCAGCATCGACGCCACCGTCCTCGACATAAACGATGTCGAAAGCCTGTCCCTTCGCGCCGGGGCCGGCATCGACAATTTGAGCATTGGTGACCTGACGGGCACGGACGTCGAGAGCATAGACATCGATCTGGTCGAGAAGCGTCGTGCAGGATCCGCCGATACCGTCACGGTGGTTGGCACGGCCGCCGCCGACGTCGTTGTGCTGTCGGTCGCCAATGGCGTCATTTCGGTGGGGGGACTGCCAGCCACCACGGCCATCCGCAACGCCGATGCCCGAGATCGGCTGGTGGTCAATGGCGGCATCGGAGCAGACTTGATCGATGCCAGCATCTTGCCGGCAGTCAAGATGCAGCTTGATTTTCGCGGTAGCGACGGCAACGATTTTCTGCTCGGTTCGGACGGCGTTGACCGCTTTATCTGGAACCCGGGAGACGACAACGATACGATCAATGGCGGCGCCGGTGGCAAGGACCTTCTGGATTTCTCCGGAAGCGCCGCCAGCGAGAGCGTGGATATATTTTCGAATGGACAGCAACTCAACCTGTTTCGTGATGTCGCCGCCGTGCAGATGACCACGAACCTGGTGGAGCGGCTTCTATTCCATGCGGGCGGCGGTAGCGACACCATTGCCATCGGCGATCTTTCGGCAAGCAGTGCGCGGCTTATCAGTCTCGATCTTGCCATCGTGGCCGGGACAGGCACGGGCGACGGACAGGTCGACACAATCTCGATCCAGGGACGCGCTATCGACGACAAAGTTTCGGTGTCGGGCAGCGGTTCGACCATGGCGCTCAAGGGCATGCCCTGGGATGTGAAAATCGCAGCCCGGGAGGCGGGTGACGTCGTGCTGTTCTCGGCGGGAGCCGGCGATGACACCGTCGACCTCGAGGGCCTGGGCGCCGGCCCTGGAATCCGCGTCGACGGCGGGCTCGGCAATGATGTGCTGATGGCCGGATCAGCGGACGACCAGTTCCTTTTCTCTACGACGCTTAATGCAAACGCAAATGTCGATATCATCCGCCACTTTTCCGTGGCACACGATCTGATCCTTCTGGAAGACAGTGTTTTCGTTGGCATCGGTGCACCCGGCGCGCTTGCAGCCGGCGCTTTCCACATTGGCAATGCCGCCACCGATGCCGCGCACCGGATCATCTACAATGAGTCGAGTGGCGGCTTGTTCTTCGATAGCGACGGCGTCGGCGGCAATGATGCAGTGCGCTTTGCGAAACTGGATCGCGGATTGTCGCTCACTGAAGCGGACTTCTTGATCGTGTAAAGCCGTGTGGGTGGGGTAATTATTCCGCGGCCGGCTTGTGTGTGACGTAGGGTTTGACCAGCGCTTCGGCGGGAGCGCCCCATGTCTCGACGAGCCGCTGGATCATCGCCAGCGTGAGGGGGCGCCGGCGCAGCATGATCTCCGATGCGCGGGAGACCGAGCCGAGGACGTTTGCCAGATCGGCGCGGCCATAGCCGTGGTTCTGCATGTAGCCGTCGAGAAAATCCACGGGGTCGATTTCGTCGATCGGCCAATTCCGATTCTCATAGGCGCTGACGAGGTCGGTTAACACGTCGAACCGCTCGGCTGCTTCAGTGCCGGGCTCGGGCAGGTTGTCGAAATAGGCTTCGATTTCGGCAAGTGCCCATTCGTAATCGGCTTCGGTCTTCAGAGCTCGAATGTTTTGCATCAGATGGTCCTCGCATCCACGCGGTCATATTCGGCATGTGTGCCGACGAACTTGATCATCACGCGATACCAGGGGCCATAGGCGACACGGGCGATGATCCTGAACTTGTTGCCGCCGATATCGAAGACGATGCGGTCGTCTCCGACATAGTCTGCGGATGGAAACTGGCATTTGACATCGTGTAGGTTATCCCAGCGTGCCAATGACACTTCTCGATACCAGGCGGCCATTGGCAACTTTGCCTGCGGATGACGTGCGTAGAACGCCTTCAATGTTCGGAGTGCAATAACGTTCATGAGGCCACCGATTTCCCATGGTGGGAATATGACATTGAACGGCCAGAATGGCAAGCACAATCAGGTTTGCCGCGTCAGAACGATTTGTGTTAGACGCTAGTTACTAATCTACAAACAGTCGCTCATAAGCATCTCTTGCATGTTCCTCGGAGAATTTAAATAAGACATATTCTCGCGGAAGAATCTCGTGAATCGGCTCATCATAGTGATTGTCGAATAATCTTACATATGCATCGGCGATCGCCAAAATGTCTATCGTAAGTTCCCCGAGTATTTGTATGAATTTCACCTGATCAATATGAGGGCCGTACTGAAATTCGTCGTCCTTGGCAATCGCATATGCCCCGGCGGCTCCGACATGGGTGCCCAATTCAGAGTACTGTTCGAATCTCTCAGCCCAACGTGTAGCAATATTGAAATTTCCGCGAAGCCCTTTGTCCATCTTCCTAAATGAGAATTTGTCTACGCGATCCCAGCCAGCGGCTTCTGACCATTCAGCTATTTTTCTGGCTTTGCGAGGAAATATTCAAGCAACTCACCGAGCTCTGCAAGCTCACGCAATTGATGAAAAGCGCCGGCAAAGTAGCCGCTGCCGGCAAGCTTCAGACATGCGCCAGCAGAATTGATCGTTCGAACCGCAAGGCTAAAAATAACCGTCTGAACGATTGGAGCATGCGCGCTTTGAATGTATGATTTACGCACAAGGTCTACAGCGACGGATAGATGACCCAGCAACGTCTTGGCAGGTTCTATCTGCAATGCGGCAGAGTGGGCTTCTTCGATCTCGGATTCGTCGAAGAGCATCACACCCGCTCCACAAACCCGTCCAGCACCCGTTTCTGACCCGCGCGATCAAAGTCGATCGTCAGCTTATTCCCCTCGATCCCCGCCACATTCCCGTTACCGAACTTGATATGAAACACCCGGTCGCCGACCGAGAAATCGCTCGGCGTGTCGATCTTGGATTTGGCCACCAGTTCGCCTGATATGACCTTGCCGGTCGGGCCGGCTTCGCCGTAGCCGATGCGTTCGACCTGGTGGCCCGAACGGTTGCCCCAGTTGTTGCGGGTGGCGTCGGTCTTGTTGGCTTGGGCACGCTGCCAGCCCGGTGAATTGTAGCTGGAGGCGAAGGGTTCCTGGCGGTCGAAGCGGGATTGGCCGTAGGGATTGCGGCCGTAGCCGCCATAGCTCTGCTCGACCTCGGCGACTTCGACGTGATCGGCGGGGAGTTCATCGAGGAAGCGCGACGGGATGGTCGATTGCCAGAGCCCGTGGATGCGGCGGTTGGAGACGAACCAGATGTGGAGCCGCTTCTTGGCCCGCGTGATGCCGACATAGGCGAGGCGGCGCTCTTCCTCCAGCCCCGAGCGGCCGCCTTCGTCGAGTGCGCGCTGGTGCGGGAACAGGCCTTCCTCCCAGCCGGGCAGGATGACGGTGTCGAATTCCAGGCCCTTGGCGGAATGCAGCGTCATGATCGAGACGGCATCGAGCGATGCGTTCTGCTCGACATCCATGACCAGCGCGACATGTTCGAGAAAGCCGCGCATCGACTCGAAGCTCTCCATCGAGCGGATGAGTTCCTTGAGGTTTTCGAGCCGGCCCGGCGCTTCGGCCGTCTTGTCGGCCTTCCACATGTCGGTATAGCCCGACTCCTCGAGGATCTGCTCGGCGAGTTCCGTGTGCGGAATGGTCTCGAGCGCTTTCTGCCAGCGCTGGAAATTCTGCACCACGTCAAAGAGCGCCTTGCGGGGCTTGGGCTTGAGCTCCTCGGTCTCGACGATGTCGGCGGAGGCCTGCAGGATCGGGATGTCGCGCGAGCGGGCGTAATCGTGCAGGAAGCGGAGCGTCGTGTCGCCGAGGCCGCGCTTCGGCGTATTGACGATGCGCTCGAAGGCGAGGTCGTCGGCCGGCTGGCAGACGAGGCGGAAATAGGCCATGGCGTCGCGGATTTCGAGCCGCTCGTAGAAGCGCGGACCGCCGATGACGCGGTAGTTGAGGCCGAGCGTGACGAAGCGGTCTTCGAATTCGCGCATCTGGAACGAGGCGCGGACGAGGATCGCCATGTCGTTGAGATTGTGCTGCTGGCGCTGCAACTGCTCGATCGTCTCGCCGATGGCGCGGGCTTCCTCCTCCGAATCCCAGGAGGCATGGACCTGCACCTTCTCGTGATCGGGATCGTCCTGCTCGGTGAACAGCGTCTTGCCCAACCGGCCCTCGTTGTGGGCGATCAGGTGGCCGGATGCGCCGAGGATATGGGCGGTCGAGCGGTAATTACGCTCGAGCCGGATGACGGTGGCGCCGGGGAAATCCTTCTCGAAGCGGAGGATGTTGTCGACATCGGCGCCGCGCCAGCCATAGATCGCTTGGTCGTCATCGCCGACGCAGCAAATATTTACTCCACTAATCTCCCCCTCAAGGGGGGAGATCGGACGTGGCGCGGCCTTGTTCCCTTTTGGCTTCTGCGCCAGCAGCCGCAGCCACATATATTGCGCCGTATTGGTATCCTGGTACTCGTCGACCAGAATGTAACGGAAGCGGTTCTGGTAGTCGGCGAGGATATCCGGGTTGGTCTTGAGAATGCGGATCGGGTGCATCAACAGGTCGCCGAAATCGCAGGCGTTGAGCGTCCTCAGCCGGTTCTGGTAGGCGGTGTAGAGCGCGCGGCCCTTGCCGTTGGCGAAGGCGCGGGAATCGCCTTCCGGGATCTGGTCGGGGTCGAGGCCCTTGTTCTTCCAGCCGTCGATCATCAGCGCGAACTGCTTGGCCGGCCAGCGCTTGTCGTCCAACCCCTCGGCCACGATCAGCTGCTTCAGAAGCCGGATGACGTCGTCGGTATCGAGGATGGTAAAATCGGATTTCAGCGACACGAGTTCGGCATGGCGGCGCAGGAATTTCACGCCGATCGAATGGAACGTGCCGAGCCAGGGCATGCCCTCGACGGCTTCACCCGCTAAGTGAGAGATACGCTCGCGCATTTCGCGCGCGGCCTTGTTGGTGAAGGTGACTGCCAGGATCTGGCTGGGGAAGGCGCGGCCCATCTCCAGGATATGGGCGATGCGGGTGGTGAGCACGCGCGTCTTGCCAGTGCCGGCGCCGGCGAGCACCAGGACGGGGCCATCGAGCGTTTCGACGGCGCGCAGCTGTTCGGGGTTCAGGCCTTCGAGATAGGAGGCGCGGGGGCGGGCACCGTTGCGGGCGGCCATGGCACGCGCGGCAAGACCGCTGGGGCCGGCGGGGCGCTCGGCCGCCGGCTTCGGGTCCTGCTTCTGCTGCCGGGGTGCCGGCTCTTCGTCAAAGAAGGGAATGTCGTCAAAGCCAGATATCATCGGGTTTCCCATGCATGATTCGGCTGGTCTTGGCAAAGCCTGGTCACGATTTGTTCGCTTTTCAGGTTCACGATTACATTACATTTCATCCATGTGGCAAATCAATCTTGCCGCCTGATACGTAATGAAAGATAAGAATCTAGAGTGCCTAACAAAACCCCGTGGGGTCGGTTGGCCGGTGCTTTTCGCCGCTCACGTCGTCGCCGATCCTCGCCGATGGCTATGCATCGACTGCGGTCGGCTCCTCGTCAGCGGCGAAAATCCCTCGCCCAACCTCCGCCCAGAGGTTTTGTTAGGCACACGGGGGAGCGAGATACACTGGTTTGGGCCGGAGAATTGTATGCGAATCGTAACCCAGTTGCTGACAGGACTTGTTTTTCTCGTCGTGGGTGCATTGATCCTGATGCATTTCATGCCGGGATCGGCAACGCTTGCGCGCCAGGTCGGCGTACCGGAAACGATGATCCACCTCGTGGCCCGCGAGACGCCCACGGCGAAGGCGCCTGAAGAAGGTAATCGCCGCGGAGGCAACCGCGACCAGACCGTGGTGGTAAAGGCGGCCGAAAAAGGCAAGATCAACGACAGCTTGCGCGCCATCGGCGATGGTGATGCGGCCCGCTCGGTCGCAGTGACGCCGCTTGTCTCCGGGCAGATCGCCGAACTGATGGTCAAGTCCGGACAGCGCGTGAAGGCAGGTGACGTGATCGCCACGCTCGACGACGATGTCGAGAAGATCGCGACGCAGACCGCGAAAGTCGCGCTGCAGGCCGCCACCAACAAGATGACGCGTAACGAAGACCTCAAGAAGATCATCTCGCAGGCCGATTACCAGGATACGCAGACGGCGGTGGAGACCGCGAGGCTGGTCGCCTCGGCGGCGGAGCTTGCGCTGCAGCGGCGCATCGTACGCGCGCCGATCGACGGTATCGCTGGCATCGTCAATGTCGAAATCGGTGACTACGTGACTGTGAGCACGCCTCTGGTGACGCTGGACGACCGCTCGAAGCTGCTCGTCGATTTCTGGGTGCCGGAGCGGTTCACGGGGTTGATCAAGGAAGGCCAGGAGGTCGCGGCGCGACCGATCGCGCGGCCGGGCAAGAGCTTTCCCGGCAAGATCGAGGCGATCGACAACCGCATCGATCCGGCGAGCCGCACATTGCATGTGCGTGCCGTGATCGAGAACCAGGGCGACGACCTGCGCGCCGGCCAGTCCTTCGAGGTCGTCGTCAACCTTCCCGGTGATATGTGGCCTTCGGTCAGCCCGCTCGCCATTCAGTGGGACAGCACCGGCTCCTATGTCTGGCGCGTCAATGCGGACAAGAAGGTCGAGCGCGTTTCGGCGGCGATCATCCAGCGCAATCAGGACGACGTGCTGGTCGATGGCGACGTCAAGCCCGGCGACCGGATCGTCATCGAGGGCCTGCAGCAGCTCAAGGCCGGCGCGACCGTCAAGATTTTCGGTGAAGACAAGAAGAACGACAAGGTGGCGGATGCCGAAGGGACGGTGAAACCTTGAGCCCGGGTGGTCGCATCAAGGAAGCCTTCTCCGCCTCGCTTTTCGTGCGGCGGCCGATCCTGGCGCTGGTTCTCAATACGCTGATCGTGGTGGCGGGCCTCGCGGCCTTCAACGGCATCGAGGTGCGCGAACTGCCCTCGATCGACCGGCCCGTGATCACGGTCCGGACCGATCTCGACGGCGCATCGCCCGAGACGATGGACCGCGAGGTGACCGACACGATCGAAGGCGCCGTGGCGCGCGTGACGGGCCTGAAATCGGTATCCTCGGTTTCGGCCTTCGGCAACAGCCGTGTGACGCTGGAATTCTCCGACACGACCGATCTGGCGGTGGCCGCCGCCGACGTGCGCGATGCGCTCGCGCGGGTGACCGACGACCTGCCCGACGGCACGATCGCGCCGCGCGTGATCAAGGCGGATGCCGATTCCCAGCCGGTGCTGCGCATCGCGGTGACCTCGTCGACCATGAAGGCCGAGGACCTGACCGTCTATATCGAGGACGTGATCGAAAACCGGCTCGCCTCGGTCGAAGGCGTCGCCGACGTGCAGTATTTCGGCGACAAGCAGAAGAGCTTCCGCATCGATCTCGACCAGGCCAAGCTCGCCAGCCGCGGCATGACGGTGGCGGATATCCGCACCGCGCTGTCGACCGCGGCCTTCGACGTGCCGGCGGGCACGATCGAAAGCAGTTCGACCAATATCGTGGTGCGTGCGAGTTCCGACATCACGACGCCGCAGGAGTTCGAATCGCTCATCATCAACGGCAAGGTTCGTCTCGGCGACGTTGCCAATGTGACGCTGGGCGCCGAGGACGGTACGTCGACCATGCGCTCGAACGGCATATCAGGCGTCGGCCTCGGCATCATCCGCCAGGCGCAGTCGAACACGCTCGACATTTCCGACGGCATAAGGAAGGTCGTGGACGAGCTCTCCAAGACCCTGCCCAAGGGCATGGAGATGCGGGTGACAAGCGACGACGCGAGCTTCATTCGCGGCGCGATCCACGAAGTGGTGCTGTCACTGGTGCTGTCCGTCGTCATCGTCGTCGGCGTCATCTACCTCTTCCTGCGCAATCTGCGCGCCACGTTGATCCCGACCGTCACTATGCCAGTGGCGCTGGTGGGCACGCTGGCGGCGATCTATCTCGCCGGCTTCTCGGTCAATATCCTGACGCTGCTCGCCATCGTGCTGGCGACCGGCCTCGTCGTCGACGACGCGATCGTGGTGCTTGAGAATATCGTGCGCTACCGTGCCCAGGGCATGGGCGCGCGCGCGGCCGCCGTGGTCGGCACGACACAAGTGTTCTTCGCTGTCGTTGCCACGACCATTACGCTTGCGGCGGTCTTCGTGCCGCTCGCCTTCCTGCCCGGCGAGGCCGGCGGGCTGTTCCGCGAATTCGGCTTCACGCTGGCAATCGCGGTGATGCTCTCGGGCGTGGTGGCGCTGACGCTCTGCCCGATGCTGGCGTCGCGCATGCTGGGCGCGCACGATGTCGAGGAACATCATGGCATCATGAGCTTCCTCGGCAACATCTTCGCCAAGGTCTACGAGAAGACGCTGGCCGCGGTGCTTGCCGTGCCGGGCATCGTGGTCGCCGTTTCGGTGCTGATGCTGTTTGCCTCGGTGGCGGTGTATTTCTCGCTCGGCCAGGAACTGACGCCGAAGGAGGATCGCTCGACCATTCTCGTGCGCGCCCGCGCCCAGCAGGGTGTGAGCCTCGCCTATACCGAATCGCAACTGCGCAAGGTCGAGGACGCGTTGCAGCCGCTGGTGAAGTCCGGCGAGGTGCTCAATGTCTTCACCATCAGCGGCCAGGGCGGCTCGTCCAATTCGGGCTTCATGGTGCTGACGCTGGCGCCGTGGGAAAAGCGCGAGCGCGACCAGATCGCGATCACCGAGGATGTACGCAAGGCACTGCGCGTTGCACCGGCGCTGCAGGCCAATATCATCCAGCCGAACAGCCTCGGTATCAGGGGCGCGGGCTCCGGCCTCAACTTCGCGCTGACCGGCAACGACTACGACGTGCTCTACGAGCAGGCGCAGAAGATGATCGACGCGCTGAATGCCAGCGGCCGGTTTGATCTTGTGCGGCTCGACAACGACCCGACGCAGGCCCAGATCTCCGTTGATATCGATCGGGAGAAGGCGGCCGATATCGGCGTCGATATCACGGGGCTGGCGCAGGCCATGCAGGCGCTGCTCGCCGGCACCAGCATCGGCGACGTGTTCGTCGATGGCCGCCGCATCGACATCACGCTTGTCTCGTCGGACAATCCGATCAACGATCCGAAGGATCTCGAGAGCATCTTCCTCAAGACGCGGGACGGCCGTTTCGTGCCGATGTCGGCGGTCGCGACGCTGAAGGAGCGGTCGATCCCGCCGCAATTGTCGCGCGAGAACCAGCAGCGCTCCGTCGGCATCACGGCATCGCTGAAGGAGGGAACGGGATTGGGCGACGCGCTGGCGTTTACGCAGCAGACGGCGCGCGAAATCCTGCCCGAGGGCGTCAATGTCCTGCCGCTTTCGGAGGCTGCCACGCTCAACCAGAACTCCTCGGGCATGATGATCGTGTTCGGCTTCGCCATCGTCATCATTTTCCTGGTGCTGGCGGCGCAGTTCGAAAGTTTCGTCTCGGCTGTTATCATCATGACGACGGTGCCGCTGGGGCTTGCCTGCGCGGTGTTCGCACTGATGCTGACCGGGCAGACGATCAACATCTACAGCCAGATCGGACTGGTCATGCTGGTCGGCATCATGGCCAAGAACGGCATCCTGATCGTCGAATTCGCCAACCAATTGCGCGATGAAGGCCAGAGCGTCCGCGAGGCGATCCGCAATGCCTGCCGCATTCGGCTGCGTCCTGTCATGATGACGATGATCGCGACCATTCTCGGCGGCCTGCCGCTGACGCTTGCGGCCGGTGCCGGTGCCGAAGCCCGCGTGGCGCTCGGTTGGGTGATCGTCGGCGGCCTCGGCATGGCGACGCTGGTGACACTCTACATCACGCCCGTCGCCTACCAGATGTTCGCAGGCTTCGCCAAGCCCCATGCCCATGAGGAAGAGCGGCTGACACGCGAGATGGAAGCCGCCAACAGCAACCGGATGAGCCTCGAGGAAGAGCTCATCCCGACCGCCGCGCAGTAGCGGTCGCGGGCCATGGTGCGCAAATATTCCGTCTCGCTCCACGGCCATCGGACGAGCTTCTCGCTGGAGGAGGACTTCTTCACTGCACTCAAGGACATTGCCGCCCGGCGCGGAAAATCGCTGGCATCGCTGATCGCTGAGGTCGATGACGGCCGGCCGGACAGTTATAACCTGTCATCGGCGCTGAGGGTGTATGTGTTGAGGGAAGTTGTCACACGCAACGAGCAAGCTTCGTAAATACTTAATCTCGCTGGGCATATTTTTCCACCTTGATTGTGTAGATTGATTAATATACGTTAAAGTTGTCTATTTGTAGGATATGTTGCATGTCAATATACGCCTTCACAGCACTCCTGTCGGCCAGCTATATTTTGCTTGCTTTGATAGCTTGGCGTTTAGACAAAACCTACCCGTACGATTTTGTCTTTGTGAAGACATTAATCTCGAAGTTCAGGGCATTGGTTCTCAGTTGCATAGTTGTTGGTTGTATACTTTCATCGGCCATTATCTTTCTGTCGATTTATTACTGGAACGGAGCATCTATTGGATCGCTCGAAGCGATCGACGGCTATCGCGCGTCGGCCCATGATCACATATCGGCATATCTGCCACCACCTTGGTTAGTTGCCTTGATAGCCATGGCGATAATGACATTCATATCATACATGCGGTCCTACGGGATCAGCGCTGTAAGAGTGAGTGCGAAGCTAGCGTCTATCTATCTCGCACTTCAGCCATTCATAAACTATGCTGCAATAGTCTGCGCTTTTCTTTCTTCATTCACATTCTTAACTTCCTCCGCGCCCGCCGGCCGATCTTGGGTAACATTTCAGCTTGCCGAGGCGAGGGAGCACGCGAGCGCAATCGCCGAAGGTGCTGAGCAGCTTGCGATTGCCGCGACGTCAGACGAGATTCTCGACGCTGCGTCGGAATCTCTGGACGACGTAACGAGGTCTTATTTCTTTGATACCCACGATTCCGTAACAAATCTCCAGCTATTACTGAAAAACGATAGGACTCGGATCGGTGAGGAGCGTCAGCAAAGTGCGGATTGGCACGTAGCTCAGTTGCTGGCGTCGGAGGCCATCCTCATGAACCGCCAATTTTCAGGTATTTCTAATCCGGCCGAACGCGCCTTATTGAAATCCTATTCTAATCTGAACTCCTCAGCCCTTCGTAACCTCCGTGGCGTCTTCGATGAGGCGGTAAATAACTGGCGCGGCAGTTATAGAAATTACAAAATCGGCGAAGGAATAAGAGCACTATTTCACCAGAATATCGCTAATGCACTTGTAAATCAGCAATTTCAGATTCGCGGAACGGTAACCGGCAATCCTTTTGCGGATCTGCTCATGGAGAGCGTCACCGAGACCGCGATCGAGCGTGGACGTGCAAATCTCAGCCGCCGCGTCAATCGCATTTTGGAGCGGTGAGAAGCGTTTCAATCGCAGAGCTTCGAGGCGCGACAAATGACGCGGTCCGTACCACGACTTTCGATAGTTCTATGGGCAAGAATTCCTATGCTGGAGACTTGAGCAAGATGAAAGAGGTCAGGCTGATCATCTCAGCGCTGCAATCCAGCGATTCGGATTCGCCATGTCCTCCGGGCGAGACTCTTCTGGTCTGTCCGCCCACAGGCGTGCCGTTTTGTGGTTCACCCACCCGAGTGGGTCAACTCTGCAGGTGATTCTGACGCATCTGTGGTTCTTCCGTTGTTACATCTGCCACAGATCGCTCTGCCGAGCACATTGCCGAGCCTCTACTGATTGAGCACATCCGGCGACAAATCGAGCCTCGGTGTTGTGTCGCTCGTATTGTCGTCGGCAGGTTTCTCCTGCTTCTCCAACTTCTCCTGCTTCTCTAGTTCGGCCTTGCGCCGGGCCTCTTCGTCGGCCTGCGCCTTGGCTTTCAGCGCCTCCTGCGCCTGATCGAGAAGGCGCGCATCGTCGATGCGCTTCTGTTCGATCCGTTGGCGCTCGGCGTCGAGATAGCGGTAGAGCGAGGCTTCCCGGCGCAGGCGCTGCTTCTCGGCGATGTTGGCCTGCAGGATTTCCACCCGGCGGCGCTCCTGCTCGAACTTGCGCAGCGAGAGAAAGCTGGTGAGCGCGGTGATATCCACCGTGCGATGCGGGGCTGCGAGCGGACCCTCCCAGCCGAGCCGGACCGAGGGATCGGCGCCGGTAAGCGCGTCTTCGCCCGGCTTGAAGACGAGCCCGATGCTGGCTGCGATATCGCCGTCGAGAAGGCCGATATCCGCTTCACCCTCGAAACCAAGCTCGGCATTGCTGCCGGCGATATTGGCGGCGCGCAGCCTGCCGCCGGCGATGTTGAAGGGGATGTCCAGCTTGCCGATATTGGTGCTGCCATTGAGAAGGCTTGTCTCGATGGCGGGCTTCACGGCCGCCTCGGTGAGTTCGCCATCCACGGCGTCCGCCGCCTTGAGGAAGGCTGGCAAGACCTTGCCGTCAAGGCCACGGATGGCAAGGTCGGTGAGGCCGAGCGTGCCCGAGCCGGTGGCGCTTTCCAGCATCTTGACCGCGCTGGTGCCCGTCGTATCAAGCGCGAAGGTGAGGTTGGAGCGCGCGGAGGCGGTCGGCTTCTTGTCATAATGCCAGAAGGCGGTGGCGAGCGTCGCGCCTGTCAACTTCATCTGAGTGCGCAGATAGGCATTGCCGTCGAGATTGCCGAGTTCCGCATGGCCGGAAAAGTTGCCGTCGGCGAGTTTGCCGGTGGCCTCGCTCACTTCGATCTTGCCGCGATCGGACTTGAGTTTGCCGTTGAAATTCTTGATGTCGCCGAGCGCGCCGAGATGGAATTCGCCCGTGGCGAGCGAGAGATCGACATTGACGGGGAGGCCCGCGATCTTCGGCACGTCGATGCGGGAAAGCTGGCTGGTGAGCGGTTCGGTGATCGGCCCGTAGACCGCCTCGGCTAGCCAGCCGAAATCGATCATTGACAGCGTCAGTTCGCCGCCGAAGCGGGTTTCAGTGGCCTTGCGGTCGAGGCTGAGCAGGCCGGCGAAGGTGTTATTGTCGGCACTGCCCTTGAGGCCGTCGATGCTGATGCCGTCCGGCGTGGCGTAGAGGCTGGCGCTGGCATTGAGCGAGAGACCATCGGCCAGTTGCGGCAGCGATATGCCCGTCATGATGAGGTAAGGTGCGATGTCGCCGCTATCGATGGTCATCGCATAGGATCCGTCGAGGAAATTGGCGGCGTCGAGGCGGGCGGAACCATCGACCTCGATCGTGGTGGTGGCGGAGGAATATTTCAGCCCGATCTGGGGATCCGCATCCGCGGATTGTTCGACCTTCAGGCTGAGCAGGCCATCCTGGTCGGCATCAAACTGCATCGTCGAAAAGCCCGCCTGGCCGAGCATGACCCAGGCATCGGGGTTCTCGATCGAGGCATCGAAGGTCAGGCCTTGCGGATCGGCGAGGTTGAGCGTCTGGCTGGCGAGATTGGCGGTGAAGCGGCTGCCATGGGCAATGCCGGTGAGCTTGGCCTCGACCGGCCAGTCGCCGAGGCCGAGCTTGAGGTCGAGTGCGAAATCGCTGCCTTCGTAATATTGCGCATTGGCCGCGAGGCGGTCGAGTGCGGGATGCTTGGGCAGCCGGTCGGCGAGCAGGCGGAAGAAGGTGGAGGGGTCGGTCGCCTTCAGCGCTATTTTTGCCCCGCCCTTCGGCGAACCGGTGAGATCGGCGACGCCGCCCTGGATATCGAGTGCCGTGCCGTAGAAATCCTTGACCGAGGCCCGGACGTCGCCGAGCGCGCCATTGGCAATAGTGAAGGTTGCGTCGAGACCCGTCGCGTTCAGCGCGAAGGCGCGGAATTCGTCGACCTTCAGGCGGGCCGCGATGCGATGGTCGAACAGCGAGCCGGTATTGGCTTCGCCCGTCAGCAGACCGCCGAGCGCCAGCATCGTGTCGAGGTCGAAGGCGTTGCCTGCCAGATCGAGCGACAGCGACGGCGTCTCGTCGCCCTTCGATTCATGCTCCAGCCGGCCTTTGAGCTTGGCGGCACCGAAGCCGATCTCAAGCTTTTCGAAACGCTGAAGCTCCGGCGTCAGGCTGACATCGGCGGAGAAGCCGGCCGATTTGAGCTTGCGGATCGCATCAGGCACCGAGCCGGTGACCCATTCGGCAAAGCCCGACGGCTGGTTGGAGGCAAGCAGGAGGTCGCCTTCGAAGGATTGGCCGCCGATCAGTGTCAGCTTGCCCTTGGCCGAAAGTGTTGTGCGGCCGGGCAGTTGCGCTTCGGCCTCGTCGATCTGCCAGCCATCCTCGGCCGGCTGCATTTCCAGCCTTATGTCGCGGATGGTCGTGTCGCCCGCCACCAGCCCCGGCAGCCGGATGCTGGCCTTGCCGGGCAGGTTAGGGACCGGGATGTCGGCGGCGAGTGTCAGGAAGGCGCGGATGCGGTCGGAGAGGGGGATCGCGGTGGCATCGGTTGTGCCTTCACTATTGCCGCCGAAGCGGCTCATATCGATCTGATGACCTTCCGCCTTGACCAGGAATTCAGGCTTGCGGCCGGCATCGATCGTCGCCTCGCCGTTGACGATATAGGGGTCGACGGGGTCGCCCATCTTGAATTCGTATTTGGGGATGCGCAGGCGGTCGTTGAGCAGTTCGAATTCGCCCGCGATGCGGGGTGCTGCCGACTTCAGGTCCGGATTGTTGGCATTCTCGGCGTTGGTTTCGGTGCGGAATTTCTCGCGGATGTTGAAGACGCCCTTGTATTCCGGCCTGAAATCCGTGAGCCCGATGACGCCTTCCATCTCGGCCACCAGCGAGGGATTGTCTGGCAACAGTCGGACCTTGAGCGGGATCCTGCCCTTGTCAGGCGTCGATGTGTTGATCACGAAACTGCCGGTCTGGCCGTCGATCGCGCCTTTGCCGGCGACTTTCCACGGACCGGCCAGGGTCTTGGCCGAGAGCTCCATGTCAAGGCCGGTCAGGTGACGGTTGCGGCCGGTCTGCTCGTCGATGAACAGGACGTCGCCGTCCACCACCGTGACATGTTCGAGCACGACATTGGAGGCGGGGATCTCCGGCGTGCCGGTCTTGACCCAGTCGAAGGTGCCATCGCCCGTGAGCTTGAGGCGGATTTTCGGGTTCTCGATGCGCATGTTGTAGATCAGCGCCTCGCCCGAGAGATAGGGCGCGAGCTCGGATTCCATCGAGAAGCGCTCGGCGGTGACGAGCGCCTCGCCGCTCGAATCCTCGCCGACACGGACATCGTTCATGGTGACCGAGGGGAAGGGCAGGAGGCGGGCATCGACATCGCCATGGACGACGACTTTCTTGCCGATGATGCGGCTTGCCTGCTGTTCGAAATCACGACGGAAATCCGTCCAGTCGATGAACAAGGGCGCAAGGAGGGCCGCGAACAGAACGATCGCGATGAGCCCGCCAATGACTACGAAAATGCGCCCGAGCACGATTCAACTCCCAAACAGGTCCGTGCTAGGTTTAGGGGATTTCCCCCGTGGCGCAAGCGCCAATGCGCCTCAGTCCAGCGCGAAGATCTTGCCGGGGTTGAAGATGTTGAGCGGGTCGAGGCTGCGCTTGATACGGCGCATGATCTCGACCGAGCCGCCGAGTTCGCCCTCGAGGAATTCCTGCTTGCCCTGGCCGATACCGTGTTCGCCGGTGCAGGTGCCGTCCATTTCGAGCGCCCGGGCGTTGAGGCGGGCGATGAAGGCTTCGGCGCCTGCGACCTCGACGGGATCTTGGTCGTCGATCACCAGCGAGACGTGGAAATTGCCGTCGCCGGCATGTCCCACGATCGGGGCTATCAGTCCATGCGCATCGATATCGGCCTCGGTGGCGGAGACGCATTCGGCAAGCCGCGAAATCGGCACGCAGACATCGGTGGCTATGGCATTGGCGCCGGGCCTCAGCGCCTTGGCCGACCAGTAAACATCGTGGCGAGCCTTCCAGATCCTCGCCCGCTCCTCGGGATTGGTTGACCAGACGAAGCCGCTCGCGCCATTTTCGGTGGCGACCTCGCCGAAGGCTTCGGACTGGAGCTTCACCGAAGCCGGCGAGCCGTGGAATTCGAGGAACAGAGACGGTGCCTCGGGGAGCGAGAGGCCTGAATAGACATTGCAGGCACGCACCTGCAGCGCGTTCATCAGTTCGATGCGGGCGACGGGAATGCCGAGCTGGATGGTCATGATCACGGCCTCGCAGGCTTCACGAACCGTCGGGAAGCTGCAATAGCCGCCGGCGATTTGCTCCGGGATGCCCTGAAGTCTCAGCGTGATCGATGTGAGGACACCGAGAGAGCCTTCGGAGCCGACGAAGAGACGCGTGAGGTCGTAGCCGGCGGATGATTTGCGGGCACGGCGGGCGGTGCGGATTTCCTCGCCATCCGATGTGACTGCCGTGACGGCCAGCACATTGTCCTTCATCGTGCCGTAGCGCACGGCATTGGTGCCGGAGGCGCGGGTTGCCGTCATGCCGCCGATCGAGGCATTGGCGCCGGGGTCGATGGGGAAGAACAGGCCGGTGTCGCGAAGCTGTACGTTGAGTTCCTCGCGGGTGATGCCCGGCTCGACGGTGCAGTCGAGATCCTCGACATTGACCTCCAAAAGCCGGTTCATGCGCGAGAAATCCAGCGAGAAGCCGCCGGAGGGAGCATTGACCTGGCCTTCGAGCGAGGAGCCGGTGCCGAAGGGAATGAGGGGCACGCGATATTCGCTGGCGATGCGGACTGCGCTCAGGACATCGTCCTTCGATTCCACGAACAGCACGCCATCGGGAAGCTGGGGCGGCACCCATGTCGTGGTATGGGCGTGCTGGGCGCGGATGGCCTGGCCGGTCTGGAAACGCTCGCCATACATCTGCTTGAGGACGGATGTGGCCGATTTCAGCCCTTCCTCGTTGCGCTCGCCCAGACGGATTCCGGAAATACCCATTGTTCCTGCCTTGAATTTTCAACGCTTTGTATTTGGATTCGTGCGAAGTAATGTGCCAGATAGGCTACCTTGTCCAGCCGGAGAATCTATCCCGCGATGTCCGACCCCGTGCATTTCGATACCCCCATCATCAGCCAACTCATGACGGTCGAGGATGCATGGATCGACTATAACGACCATCTCAACATGGCCTATTACAACGTTCTGTTCGATCGCGCGTCGGATACGGCGATCGACATCCTGAAGCTCGGCGAGGCCTATAGGCAGGCCGAGGACAAGACGCTGGTGACGGCCGAGGCGCATGTGACCTATCTCAGGGAACTGAAGGCGGGCGCCGAGGTGCGGGCCAGCTTCCGGCTGCTCGATGCCGATGCGAAGAGCCTGCATATCTACCAGGAACTCTTTCACTCCGACGGCTGGCTTTCGGCGACGTCGGAGAGCCTGCTGCTGCATGTCGACCTCACTGCCGCGCGGGATACGCCGCGCGTGGTGCGCTTTTCCGAGCAAGTCACAGGTGATATCCAGACCATGCTGCGCTACCACCGCACGCTGCCGCGGACCAAGCATATCGGCAAGGTGATCGGCATCCAGCGGCGGTGATCGGCGGTGGTTTGCGGCAACTGCTGAAAAACAGATTCAGGCGACTTCATGTTTTGAATCAGATTCAGGTAATCGCGCCAAGTAATTGACATTCGTCAATTTCTGTAACTTCCGGGAGCCTCTGTATTTAACGCGAATGTGCCGCCCGGATGCGTCCAACCCTTATTCCGGCTTTTCCAGCTTGCCCTGATCGAGCGCCTTCTCGACCTTGGCATTGAGCGCGCGGGTCACGGCTTTTTCGTGCTTGGCGCGGCCGAACTGGGCGCGGTTTTCCGCGGCGGTCTGTTCCTTTTCCGCGCGGGCTTTCTGCTTGCGGGCCTGTCTCAGATTGATGACATCGGCCGCCACTGAGGTGCCTCAGTTCTTCTTGCGGAAGGAATCGAGGGACACGACAGAGCCGCCGGCGGGTTTTGCCTCGGCCTCGCCCTCGGTCTTTTCGACGGAGACGATCTGGATCTCCGTCGCCTGCTGTTCCGGATAGGCGGTGATCTCGGCGCCGCCTTCGGCCTCCTCGGCGAGGGAGACGTCGAATTCGAGTTCGAAATTCACCGACGGGTCATAGAAGCCGCGCACGGCGCTGAACGGGACCGTGAGCTTCTCCGGCTTGTCGGAGAACGACAGGCCGATCTCGAAATAACCGTCATAGACCTTCAGATCCCAGAACTGGTGCTGGACGACGATGGTCATCTGCTCGGGATATTTCGACTTCAGGTGCTGCGAGATGCGCACGCCCGGGGCTTCGGTGAGGAAGGTGATGAAGAAGTGATGATCGGCAGGCAGGGAACCGGTGGCGGCCACTTCCGACAGGACCTTGCGGATCACGCCGCGAAGCGCGTCCTGTGCCAAGATGTCGTAGCGGATATGGTCCTGCCCCATGATGATTCCCGTATTTTCGTCTGTGAGTTGGGGCCAACTATGCCATTTTATGATGACTTGGCAAAGCCTTTCATGCGCCGCCACAGGGCCAGAAGGCGTCAAAAACCGTAAACAAGAGCGAGAGAAAGTGAAGGCTTCTGTTGCCAGGTGCCTTCGAACCCCGCCTTACAGTGCTACCCGCAAGGACTTGATTTGAAGTGTCACACTGCGATTAAGCAGCGAGACGTGCTTCAGCATAGTTGTCGTTTGCAACTATAATGTTAGCCCGATAACGGTGGTACAATGCCGAGTAAAAAGACGATCTTTACGCCCTTGTCGATCCTATTTCGCCCCCATCAGAAGCCGTTCCGTTGCAACGGTTTCTGGTGGAGGCGCCGGGTACCGCCCCCGGGTCCAATGGGTTTATTTCACCGCTCGTTTATCACCATATCCGGCAAGCCGGCACTTCCTATATAGGGATTATCGAGTGGTTTGCAAAGTGGACGGCAGGACTTTTCGATGCCAATCGTCCAATCTTGCTGGCTTGCAACCACAACGAGTTTGTATATTGTGCGCTCAAACAAAAAAACCTCAATTACTTCATTAACACAAATAATCTTCCGGCCGATTTTCGTCGGCAGAAGGATTCAATGAAATTTAACGCACCCGCGCTGGGGGACTGAGCGCCGGTATTCCTGAGCGGGAGAATATCATGGCGACGCATATAGTAACCACGACAGATGACGTGGTCGATGAGAATGACGGCGTACTGTCGTTGCGCGAGGCTATCGCGCTCGCCAATGCCGATAGTCTTCCAGATAATATCAAGTTTGCCGCGGAAGTGAGCGGCGGGACCATCGTCCTGTCTTCCGAACTGGCGATCACGGACGACCTGACGATCGACGGTGATATCGATGGCGACAACGAGGCCGACATCACGATCTCCGGAAACGACGCCAGCCGCATCGTCAACATAACCGGTGCCACGACGGATGTGGCGCTGAAGAGCCTGACTCTGACCAACGGATATTCGGCCGATCATGGTGGCGCGGTGCGCGCATGGGATATCGGCAAGCTGACCATTCTCGACACAACGATCCAGAATAGCAAATCCGATTCCTACGGAGGCGCGATCAGGGCCTATGGCGCGGAGGTGGAGATCGTCAACTCGCTCCTCGATCACAATTTCTCCGGCGAGGAGGGCGGCGGCCTGTTCATGTCGGACAGCGACACGACGATCGTCAATTCGACATTCTACTGGAATGATGCAGCGAACGGGGGCGGAGGAATAAGCACCTGGACCTCCAACCTGGATATCTACAACAGCACCATTTACAACAACGGATCTGTCTTGGAAGGCGGCGGCGGCGGTATTCGTGATCTGGGATCGACCATCACGATCGCGAATTCGGTGATTGCCCTCAATGTTTGCGGAGCCGATTTCACGACTGTGGATGACGTGGAAGGCACGCTCGTTTCGGCGACCAATAGCGCATTTTCGACGAGTCCCATCATCACCACCAGCCAATCAAACCTGCTCAATATCGGGCAACCGGGGCTCGACCCCAATCTCGCGGACAATGGCGGAACGGTTCAGACCCTTGGCATCCTCCCGGGCAGCGTGCTGATCGATGCCGGAAGCAACGCAGCGATTCCCCAGGATTTTCTTGATCTCGACGGCGATCTTTCGTCGATCGATCCCTGGCCCTACGATGCGCGCGGTTACGATAGGATCAGCAATGGCACGGTCGATATCGGGGCAGCCGAATTCCGGCAGGGTATCGACTACGATCTCCATGCTGGGCTTCTGGCACTGTCGCTTGCGGACCAGAACGGGGATGCGGTTGCCGCGAACGATCTCTTCGACGGCGATCATGAAACCATCGTCTTCGTGCTCGACCGGGCCGTCCATGGCGACAACGTGCCGCCGCAGACCCAGGCGACGATCGCCCAGGCCAATGCCCTGCTGGCCGCGGCGCAGACGGCCGGGCACGACCTCGACATACGCATCGTCTGCCTCGATGGATACGACGGCCCGCTGGAGGGGCTGTCCGAGGGCATGAGTCTGTTTCATCTGGTGGATCATGGTTCCGAGGAGGCTCAAGCGGCGGCGTACGACCTGAGGGTCGCATATGCCCTCGTGTCCGGCCTCGACGCCTCCACGATGCCGTTCAAGGCGCTCCATCGGCTGCCTGGTACGACCGACATCGACATCGTTGCTTCGACGGAACAGACAGTACAGATCGGCGCCGGCTTCTACCAGCAGAAGGTGCTCGCGACACCGCTGGAAGCGGCGCTGGCCGGAACGGGCGCGGCAATAGACCTCACGGAGTTCGTGACCCCGGTCGCCGGCGATTTCGTTGACGTCGGTGCGTTCGACGAAGTCGGTGAAGTGGTGCCCGATCTGACGTTTACGGATGCGGATGGCGAAGCCTTCTCATTGCGGGGGGAGGGTAAGGGCCTGATGGTCCTTACCTTCTGCGCCCAATGGTGTGGACCGTGCCAGTTTGCCGCCACGGAGCTCCCGGAGGTCATGGCAAATGTCGGGGACGGGTTCACCTTCGTCGAGATCATTCTCGAGAACGCCAACAGTGGAATTGCGACGACGGCCAACGCAAACCAGTGGCGCGTGAAATATGATCTTACCGACCCGGTCGTGACTCCAAACGGGGATGCGCAGACGGCCGTGGACCTGATCCGCGGCGTCGATCTCAAAGGCTATCCCACCTACCTGATCATCGACCAGAAGACGGGTGAGATCGTCAGCCGGTTTTTCGGCCAACCCGGGGAGGAAGGCTTCACCGAAGCTCTGCTCGACGTTTCAGGCGATTATTACGGCGCGCTCGCCCGGAAGAAGTTCGAGGGGACTTCGAAGAAGGACACGTTCGAAGGCGGATTGGGTTTCGACACGATTTCGGGGGCGAGCGGAAACGACACGCTTTCGGGCGGAAACGGCAACGACAAGATCGCCGGGGGCGACGGCAACGACACTCTCTTGGGGGAAACCGGCAGTGACACGCTGAGTGGCGGCGCCGGCAGCGATACGATCACCGGTGGTGAAGCAAATGACGTGATCGACGGCGGCGCCGACGTGGATAATCTCGACGGGGGCACAGGCAATGATACGGTCGCCGGCGGGGCGGGCGCGGATATGCTCGCCGGAGGCGAGGGACGCGATACGCTTTCCTATGCGGCATCGAACGCAGCCGTCGCGATCGATCTGTTGACCAACACGGTCCAGGGCGGTCACGCAACCGGCGACGTCATCCTGTCGTTCGAGAATGCCAGGGGCTCGCGCTTTGCCGACATCCTGACGGGCGACGACTTTTCGAACACCTTCGAGGGCGGTATTGGTGGTGACACGTTGGCCGGTGGCCTTGGCAGCGACACGCTTTCTTATGCAAGTTCAATCGCGGGCGTGACCATCAACCTCAAAAACGGTGTTGCCAGCGGTGGAGACGCCAAGGGCGATCAGTTCACAGGTTTCGAGAACGTCATTGGAAGCAGGTTCGACGATGTCATCACTGGCGACGATGGCGACAACGACCTGGATGGTGGCACAGGCAACGATATCCTGATCGGCGGGGATGGCTTCAATCATCTTGTCGGCGGCAAGGGCATCGACAAACTGACAGGCGGCGCTGACCTGGATCGTTTTTACCTGTCTCCTGACAAAGCCGACCGAGACGTGATAATCGACTTCTCCAACGATCTCCTCATTATCGAAGCGCGCCTGTTCGGCCCAGGCTTCGGGGCCGACGACAAAGCGGCTGTATGGGGGGGAGAGTTGGATGCGGCACTCTTTGTTGCCAACACGACCGGCCTGGCGGAGAGCGCGGAAGACCGACTGATCTACAATACCGAGACGGGAAAGCTCTTCCTCGATGTAAATGGATCAGCAAATGGCGGTTCGCGGTTGATCGCGACATTCATCGGCACGCCACCGGAACTGACGGCGGCGAGTTTCGATCTGCAGTGATCGAGCGAACCTCCTGCTCCGCCGCCGAACGAGATGCATTTCTCATTGGCGGCGGCTTTGCTTGAACCGACAGAACGTTTTCACTCCGACGGGCTGGCGGCCTACATTCGCGTCTGGCTGTGCTGGCCGCCGGGGCGCGAGATTTCGGCAAGGGCCGCACCCGCATGGCTGTTGCCGCCATGGTTGGCCAGGTCGCCTAGCGACAGGATGCCGACGAGGCGCTTGTCGCGGTTGACCACCGGTAGCCGGCGGATTTGCTGGTCGCCGAGATTGTCGAGCACATGTTCGGTGTCTTCATCATCGAAGCAGTATCTGACATCAGCCGTCATGATATCGCCGACGGGCGTTTCGGTACCCAACCCTCTTGCGACCGCGCGCACCGCGATGTCGCGGTCGGTGATCATGCCAACAAGCCGGTCGTGATCACTGACGGGCACCGCGCCGGCATCGATGTCGGCCATGATGGCAGCGGCATCTCGAATCGTCTGGTTGGGGTTGGTCATGCGGACGTCCCGCGTCATGATTTCGCTCACTCTCATTGTCGTCTCCCATGTCCGAGGTTGAATCGAATAAACGACCGGTGAGGCGAAGGGTTCCCGCCAATATCTCGGTTGGCTTCAATTTCGGTCGATATGGCTCGCAAGGCGCTCCGGCGGGCGGGAGACAGACGGAAACGGTTCTCCACCAAGTGCCCGACCGCAACTCGCAAGGTGTGGAAGACAAAACCATGGAAAATTTTCGTTGCCCCGTTCATTTAGCTTTGCATGCGATGCATAATGAGGACCACGAATCTGGCGGCGGCAACCATGAAGCAATATCTCGATCTTCTCAGGCATGTGATGGATAGCGGTTCGAACCGGGGCGACCGCACGGGTACCGGCACGCGTTCGGTGTTCGGCTACCAGATGCGTTTCGACCTCGGGGAGGGCTTTCCAGTCACCACGACCAAGAAGCTGCATCTGAGGTCGATTATCCATGAACTGCTCTGGTTCCTGAAGGGCGAGACCAATATCCGCTATCTCAAGGAGAACGGGGTTTCGATCTGGGATGAATGGGCCGATGAGAACGGCGATCTGGGGCCGGTCTATGGTGCCCAGTGGCGGTCATGGCCGGCGCCGGGCGATGGTGCGCCGGTCGACCAGATCAAGAACCTGATCGAGGGACTGAAAACCAATCCGCTTTCGCGCCGGCATATCGTCTCGGCCTGGAATCCGGCGCTGGTCGATGAGATGGCGCTGCCGCCGTGCCACTGCCTGTTCCAGTTCTATGTCGCCGATGGCAGGCTTTCGTGCCAGCTCTACCAACGCTCGGGCGACATCTTCCTCGGCGTGCCTTTCAACATAGCCTCGTACGCGCTCTTTACGATGATGGTGGCGCAGGTGGTCGGCCTGAAGCCGGGCGACTTCGTCCATACGCTGGGCGATGCGCATATCTATTCCAACCACTTCGAGCAGGCGAAGCTGCAACTGTCGCGCACGCCGAAGAAACTGCCTGTCATGCGGATCAACCCCGATGTGAAGGACATTTTCGGCTTCACGTTCGAGGATTTCGAACTCGTGGGCTATGAGGCCGACCAGCATATCAAGGCGCCCGTGGCGGTATGACACCAGACATTTCCTTCGTTGTCGCGATCACTGAGAACAATGTGATCGGCCGGGATGGTGGGCTGCCCTGGCGGCTGTCGACCGACCTCAAGCGGTTCAAGGCGTTGACCCTGGGCAAGCCGGTGGTGATGGGGCGGGTGTGCTACGATTCGATCGGCAAGCCGCTGCCAGGCCGGCCGAATATCGTCATCACCCGCAATCCCGATTTCAAGCCGGAGGGCGTGATCGTCGTCCATTCGCTCGAGGATGGAATGGAACGAGCGCGATCGGAAGCGGAGAAGCTCGGCGTCGGTGAAATCTGTGTCATCGGCGGCGGTGTCATCTATCGCGAGGCGCTCAAGCTCGCAACGATCCTGCATGTCACCCATATCAAGGCGACGATAGAAGGCGACACCTTCTTCCCGGAGATCGATTCCGCGATCTGGCAGGCCGGAGAGGCGGAGGATGTGCCGGCTGGTGAAAAGGACGACTTTCCGACCCGTTTCGTTACTTACCGGCGTAAAACCGCCGGGGTTTGAATTGCTTCAACATATTTTGATCAAAAAGCGCTGATCTCTGGCGGCTTACGTTGAAACCGTCTAACGGGATACTTATAACGGTCTCGGGAAACTGCGGGAGGTTCCCTTCCGCTCGAAGTTTATCAAATAAGAGGTATGGATGCCCTGGAGTAATCAGAATGGCGGCGGCGGCCCTTGGGGTGGCGGCGGCGGTGGCAAGAACCAGGGTCCATGGGGCCAGGGACCGAACCGTCCGCGAAACAATGGCGGCCCGCCCGACCTCGATGAAATCATCCGGCGCGGCCAGGACCGACTGAAGACAATCCTGCCCGGCGGGTTCAATGGCGGCATTGTCGTCATCGTGCTTCTACTGCTCGTTGCCTTCTGGGCGACCCAGGCGATCTATACCGTCCAGCCGGACGAGCGCGGTGTGGAATCCGTCTTCGGCAAGCCGAAGGACGATATTTCCGGCCCGGGCCTGCATTTCATGCTGTGGCCGGTCGAGACAGTCGAACTGGTCAATGTCAACGAACAGCAGCAAAAGATCGGCACATCGACCGGCGGCCAGCAGGCCGAGGGCCTGATGCTGACCGGCGACCAGAACATCGTCAATGTCGAGTTCTCGGTGCTGTTCTCCGTCACCAATCCGCGTGCCTATCTCTATAACGTCGCCGAACCCGGCAAGACGCTTTCACAGGTCGCCGATTCGGTGATGCGCGAAGTCGTCGGTCGCCGTCCCGCACAGGATATTTTCCGCGACAACCGCCAGGCGATCGCCGCGGAGGTCAAGGACGCGATGCAGATTACGATCGACCGCTACAATGCCGGCATCTCGGTCAATACCGTCTCGATCGAGGACGTGTCGCCGCCGCGTGAAGTGTCGAGCGCCTTCGATGAAGTCCAGCGTGCCGAACAGGACGAGGACAAGATGATCGAACAGGCCAACCAGTACGCCAACAAGGTGCGCGGCCAGGCCAATGGTGAAGCGGCGAAGCTGCGTGAAGAAGCGGCTGCCTACAAGAACCAGATCGTGCAGGAAGCGCTCGGTGAATCGCAGCGGTTCCTGAGCGTCTATCAGGAATACAAGAAGGCGCCCGAGATCACCCGCAAGCGCGTCTATATCGAAACGATGGAGAAGGTGCTGTCCTCGTCGAGGAAGATCATCCTGGATTCGGACAAGTCGACCAACGGCGTGCTTCCGTTCCTGCCGCTGAATGAGCTTACCAAGCCCGTCGACACGAAGGGAGCGCAGAAATGACCAGCAACCGTATCGCCATAACAGGCGCAGTGGTGCTCGCCATCCTGCTTCTGATCTACTCGTCCTTCTTCGTGGTCAACCAGCGCCAGCAGGCGATCGTGATCCGCTTCGGCCAGATCACCGACGTCAAGAAGGATCCGGGCATCTATTTCAAGCTGCCCTTCGCCTTCCTCGACGCCGACCGGGTTCAATATATCTCGAACCAGGAACTCAGGCTCGATCTCGACAATATGCGTGTCCAGGTTTCGGGCGGCAAGTTCTACGAAGTCGATGCCTTCGTCGTCTATCGCATTTCCAACGCCCGCCTGTTCCGTGAAGTCGCCGCCGGTGACGTGGCGCAGGCGGAATCGCGCCTTCGCACCCGCCTCGATTCGGCATTGCGCCGGGTCTATGGTCTGCGTGGCTTCGAAGCAGCACTCTCCAAGGAGCGCGGCTCGATGATGAAGGAAGTGCGCAGCGACCTGACCAAGGATGCGGAGTCGCTGGGCCTGACGCTCACCGACGTACGCATCCGCCGCACGGACCTGACCAAGGAAGTTTCGCAGCAGACCTTCGACCGCATGAAGGCCGAGCGTCTCGCCGAGGCCGAGGCAATCCGGGCGCGCGGCAACGAAGGCGCCCAGCGCCGCACCGCCATCGCCGATCGTGGCCGCATCGAGATTCTCGCCGCGGCCAGCAAGGAAGGGCAGATCCTGCGTGGTCAGGGCGAAGCCGAACGCAACCGCATCTTCGGCGAAGCCTTCGCCAGTGATCCGGAATTCTATGCGTTCTATCGCTCGATGACGGCCTATGCCGCAGCACTCGGCAAGGGTGACGCGACGCTGGTGCTTTCGCCGACCTCGGAGTTCTTCCAGTACTTCAACAGTGAAGTACCGAAGACGGCGACGGATGTTCCGGCAGCGCAGGCGCAATGAACGACCTGCTGGCGGGGCTCGCCTTCTTTTTCATCATCGAAGGGCTGCTCTATGCAGCCGCTCCCGGTTTTGTGAAGAGTCTCGCCGCGGTGCTGCCTGAATTTGCTGAGAGCCAGTTGAGGATTGGCGGTATCATCGCCATGGGAATCGGTGTGTTCGGTATATGGCTGATCCGTGGATTCTGAAGCTGAAAGGCACAGATATGACGAAGGTGACTAGCCGTTTTGGAGCGATCGCGCTTGGCGTGGCCCTGGTTTCAGGGGCTCTATCACACGCCATTGCGCAGGAGACGCCCGCGGCCGCGCACCAGACCCAGCATGGGCCGGAATCGGTGGCCAATCTCGCGGAATCCCTGATGGATGCGGTGGTCAACATATCGATCACGCAGAACACCAAGGCTGAAGGCGACGAGGGCGTGCCGACGCCCAACCTGCCCAAGGACGCGCCGTTCCAGGATTTGTTCGACGACTACTTCAAGAAGCGCAATGACGAGGGCGCCAATACGGCGCGCAAGGTGACGTCGCTGGGCTCCGGCTTCGTCATCGATCCGTCCGGCTTCATCGTCACCAACAACCACGTCATCGAGGGCGCGTCCGAGATCGTGGTGAATTTTGCCAACGGCGGCAAGCTCACCGCAAAGCTGGTCGGCACCGATACCAAGACCGATATCGCACTGCTCAAGGTGGAGCCGAAAAAGCCGCTGAAATACGTCAAGCTCGGCGATTCCCGCAAGATGCGGATCGGCGACTGGGTGATGGCGATCGGCAATCCCTTCGGCCTCGGCGGATCGGTGTCGGTCGGCATCGTGTCGGCCCGCAACCGCAATCTCAACGCCGGCCCATATGACAACTTCCTGCAGACGGATGCGGCGATCAATCGCGGCAACTCCGGCGGGCCGCTGTTCAACATGTTTGGCGATGTGATCGGCATCAACACGGCTATCTATTCGCCATCCGGCGGGGGTTCCGTGGGCATCGGCTTTGCCGTGCCGACCGAGATCGCGGCGCATGTCGTCGCCCAGCTCAGGGAGTTCGGCGATGTTCATCGCGGCTGGCTCGGCGTGCGTATCCAGCCGGTCACCGATGACATGATCGCCGACCTCAAGCTCGAGACGCCGCGCGGCGCGCTGATCTCGGGCATCGTCAAGGGCGGGCCGGTGGAAAAGGGGCCGATCGTTGCCGGTGACGTGATCCTGAAGTTCAACGGCCTGGATATTCTTGAAATGCGCGACTTGCCGCGCGTCGTGGCTGACAGCCCGCTCGACAAGCCGCTCGACGTGGTGGTGATCCGCAAGGGTGAGCAGCTGACGCTGAAGGTGACGCTGTCGCGCCAGCCGGCCGAGGACAAGAAGAGCGATGCCGAGAAGCTCGCCGAACAGCTCGAGAATAACGGGCTTGCCAAGCCGGAAGGTATCGACCCCGTCGATCCCAAGGATGCCAAGCCGAAAACCGCACCGATTACGCCAGCCGAAACCCTTGGCCTGACGCTTTCGCCGCTGACGGCGGAGAACCGCAAGGAATTCTCCATTCCCGAAAACGTCGAGGGCGTGCTGGTACTGGATGTGCCGGCCAACACCGCAGCGCATGAGAAGGGCATCCGCAAGGGTGACGTGATCGTAGAGATCGCCCAGGATTTCGTGGAGTCGCCCGAAGATGTGGCCGGTAAGATCACCGAACTGAAGGCTGATGACCGGCGCAACGCCTATCTCATGGTGGCGAACCAGAAGGGCGAGTTGAGGCTGGTGGCGGTGCCGATAGAGTAGGGCGCGCCCCGCCACGCGCGACGAGTGTCAGGGCGTGTGCCGGTAGGGCTCCGGGATCCAGCGGTAGGCGTCGCCATCGGGGACAACATGACCGAAGCACGGAAAATCCATGTGCATTCCAGCGGCAAGGAAGCCTTCGCGGGCGGCCCTGCGGAAGGCACCCCGGCGGCTCGCTGCCGATTGTGCCGTGTCGGTGTCATAGCTCATCGATGCCTCGGGATGCTTGAACTGGATGGCGGGCAGATGGACCACGTCGCCCCAGATGAGGAGTCGTTCTTCACCAGATTTTAGAAGCCAACCGGTGTGGCCGGGCGTGTGGCCCGGCAGGAACACCGTTTCGATTCCATAAAGAATTGCTCCGCCTTCGATGAGCCGCAGACGGTTGGTGTAGGGCGCTATGGCGCGCGGCAGGTAGTCCGGAGGCGCGAGCGGGGCGTCGGCAGTTCCGAAGCGGGAGCGGTGCTCTTCGGCATTCATGATCAACTCGGCATTTGGAAACGCGGCCGAACCATCGGACAAGACAAGGCCGCCATAGTGGTCAGTGTGGAGATGCGTCATGAGGACGGCGCGAACCCGATCAGGATCAATGCCGGCCGCGAGCATGTTGGCGCGGCTGAGGCCCAGGTCCGCATCGAGTTCGGGTGCACCACCGGCATCGATGACGATTGTCTCCTCGCCGCGCGTCACGGCGAAGATCGATGTGGGCAACAGCGGTGGAAATGGGCGAAGGCTTTGGTCCTGCAGGCGGCGAGCCTCATCCTGAGGGATGCTCGTGACGGCCTCGAGCGAAACCTCCACCATGCCGTCGAAAATCGCGGTGACAATCAGATCGCCGATCTGGCGGTGGTAGAAGCCGGGATTGCTTGTCTTCATGATACAAAATCACTCTTCCGATACCCTTGCAAATAAAGCAGCGCCGTCAAATCCCCATGGTCGATGCGGATTTTCGCTTCCGCCGCCACGGATGGCTTGGCGTGGATGGCGACGCCGGAGCCGGCGAGGTGCAGCATGCCGAGATCGTTGGCGCCATCGCCGACCGCGATTGCCTCATCGGGCGTGATGCCGAGGCGGGCGGTGATTTCATTGAGGGCATCGACCTTGGCCTGCTTGCCGAGGATGGGCTCGGTGACTTCACCAATGAGCTTGCCCTCCTTCTCGATCAGCACATTGGCGCGGTTCTCGTCGAACCCGATCGTGGCGGCGATGCGGTGGGTGAAGCTGGTGAAGCCGCCAGAGACGAGGGCGGTGTAGTAGCCCTTCGATTTCATCGTGCGGACGAGCTCGATGCCGCCCGGGGTGAGCGTGATGCGCTTTTCGATGACGCTTGCGATCACCGAGACATCGAGCCCCCTCAGCAGCGCGACGCGCTCGCGCAATGCCGGCTCGAAGGCGATCTCGCCGTTCATGGCGCGGGCGGTGATCGCCGAGACCATGTCCTTGAGGCCGACTTCGGCGGCGAGTTCGTCGATGCATTCCTGGCCGATCATGGTGGAATCCATATCGGCGATCAGCATTTTCTTGCGGCGGGTTTCGGCGTCCTGGACCACGACATCGACCGGTTCGTCACGCACTGCTTCGCGCAGGAGCGCCAATTGTTCGGCTGCGGCCGGTTCGTCCCTGAGGGGCAGGTCGCAGGCGACGCCATCCGCCAGCCAGTAGACGCCCGAGGCGTTGACGGCATTGGCCGCCTTTTCGGCAAGGGCGGGCGTCAGCTTCGGATTTGACGGATTGGCGATAAGCGTGGCAACGAGGGCCATGAACAAAATTCCTTCGACCAGAATGGACGCGATCCTGATAACCGGGCCAACCGCCAGCGGCAAGTCCGCTCTGGCCGCGGAACTGGCGCGGGAACACGGCGGCGAGGTGATCAATGCTGACTCGATGCAGGTCTACGATACGCTGCATGTGCTGACGGCTCGGCCCGATATCGACGACATGGGCGGCGTGCCGCATCATCTGTATGGCGTGGTCCCGGCCGCGACCGCCTATTCCACCGGCGAGTGGATGCGGGCCGTCACGCCGCTGATCGAGGATTTGCGGGCGCGAGGCAAGCTTCCGGTTTTCGTCGGCGGCACCGGGCTCTACTTCAAGGCACTGACAGGCGGGTTGTCCGACATGCCCGAGATACCTGCACCCATCCGTGCAAAATGGCGGGCGCGGCTTGCCGAGGATGGACCATGGGCACTGCATGCCGAACTCGGCGCACGCGATCCTGAAATGGCCGACCAGTTGAACCCTTCCGACGGTCAGCGGATCCTCAGGGCGCTTGAGGTGAAGGAGGCGACCGGTCGCTCGATTTCCGTCTTCCAGGAGAAGCCTGGTGCGGCAATCATCGATCCGGGCCGGGCGATGAAGATCATCGTCGAGCCGGAGCGGTCGGTGCTGCATGACAGGATCAACCGGCGGTTCGAGACCATGCTGGACCGTGGCGCGATCGAGGAGGTGCGCGCGTTGGTGGCCCTCGATCTGCCCAAGGCGCTGCCCGTCATGAAGGCCATCGGCGTGCCGCAGATATCCGCCATGCTGCGGGGCGAGATGACGTGCGTCGAGGTCATATCCCAGGCGTCGGCGGCGACGCGGCAATATGCCAAGCGGCAGATGACATGGTTCCGCAACCAGATGGATGAAAGCTGGACGCGGATCGGATCCGACTGATCGGTGATGAATGACTATCCCAAGGCCGCCGATCGAGTATACTGCGGACGGGAGAATTGCCAGCATCCTCGTGCATCGGATCGAGGGAGGAGAAATGCGTATTCTTGCGCTCGCGGCAGTCGCGATTGCAGTATTGTGCGCGGACAGTGCCTGCGCGCAATCGCTGAAGGATGATTTCGATAACGGCTCGCTCGATCCGACGAAGTGGACGAAGAAGCAGATCACGGATGCCCAGATATCGTTTGTGCCGGACAGCCGGTGCGGGCTCTCGGCCATTGAGATCACGGCGCGCGAAGGCGATGGTGGCCAGCAATGTGGCAATGCGTGCGAGCGCGCGGAACTCAGAACCGCCAAGTCGTCCTGGCCGTCATTCGGGCAGGAGGTGTGGTATCGGTTCAGCTTCCGGATAGACGGCGACATACCCACCATCGGCAGCGCCCGCACTGTCATCGGCCAATGGAAGGGGCCGGGCGATGGCAGTCCGATGCTGGCGCAGCGCTTCGACAATGGCGTGTTCCATATCACCGTGCAGGACAACGACAACCGGCGGGTAGTCGCGTCGGCCGAAGGCAATTACGATGACGTCCAGACGGTCGAAGCGAGTGCCACCAAGCCGGGCGACAAACACGAGAAGGATATTAACGCGGTCCTGGGCCTTCAATCGACGGAACTCGTCGATGGAAGAGTGTCAGATTTCGCGCGCAAAACCCGCTCCGACGATGTCGCCGGCGCGCCGGTGGACAAGGGATCTTTTGCGCAAAGTTCGGAGATCGCCAAGTCTGTCGGTCTGGCCGACCCCAAGTTCGTCTCACAAATCGAGGTCATTCCCGAGAAGGACGCCGTCCTACCGGATCCCCGGAAGGGTTGGGTCGATATGATCTATCGCATCAAGCCGGGTCGTGGCGACAACGAACGCGGACCCCGGGGCAGGGGTGAGATCGATATCTGGGCGAATGGCGAGAAGATTGTGTCCGTGCGCGGCAATATCGGCGCGACGCTGAAGCAGGGCGGCGACGAAAAACTCGTAGGCCCGTATTTCAAGTTCGGTATCTATCGTTCGAGCGTGCCCGGGACGCTACGCTTCCGGTTCGATGAGTTTTCCCAGGCGACATCGCGTGATGGGCTGCCGATGCTTTGCCCGGCGAAATAAGTCCCACGAAATTTCACATCGCACTTGCATTTCTCATATTTGGAAATATATTCCGTATATGGGATTTTCTTCGAGCGACGACAGCACTTTTGACAACCAGATCGCCACGCGGCTTAGAAGCCTTCGCGCGGAGCGCAACTGCTCGCTCGACGAACTGGCGCGTCTCAGCGGCGTCAGCCGGGCGACTTTATCACGTCTCGAAAACGCCGAGGTCAGCCCGACGGCGGCGGTACTTGGCCGGCTGTGCGCGGCCTATGGCATGACGATGTCGCGGCTGATGCGGATGGTGGAGGATGCGTTCGCGCCCGTCGTGCGGCGCGATGAGCAATGGGTCTGGAGCGATCCGCAGACTGGCTTCGAACGCCGCTCGGTGTCTCCGCCCAACGCGGCGCTCGCTGGCGAGGTGATCCAGGGCACGCTGCCGCCGGGCACCAGCATTATCTATCCGGAGGCGTCGAAGCCCGGGCTTGAGCATCATCTCGTCCTGCTCGAGGGACAGCTCACGCTTACGATCGGCGGCCGCGCGCATGATTTGAGCGCTGGGGATTGCCTGCGCTACCAGCTCTACGGCGCAACGGAATTCGCGACCCCCGATGACTGCGGCGCGAGATACCTTCTCTTTATGGTGTGAGGAACACATGGATACCAGACCATCCATCGAAATCGTGCGGTTCGGGGCGGAGGATTTGACGAACAATCTCGCTGGCCTCGCCGGCATTCTGCATGCCAGCGTCGAGGCTGGTGCCAGCATCAACTTCATGCTGCCCTACGACATGAAAGACGCCGCGGATTTCTGGACGCGGAAAGTCCTGCCTGCGCTCGAAGGTGGCAAACTGGTCATGCTCGTGGCCTGGCTTGAAGGTAGGATCGCCGGTACGGTTCAGCTGGATCATGACATGCCGCCGAACCAGCACCATCGTGCCGAATTGCGCAAGCTGATGGTGCATCCGGATTTCCGCAATCGCGGCATCGCGCGCATCCTGATGGCGGAGATCGAGAGGGTTGCCGGAGAGCTGGGACGCAGCCTGATCACGCTCGACACCCGTACGGGCGACAAGGCCGAGCCGCTTTATGCCTCGCTCGGCTATCTCACGGCAGGGGTGATACCGGGCTACTGCCGCGATACGGTGTCAGAGCGGATGGATGGTGCGACCTTCATGTACAAGCACCTGCAAGCCTCGAGTGTCACTTCTTGAGGAGGCTGCTGCCCGACTTGGAGAGAAGGCGCTCGCGCAGGGTCTGGCTTGGCTGGTAGAGCGCGGGCTCAGCGCTCACGGAACGGGCGCCGTTGTCGGCTGAGGAGTTCTTGAAAAGGGCGCTGTAGCGATCGATCCGGGTGTCCTGCCGCGTGATTTCGCCCAGGGGCGCGGTGCGCGCCGAGCCGGGAAGCATGCCGGGATTATAGGGTTCGAGGTCACCGGAGAATTCCGACCGGGGTTGAAGCGGCGCTTCGTCGTCGATCGGCGTGCCGTATTGCATGCCGCCCAAGACCGCTTCCTGCACGGTTGCCTCGGCTGCGGAGACGCGCGACTGGAAATCCGAGATATCGGGACCCGCGCTCTGGCGCATCCGTTCGATGACATTGCCGAGATTGATGGTCGAGGGATCGTCGATCCCTTCCTTCACCTCGGCGCCATGGGCGCGGGGGAGGACGCTTTCCTTGACGCGCTCGAACTTGAGCCGCATCGGCACGGGAAGCGCTTCGCCGAATGCGATGGCTTCGCCGTTGGCGAGCGATGAGATGAAATTCATCGCCGATATCGATGAGCCTGGAATGGCCTTGCGAATGATGTCCTGGTCGAGTTCGTTGGAGAGCCGCATCGAGAAGATGGTCGAGCACTGCGACAGGATGGTCTGGTCGAGTTCGCCCGGGCGCTGGGTGATGATCCCCAGAGAGCAGCCGTATTTGCGGCCTTCCTTGGCGATGCGGGCAATCGCCTGGCGCGTCGGGAAGAAGCCGAGCGTGGGGTCGGACGGCACGTAGCGGTGGGCCTCTTCGCAGACCACGAGAATGTGGACGGCACCATTCGACCAGAGCGAGATTTCGAAGGCCATGCGGCAGAGCACGGAAGCGACCGAATTGACGACTTCGGACGGAATGCCGGCGAGTTGCAGCGTCGCGATCGGCCTGCCATCGCCGGGAATCCGGAAAATCTGGGAGATTGTCTCGTTGATCGTGTCGCTGATCGTGTTCGAGGAGAACATGAAGCGGTAGCGCGGATCGTTGATCGCGGCGGCCAGGCGGAGTTTCAGCGCGCGCAGATAGGGCTTTTCCGAGCGGCCTTCGAGCTTGCCGATACGCTCGTCGATCAATGCCATGAGATCGGCGAAACGGTAGGGAACGGGCGTGTCGGCCGTGACGCCGTTGCGCTCGCTGCTGCGACGGCTGGACAGGCTCTCGTTGCCGCGGAAGGCGCGCTTGGCTTCCGGGATGAGGTCACGTAGCACGTCGAGTTCGTCGACGATGGGCGGACGGCCGCGAAAGAGAACTTCGGCGAGTTCCTCAAGGCGGAAAAGCCAGAAGGGCAGGTCGAGGCTGTCGGTGTCGATCACCACGGCCTTGTCGGGGAAGGCGGCAGCGAATTCGTTATGCGGATCGAGGATCAGGATGCGCAGTTTTGGATCGCTCTCTATCGCCTTGTTCATCAGAAGCGACACGGCCGTGGACTTGCCGGAACCGGTCGAGCCGACCAGCGCGAAATGCTTCGACAGCATGGAAGGGATGTGGACTGCAGCGTCGATGCTGCCATCCTGACTGAGCTTGCCAATGACGCTGGTTTCGAGCGCGCCGCGATCATAGATCTTCATGAGGTCGGAGGACCGGATCTGATGCGCGCGGGCGCCGAGATAGGGATAGGTCGTGATGCCGGTGGAGAACTGTTCGCGGCCGTCGTCAGAGACGCGGACTTCACCCAGCAGTTCAAGCTCGACCTTGAAGGCGTTCGAAGAGTCTTCCGTCCATTGCGCGGCGGATGTCTGCATGGCGCGCGTCAGTGCGATCACGCGGTTCTTTCCGACGAGAATGGTGACAAGACGCCCGACCGACCAGAGATCCGCTTCGGCTTCCTCGAACGAGCCGATCGACGCAGCGACGGTCGCATGCGCCCCGTCGCAGGCAATCACATTGCCGATGAAGCGGTGTGCCTGCTGGACTGCGTCGCGTCTTTCCTGAATCCCGGCGGACGGGGAGTTTTGCAAATCTCTGCTGAACAACGCGGTACTCCGTGGGCGCAGGCAAAGTGCAATTTAGCAATCCCGAGTTAACAAGCTGTTTCGGCACAAGTGTACCGAAATGGCGCAGAGGCATGCTGCCATCTTTTGTCACTGGTCGTGAGCCATACTTGAAAAAGTGGTTGACCGATACCGACCAGTTGGTATGTTCAGATAGCTCAAAAGGAGGAGAGCCATGACGATTTCGACGAAGTCCGTGCCGCAGGGCATGCATACGCTGACCCCACATCTTGTCTGCGCCAATTGCGTTGACGCAATCGAGTTCTACAAGAAAGCTTTCGGCGCCGAGGAAGGCATGCGGATGGATGGTGAAAGCGGCAAGATCATGCACGCGTCCATGAAATTCGGCGATTCCATGCTGATGCTGATGGACGAGTTTCCTGAATGGGGTGCAAAGGGTCCGAAGCTTATCGGCGGGACGCCCGTGACCGTCCATATGATCGTCGATGACGTCGATGCAGCCTTCGCCAAGGCGATCGCGGCCGGTGCCAAGGAAATCATGCCCGTCGCGGACCAGTTCTGGGGTGATCGCTACGGCGTGCTCGAGGATCCGTTCGGCCATAGCTGGTCTCTTTCCACGCCCGGCGAGCAACTGAGCGAAGAAGAGATCAAGGCCAACATGGCCAAGATGCAGACGATGCAGGCCTGACTGACCTCACCTGCATGATCGCGTCCGGGAGGCGAACCGCCATCGCCTCCCGGCCGTCTTGTTATGCGGCCGCGCGGATGTCGGCGGATTCGCGGGCGGTCTTCAGGGCATGGGTCCACCAGAGAAGCTCGTCGAGCATCTTCTCGGCGGTGTCGTCAAGATAGGGATAGTCGGCCATCGTCTTTCCCTCGCGCATGATGCCGAGCATTTCGTTCATGCCGATATGGACCGGGAATTTCAGCGACGCCACTTGGAGCTCGGCGAGGATGTGGCGCAGATGCTCGACGGCGCGGGCACCGCCGGTGCCGCCATAGGCGACGAAGGTGGCGGGCTTGCGATTGAATTCCTTGTAGGCATAGTCGAGTGCGTTCTTGAGCACGCCGCTGACCGAGTGATTATATTCTGCGGTGATGAAGATGTAGCCGTCGAGGCTATCCATCTTGGCCGCCCATTTCAGGGCAATCTCGTTCTGTGGCGGGACGTAGAACGGCGAGCCCATTTCCTCGAAGAAGGGCATCGGATAATCCCGCAGATCGACCACTTCGAACTCGGCGTCGGTGCGCCTGCCGGCAATCGCCGCGATCCAGTTGGTTGGGCCGTCGGCGAAGCGCCCCTGGCGGGTGGTTCCGACGATGATACCGATTTTAGGCTTGTGTCCCATTGCATTTTCCTTTGCTTACGAATGGTAAGCAGAGAACTATGTGTAACCAAGATGCGGGACAAGACGGCACTTTTTCAGATGTGACTTACTTTGAGGTAAGCATCGAATATCGTGCGGGTTCAGGGCTTTGAGAATTTCCATTGATGGAATTGTCGAATTGCTGCTGGGACTCTTCGATGCCGTCCCTGTTCCGCGTGACCCAATCGGCAATGGGAACGAGGGCGCAACGCAGGGACCGGCCGCGATCTGACAGCGCGTATTCGACCTTGGGCGGGATTGTCGGGTAAATCGTGCGCACCACCAGGCCATCGCGCTCGAGATTGCGGACGGTAACCGTCAGCATGCGCTGGGAGATGCCCGGCACTGCACGGTGCAAGTCCTTGAAGCGCATGGTGTTGTCGCCGAGGACGTTGAGAAGCAGGATGGTCCACTTGTCGCCGACGCGCGAGAGGATGTGCGCGATCGGGCGGCAGTCGCCGGGCAGATGTTCGTTGATCTTCGCCATTCAATCTCTTCGAGTGCACACTGCGGGGCGTGCAAATTCAACCATGAGCAATAGATGGTGTCACTCGATCGTCCTGACAAGCGATATTGCAGCGGCAAGGTCGGTCTGGCGGGAAAAACCGGTCTTCGAGAAGATGTTTTTCAAGTGGGCGCGCACGGTTTCGCGCGAAATGCCGAAGCTTTGAGCGGTGTTGTCGATGTCTTTTCCCGTGGCAAGGGCGCGGGCCACCCTGGCTTCCATCGTCGTCAGATCGAACAGTCCCTGGATCAGTTCGATCGGCGCAAGCCGGTCGCCATCAAGCGGTGTCAGGATGATGAAATAGGCGGCTGCCGTGAAGATGTCGCGCGCGTAGCCGCGCACCGGCACGAGGTGAAGAACAGCAGCGTCGCCGCCCTCCGTGCGGGGAAGCGCGATCGAACGGCTGGCGAAGCGCAGGGTAGGGCCGCCGGCACGGATGGCAGCGAGGCATTGCTCAAGCACCCGGTTGGCATCGTCATTGACCAGCCGTACCTTGTTGCCGGCGCCGATCAATGCCTGGTCGCGGCGGCCTTCGAAGAGGTTGTTGCAATCGATGAGTTGACCCTGTGCATCGATCGCGGCGGAGGGAAGCCCTGTCAAGCCGAATGCTTCATTGGCGCTCTGGATGCGCTCGAAGGCGAGGCGCGACGCAAGCAGCGCCGACCGGGCGATGTGCGGCCTGAGCGCGGTGAGGCTCTCCACCGCCTGCCGCTCTACAGGCCCGCGCTCAAGTGGCCGTTCGAGCGAGAGGATCAGCGTATCGCCATTCGGCACCTGGATATGCGTGGCCGTCGCGTAGCCGAATCCCATTGGCCAAAGCAGATCGCGATAGAGCGGCTCGCGCGCCATCTGCTCGGGCGAGAAATGATCGGCATCGGAGTGAAATTCGTTGGCGGGCAGCGTCAGCAGGAGCTTGCCGCGTGAATTGCGCGCCCACCAGCCCTCACTGGTGGCACGGTCATAGAATTCCCTCAACGAGTCGGTAAGAATGGTCCGGTTGGCCTTATGATCGCGCGCCGACAGAAGAAGTCCGCCCGTGGCGCCCGCCAAAACGGACAAACTCTCAAGGACCGAACTCCACATTTCAGGAACCAGTGCCGCCTCGTATATCCGGTCGATTATACTGTCGCTTGTGTTCATGCTGGCTCCGCTCCCAGCCGGTAATTCATGCATGTACTAATAAAGTCAATACTATATCCTGGAGTTCCATGATAATTGTCAAACTTGGAAGACAGTTTTTCCAACGGCTTGCCTGCGCGCATTTTTCGATTGACGGATCGCGAGTTTCTGACTAATTCTGCGCGCCATGAAAACTTTTGCAAAGATTCTTGTAGTGGGTAGGCGCATGGGCAGGATGGTGTAACCATCCGGCGAAAGCTCCCATGCGCTAGACGAGGCTCCTCCGGGGGCCTTTTTTTATGCCTTGAAACTTGATATCGCGACGGCCAACGGGAAGGAATACAGATATGACGGGCAAAGACGATAACCAGATGACGGGGGCGGAGATCGTTCTCAGGGCGCTCAGGGACAATGGCGTCAAGCATGTGTTCGGCTATCCGGGTGGAGCGGTTCTGCCGATCTACGACGAGATTTTCCAGCAGGACGACGTCGAGCACATCCTTGTCCGCCATGAGCAGGGCGCCGGCCACGCGGCAGAAGGCTATGCCCGCTCGACCGGCAAGGTCGGTGTCATGCTCGTCACCTCGGGCCCCGGTGCGACCAATGCGGTGACGCCGCTGCAGGATGCGCTGATGGACTCAATCCCGCTCGTCTGCATCACCGGCCAGGTTCCGTCGTCGCTGATAGGTTCCGATGCGTTCCAGGAATGCGATACCGTCGGCATCACCCGGCCCTGCACCAAGCACAACTGGCTGGTCAAGGACGTCAACCAGCTTGCCAAGATCATCCATGAAGCCTTCCGGATTGCCCAGTCCGGCCGGCCGGGCCCCGTGCTCATCGATATCCCGAAGGACGTGCAGTTCGCGACCGGCACCTATCAGGCGCCCGACAACGTGCCGATGGAAGCGCATTACCAGCCCAGGATCCAGGGCGATCCCGGCGAGATCGAGAAGGCCATCGCGATGATGGCCGGCGCCAAGCGCGGCATCATCTATTCCGGCGGCGGCGTGGTCAATTCCGGCCCGGTCGCGGCGAAGCTCCTGCGCGAACTGGTCGAACTTACCGGATTTCCGATCACCTCGACGCTGATGGGGCTCGGCGCCTATCCGGCATCCGGTCCGGCCTGGCTCGGCATGCTCGGCATGCATGGTTCCTACGAAGCCAACATGGCGATGCATGATTGCGACGTCATGCTCTGTGTCGGGGCGCGCTTCGACGACCGCATCACCGGCCGCATCAATGCGTTTTCGCCGAACTCGCGAAAAATCCATATCGATATCGATCCGTCCTCGATCAACAAGACGGTCCGCGTCGATGTGAAGATCGTCGGCGACAGTGCCTCCGTGCTCGAGGACATGCTGCGCGTCTGGCGGGCGAACGCCCGCACCGCGAACAAATCGCGCCTCGACGATTGGTGGACGCAGATCAACAAATGGCGCGCGCGCAACTCCTTTGCATACAAGCACAGCAAGGATGTGATCATGCCGCAATACGCGGTCGAGCGCCTCTATGAGCTCACCAAGGATCGCGACACCTACATCACCACGGAAGTCGGCCAGCACCAGATGTGGGCCGCACAGCTCTATCATTTCGACGAGCCGAACCGCTGGATGACCTCGGGCGGCCTCGGCACGATGGGTTACGGCCTGCCGGCGGCGCTCGGCGTGCAGATCGCCCATCCCGACAGCCTCGTCATCGATATCGCCGGCGACGCCTCGGTGCAGATGACGATGCAGGAGATGAGCTGCGCGGTGCAGTACAATGCGCCGATCAAGATCTTCATCCTCAACAACCAGTATATGGGCATGGTGCGCCAGTGGCAGCAGCTGCTGCACGGCAACCGGCTGTCGAACTCCTATACCGAGGCGATGCCTGATTTCGTCAAGCTCGCCGAGGCCTATGGCGGCCATGGCATACGCTGCGAAAAGCCTGATGATCTCGATGACGCCATCATGGAGATGATCGACGTCAAGAAGCCGGTGCTGTTCGATTGCCGCGTCGCCAACCTCGCCAATTGCTTCCCGATGATTCCATCGGGCAAGGCACATAACGAGATGCTGCTGCCGGATGAAGCCACCGACGAAGCGGTCGCCAACGCGATCGACGCCAAGGGCCGGCAGTTGGTTTGATAAAGGCTGGGCGGGCGGGTATGATCACTTCAATATCCGCCCGGCTTCAGGAGATGTAGATGACAACGATCAAAGCAACGGCCAAAGGCGAGTTCGTTCTGTCGAAAGAACTGCTGGAGGCACATGGGATCGGCGGCGAGGTGGAACTTGAGGTATCCGGTGGGCAGAGACAGATCGTGCTGAAGCTGGTGGACAAGCAGCCGGCGGTTGAGCCGAAAAAGACGCTCACAGTGGAAGAGTTTCTCGCTCGGCGACCTAAGTATGACGGTCCACCGCTCACAGACGAAATGATAAACGAGGCTATCTCAAAAGAGGCCGTGCGGCGGTGGAATGAAAAAAACAGCCGTTGACACCAACATTCTCGCTCGTCTGCTGGCGGAGGAGCCCGGTGCGGAGGCACGTTACGCAGAGGCTTTGCTGTCGTCCGGTCGGATTTATGTCAGCAAGAGCGTCTTGCTGGAGACCGAGTGGGTTCTCAGGACAGCGCTGAAGATCAAACGGCAAGACGTCGTGCGAATGATGTTGTCGATGCTGGAGATCGATCGGATTGACCTGGAATGCGCGGCCCAAGTGGCTGTAGCGATCGCGGCTTTCCGGCAAGGCATGGATTTCGGAGACGCACTTCATGTCGTAAGCGCGAGTGATGCCGACGGCTTCGTGACCTTCGACCGCGATCTCGTCAAACTCGCCAATCGCCATATGAATGAAATCAGCGTCGAACTGGCGCAATAGAAAATACGGGGCAGGAAACGAAATGAACAAGCACCTACAGCCGAGCGGTTCGGCCTATTTCATCGCAAAGGAAACGGAGACCGCCGAGGGCCATACGCTCTCGGTGCTCGTCGATAACGAACCCGGTGTCCTCGCCCGTGTAATCGGGCTTTTCTCGGGCCGAGGCTATAATATCGAGAGCCTGACGGTTTCGGAGACGGAGCACTCGTCGCATCTGTCGCGCATCACGATCGTGACGCGCGGCACGCCGCATGTGCTCGAACAGATCAAGTCGCAGCTCGAACGCATCGTGCCGGTGCATCGCGTCGTGGACCTGACGGTCCGGGCGCGCGAATTCGGCCAGGAGCGGCCGATCGAACGCGAACTGGCACTGATCAAGGTGGCGGGTTCCGGCGATCTCCGAGTCGAGGCGCTCCGGCTTGCCGAGGCTTTCCATGCCAAGGTGATCGACGCCACGGTCAGCCATTTCGTGTTCGAGATCACCGGCAAGTCGACCAAGATCGACCAGTTCATCGCCATCATGCAGCCGCTCGGGCTGAACGAGGTGTGCCGCACCGGCATCGCCGCGATGAACCGCGGTCCGCAGGGAATGTGATTCAAGTTGGCTTTGTAAGTGTCTGAGGCCGCAGGAAATTCAAATCATCTCCAGCGGCCTTTTTCTGTTCGGCGGCGGGAAGGCGGCGTCGAGTGCGGCCCAGTCTTCATCCGCTACTTGAAGAGCGACGGCGTCGCGATTTTCCTTCGCGCGATGAACACTCGATGTTTTTGGGATTGCGATGACATTTCCCTGGCGGATGAGGAAGGCGAGCGCCAGTTGTGCTGATGTCGCCTGGTAGGCCTTGGCGATGCGGATCAAATCATGGTTTTTGGCGAGTGCACCCTGTTCAATCGGCGAATAGGCCATGACGGGGATGTTTCGGTTCCGGCACCAGGGCAGGAGATCGAATTCGGGGCCGCGCCGGGCGAGATTATAGAGGATCTGATTAGTCGCGACAGTCTCGCCGCCGGGTACAGAGACGAGTTCTTCCATATCCGACGTGTCGAAATTCGAGACGCCCCAGGCGCCGATCTTGCCCGATGTCTTGAGGGTCTCGAAGGCCTCAACCGTCTCGGCCAATGGATGTTCACCGCGCCAGTGGAGCAGGTAGAGATCGATCCTGTCGACGCCCATGCGCGTCAGGCTTCGGTCGCAGGCGTCGATCGTGCCCTGGCGGCTGGCATTCCAGGGATAGACCTTCGAGACCAGGAAGACATCGTCCCGGCGGCCTTTGATTGCCTGTCCGACGATGCGCTCGGCACCGCCCTCGGCATACATTTCGGCCGTGTCGATCAGCGTCATACCGAGGTCGATGCCGCCTCTCAGGCTGTCGATCTCGCGCCCCGCCTCGGATACGTGCTCGCCCATGTTCCAGGTTCCTTGACCGAGGGCGGGCACCTTGGCGTGGTTGGGGAATATGACGGTGGGAATAGCGGTCATGGCTGTCGGTTCCGATGCTGCGATGAGCGCCAGAATAGGGCCGGGTTGTCACAAGGCGCAAGAGTCCAGACTTATCACAGCGTCTCGAACTGCCGGTAGCAATCATCCGCCACGCGGCGAAGCACATCGCGCGGGATTTCTCCGGTGACGGCGTAGGAGAGCTTTTCGTCGATCCAATAGAATGTTTCGACGGAGCCTTGCGCCGCAAAGCGGAAGCTGGTGATCGCATTGGCCTCGCTCTGGCCGACAAGGATCGTCAGCCGTTTGCCGGCGGCGTCCTCATACATCATAAGCGCGCCGGCCTTGCCGTTGACCGGCACCAGCCGGCCGCCGACGAGGCTGAAGCCGCGGGCTGAAAGATCGGGCGCGGCCAGCTGGTGGCCGAGCTTCTTGCTCAGCCATTTGACGAGGTGATCCTTCTCGTCGGCCTTGACCTCGACCGGGTGGCGAACCTCGCTTGCATAGATGAGGAATGCCGAGCTTGCCTCCTGGTGCAGGCCGGCATCCGCATTGGCCCGGTCGGCGTTGCCGAAGGGCACAAAATGTCCCGTTACCGCCCCGAGCACGAAGAGGCAGATGCCGGCGGCGACCTGCAGGCCGCGCATACGCCATGGACTGGAAGCCGGGGCCGGGGCAATATCCGCGGCTGAAGCAAAAAGCTCGGTATCGCCGGGGCTTGCCGCACGATAGGGCTCGAACAGCGTCTGGATCATGCAGTTCTGGGCCTGCCACTGCCGGACCTTTTCCGCGTCGTGAGGATGATCCCGCAGCCAGGCTTCGACGCGGGCCAGTTCGCCATTCGACAACTGCGCGTCGGCATAGGCATGGAGGTCGTCTTCGGTGACCGGGTTTGCAGCGTCAGTCATTCGGACCTCCGGAGCGGAATGATATTGTCGGCGGCGAGGAGCCGGGAAAGCTCGGCGCGGGCGCGCGAAAGACGCGACATCACGGTGCCGACAGGCGTCTTCATGATCTCGGCGACCTCGGTATAGGAATAGCCCTCGATGACCACCAGCATCAGCACGGCGCGGAATTCGGGTGACAGCGCATCGAGTGCTCGGGCGAGCCGGATGCGCTGCTGCGGGTCGCCGAACGCGTCGGCTGCCTGGAGGGTCTCGGCATTTTCGATCTCCACCGAGGGGAAGCGCCGCTCGCGGCGCGTGCCGTTGCGGTAGAGATTGGTCATGATGGTCAGCACCCATGCGCGCAAATTGGTCCCCGACCACGTCGCGCGCGCCAAAAGTATCCGCTCGACACTGTCGTGCAGCAGGTCCTCGCCATCGGCATCGGTGCGGGTCAGGCTTCTGGAATAGCGCCTGAGATCGGGCAGGAGCGCCATGATCCTGCCTTCGAAACTCTGCGGGGCCGGCGGTCCGCCAGCCCCGTTGCCATCGTCAGGTCTATGGCCTTGCGGCATCCCAAACGCCCTTGAAACCGTCACCCGTTACGTCGCCGCTCTTGGTGTCCTTCACCCAATAGTAGAGCGGCATACCATCTTTGGCCCACTGCATGGAACCATCCTCGCGTTTGATGATCGTGTAGGCGCCATCCGGTTTGTCGTCGGATTTGGCCATGAAGGGCGGCCAGGCCTTGGCGCAGTCGTCGTTGCAGTAGGACTCGCCCTTCTCGTCCTTCTTGAATGTGTAGAGCGTCATGCCGTTTTCGCCGGCAAGCACGTCGCCCTTCTCTGATTTGACCGTGGTCACGGCAGGGGCCGCGAAAGCGAAACTGGCGCTGACCAGAAAGATGAGCGGCAGGATTGTTCTGATGCGCATGATGATCTCCCGATGTTCGGCGGCGGCGAGGGGTCCTCGTCCGGCCTGGAGATGAGAAACATGAAGGTGGCGGTTTATTCCCGAGAACCGGGTCAAAAATGAAATTTCCCGCCTCGATTTACTGGTGTCAGCGGCGTCTTATCAAAGTCAGTGGTGGAGGTTTCACCCCTATTCATTGGACCGGCGCAGGTTAGGTCAGTTAGGTTGACCTATTGGAGGAACCATGTCGCCCGAAGTCTTGCTGTCTCTGATCCTGTTCGCGTTCACGACCTCCATTACGCCGGGGCCGAACAACATGATGCTGCTGGCCTCGGGCGTGAACTTCGGCATGCGGCGGACGATACCGCACATGATCGGCATCGAACTGGGTTTCGCGAGTCTCTTGATCGCGGTCGGCCTCGGGCTTGGTGCGCTGTTCCAGTCACTGCCGACGCTTTATCTCGTGCTGAAGGTTGCCGGCGGCCTCTACCTGCTGTGGATCGCGTGGTCGATCGGCATGTCGCGCTCGCTCGGCGACGGCAAGACGAGCGGTGCGCCGATGACGCTGGCTGCCGCGGCGGCGTTCCAGTGGGTCAATCCGAAGGCATGGGTCATGGCGGTGTCTTCCATGGCAGCCTTCGCCAATCCCACCGATCCCTTGTTCAGCGTGCTCATCGTCTCGTTCACTTTCGTGGCGCTGGCACTGCCCTGTCAGGGCGGCTGGGCGGCATTCGGCGCGTTGCTGCGGGACTGGCTATCGCATCCGGTGCGGTTGAAATGGTTCAATGTCAGTATGGCGGTGTTGCTGGTGGTGAGCCTGTGGCCGATGTTGAAGTGAGGTGTATTTACCGCCTCTTGCAATTCGCGCAGAAATGTTCTTAATTTGTTCTCTGAAAGGAGAATGAAATGCTCGGCTACGTGACGATCGGCGCGAACGACCTGGAAACATCCGGCTCCTTCTACGACGCCCTGCTGTTGCCCTTGGGCTATCAGAAGGAGACCAACGATACCTACCTCCGGTATTCACTGGAAGGTGTGGTGGACCCAGACAATGGGCCGGGTACAATTTATGTCATGAAGCCCTTCGATGGTGGCGTCGCAACGCCGGGCAATGGCATGATGCCAGCCTTTCGGGCGGCGGAGCCGGAGACGGTGCAGGCGCTGCATGCCGCCGGGCTCGCTGCTGGAGGTACCGACGAAGGCGGGCCGGGCACGCGCAGCTACTACAGCGACACCTTCTATGTGGCGTATCTCAGGGATCCGGTGGGAAACAAGGTGGCGGTGTTCACAGTTCTGAAGAAAGAATCCTTTGTCGAACTTCTTCGTTCTTTTCCCGGCGGCGTTGATCTCGAGCGCAACCGTTCGCCAAGCCGTGATATCGATGTGTGAAGCCGACCGTTCTGGGCGCCGATCCGTCGCCAGCGTGAATTCCGCTTGCCCGATCAACCCGAATCCTGCCAAGTCGCGCCATGCAATTTTCCACCCAGCAGGATGAGGCGCTGAAAGCTGTCTCGCGATGGCTCAAGGAGCCGCGGAGCCAGGTCTTCAGGCTGTTCGGCTATGCGGGCACCGGCAAGACGACGCTCGCAAAACACTTCGCCGACGAAGTCGATGGCGACGTGCTGTTTGCCGCCTTCACCGGCAAGGCGGCGCAGGTGCTGCGCTCGCGCGGCGCGTCCAATGCCCGGACGATCCATTCTCTGATCTACCGGCCGAAGGGCGAGGAAGAAGTCGAGGACGAGGTGACCGGCAAGACCTCGATGTCGCCGATGTTCTCGATCAACCGGCAAAGCCCGGTCGCCAAGGCCAAGCTGATCGTCATCGACGAATGCTCGATGGTGGACGAAGCGCTCGGCAAGGACCTGTTGAGCTTCGGCACCAAGGTGCTGGTGCTCGGCGATCCCGGCCAGTTGCCGCCCGTGTCCGGCGGCGGCTTTTTTACCGAGCACGAGCCCGACTATCTGCTCACCGAGATCCACCGCCAGGCGCGCGACAACCCGATCATCCAGCTTGCCATGCAGGTGCGCGAGGGCAAGGAGCTCATGCATGGCGACTACGGCACGGCGCAGATCATCGGCCGCGACGGCGTGAGCCAGGAACTGGTGCTCGGTGCCGACCAGGTTCTCGTCGGCACCAACAAGACGCGCAAGCGCTACAATCAGCGGCTTCGCGAGCTCAAGGGTTTTCCCAACAGCTATCCGGCCGCCGGTGATAAGCTGGTCTGCCTCAGGAACGACCAGGTCAAGGGCCTGCTCAACGGCTCGCTGTGGCAGGTGATGTCGGCTTCGCGTGAAACCACCAAGCCGGGCATCAATCTGCTGGTGCGGCCTGAAGACGACGACATGGATCGCGGGGCGGCCAAGATCAAGCTGCTCAAGGCCGCCTTCGAGGAGGTCGATGGCGAGATCCCCTGGAACATGCGCAAGCGCTACGACGAATTCGACTACGGCTATGCGCTGACCGTGCACAAGGCGCAGGGTTCGCAGTGGAACAATGTCGTGCTGTTCGACGAGGGCTGGGCTTTTCGCGAGACGCGGGAACGCTGGCTCTACACGGCGATCACGCGGGCGGCGGAGACGATTACGATCGTCAAGTGACGATCACCGAAGGTGACGCCGCAATCAATCCCCGATCAGCCCCAGCAGCACGGCCTTTGCCACTGCCTGGAAGCGGTTGGTGGAGCCGAATTTGCGGATGATGGCGTTTTCGACGGTCAGGATGTCGTCGATGCCACGGCCGGTGGCGTTGCTGATCCTGAGCGGCGTGTAGCCTTCCGACATCAGGCGGAGACAATGCAGTTCGAACTCGGTGAGGAAGGGCGTCCGCGCGGCCAGGTTGTCGCTGCTATCGTCGCTATCGGGGCTTTCGTGATCGAGGATTTCGCTGATCTGCTGCATTTGCCGGCGGATCAGGGATTCGCTGCTGATCAGTTCGCGCCTCTGGGCCAGCATCGCATCGCGGAACAGTTTGTCGGCTTCGTGCTGTGAGGTCGTCTCGGCCAGTTCGGACAGCAGTTCCTGGATCTGGACGATCGCCATGCCGGTTTCGCGGCAGAGATTGATCAGCGCCATGACCATGATCTGATGCGGGCCGTAGATACGCATCGCCCCGATACGATCGGCCTGCAGCAGCTTTTTTTCTTCGTAGAAATGCAACGTACGGTGCGTAACCCCGAATATGTTCGCCATATCAGCGATGGCAACCGGTTTGCTGGGGAGTTTTTGCGGTAATGGAATGGCGGGGAAGAATTGCGTGCTTCCCTTGTTTTCAGCGTCGTTACCATAAGGCCTGTAGTGTGCGTGCATGCCAGTCGCGCCCCTCAAATCGCTCCAACCTGCAGTCACCGCGTAACGCCGCGTACTTAGGGACATGCAAGAGGGTTCTCGGAGAACCCGAGTGACACTGCTGCTGATGACTTTGGCGCCGTATTGCCGACGCTCGTTGAGATATCCCTAAGCCGTTGACCGGCATTTTCGGCTGCCCGATCCGAACCACCTGCAATCCCTGAGGAATGCGGCGGGCCTCCCGGCTTCGGGCACGGTTAACCTTATACGCGAATCCGGAAATCGCGAAATCCTTAATTCTTGTCCGGCTTGAGCCGATTAAGTCAGGGTCAGGGAAAGCCTGACATCAGTTTCACGCGACGGTTGCGGCATGGTCCGCGGAAACCATCAATCAATTCAATCGATGCTTCACGAAATGTCGGTGGCGGCCATGAATTCGATGCGGTACTGATCTTGCAACACTTCAGGACCGGACCCGCCCATGACTGCCCATCTCTCCGTGAACCTCAATGCCATCGCGATGCTCAGGAACCGCCGTGAACTGCCATGGCCAAGTGTGGTGGGTTTCGGGCGTATCGCGCTCGAAGCGGGGGCGGCGGGACTGACGGTGCATCCGAGGCCGGACGAGCGGCATGTGCGCTTCACCGACGTGCCTGAGTTGCGGGCATTGATCTCCGAGGATTTCCCCGGTTGCGAATTCAATATCGAGGGTTATCCGTCGGAGGATTTCCTTGAACTGGTCGAGACCCACAAGCCGGACCAAGTCACCTTGGTGCCGGATGACCCGGCGCAGGCGACATCGGATCACGGCTGGGATTTCATAGCCAATTGCGAGCACCTGACTGTGATCTCGGCGCGGCTGAAAAAGGCCGGCATGCGCGTCTCGCTGTTTGCTGACGGCGACAGCAGCGTGGAGCAGATCGATACCGCCAAGGCGGTGGGTGCGGACCGGATCGAGCTCTATACCGGCCCCTATGGCGGCTGCTACGATGATCCCGCAGGCGCCGCGCGCTGGGCTGATATGCTGGGCGAGACCGCGGCGCATGCGATATCGCTCGGGCTCGAAGTCAATGCGGGCCATGATCTTACCGTTGCCAATCTGCCGCTGCTTTGCCGACACATTCCCGCACTCGCCGAAGTTTCGATCGGCCACGGCTTGACAGCGGACGCGCTGGAATATGGCATGGCCGAGACGGTGCGCCGCTATCGCCGCGCATTGGGGGAGAATATCTAGCCGGGCTGTCGCGTTGCCCAGCTGAACAACAATGCGGGCAAGATGAACAAGATTGCGATATGCGGCGCGGGACCGGCGGGTCTCGCCATGGCGCTGATGCTGACACGCGCCGGCCATGAGGTGGAGGTCATCGAGCGGTTTTCCGAGCCGGCGCCTGTCGGTTCGGGTCTCATCCTGCAGCCGACGGGGCTGACGGTCCTCCATCACCTCGGCCTCTATGACCGCATCATGTCGCTGGGGCACCGGATCGACCGGCTCTGGGGCACGGATGCGAAAACCGGCCGGCCAGTGCTCGATGTTCACTATGGAGCCGGTCCTTTCGGTCGTTTCGGGCTGGCGGTGCAGCGTGCGGCCCTGTTCGAGACCCTGCATGACGCCTTTGTCCGCGAGGGCATTCCGATCCTGACCGGCCGGCAGGTCGTTGGCGTTCGCGACATCGAGAGCGCGCCGGTGCTGGTGCTGTCGGATGGCAGCACATCAGGGCCTTATTGCCTGGCGATCGACGCCACCGGCTCGCGTTCGCAGTTGATGAATGCGCTTTGTCCCGATGACGTCTCGGTCGAGCTTGCCTATGGGGCCTTTTGGGCGACGCTCGATGCGGCTGATATGCCCTACGAGCCGAACGCGCTTGTCCAGCGCTATGAGCATGCAAGCGTCATGATCGGCGTGCTGCCCGTAGGAAGGCTGACGCCTGATGGCCGCGAGAAGGTCGCTTTCTTCTGGAGCCAGAAGATCGCCGAGGCGGATCGGACCAGGGCCGACGGGATTGACGCATGGAAGGCCCGGCTTCGCGGCTACTGGCCGGAGGCGTCCGTCATGCTGGAGGAGATTACCGGTTGGGAACAGCTGACGCTCGCGCGCTACCAACACCGCACACTCGCCCGACCGGCGCGGGGCAGGGTGGTTTTCATCGGCGATGCGGCCCATTGCACCAGCCCGCAATTGGGGCAAGGCGCCAATATGGCACTGCTCGATGCCGCCGCACTGGCGCATGGGCTGGCAACAAAGGCCAATATCGACCAGGCCATCGACCGCTATTGCCGTGGCCGGCGTAACCATGTGCGTCTGTTCCAGCTTTTCTCGCGCATGTTCACACCGTTCTATCAGGGCGATTCACGCGCGCTGTCGTTTATACGCGACCAGGTCGTCTCCACGGTGGCCCGGATACCGCCCGCGCCGCGCTTTCTGGCATCGCTCGTTTCGGGTACGATGCTCGATCCGTTCTCGGCCACCGGCCTTAAGGAACGCGATTGGATCAAGCGATAAAATAGCCCTTGGATAAGTCCATCTTTGGGTCTTTTCTTTTGTTGAGTGCGATAGTACATAAATATGATCAAAGATCACAATTTTCTGATTACCATAGACTGATTAGATCGCGAATGGGGCGCCGTTATGCTGACTTTGCCTGCGAAAGTGCGTCGCAAGAAACAACCGTATCTTTACATCCGGTCCCGGCTTTCGCGTCGGAACCTGGCCAAACAGGCGATCCTGTTCTATGGCGAATTAAGGGATTTCGTTGCGGCACGCGGGATCACCGGTGTCGGTCCCGGCTTCATGCGATACATGGCGGTCGATCGTGATGGTGGGCTGGACATGGAGTTCGGATATTTCACCGATCGTCTCCATACCGGCGGCGGCCCCGTGCGCGCGAGCATGCTGCCCTCCGGCACCTTTATGTCGATGGAATGGACCGGTCCCTTCGAAAAGCTTAGGGAGGTCAATGCGATGCTCAACGGCTGGGCCCACCATAATGGCGTCGAGTGGGATACGGTCGAAACGCCTGATGGCGTGGGCTATGGTTGCCGGATCGAGATCTATCACGCGACCCAGCGGCACGTTCCCAGCCCGGAGCAGTTCCGTACCGAGGTCGCCATCATGGTACGATCCGTAGCGGAGCAACATGCTACCGACGAGCCGGCTCAGTTCGGGGCCGGAAGCGCCTCGTCGTTTTCGCATTTGCCGATGGACAATTGACGGAACGAATTGATCTGCAGGATCGTGCCCTGTCCGTCGGTATCGACCTGCATGCAGCCACAGGCATAGCCGTAATTGCCGTTGGTGGCGATATAGTCTCCGGCCGAGATGTCGCCGATATGCTCCATGCCCGGAGCCTCGTAGCTTCCCTGCGTCATGATCGTCCATTGACCGTCACCATCGGTCAGCCACCAATTGCCGGGCGTCGGGTTCTGGACCCAGCCGCAGCGGTTCTCGGCAGCCGTGGCGGCGAGCGGCGCCAGCGCGATCAACGCGCAGGCGGAAATCAGAGCCAGTCGTTTCATGCAATTCTCCCCCGGTTTAGGACCGATCGTCATTCAGCTGATGCCGGTCTGCAAATGGCGATTTTCTGCGCTTCCGGTGCTCACGTACCTTAAGTACGCTCCGCTCCGGTTCTCGAAAACCACCATTTTCGCCTCGGCCTAAGCTGAATGTCGATCAGTCCTAGTGGGGATTATGCATATTTCCTGACGCCGTCCAATGCCGTGTCGTCGGTGAAGGCAAACTCGCTGGCGGCCTGGCAATGGACGAGCGTCGAATCCACGCCGGGGAGCGGCAGGTGGTTGGGATCGAGCAGGAGGCAGATCTCGGTGCAGCCGAGGATGATGCTGTCGGCGCCGGTCGATCTTGCCGCGTCGATGATCGCGAGCATTTCGGCACGCGAACTGTCGAGCACCTTGCCCTTGCAGAGTTCGTCGAAGATGATCGAATGGATGCGGTCGCGGCCCGCCTTTTCCGATGTCATGACCTCGATGCCATAGCTTGACATCTGCGCATGATAGAAGCCGTCTTCCATCGTATAGCGGGTAGCCAGCAGGAGAGGGCGCTTGCAGCCGCGCGCCTTCAGTGCTGTCGCCGTTTCGTCGATGATATCGACGAGCGGCACAGATATGGCGGCCTGCACCTGACCGGCGATCTTGTGCATGGTGTTGGTGCAGATCAGGACGCAATCGGCGCCGGCTTTCTCGAGGTTCGCCGCGATCGCCGACAGGCGCTTGCCGGCTTCGTCCCATCGTCCGGACTGCTGGAGCGCGACAATGTCGGCGAAATTCACCGAATGCAGCAGGATCTCGGCCGAGGCCAGGCCACCGAAGCGATCGCGTGCCATGTTGTTGAGGAGGTCGTAATAGACGGCGGTGCTTTCGAAGCTCATGCCGCCGATCAAGCCGATCGTTTTCATATGTGTCTTCCCGGTGCGAATTTGATGGTTCCAATCTCGCATGAAAAACGTCGTATTTGTTTGCAATAATTGCTTGAGACACATAAAATCAGCAAATGAAGCGCGCTATATGAGCGAATAGCGCGTTTTTTTTGATGTTTGTGGAGAGAGCTATGCTCGACGAGCGCGACCGGAAGATTCTTCAACTGCTGCAGCGCGACGCGGCTTTGCCGGTCACGGAGATCGCGGCCAAGGTGTCGCTTTCGATTTCCGCCTGTTCGCGGCGCATCTCACGTCTCGAAGACGAGGGCTATGTCGTCAAGCGCGTGGCATTGCTCGATCGCGAGAAGATGGGCGTGCCGACCACGGTTTTTGCGCTAATCAAGACGACACGGCATTCCGACGATTGGGTCGAGACATTCCGGCAATCGATCGCCGATATTCCCGAGGTCGTGGAAGCGCACCGCCTGACGGGCAATTTCGATTACCTGCTGAAGATCCTGCTGCCACGGGTCGAGGAATATGACCGGGTCTATAAACGGATCATCCGCAAGGTGGAGCTGTTCGATGTGTCGGCCTCCATCTCCATGGAGGTGATGAAGGCCGACCAGGGCATACCGGTAGACTATGCCAAGTGATCGTTTGATGGATCAGCCAGCCTTGCGCTTCTCACTGTCGAGATGGGCGAGCTGCGCTTCGGCATAGCGGCCGCCGGCCGCGGCACCCTTTGGGATTGCTGCTTCGAGCGTTGCGAGGTCTTCTCGTGTCAGCGAGAAATCCAGCGCTTTCAGCGATTCCTCGAGCTGGTGACGCTTTCTGGCGCCGACGACCGGCACGATATCCGATCCCTGCGCCGCCACCCAGGCGATTGCCGCCTGCGAGGCCGTCATGCCCCTGGATTGTGCGACCTTCTGCAGGGCGGCAGCGAGGGCGGCGTTGCGCTCGGCGTTGTCGCCCTGGAAGCGTGGGGAGTGGGCTCGAAAATCGCCGGCACCCATCACGGCGCTGCCGCTGAGCAGGCCACGCGACAGTACGCCATAGGCGGTGACGCTGATGCCGAGTTCGCGAACTGTCGGCAGGATGTCCTCCTCGATACCGCGCGACATCAGCGAATATTCGATCTGGAGATCAACAATCGGATGGACGGCTGCCGCGCGCCGGATCGTCTCGGAACCAACTTCCGAGAGCCCGATGTGGCGGACATAGCCGGCCTTCACCATATCGGCGATGGCGCCGATCGTGTCTTCGACCGGCACGCTGGGATCGAGGCGGGCGGGGCGGTAGATGTCGATGTAATCGACGCCGAGGCGGGTCAGCGTATAAGCCAGTGCCGTCTTGACCGCCGCCGGGCGGGCGTCGAAGCCGATCCATCCGGCGGCGGGGTCGCGCTGGGCGCCGAACTTGACGCTGAGCTGGACCTTGTCGCGGGGAATGTCGCGCAGCGCCTCGCCGATCAGCATCTCGTTATGGCCCATGCCGTAGAAATCGCCGGTATCGAGCAGCGTGATGCCGGCATCGACGGCGGCGTGCAGGGTGGCGAGGCTTTCGGCGCGATCCGAGGGACCATACATGCCCGACATGCCCATGCAGCCGAGGCCGAAGGCGGAGGTTTGCGGGCCGGCTTTTCCGAGTTGAACGTATTTCATGGGTGGTTCTCCTTGCTCACTGGCTGTTGGATTGACGTCTTTTACTCCCTTGCGGCATGTGCGATAATCCATTTCAGATCGAACAACCTGTGCGGAATTTTGTACAATGAAGGACTTGCCGCTTGCCGATCTCGAAGCGTTCGCTGGCGTCGCCGAGCAGCGCAATTTCCGCAAAGCTGCGGCTTTACGCGGCGTGTCGGCTTCTGCGTTGAGCGAGGCGGTGCGACGACTGGAGGCCAAGCTCGACACGCGACTCTTGAATCGTACGACGCGGAGCGTCACGCCGACCGACGCGGGCCAGCGGCTGCTTGATCGTGTCACGCCGATGCTTTCGGATATATCCGGCGCGCTGGAGCAGGTGAGAAGCTCGGATTCAAGTCCTGCCGGGCGGCTGAGACTCAATGTGCCGAGCGTGGTGGCGCGCGAGATCCTGCCGGATATCGTCATACCGTTTCTCAAGGCCTATCCCGGGATCATCCTAGAGGTCGAGGGCAGGGATACATTCATGGACGTGTTCGCGGCGGGCTTCGATGCCGGCATCCGTTATGACGAAAGCCTCGATCTCGACATGATCGCGATCCCGATCGGGCCGAGAATGCAGCGCTTCTGCGTGGCGGCATCACCGGATTATCTCGCGCGGCGCGGCATGCCTTGCCACCCGCGCGACCTGGCCGAACATACATGCATACGGCACCGCTTCGAAAGTGGCCGGCTGAATAGCTGGGAGTTCGAGCGGGATGGGGCCGTGATCCGGGTCAGTCCGCCCGAGACGCTGATTGCCAATACGATCGAGCTCGAGCTCGCGGCTGCCCGTGGCGGGCTCGGCATTATCGCCACATTCGAGGATTTCATCCGGCCGTATCTCAAAAGCGGCGCGCTGGTGGAGGTGTTGCCGGATTGGCAGCAACCATTCTCGGGGCCGTATCTTTACTACCCGAGCCGGCGCCATATGCCGGCGCCACTGAGGGCGTTTGTGGATTGGGTGAAGGGTAACAATAACAAGGGAGAGAGTTAGGTGAATTGGTATGATGGAAGAACTGAGCCGAAACCGTTTCATGTCGGAGGCGCGGGAGAGCGTGCCCCGAAAAGCGTCTCCCATATTTCAAGAAGCTTTATTGTAATTGATTACGAAAATGACGACGGCATTTATGAGGAAGCGGAGAGGATCCAGTTCTCGAATGAGGGCCGTTTGTGGGAAAACGATGATCTCTTCGCAAAGCTTATTGATCTGAATGCGCGCGGCATGCCCTTTCAGTATCAACCGAAGGACATGGAGTCTCCTGAGGCCTTAATGGCTTGGTGGCAGGAGAGCGGAAGGCTTAAGAAGAGCTTCCATCTCATTTCCTGGTATCATTATCACCGTTGGCAAATTCGGATCGTCGACCCGCCCAAAATCGGTGTTCGAGGTTGGGCGGGCCTGAAACCGTTCGGACACTAATCGAGAAATCTTGCTGAAGGTCTCTTGACGCCTTTGCAAGATCAGCGCATAAATCGCACGAACCGTACCGTACGGTACTGACGGATTTGCCATGCTGAATACGACAGACACATCAGGACCCGAAAGCTTTTCGCCGCGCCAGAACGCGGTGCTGGAAGAGGCCTTGCGACTGCTCGTATCGGGCGGGGAGAAGGCACTGACCACCGCCGGCGTGGCGCGCGCCGCCAATTGCTCCAAGGAAAGCCTCTACAAGTGGTTCGGCGACCGCGACGGCCTGATGGAGGCGATGATCGCCTACCAGGCATCGAAGGTGCGCACGGGCGACGGCGCGCAGGCGAATCTCACGCGGCCGGGCCTGGAGAAGCTGCTCAACGATTTTGCCACCGGGCTGCTCGATGTGCTCTCCGGCGATGTATCGCTGGCGCTCAATCGTCTGGCGATCGGCCAGGCGAGCAGGGATTCCTCGCAACTTGGCGAGATGCTTTTGCAGCGCGGACGCCGCCAGATCGGTAGACGCGCCACGGCATTGCTGATATCCGCCAAGCGCGCCGGGCTTGTCGCATTCGACGATGCCAACGAGGCGTATGAGACGCTATACGGACTGATCGTGCGGGACCTGCATGTTCGCATGATGCTCGGGGAGGATGTCTCCGGGATCAGGAAGGAATTCGGCCGGCGGGCGGAGAGGGGGGTCAATGCCTTCCTTTCGCTCTACGGAACGGGCAAGGGGATGGCGGCCTGACACCGCTCAATTCATTCAAAAGACAGCACAGGGAAGGACATTCAAATGCGCGTCTATTACGATCGTGATGCCGATCTCAACCTCATCAAATCGAAGAACGTCGTCATCGTCGGCTATGGTTCGCAGGGCCGCGCGCATGCGCTGAACCTGAAGGATTCCGGCGCCAACAACGTCGTCATCGCGCTGAAGGCCGGCTCGCCGACCATCAAGAAGGCCGAGGCCGATGGCTTCAAGGTGATGACCGTCGCCGATGCCGCCAAGTGGGGCGACCTTTTGATGATGGCGACCCCGGACGAACTGCAGGCCGACATCTACAAGGCTGACATCGCTCCGAACCTGCGTGATGGCGCCGCGATCGCATTTGCCCATGGCCTCAACATCCATTTCGGCCTGATCGAGCCGAAGAGCTCCGTCGACATCGTGATGATCGCGCCCAAGGGCCCGGGCCACACGGTGCGTGGCGAATACCAGAAGGGCGGCGGCGTGCCGTGCCTGGTCGCCGTTCATCAGAACGCTTCGGGCAATGCGCTTGAACTCGCGCTCTCCTACGCCTGTGGCGTTGGCGGCGGCCGTTCCGGCATCATCGAGACGAATTTCCGCGAAGAGTGCGAAACCGACCTGTTCGGCGAGCAGGTCGTCCTCTGCGGCGGCCTCGTCGAACTGATACGCGCTGGTTTCGAAACGCTGACCGAAGCCGGTTACGCACCGGAGATGGCCTATTTCGAATGCCTGCACGAAGTGAAGCTGATCGTCGACCTGATCTATGAAGGCGGCATCGCCAACATGAACTACTCGATCTCCAACACGGCGGAGTGGGGCGAATATGTCTCCGGTCCGCGCATCATCACCGCCGAGACAAAGGCCGAAATGAAGCGCGTGCTCAAGGACATCCAGACCGGCAAGTTCACCTCCGAATGGATGCAGGAATACCGCGCCGGCGCATCGCGCTTCAAGGGTATCCGCCGCAACAACGACAGCCACCAGATCGAGGAAGTCGGCGCCAAGCTGCGCGGCATGATGCCCTGGATCGGCAAGAACAAGCTGGTCGACAAGTCTGTGAACTAGGCCTGCCGCTCCAGGCATTCTTGTTCTGCGCGCCTTCGGCGTCGCGGGTATCGGCAAGAACAAGCTGGTCGACAAGGCTGTGAACTAAACTATCAAGTCATCCGCTGTAGTGGGTGGACAAGCCGGGGCAGGAAACTGCCTCGGCTTTTTATTGGTAGCGGCCGTCAGCCGGCCTTCTTGTCCTCTGCCTCTTCCCGCGAGCGATAGATGATGCGGTTTCGCCCTTGTGCCTTGGCATCATAGAGCGCGGCATCTGCGATCGATAGAAGGCGGCTGGGTTCGGTTCGGAGGATAAGCCCGGTCTCGGAGGATATGCCGATGCTCGCGGTAACCTTTCCGAATTCGCTCTTGATGTGAGCGATGTTTTCCTCGCTCAGATAGTGCGCGAATAGCTCGGCTACCACCATCGCGCCTTCCTCATCGATTTCGGGAAGCAGGACCACGAATTCCTCGCCGCCGTAGCGCGCGACGATATCCACGGGACGCCGCGCAGACTGGAGGAGGCATTTGCTGATGACGCGCAGGCATTGGTCGCCTGCGAGATGGCCGTAGGTGTCGTTATAGGCCTTGAAGCGGTCGATATCGATCATCAGCAGGCTGAGGGGCTTCCGGTTGCGGGCGCTCCGCGCCAGTTCACGCATGAATGCTTCGTCGAAAGCCCGGCGGTTGACGATACCTGTCAGTCCGTCCGTTTCGGCGAGGTTCTTCAACTGTTCGGCCGATATCCTCAGGGCGATTTCCGCCTGCTTCGTTGCGGTGATATCCGAGACCGCGACGATGGCCGTGCCATTGTCGGCAAGCCGCGTGCGGATGCTGCGCCAGTCGCCGTTGTGGAGCTGGATTTCTTCGTCCTTGTTGCGATGCAGAGTGGCGCCGGCGGCCTTGATCCAGTCTTCGATGTTCTCGGTCGGTATGTCCAGCCGTTCGCGGGTCTCGGCGATCCGGCGCAAGATGTCGCTGATATGGGCGCCGACCACGCGTGCATCGCTCGAAAGCGGGAAGGCTTCGCGATACTGCTCGTTGCAGAAGATTAGGAAGCCCTTCTTGTCGAACATGGCAAAGCCATCGGACATGCCGGCCATGGCATGCGACAGCAGGTTCTTGCTTTCGCGCAGTTCGCGTTCAAGCGCGGTGCGTTCGGTGATGTCACGCGTAATGCCGGCGAGGCCGATCACGCGGCCTTCCTTGTTGCGGACCGGAACCTTGGAGGCCAGCATGTACCGATCGCCGATGTGCTCGAGCGAGTCGATCAGCGGCACGCCGGTTCGCATCAGTTCCTGTTCACCATGGTAGAGTTCCTCGGCGAGCAGCGTTGCGTGGAGATCGAAATCGGTCAGTCCGGTCAATTCCGAGGACGTGCGGTGCCGGTAGAGCTTCGCCATGTTCTCGTTGACGATGATGAACCGGCTGTCACGGTCCTTGATGTAAAGGTAGTCCGGGGCTTGCGAAAAGGATGTCCCCAGCATGCTCCGCTCGAGCTCCAGGTGCTCGGTTTTCAATATGATGAAACCGCAAAGAGCGGTCGCCAGGCAATTGAAACCGATCATCGGCTGGCCGATGAGCTGAAGGGCATGCACCTTGGCGAGAGTGGGAAACACGATCAGCATCACGACCAATGCGACACCGATCGCTCCGGTCAGGATCGCGACATCCGAGAGAACCGGCGATCTTTTCCTGCTGTAGAAATTGATCGCTGCACCGATGCCGGCAACGATCGCAATCGCCATGACGCCTTCGGTCATCGCCGCACCGCCAATGGCGATGCGGAACGTCACCGCCATCAAGGCAGCGACGATTGCCGTGATCGGTCCACCGAACAGGCCGGCGAGTGCGATGGGCGGAAAACGCAGGTCAATATAGACGCCGGGACTGAATTGGACGGCGAGCAGGATGGAGCCGATCGAAGTGGCGCCTGCCGCTACCCCGAACGCCATCCTGCTGTAGTTGCCCAATTCGCGCTGAAACCAGATGGACACATGCGCCCAGAGCGAAATCGCCAGACCCACGAAGGCAAGATTGCCGGCAAATTGTGCCCAAACGCCATTCATCGCGGTTCATAAGCCTTCCGGTATAATCAAGGATACCAATGATAACGAAGACTCGTTTTAGCTTTGTTAATCCGGCGCTTGTTGTCTGGAACAAGAATTTCCCGGTCAATAAATAATACTGATTGGCGTTTGGCAGTTTCCATTGGCAGCACCTGAGCCGGAATCGAGCGCCCCGGTTCAACCCGCCGACTTCCTCGTGTTACAATCGCCGCCGAATAATTGGCGCGAAAGATACGTCGTCTTTTCATTGCGAGGCCGGGCTGCCCGGTCGGCGATTGGTCGAATGCAGAACATGTAGTCTTTGACGGCGGCGTGGCGGCCGCGTCCATGGAAGGAACGGTCATGTCACATCTGGTTCGCTTTGCAGCACTTTCACTTGCTTCCGCGGTGTCGCTTTCCTGCTTGAGCCCATCGGCCTTTGCCCAGACGGCCAATGACGATGCCGCCCGCAAGGAGCGTGAGGCCCGGGAGATCGCAGTTGCCGTCGAGGCTTGTGACAAGGGCGCCACAGCACCACTCGACTTCACCGCCAAGGCGCCGCCGGTGCAATATATCGAGCTGTTCCCGGCGGATTTCGACAAGGCCAAGCTCAAGGCGCTACAGGAAAAATGCCAGCAGGCCTGGGTCGGCGCGCCGAAGGAGAAGCGGCAGCACCTGCAATGGCTCCGGACGACGATGGCACTTGGCGAATCCAACCTGCAATTGCTGACTCCGCAGGTGCGCAAGATGGCCGGTGACGGCAGTGCCGAGGCGCAATACCTGCTCTACCAGCTATTCCGTCTCAATCCCGATAGCACCGAAAGCTCGATGATGGAGATCTCGCGCGACGAGGCCTGGACAGCACTGAACAAGGCGGCCGAGCAGGGCCATATGGCGGCGATCCAGGACATGATGATTGCCTATCGCGGCTCCAGCATGGCCAAGCGTGATCTCAAGCAGGTGGTCAGATGGGCGCGCCGGCTGGAAGGCGCCCCGCCGCAGGGCATCGAGATGACCGACTACGACGTCAAGTCCCGGGCGCGCATGCCTGTGATGATCGCCTGGACGACGCTTGAGGAGGATGGCTTCTCGGCCACCGAGAATCGCATGGCGTTTCGCATTGTCGAAGCCGACATGAAGTCAGGAGGCGAGGACGCCAGTTGGTCTACCGATGTTGTCGTCAAATCGCTTCGCGCCGGCCGTGGTACGCGCAAAGACCCGGTGCGGGCGCGCGAAATCCTTGAAGAAGGCGCCAAGACCGACAAGCGCATGGTTCCGATCCTTGCGGACATGCTCGCCAAGGGCGAGGGCGGGCCGGAGGACGGCAAGCGGGCACTCGAAATGGTCCGCGCGCCTGACATGAAAAACAACGGCGCGGCGATGAGCGTGCTGGGGAACATTCTGCTGTCAGGCAAGATTGTCGGCTACAGGCCACAGGAGGCCATCCAGGCGCTGGCGAAATCCTATATTGCCGAGGATCGTGTTCGCCTCGCAACGCTTCTGCTCGATTATCATCCGCGGCTCGACCGGCCGGAACAACTCATCGACGGGCTGGAGAGGCAGATCAGTGCGGGCGATAGCGAGGCGGCGATAGCGCTCGCCAAGCTCAAACTCTCCGACAATTCGCAATTCTCCGATGAGCCCGGTGCGCGAGCGCTGGTGAAGCCGCTCTCGGACGCGGGCAACCGCGAGGCGCTCTGGCTCTATGCCTCGACGCAATATTCCAATCTCGGCTCGACCAGCTATCGGCCGATGCGGCAGGAAGACGGGCTTTCCGATGCCGAGCTGATGGCGCTGATCGAGGACGGCATCAACAAGGGCGAGGCCGAGGCATTCCTGCTCAAGTCGAAATTCCTGCGGGCAGGCGCGCTCTATCCGCAGGACGACCGCGCGGCGACCGACATGCTGATCCAGGCGGCGGAGCGCGACAATGTCAGGGCGCTGCTGCTGCTCGGCGATGCCTATAGCGATGGAAAGGGTGTGCGGAAGGACAGCCGGAAGCGCCTCGAAGCCTGGCGCAAGGCCGCAAAGCTTGGCTCACTGGCAGCCAAGAAGCGGATCACCAACGCTTTCACCTTCGATACGTTTGACCGCCTGATGACTCTCGAAGAGGGCATCACCTGGCGCATCGCGCTCTACAACGATGGGTACGACCGCCGGTGGGACGGACTTGGAATTGCCCCCGAGAACGCGGCCGAGATGGAGTTCATGGGCCTGTTCATGGGCAGGGCAATGGAGGCCGGCACCGATGCCGTGGCCGAAGCGATCATGAACGCGTTCCGCGAAGCGCCAGCCGGGCTGGACGAGAACAATCTTGTCGGGCTCGGCAAGGCATTTCCGCCGGAGATCAAGGTCGCCATCGAGAAACGGCTTTCGCGGGATGGTTTCCTGAAGGGCGAGCCCGAGGGCTTCTGGGGTCCCGACGTGCGCAAGGCGCTTGCCGATTGGGTCGAGGGCCAGGCGCCTGTTGTGCAGGAGGCATCGGCGGAGGTCTCCACTGAAACAGACCAGCCGGCGCAGGAAACCGGAGGCCTGCTTTCCAAGGAAACGGTCGGCCGCGCATGGGATAAAATCCGGGCGCAGTTCAATGCCGCCAAGAACGATCGGCAGAAGCGGGCGGCGCTCGGCAAGGTCAACACTTTGGCGCAATATGGCAATATCGACGCGCGCTGGGCACTGCTGCCGAACTATCATCAATCCGCGATGGTGCGCCGGGTCGTCTCGGCCACGGAAATCACCCGCTACGGCCTCGACCTGATGGTGACCAAGCCGCCGCAGGCGGAAAAAGTGGAGTTCGAATTCATCTTCAACACCACGCAGATCTACCAGGACGGCAAGAGCCGGGAGTTCGGCCAGGCGGTGATCGCCACCATCCGCGACGACAAGCGTATTCAGGATGCCCTGACGCTGGGTGGTCTTCTCAAGCAGTTCATCTTCGCGCCAGGCGCCTGCGAAGCGGTACTCGACGCCGGCAACCGGGCGAAGATCAAGGGGCTCGGCGAGGAAGGCTGTGACGACACGACGCTCGCAGCCCTTGTGGCCTACGCGAAATCCGCCGGGCCGACCGGCATCGACGAGCGCAATCGGAAAGCCGCGGCGGAGGCGATCGAAGAGATGCTGGCGTCACGATAGAGGTCGTTCGAGGCATTCAGAAACGGATTACGAAGCGGCCTTTCGCCGTTCCGGCATCGAGAGCCGACAAGGCCAGCGAGGCGTCATCGAGCTTGATTTCCTCGATCTCGGTTGCGAAGGGTTTTGCCTGATGCATGGCGACGACCGCGCGCATTTCCTCGCGGTTGCCGACACTGGTGCCGGTGATCGTGACGCCGGTCGAGGTTAACCATTCCTGGCTCAAAGCCACCGGTTTCGACACCAGCGCCGCCGCGACGATGCGACCGCGCGGGCGGATGGCGGCAATCATCGCATCCCATGTGGCCGCCGTGGGTGCGAAGTTGATGCAGGCGTGGAACTTCGGATCGCGGCTTGCCAGCCTTGCGACCAGCCCGGCATCGGCGACCTCGGTTGACTCAGCGCCATAACGTAGGGCGAGTTCCAGTTTCGCCGGGTCGCGATCGACCGCCAGCACCTTGATTCCGAGCCGGCTGGCGATCTGAATCGCATAGAGGCCCAGGCCGCCGCAGCCGAAGATCGCGCAGGTCTCGCCAGCTTTCAGGCTCGCCCGGCGGATTGCGCCATAGGCGGTGACGCCGGCACACATGACGGGCGCAGTCTTCACCGGGTCCATGCCGGGCGCGAGTGCCACCGCAAAGCGTGCGTCGGCGATGACATATTCGGCAAAGGCGCCGGGGACATTCAGGCCATGGGCGCGTTGGTGCTGGCAGAAGGGTTCCTCGCCATCGCGGCATTCATCGCAATGGGAGCAGGTGTCGTGCAGCCACGGCACACCGGCCGCATCGCCGATCGCCCAACCCTCCACGCCGAGGCCGACACCTACAATCTCGCCCACGCCTTCGTGGCCGAGGATGAAAGGCGAGGGTGCCTCGACCTGCGCCATATCGCCTTTCCAGATGTGGACATCGGAATGGCAGACACCGCATGCCGTGAGCCGAACGAGGATCTGGCCGGGACCGGGTTCCGGTATCGCCACGCGCGTGGTCTCGAGCGGCTGTCCAAAGACCTTGAGGACCGCCGCCCGCATCGTCATGTCATGATCTGAGTTCACTGGCCGATCCCGAGTTCTGCCTTGACGGCATCAAGCCCCGGCTTGCCGTCGATGGTGGTCACACCATCGAGCCATTCGGCGACTTTCTCGGGGTGCTCCTGCATCATCTTCTTGGCGGCATCGGTGGTTTCCATGCCGTCGGTCATGATCATGTTCATGCCGGTATTTTCGTAGGTGATGTCGAACTTCAGGTTGGTGAAGAACTTCGTCGCATTGGGGCAATCCTCCGGATAGCCTTTGCGGACAATCGTCCGGACCGTTGCGCCGCCGAAATTCGGGCCGAACTCTGCGTCGCCACCCGAGAGATAGGTCATTTCCATGTTGACGTTCATCGGATGTGGCTGCCAGCCGAGGAAAATGATCCATTCCTTGTTGCCGACGGCGCGCCGGACCTGAGCGAGCATCGCCGCTTCGCTCGACTCCACGAGCTCCCAATCCTCGTTGAACCCATGCGCCTTGGCTGCCAGCATATCGACCAGTGGCTTGTTGGAGCCCGGCTCGATGCCGTAGATCTTGTAGCCGAATTTATCGCCGTGCGCGGCGAGGTCGTCGAAACTCTTTACGCCTTCATCGGAGACGTATTTAGGCACGGCGAGCGTATATTTCGCGCCTTCGAGATTGGTGACGAGGGGAATGACAGAGCCATCGTCGAAATAGGCCTTGTAGTCGATGTCCTGCACCGGGCGCCAATTGCCGAGAAAGACATCGATGTCGTGGCGCTTGAGGGAATCGAAGGTGACGTTGAGTGCGAGCAAGGTTTGGGTGGGCTCGTAGCCGAGCGCCTTGAGCAGGATTTCCGCCGTCGTGTTGGTCAGTGCGATATCGGTCCAGCCGAGATCGGACATGCGGACGGCCTTGCATTCTTCCTTGTCCGCGGCGCTCGCGGTGGTGGCGACGAGGACCGTGATTGCGGCGACCGTCGAAAGCATGATGTTCTTCATGGCGAATTCCCCTTTTTTGTTTTGGTCGGCCATAACGATATGACGGCAGGATTTTTTGTCAATTCAGAAATTTGTTAGTGCGTACAAAAAATTAAGCGGCTATAGAAAATCAATGGCGAAGCAGGCAAAGAAGAACAAGCGAAAGATCGAGGATATCCGGCGTCTCGAACTGATCGAGGCAGCATACCGGATCTTCATGCAAAGCGGGCTGAGGGGCCTGACCACGACGCGCATCTGCAACGAAGCGGGCATGTCGCAAGGCATTTTGACCTATTATTTCAAGGACAAGGACGAGGTTCTTTTCGAAATGGTGCGGCTGGCCAACCGTATCCTGATGAACGATGTCGTCTCACGCCTGAGACTGGCGACGACAGGCTGGGAGCGCGTGGTCGCGGTCATCGAGGGCAATTTCCCCCCGCAGCGGTTCGACCGGAATACAGCCAATGCCTGGGTCTCCTTCTATGCCGAGGCATTCCATAACGAGCGTTATGCCCGACTGCAGCACCTCTTTTATCGCCGGCTGCGCTCGAACCTGATGCCGGTGCTCAAGCCCTATCTCGAACGGGAAAAGATCGACTGGTTCCTTTTGGGATTCGCGTCGATGCTCGATGGGTTGTGGTTGCGGCGCGGCCATTCCGATGCCGAAATCTCGGTGGAGGATGCGCAACGCCTGCTGACCGATTTCACCAAAGCCAGCCTTGGCCCAGAACTGGTCAAAAAACTGGCAAAAACGACCTGCGATTTAGGTCAGTATTGTTGACGTATTTGCCTTTCCGTGTTGGAATGACGGAAATCAGAACACTTGAGGAAACATCATGGATTGGGAACAGGTTTTCGCCACGCGCGCGGGCCGCATGAAGGCATCGGAAATCCGCGAACTGCTCAAACTCCTGGAGCAACCGGACATCATCTCCTTTGCCGGTGGCATTCCCGATGCGGCGCTGTTTCCCAAGGAGGCGGTGACCGAGGCCTATGCCAAGGTGCTGTCGGGTCCGCAGGCCAATGCCGCGCTTCAATATTCGGTAAGTGAAGGCTACAAGCCGCTGCGCGACTGGATTGTCGGCGAGATGAAGGCGATCGGGATCGATTGCACGGCCGAGAATGTGTTGATCACCTCGGGTTCGCAGCAGGTGCTCGATTATCTCGGCAAGCTTTTCCTGTCGCCGAAGGACACGGCTCTCGTCACCTGGCCGACCTATCTCGGTGCGCTCGGCGCCTTCAATGCCTATGAGCCGACCTATGACCGTTTGACGCCGCTCTCCAACCGCGCGATCTCGACCTATGCCGAGGCAGCAAGTGCCGCCGGCGGGAAGGTGAAGTTCGCCTATTGCGTGCCGGAATTCTCCAACCCGACCGGCGAGACGATGACCCGCCAGGCGCGCGAGTGGCTGCTGGATCTCGCTACCGAACTCGACATTGCCGTGATCGAGGACGCCGCCTATCAGGCGCTGCGCTATGATGGCGAAAGTGTGCCGCCGGTGCTGTCGCTCGACCTTGCCCGCAATGGTGGCGACATCAACAAGACCCGCACGCTGTATTGCGGCAGCTTCTCCAAGACGCTGGCGCCGGGCCTGCGCGTGGGCTGGGTCGTGGCTGCCGATCACGTCATCAAGAAGCTCGTCCTGGTCAAGCAGGCGGCTGACCTGCATTCGTCGACGATCAACCAGATGGTGATCGGCGAGGTCGCGTCGACCGTGTTTGCACCGCAGGTCGAGAAGGTCAAGGCAACCTATTCGGCGCGGCGCGACCGCATGCTGGCCGCACTGTCCAGAAACATGCCTGCCGGCGTGGAATGGACCAAGCCCGAAGGCGGCATGTTCGTCTGGGTCACGCTGCCCGATGGCATGGACGGAGCGACGCTTCTCGCGCGCGCCATCGAGAAATATCGCATCGCCTTCGTGCCGGGCAAGGCATTCCACGCCGATGGCAGCGGTTCCAACACATTGCGGCTTTCCTTCTCCTGCGCGTCGGACGAGATGATCGACGAAGGCATGTCGCGGCTCGGCCAGTTGCTGAAGACCGAACTGGTCAAGGCTGCCGCTTGACGGCCGGAACCAAGCGGCGCGCTCCTCGTTTTCGAATGCGTGCGTGGCAATCGTTCACGCGACCCATTCAGACGAGGAGACACCCATGACCGACATGACCTTGCCCGATCTTGCCAGGAAGATCGCCGATATCGACATCAGCATGCTGTTCACGAAGAGCGAGGGCGGCGAGCTTGCCGGCCGTCCGATGAGCAACAACAGCGACGTCGAATATGACGGCGATTCCTACTACTTCACCTGCGAAGATTCCCGCATGGTGCAGGATATCAAGTCCGAGCCCAAGGTTGCCCTATCGTTGCAGGGCGCCAAGGGCCTGTTCGGCAGTCCGCCGATCATGGTGGCGATCGAAGGTGCCGCGGAACTGATCCGCGACAAGGCGACCTTCGAAGAACATTGGCAATCCGAACTGGACTCTTGGTTCGAACAAGGCCCGGCCACGCCGGGACTTGTGCTGATCAAGGTCCATGCCAAGCGCATCCACTATTGGGAAGGCGAGGACGAGGGCGAAGTCACCCTCAACTGATCGCGCCTACAAATGCGGGCCGAGGAGCGAGAGATCGGCTGGCCCCAGCCGGTCTTTCGCCGTATTGAGTTGGTGCCAGTAGGGATAGATGATTGGCGGTGCGCTGACCTTGTCGAGCCTGCCGCGCTCTTCATCCGAAAGCTTGAGATCGGCCGACTTCAGATTGTCGGCGAACTGTGCCTCCGTGCGGCCGCCGATGATCAGCGAGGTGATGCCGAGACGGCCGAGCGTCCAGGCGAGTGCCACCTGGGCGGCCGATACGCCCCGGCTATCGGCGATATCCACCAGGACATCGATAATGTCCCACAAGCGGTTCTCGTCGCGGATCGGCGGCTCGGTCCAGCCGTCGAACTGGCGCGAGCCTTCGGGTGTCTTCTGGTTGCGGCGGTGCTTGCCCGAAAGCAATCCGGCCGCGAGCGGGCTCCAGACGAGGACGCCGAGGCCCTGGTCGATGGTAACAGGGATGAGCTCGTATTCGGCCTCGCGGGCTTCCAGCGTATAGTGGATCTGCTGGCTGACGAAGCGCTGACGATGATCCGCCGCGCTGACGCCGAGCGCCTTCATCATATGCCAGCCCGAGAAGTTCGAGCAGCCGATATAGCGGACCTTGCCTGACCGTACGAGCGTGTCCAGCGCCTCCATCGTCTCTTCGAGCGGCGTCTGCCCATCCCATTCGTGGACCTGGTAGAGGTCGATGACATCCGTCCGGAGTCGCCTGAGGCTCGCCTCGCAGGCGCGGATCAGGTGGTGGCGCGACAGGCCGGCATCGTTCGGGCCATTGCCCATGGGAAAGCGCGCCTTGGTCGCGATCAGTATGTTCGAGCGGTCGCGACCGGCTAGAATCTCGCCGATGATTTCCTCGCAGACGCCGCTGGAATAGGCATCCGCCGTATCGAGCAGATTGACGCCGGCATCCAGGCACATATCGACCAGGCGGGTCGCTTCCTTGACCCCGAGGTCGCCGACCATCTTCGCCCAGCCCTTGCCGCCGAAGGTCATGGTGCCCATGGTCAAGGTGGAGATTTTGAGGCCCGAACGGCCAAGCAGACGATATTCCATCATTTCCTCCTCGGATTGCCAGGAGCGATTCGTATGACAATTCCCTGGGAGTTCCAAGCCTTGAACGTGCGGAGATTACGCTTTCTTACCCTCGGCTCGGCGCATTGCGCGGATCGCCTCTATCGTGTCACCGAGGCTTTGCCTGATGGGAATTTGCGGCGACCATCCGAGTTCTGCTTTGGCGCGGGCGTTGCTGGCGGAAAACAGTCTGCCGTGGATCGATTCCACGAATTCCGGGGTCAGCGCGCGGGGGCTTCCCAATGTCCGGCTGTTCAACTGATCCAGATAGGGCAGGATAGGGGAGAGGAAATCCGGCAGGTACCACAGCGATCGCGGTATTGATGGATCAATCCCGTGCATCAACTCCGTCAATTCGCGGATCGTGGGAAAGGTGTCGTTGCAGAGAATGAACCGCCCCGCCACATCGCGCTCCGCAGCGAGGATATGGCCCGATACGACGTCGCGGATATCGACATAGGGGAAGTTGCCTTTTGGCGCTCCGAAGCGGAGCGTACCGAGCATGATACCCTCGATCAAGTCCGTTGTCGGCGTGCGGCGCGTGAAGCCTGGGCCGGCAGTCCCACCCGGCAAGACGGTGACCAATTTGACGGAATATTGATCGGCAAGCTCCCACGCGCGGCGCTCGGCAATCGTCTTGGCGTGGAAATAGGGGACTGTGAGATCGGTGCGCCAATCGGCTTCCGTTGCTGGAGGATCACCCGGTTTGGCCATCGGCAGGGTGACCACGGAAGAGGTCATGACCATCTTGCGGACCTGGCGGGCGGCGGCCCGAACGGCAGCCTCGGCGCCGGCGACGCTGTCGGCGACGATGTCCTCGTCGGTGGTTCTGTCGCCGGTCACATAGGCATAGGTGGCGGCGAGATGGAACAGCGTATCGACGTTTTCGCAGAGGGAGCGAAACCTGTCCGCGTCGCGGACATCCAGTTCGGCAATCTCTACACCAGGGATTGCTCTGAGCACGGCGTTGCGGCTATCGCCAAGAGACCGGACGGTTGCGCATATCTCGTAGCCCCGCTCCGCCAGGGCGCGCACCAGATTACAGCCTATATGGCCATTCGCTCCCGTAACAAGAGCTTTCATAGTGAATATCCAGGCACCGGTCCCATCCCATCGGTTTTGGCATTGAAATGTAAAATATATTACAAGTCAAACAATCTGGACGGTCATGTAGCTAGCGGAATTTACACCATGCATTGAAACAGCAAAGATGCGGAAAACACCATTTTACCAGAAGTTGAAATAAAAAGCCCGCAAGAATTAACTTACGGGCACTTCATTTTCTGAAACTCTAGGTGGCGTTACTGCTATCCGGCAACGCGCCCGTTAGCAATAATGCTTAGCTGCCGTTCGAGCACTGGCTCGTGATAACCTTGCAATTGTAGGAATAGCCCGAGCATGTGTGCAAAGCCTTGTTCTCTGCCGCCTGGACGTTCGTGCCCCAATCGGCGCCCCAGCCGTTGTCGCCGCCCACCGCAAGAGCGGCGCAGGAGTTGACGAAAGAGTAGGACACTTTGCAATCCGAAGCGCCCTGGGTCTGGAAGCAGACCTGCAGAGCCGCGCCCTCGGCTTCGCCCTGCGAGCCGTAGTTCTTCGACCAGCCACTGGCACCCGTCTTCTGCGAGAAGGCGAAGGCACCATAATAGTCGGCGGCGGAGGCGATAGCCGGTACGGCAAGCATGGCCAGCGCTGCGGTGACTGTTGCGAATTTGCTGAACGTTTTCATCTTATTCCCCCTGGTTGGAGCTACTGAACTCACAAACTCTAACGGAATATGTTTTGGGAATATTCGCGAGTCCAGCACTTTTTTTTAATTTGCGGCGTTGCTGGCGGAAAAGCGACTTTCGGCTGATTGTCTATCGCATTGCATCACGAATTCCATGCGTTCCAGCACGTTTATTCAACCCATGAGCGGAACAATACTTGTCGGGCTCGCCTGCTGGGTGCAAACGCTTGTCGAGACGTCAAACTGCCGGGCAGAGCGCCGCGCTGCTGGCCTCGGCACGCGGTCGTGCTATAGAGACTGCGCATTGCAGGGACTGGAGATAGGATGGCGGCCAGAATCGGAACGTTCAATATAGAAAACCTGCTGACGCGCTTCGATTTTACCGGTTTTCGCAACCAGCTTCGTGGCGACCGCGTGCTCAGGCTCTATGCAATCGGCAATGAGGCAGCCTATCAGCGCATGGAAGAGGCGCGGATGATTTCGCTGACCGACGACACGCGCCAGTTGACGGCACTCGCCATCGCCGAGGCGGATGCCGACATAATCTGCCTGCAGGAAGTGGAGAGCCTGGAGGCGCTCAATGCCTTCGAATTCGGCTATCTTTACCGGATGATGGGCGAGGGCTATCGCCAGAAATACTTAATTGAAGGTAATGATTCGCGCGGAATCGATGTGGCCGTGATGATGCGCGAGACGACTCGCGATGGCGAGCCGATCGAATTCGTCGGCATACGCACCCATGCCACGACCACGTTCCAGGAGTTCGGACTGTTCGAACCGAGCCTCGCGGACACGGAAAAGCCGGATGACAAGATCTTCCGGCGTGATTGCCTCGAGATCGATGTGCGGATCGGCGGAAGGCCGCTGACCATCTATGCGCTGCATCTCAAATCGATGAATTCGCCGCGCGACGGTCTCGACGGGCGTGTGGCGACCATGCCGCTCAGGACGGCGGAGGCGCGCGCGGTGCGCCACATTATCGAGGCGCGGTTCGGCGGCGAGCATGCCGCAGCCAAGAACTTCGTGATCTGCGGCGACATGAACGACTACCAGGAGAAGCTGGTAGTCTCCGGCTCGAAGCGCGAGGGTTTTACCTTTACCCCAATGCGGGGGGAGCAATCGGCGCTCGACGTCTTCTCGGCGGATGGATTTGCCGAGAACGCGGTGGCGCGCCGGCCTGAAAACGACCGATGGACGCTCTTTCATGCGCGCGGGCTGATTGAGCGTCATCTCTGCCAGCTCGATTACATCTGGTTGTCGCGCGGGCTGGCGGAGGCCAATCCAAAAGCGGTGCCCGACATCATCCGCAACGGCCAGCCCTACCGCACGCCATTTCCACCAGGCCAGGACGTGGAACGTTTCCCGCGTATCGGCTGGGACCGGCCGAAAGCCTCCGATCATTGCCCCGTCGTCATCGAGCTTGAAATTCCATGAGTTCGTCGGTTTTGACATCGGCGGGCTTTCCGCCGGAATCCTCTGTCTTCCCAGTGTCGTCGCTCAGGCTGGAGGTTCTCGAAGGTGCGCATCCCTGGCTCTCCGCCAATGGGCCGGCGATTGCCCGGCACTGGCAGCAGGAGATTGCCGCCAATCCCAATCTCTTCGATGGAAAAATGGTGTTTCAGCGGGAGCTCGGCTTTTCCGATGGCCATGTCGAAGGCCGCGGCCACATCGTGCCCTATTCGGCATTCTTGCACTGGCGTGCGGCGGGGCGCAGCGACGGCGGCCATCATCTTTTCGGCATGCCGATGATCTTTTCGAGCGATGGCGCCCTGATCGCGATCCGCATGGCCGAAACCACTGCCAATCCGGGTCGGGTCTACGCGCCGGCTGGCTCGATCGACGAGCACGATATTGCGGACGGGTTTTGCGACCTGAATGGCAATATGCGGCGTGAGACACTCGAGGAAACCGGCCTTGACCTTGCGGCAATGAGAGCCAAACCGGAATATTGGGCTGTGCATCTCCTCAACAGCGTGGCGGTTTTCCGCATTTTCCATGATGGCCGCGACGAAGTGGAGTTGCTTGCTGATATCCAGGCGCATATCGATGCCGCCCCGGAGCCCGAAATTTCCGCGGCGATCGCGATCCGCAATGCCGACCCCGCGGCCGAGAACTATTCGCCCTTCATGCCGCCGATCCTGAAATGGCTGTTTACCGAGAGGAACCGATGATGCCCCGCCCCTATGCCATCTATGACGTCTTCACATCAGACAGGCTGGCGGGCAATCCGCTCGCCGTGGTGTTCGACGGCCAGGGGCTTTCCGACAGCCGGATGCAAGCGATCGCGCGGGAGTTCAACCTGTCCGAGACGGTGTTCGTGACGCCGCCGGAGAACCCCGCCCACAGCGCGCGGCTGCGAATCTTCACGCCCGGCCGCGAACTGCCCTTCGCCGGCCATCCGACCGTCGGTGCGGCCGTAGCGCTCGCCGAACTGAACCATAACGGCGGCGAGGCGGACCTGGTCAGCGTGTTCGAGGAAAATGTCGGGCCCGTGCGTTGTGCGGTGAAGCTCCTGTCGGGTCAGGCGGGCTTTGCCGAGTTCGACCTGCCGAAACGATCCGAGCAGTTGTCATCGACGATCGATCCGCAGAAAGTCGCCGATGCTCTTTGCCTCAGCGTCTCGGATCTCGGCTTTGAAAACCACCGCTCTTCGGTGTGGAGCGCCGGCGTGCCCTTCGTCATGGTGCCGGTCAGGGACATTGCCGCCGCCGGCAGTATCGCATTCGATGCCGGCCGCTGGACGGCGGCACTTGGCAAGACATCGGCGGCCTATGTCTATTGCCGGGGTGGTGTGGACCACCGGGCAAGCTTTCATGCCAGGATGTTCGCACCCGACATGGGGATTGCCGAGGATCCGGCGACCGGCGGGGCCGTGGCGGCCATGAGCGGTGCCATCCTGCATTTCGACGCGCTCGCCGACGGCCACCACGCGCTTGTCATCGAACAGGGTGTGGAAATGGGCAGGCCCTCGCATATCGACCTGCATCTCGAAATCAAGAACCAACAAGTCCTGCGCGCGCGAATAGGCGGCCGAGCGGTGAAGATCGCCTCGGGAAACCTTTTCCTTTGATTTGCTTGCCTAAATCACGAATTTTTGGAGTGCCTGGATTTTTTTGAACGGGCGGGGTTGCCAAGCCAATCCATCCCGGCTATACGCCCCGCCAGACGGCAGACATCGCCGTCTCGGCGGGTGCTTAGCTCAGTTGGTAGAGCAGCTGACTCTTAATCAGCGGGTCGTAGGTTCGAACCCTACAGCACCCACCAAGTCGTCCGGCCTGCGGGCCTAGATTTTCTTATGTCTCAGTGAGTTAACGAGAATTCAAAGGGTTACCGACCCTTTGGTCGCTAACGGCTGGCAACGCGCCTTCGCTTGCTCGTCTAAATATCAATCGTATGCCCCATCTTCGCTGTAGAGATTTTCCAGAGCCGGCGTTTGGCGGGCAATCTCAATCCAGGAAACGCATCATGTAGACCGAGCTTCGCGGCTCGCCGTGTGGATCGACGAAGTGCCGAGGCACGACGCCGACCTCCTGCCAGCCCAAGCGGCGATAAATACGCTCGCTGGTGCTGCCCTGCGCGGTATCGAGCAGCAGTACCGTGCGAGCGTGGCGCCTGGCTTCCTTTTCGGCCGCGCGCATCAGCGCCTCACCAAGGCCCTGGCGTTGATGCGCTGGATGTACCAGCAGCTTGTAGATCTCGGCACGGTGCCGTGCGTTCGGCTCGGGCGACAGATAGAGCTGGACCGTGCCGGCGAGGTCGCCGCCGACCAGCGCGCAGATCAGGACCCGTTCGCCATCGGCAACGGATTGGATGACGCCGCGCCAATAGGCGCGAGCGGTCTCAAGCTCGAACGGCAGGATGTAGTCGACCAGGGCGCCGCCATGGACCGCGTTCCGCAGGATGTCGGCGAAGCGCTCCAGATGCCGGGCAGCACGCTCGGCGTCGAAAATCTCTATGTCCATGGTCGGCCCGTCGATGATTCAAAGGCAGATACCATGGAATCATGTCAACCGCAGCATTTGCCCGACGATCCCTCGGCGGAGGGTGCGCAGCACGCGGCCGGCACTGTTTCAACCTGGCCGGCGAGCCAACGGTCGCGCGGCTTGCAGCTGGCAGGGCGGGGCATCAGGTCGACATGCAATGCGCCATCGCGCAGGGCAGGGGTGCCGGCGCAATAAAGCTGCATCGGCCGGACGCCGTCACTGACCTCGAACGTGAGCTTGGCGGTGCTGTCCAGGGCGACGTGCTCGGAGACCTTGCGCACGATCGCCGCGAACTTGCCTGATTTCATGTGGGTGCGTTCGTCTTCGTCGATGTCCCACAGCTGGATGAAGATTTCCGACCAGGCCTCGGGGTTGGCGCCGCAATCGAGGGCGGAAAACGCGCCGGCTTTCACTTCGGTGATGTGATAGCCGCCGCGTATCGGCTCGCCGTCATAGTGGAAAATGAGCGGTAGCTGGGGCTGGCCTGCAAGGGCGTCCAGCAGGGTGCCGAGCGTGATGTCGGTGAAGGTAAATTGGGTATTGTCTATCGCGTTCATGTGCGCTATTCCTTGTTTCAACACTTCAAGGATTATTGAAATATGGACGAGCGTCAAGCCCTCATGTCCTTTGGGGCACTTTCTCAGGAAACCCGGCTGCGGATCATCCGCACTTTGGTGGTCGCGGGACCGGACGGCATGGCGGCTGGCGCGATCGCCGAGAAAATGGAGGTGTCGCCCTCCAATGTCTCCTTTCATCTGAAGGAACTGGAACGGGCCGGCCTAATCAGCCAACAGCGGGAATCCCGCTCGATTGTCTACACCGCGAGCTACGAAGCTCTGGGCGCTTTGGTTCGCTTCCTGATGGAGGACTGCTGCGCCGGAAATCCCGAAATCTGCGCGCCGGCCCGCGAAGTCGCCGCCTGTTGCTCACCCTCTGCCAAGGGACAGATCCAATGACAGCCGATCGTGTTTACAACGTGCTCTTTCTCTGCACCGGCAATTCCGCCCGCTCTATCCTGGCGGAAGCCATCCTGACCACCGAAGGGAAGGGGCGCTTTCGTGCTTTTTCGGCCGGCAGCCAGCCCAAGGGCGCCGTGCATCCGATGGCTCTGGCGACGCTTGAGGCACTGGGCTACCCCGTGACTGGATTCCGCTCAAAAAGCTGGGATGAGTTTGGTGAAGCCGGCGCCCCGGAAATGGACTTCATCTTCACTGTCTGCGACAACGCGGCCGGCGAGGCCTGCCCAGTCTGGCTCGGTCATCCGATGACCGCCCATTGGGGTGTCGCGGACCCGGCTGCCGTCGAAGGCCCGGATTTCGAGAAAATGCAGGCTTTCTCACAAGCCGCCCGCTTCCTGAAAAATCGTATCATGGTCTTCACCAGCCTGCCCATGGCGTCGATCGACAAGCTGGCGCTCCAAGCCAAGCTCCGCGAGATCGGCCGCATGGAAGGCGCGACACGCCCCGACGCCGAGGTGGCCTGATGACGACGACGCTCCGGGTCGAACCAATGACCGGCGTCGAGCCGGATTTCCACGCGGCGCTGATGGAGGAAGGCCTGCCCACCGATGACCTGGCCGAGGCAGGTCGTACATTCTTCCGGATAACGGACGGGCCGGAGACCGTAGGCTATGGCGGATTTGAGCTTCATGGCGAGCACGCCTTGTTGCGCTCCATGGTGATTGATCCGGAGCGGAGAGGGCGGGGCCTCGGAGGTATCGCTGTGGATCTGTTGCTTGGCAAAGCGCGCGCTGCCGGCGCCTGCGAAGCGTACTTGCTGACCCTCTCGGCTGCGTCTTTCTTCGAGCGGCTCGGCTTTGCCCGTATCGACCGCGCAGTGGCACCGGCCACGATCCTGGCAACCCGCCAGGCTGCAAGCCTCTGCCCCGCCTCGGCCGTGCTGCTGCACCGGGAGCTGTCGGCATGACTTACGATCGGTCGCGTCGGCTCATCGCGGAAGGGCTAGGCACGGGCATGCTTGTCGCCACTGTGGTGGGATCGGGCATCATGGCCGATCGGCTCTCCGACGACACAGCCGTCTCCCTGCTGGGGAACACCATCCCCACCGGCGCGATGCTCGTGGTGTTGATCACGCTGCTTGGGCCGATTTCGGGTGCCCATTTCAATCCCGTCGTCTCACTGGTGTTTGCGCTGCGGCGCCAGCTGACCGTCGCCGACGCCGGCGCCTACATCGCCATGCAAATCCTCGGCGGAGTCGCCGGCACTCTCATCGCGCATGCGATGTTCGATCTGCCGCTGCTTCAGGTCGCCACGACGGTGCGTACCGGCTTGGGGCAGTGGCTCGCGGAAGCGATCGCCACCTTCGGCCTGCTGCTTACCATCCTGCTCGGCCTCAAGATGCGTGGGGAGGCCATTCCCTGGCTGGTGGGGCTCTATATCACGGCCGCCTACTGGTTCACTGCCTCCACCTCTTTCGCCAATCCCGCCGTTGCCATCGCGCGCTCGCTTTCCGATACGTTCGCGGGCATCCGGCCGCTCGACGTGCCGGGCTTCATCGTCGCCGAAAGTGTCGGTGCGTTGCTGGCGATGGCGCTCGCCGGCTGGCTTCTTGCGGAATCGCCTTCGGTTCAACCTGTGGAACACACGCCATGATAGACTTCCCCGTCACCATCTACCACAATCCAGACTGCGGCACGTCCCGCAACACCCTGGCGTTGATCCGTCATGCCGGCCTCGATCCTGACGTCATCGAATACCTTCGGGCGCCGCCCACCCGTGGGCAACTGGTGACGATCATTGCCGCCGCCGGCCTGACCGTGCGCGAGGCCATCCGAGAAAAAGGCACGCCTTACGCCGAGCTCGGTCTCGATAATCCGAACCTGACCGATGCGCAGTTGCTCGATGCGATGCTCAAGCATCCCGTTCTGATCAACCGGCCATTCGTTGTGACACCCATGGGCACGCGTCTGGCGCGGCCCTCCGAACTCGTTCTGGACATCCTGCCGGCCGATGCCTTCACCAGAGGCTTTGTGAAAGAAGACGGCGAGCGGGTGCTCGACGATCAGGGCCGGCGTATTGCGTGAGCAGCATGACGGCGTTCCGGTCGCGGTGGTCTTGGCCCTGGGCCTGACCCAGATCATTGGCTACGGCACCCTCTACTACAGTTTCAGCATCCTGGCGCCTGATATGGCGCGCGATCTTGGTTGGTCGCTCGAGCATGTGTTTGCCGTATTCTCGGCGTCGCTGCTGGTGGGTGGTATCGCCGCTCCCTGGCTCGGCCGCTGGATGGACCGTTTCGGCGCCGCCACGCTGATGGCGATCGGCTCGGCGATCGCGGCGCTGACGCTCGCCTTGTGCGCCTGGTCGCCGTCCATGATCGTCTTTACCCTGGGCCTCGTCCTGCTCGAGATCGCCTCTGGCATGGTCCAATATCAGGCCGCTTTTGCAGCCCTGGTGGAGATTCGCCCGCGCTCGGCTGCCCGCAGCATCACTTACCTGACCCTGCTTGCGGGGTTTGCTTCGACGCTGTTCTGGCCGATTACCACGGGCCTGCATGCCTATTTCAGCTGGCGGGAAATCTATCTCATCTATGCCGGCTTGAACCTCGCGCTTTGCCTGCCGCTGCATGCCTGGATGACACGCCATCGCCACGCCGCGCGGAACGTCGATCCGGCCCTTGCGCCGGCTCCGGTTATCGGTGCCCTGGCGCCGGCACAGCGGCGGCGCGGCTTTTACCTGGTTGCGGCCGCCTTCGCGCTGCAGGGGTTCACGCTGTCGGCGGTTCTGGTGCATATGGTGCCCATGCTTACCTCCATTGGCTTCGGAGCCACGGCAGTAATGGTCGGGGCGCTGTTCGGCCCGGCGCAGGTCGCCAGCCGCCTCATCAACATGCTGTTCGGCAGCAGCCTTATGCCGCCAGCGTTGGCGCTGCTGTCGGCGGTGCTGATCGTCGGCGCGGTCGTCGTATTGCAGCTATCCGGAACCTGGTTTCCAGGTGCCGTGGCGTTCGCGCTGATGCTGGGATTGGGCTCGGGCATCAACAGCATCGCGCAAGGGTCGCTACCGCTCTGGCTGTTCGGTTCCGAAGGCTATGGCGCGCTGACGGGCCGGATGGCGGCGGTCAGGTTGATCGCAGGCGCGGCGGCGCCTTTTACCTTCTCGTTCCTCGTGTCCGGCATTGGAATGGGCGGAACGCTCGCCATCAACGCCGGACTGGGTGCACTTGGAATCCTCGCATTTCTTGCCATTGTTCTGGCAAGCAAACCCGCCGCAAGCCGACGCGGTTCTTGAACGGCACAACGTATTGGCCGTTCGTGGCCTGTGTGGACAGCTTGTTTGTCACCAGGTTCGAGATGCCGGACGTCAGATAACCACGGCCGCTATTCCTCCTTGGCTATTTCCCAGGCATCCCCCGGATTGAAGGTCTTCATATTGCTCGCCAGCTTCTCAGTGTCCGCGCCGAGGTCAGCCTGGTAGACGATGCCTTCCTTGTTGACAACGAATGTATGGATGCCGGTCTCGCCGTATTTCACCGGCCAGGCGACAAGCCCAAAACCGGCGATCATGTTGCCGTTAATGATGTAGTTGAACTGGCCGCCGGCGATGTTGGCGCCCTGGCCGGTCAGGATCCGGTATCTGTAGCCAAAGTATCCGTCGCCGGCTTTTGCCTTCTGGAACTCGGCGTCGGCCAGTGCGTCGCCGCCAGGGCTGACATCGTCGATGTCGCCCTGTTCGGTCTCCCAATAGAGACCGTCCTGGTTGCCATCGCTGGAGATCAGCTTCTGGGCATATTCGCGCACGGCGTCACCATCGTGATCTTCGGCTTCGTACGTATTTTGCGCATCGACATATTCGAGCATGGTGGCGATGGTCTGGAGTTCGTTCTCGCCGACCCTGCGCGCGACGATCTCCTGCAGCCCCTCGAACGTGTCGAAGGACCATTTGCCGTTTTCCTCTTTCGACAGGGGGAATGGCATCGGCCAGAGCTTCTCGCCGATGACGAGGATCTTGGCGCCATCGATATCGCGCACGATGAGGCTCTTGGAGACACCTTCGGCGATGAGGTCGACCGTCTCATCGGCATCGTCGGAGGCCTTGGCCTTGGTGGGGTCGAGGCCGAGCAGATTGGCCAGCTTGTCCTTGTCCTTCGCCGTCACCGCCGCCTTGAAAGCGGCAACGGCTTCCTCCGGCGTGGCGAAGGAAGGCGGCGCCTCCTCCGAAACCATCTCCATCATCGGTGCCTTTTCCGCGGCGATCGCCCGAGGGGTCACAGGCCCACCAGAACCTACAGCGTAGACGGCCGTGGCGAGCAGGATTGTCTTCAGGATTTTCGAGGTCATGTTCGTTCTCCTATCTTGCTACGTGCCTAGCGCCGGCGACCGCCGCCGCCACGCCGGATCTGCTGGCGGCCGCCACCCCTGTGCGAACTCATGGAATTCCGGCCGCGGTTCGAGTACGAATTGCTCTTGCGGCCGCTGCGGACATCGCCATAGGCCGAAGGCCTGCGACGCTGGTCCTTGTACTGGCCCGGACGGCTGGCGTTGCGGTTCGTATTGGCCTTGTTGCGATTGACGTTCTGGCGGTTGGCTGTGTTCTGTTTCTTCGTGCGATTGATGTTAGTGTTCTTCTTGCCCTTGTTGGACGTGTTGTTCCGGACGTTGTTCTGCTTGTTACGGTTGTTGTTGTTGGCGTTGACGCGATTGTTATTGTTGTTCGCGTTTACTTTCCTGTTGTCGTTCCGGCTGTTGTTGACGTTGATATTGTTGTTGACGTTCACCTTGTTTTTCGATGCGCGGATGTCATTGGTCGTCACACGGTTGGAACGATTGTTGACCCGGTTGCCATTGTTGCGGATCGAATTGGCCCGGTTGGCGACATCGTTGCGGGCGTTGTCGCGACGACGGTCATTGAAGTCCCGGTGATTGTTCCGGTTGAACTCGTTTCGGTCGAACTTGATGTTGTTGCGATCGACGTTCTTCCAGTCGACATCGTTCCAGTTGACCTTGCCGTTGATGTTGTTGAAGCACTTGTTGCAATCGATCTTGACCTTGTTGCCATCCCAATTGCCGCCCCAGATGCCGCCATTGTAGCCCCAGTTCACCGCCGCGCCCCAGATCGCGCCGGTCACGAAACCGGTGAAATAGGGCGCGTCAGGATAGTAGTAATAGGGATAGGGATCCGGGTAGTAGGAGATGGGGGCCGCCACATAGTCCGGTTCGTAGAGCATCTGCGGCTCGTATTGCGGCACATAGATCTTCTCCGGGCTTGCCGGCTGGATCACCACGTTGCTGTCTTCATAAACGACCTTGATCTTGTCGTCGGTCTTGATGATGTTCTTCGCCACCGCCTCGTCGCGCAGTTGCTGGATGGCGTCGAGCACGTCCTTCTGCTGGTTGGCGATTGCCTGTCCGAGCGACTGGGTCCAGTCGAGATCGTCGCTCATCATCTTAACGATATCGGGGTAATTCAGCAGCGAGATCACGCTACCGTCCCAGCTCGTCTTTGGCGTCAGTGAGGGCTTGGACTTCTTCTTGTCCAGGTATCGCTGGGCATCGATGATATCGACGGGATAGAGCGACGCTGAAGTGACCAGCGCCAGGAGATCATCCGGATAGAGCGCGATGCGCGCCACCAGAACCTCGAGCTCGTCCTCTTCGAGCAGTACGGATGCTTCGGACTCGGCTGTGGCCTGTTGGTCAGTCGCGGTTTGCGCGCGGGCCGGAAACGTTGGCGCTGCGATGAGCGTCATCATGAAAATGGTGGCGATAATCCGCCATGGGTCGAGATTGAGCTTCCAACGTGAGGACATTTCGATACCTCCCAAGAATTGACTGTTCATTCCGTCCACGAATGCGCAATGCCGGCTGCGAGCAGGCCGCGCACTGCAGGTTGAGCAGGTCCACCTGGGCGCCGTTGCGATGGGTAATCACCATCTGATGCTCCTGGACAATCTGTGCGATCGCTGAGACTTCGGCCCGCGGATGCGAATGCCTACGCCCATAACGGAGTGACGATTGAGTGACCCACCTTCGCGTCGCATCGTGTGGTTGGCAGCCAGATCGCGTCCTGCGTTAAGGCCCCACACGTTGCGCAAACAGTAGCGGGATGGAAGTACGTTACGGTTACATCGACGTATCATGCCTGTTACACCCTGGTTCTTGCCCCCTTTTTGAACCCTCGAAACCATCTGCGATGTTAAGCTGCATAGCATCACACTGCCCTGTTTCCGGTTGCTTAAGTCAGGCCTGAATTGCGACTTGTCGCACGCAGCGTGCCGATGCCCATTTGTCTCAGCCGACCTGTCTCAAGCTGGTGCATTCGGAGTTGACGAAAGCGCTTTCACGGCCGCCTCAAGATCGTCGAATATCATGGCTTCTCCGACTCGTGCGACGACACCGGTGCGCTCCAGCATCTCGAGAGGTTCGCTGTGGAGTTCCACGATCGCAAATCCCATGCCGCGCTCGGCGGCGAGATCTCTGATGTCATCCAGCATCACCGATGCGGTGCTGTCGATATAGGAGACGGCGCCGGCGTCGAAGATGAAAGTCCTGGTGCCGGGTGCCAGCGTAGCAAAGATGTTCTCGATGCTGGACCTTACATGCTCGACATTGAAGAATAGCAAGCTGCCCTGGAGCAGGTAGATAACCATGCCGGGAACTGGCTTGGCCTGTTCGTAACGATGAAGTTTGTAGAAGCCTTCCCGTCCCGGAATGCGGCCCAATTGCGCGTCGCGTGGCTGCATCCCTTTCATGAGAATATAGAGCAGCGTGGCACAGACCGCGACGATTACCCCCTTCAGCACACCGAAGCCGACGGCGCCGGCAATGCTGATGAGGGCGAACAGGAACTCTATCCTGCTGACTTTCCAGAGCTCCCGCAGGGTCTTGAAATCCATCAGACTTATCGCGGCGGAGGCGAGAACGGCGCCCAGTGCCGGCGTGGGCAGAATGGCCAGCGCCTCGGTCAGGAAAAGAACGGTGAGGATAAGTGCAATGGCCGAGACCACGGCAGCCAGCTGCGTCTTGCCGCCCATCATGTCGTTGACGGCCGTGCGCGAATCCGACGCGGTCACAGCGAAGCCGCCAAACAGACCCGAGGCCAGGTTTGCACCGCCAAATCCGAGAAGCTCGCGATTTGCATCCACCGGGTATTTGTTCTTCGCGCCGAAGCTTCGAGCCGTCACAATGCCGGATCCAAAACTGACGATCAGCACGGCGACTGCGCCAACGACGAGATCGGTGATAGGCACGCCATTCGGAAGCGGTATCGACGGCCACGGCAATTCGGACGGAATGGTGCCGACGACCCGGATTCCCATTGCCTTGAAATCAAACAGGTACGACAGAACGGTTGCCAGCACCACAGCGACCAGCGGACCCGGGATGGAAGGACGCCATCTGCCAAGCAGCCGAAGCAGGAGGAACAGTGCGAGACCGAGGATCAGTGACGGCCAGTGGATTTGGCCCACCTTCGAAATGATTTCGGCGATCGGGGCGAACAGACCATCGCTCTCGATCTTGACGCCGGTGAAGCGACCGATCTGGCCAATGAGAATCGACAGTGAAATCCCGGTCATGAAGCCGGTCAGGATCGGGCGGGAAAGGAGGTTGGCGATGAAGCCGAGCCGGAGAAAGCTCGCCAGGAAGCATAGCAGACCAACGATCGCAGCGGTCGCCGCCGAGGCCACGACGGCTTCCGACGTCGAGGCGAGGCCGTATGAAGCCAGAACCGCGGCGAGCACGGTCATCGTTCCCGCATCCGGACCGACGACCAGTTGGCGCGACGAGCCGAGCAAGGCGTAGCCGAGAACCGCTATGATGCTGGCATATATGCCGATTTCCGGCGGCAGGCCGGCAAGGGCCGGATAGGCGATTGCGCTTGGGAGGCCGACTGCCGCGATCGCCAATCCGGAAGTCACGTCCAACCGAAACCATTCGGGCCGATACCCTCGCATGTTGGAAATGAACGGAAGGGCTGGCATGGGGCGTTCATCCATGTTGGTGGAAGGCACCAGGAAGCCTTCTCAAATGATACATGAAGGCATGACGGTCGCGACCCGCGAATAAGGAATTGACAATTCAGTGTAGAGCGGGCCTGGGCCCGATCGATATTAGCGCCGCATCCCGCCGCAACGCCTAATTATTGAAGGGCCATCTTGAACCGAGGCGACATGCCGTGATCTCTACACGGTTATCGCTGTCAACTGGATCATGCCCGCTTCAGCCGTCGCACAGCACTTTGCAGGTTTGTCTCAACGGGTCGGGCAGGGTATCAATTCAAAGCGCAGTTCAATTGCGATAGCCTTATTCAGCGATCAATCGTAGCGTATATTAGCCGGTAATGGAAAGCTAAATTAGCTCTGCAATTGAAGATTGCTTCGAACTTCGCGCGCCGGGAGCCCCTCGTCGGTCTCCGTCTTTGTGATTACCGACGCCCCATCCTTATTTTTGGACATGCCACGAGCCGTCCCAGTCTTCGGGCACGCCGTTCGCCTTCATGCTTTCGACGCGAGCCAGCAGACAGAGCGACGGCCCGTCACCGGGAACGGCCGCCAGCGACGACCCAAGGGCGCCCAAAGCATCCTCCCATCGGCGTTCGCGGTATGCTGCAAGCGCATGTCCGTATTGATCCCGTGATGCCAGTCTTTCAGGGGGCACTTCGCCCGAACGTCCAAGGATCTCGAATATGACCTCCGGACGCGTCTGGCCCTCGACGACGATGCGGTCAATCTCGCGAAACTCGACGGCGGCACCCGCCGCAACGATCGTGTTGGCGGATACCAGATTGCGCGTGCCGTAAGCCTTGTTGGCGCCCTCCAGCCGCGAGGCGAGATTGACGACGTCGCCCATTACAGTGTAGCTCATCATGACATCGGAGCCGATGCTGCCAACGAGCGCCTCACCCGTCGCAACGCCAATCCTTAGATCGCATCTTTCCATCGGCGTGCCGCGAACACCCAGCAGATCCGGGATTTCCCGGCGCAAGGTTTCGATATGTTCGATCATTTCCAGCGTGGCCAGGCTTGCAAGGCGCGCATGATCGGCCTCGTCCACGAAAGGAGGCCCCCAATAGGCCATGATGCCGTCGCCGATATATTTGTCGATGATCCCACGGTTGGACCGGATCGGCTCCGACATGAGTGAAAAGTAGCGGTTCATGATCTTGACCAAACCCTGCGGGACAAGGCCTTCGCTCAAGCTGGTAAATCCCTTGAGATCGCAGAACAGCACCGTCATCAATCGGCGCTGACCTTCGGCGGCGGTCAGGTTCGGGCGATCGATCAGACCCTCGACGACGCGCGGATCGATATATTTGCCGAACGTTTCCCTGACGCGCTGGTTGTCGCGCAACTGCACGACCATCCGGTTGAACGCGCCAGCCAGTTCGCCGATTTCGTCGCGCGTCCTGATATCGATGGATTGATCGAGATGGCCGGCTTCCACCGCGCGCGTACCCTCCAGCAATTGCCGGACCGAGCGAATGATGCCACCGCTGACAAGATTGGCGAAGATCAACCCGACGACAGCCGCAAGCACGGTGGCGACCGCGGAGATCACGACCGCCCGAGACTGCTCGGCCCGGATCGTCGCGATGGCGCCATAGCTCTCCTGCACCATATCATTGCGAAGCACTTCGATCTTTTGGGATAGTTCATCGCGCAGCACATCGACGCGTGAAAGGCGGTCTCTCACGACGACGAAGTCGCGTGCATCGAGGGCCGCAAGCAGTTCGGCGGTTTCCCGCATGAGGAGGCGGCGGCCGTCGGTCATCAAGCTGTCGATCCGAGCCTCGATGCGTGCCAGCGCTGCGTTGTCAGAGGGGGTACTCGTATCCGCAATGATCGCGTTGATCAGGTCGCGGGCCGCCCGGGCTTGCGCATCGACTTCGGCGCCTTTGGATTCATAGAGTTGCTTGCGCGCCTTGTATCCGGCCTCATCGGGCGGTTCCTGCATCCTGGCGATCACCATGCGCCTGAGCGCCAGCGCTCTTTCCAACGAGAGGATGTCGATCCGTATCAGATGTTCATTGGCCGGATTATATCTGGCGGTCAGTTCGTCGAGCAGGTTGCCCACGCGACCGACCATCACCATCGACAGTACCGACGTTGCCATCATGAGGACGATCAGCCCGGCCGCAATCGCGACGATCCGCCTTCTGATCGACTGCTTGATCATGGAGCCGGAAAGACTCCTCAGGTTCCGAGTGAGCGTATTTGAAATGTCCAGTCCCCCGGTGCGCGCACGCACCTCAACCCCGCCTGTGTTGTTGTAACACAAATCCGTTTGCGGTTGAAAGCGATCGGTAATTCCGTTCGAGGGTGCAATGCTGGACGGGTCTGGTGTTGCGACGGTGGCGGACAGTTTCTTGCCTTGGTGCGGGTCAGCTCTGTTGGTTAGTTGCACAAGCGCAACTGTTACATCGTATATTAGAGCCCGTGACCGGAGGGTGACTCAATTCCGTTTGGCCACCGCGCCGTTTGGGCAGTAGATTCTTGAACGCGGAGTGTGAGATTCCAGGCCGGTGGGAAGCCTCTCTGTTCCAGCCTATTCCGAATGCTCAATCGAGGGGACCAATAGCATGAACATCAAGAGCCTTCTTCTCGGCTCCGCCGCTGCTCTGGCGGTTGTCTCCAGCGCCCAGGCGGCCGACGCGGTCGTTGCCGCCGAGCCGGAACCGATGGAATATGTCCGCGTCTGCGATGCCTACGGCACCGGCTTCTTCTACATCCCGGGCACCGAAACCTGCCTGAAGATCGGCGGTCAGTTGCGCTATGAAAAGCGCTTCGACTCCGGCGGCACAGAAAAGTATGACCGCGCTGGTCTGCCCACCGGCAACTTTACGAAGGATTCCTATGACAACCATACGCGCCTGCGTCTGGACACTGAAGCCAAGAATGACTCCGAATGGGGCACTGTGTTCAGCTGGTTTCGTATCCAGGCCGACTCCGTGAACAACGGTGAAAACATCTATGGCGAAGGCAATAACAGCTACCTGACCTACTACTACTATTTCGGCATCGGTGGCTTCGAATTCGGCAACTACGACAGCTTGTGGGCGAAGTTCATGGGCGACGGCAGTCGCACCGACGACGGCAGCATCTACTCGACCGATTTCAACTATCCGGACTCACGCCAGTATGTGAGTTACACTTTTGACTTCGGCAGCGTAAAGGCCTTCGTGTCGCTCGATAATGATGCCGACGAGTTCTACAAGCCGGAAGACCATGACGGCGACGGCGTCGCCGGCAAGCGTGGTCGCCAGTACCTGCCGGATATCTCCGGTGGTTTCATGGGCACGTGGGGCAATTATCAGGCCGGCGCGGCGATTGCCTATGACGAATCCGATGAATCCTTTGCGTTCAAGAAGGTATTCAAGGCCGATATCGACAAGTACGGCTTCACTTTCTATGGCCTTTATTCGAACAGCTCGGAAAATATCTACTTCGCCTATGATGGCTTCAGCGCCATCGCCAGCTTCTCGGCCCAGGTTACCGAAAGCGTCTATGTCGCCAAGGACATCCAGTGGTTCGACAACGGCGACTGGCGCCTGGTTGGCGATGTCAACTGGGAAGTCGCGACCGGCTTCTCGGTCCTGGTTGAAGGCATCTACTTCAACCCGGACAAGGGCTCCGACACCAAGACTGGCATGCTGCGCTTCCAGCGCGAGTTCTGATCGTTGAACGTTGCACGAACAGTGGCCATTCGGGGCCCTGTTCGCCACGTTGACGGCAGAGAGCCTCGGTGCATTGGAAAGCACTTGCGTGGATCGGACGCTGACGTCTTCCCGCCAATGATGCTCCGCGTGAGGCATCACTCAGCGGCGAGCCGGAAGTAGGTCTTCACTTCCTCGATTTGCTCAAGCAGGCTCTGGGCGTCCTGTTGTGCCTTGACCGCCTGCAGGTAGGTCCGGCGACGCGGTTCGTCGGCCATCAGTCCGCGCCGCACCATATCAAGCTGCGCAACCACGGCACGCAATTCCGTTGCGATCTGATCATCTTGCATCGAAAGCCCTCCACATGATTTCGCCTAAACGACAGGGCCGATCGACTGTTCCAACTGCTTTGAATTTGGTGCGGTTTCGTACAATCCGGCTTCGAGTTGTGTGGCAGGCGATGGTCCGAGAAACGCGCTGTACCTGCTGAAATTCAGGCCCTTCATTGGGTTTGTCCGGCTACCCCACGCTGGGAACGAGGCAATGGAAACGACGAAATCTGAGTCATGCTGCAATCTACGAGACAGGTGTGACATTTCTGTCATAGCCTTTTTGTGTATTTGCTAATATTCTTAATTTAGCAATAGGAGCACAAAAATGAAGACCTTGGTTTTGACCGCACTGCTATCCGCACTTGCAATTCCGGCATTCGCTGCCGACATGGTCGAGGCTCCCCCCGAGCCTGTCGCAACCGAGGTCGTGACCGCGTTCGATTGGTCGGGTGCCTATATCGGCGTCCAGGCTGGCGGCTCATGGCTCAATGGCGAATTCAGCGTCCCTGGCGACAGCGCGGACGAGGATTTCAACGGTGGCTTCATCGGCAAGTTCATCGGTTACAATTTCACCTTCGATAACTTCGTCGTCGGCGTCGAGGGCGACATCAATTACAACTGGAATGATAACAACTACCGTGCGGCCGGCGTGCGAGGCGACATAGGCACCGATTGGTCCGGATCTCTGCGCGCTCGCCTGGGCTATTCGTTCGATCGTGTCCTCATTTATGCCACAGGCGGCTGGGCAACGACGAACGCCCATGTCGACCAGACACCCGGTAAAAATTGGGACCGGAACTTCAGTGGCTGGACGATTGGAAAAGGCATCGATTACGCCGTGACCGACAACGTCTTCGTGCGTGCTGAGTATCGCTATACGGACTACAGCGATAGGAAATTTGGAGGCGTGAAAGTAGATCTCGATCAACATACGGCGACGATCGGCGTGGCCTACAAGTTCTGAGCAGGCACTTCTGTCTCCTGACTGGCCCCGGAGCGTTGCTGCGGGGCCTTTTTACTGTTCTCTCAGGCTGTTTCGGGCTGTGCTACCGATTCGTAACGCGCCCGGCTCAGGCTGACAAGGCTGGCAATCGCCGCGCAACCGGCCGACATCACGACCGCGAACTCGAGCGCGACCGACAGCGGCAGCGTCGCGAAGATGATCGACATGGAAATCCCGCCCAGGGTCTGGCCGAGAAGCCGCGCCGTGCCTTGCATGGCGCCAGCAGCGCCGCTTCGGGCTTTCGGTGCCGACAGAAGAAGAATCCGGTTGTTCGGCGTCTGGAACAGTCCGAAGCCGAGGCCGGCGATCACGGTACCGACGAGAAACGCGATGGCTCTCGGGTCGGGTGGGCTGAGAGCGGCTACTAGGAGACCGACGGCCAGCAGGCCCCCACCGATGGCGCAAAGCCATGCCGTCTTGAAGCGGTTTGCCAGACGTCCCGAAATGGGTGCAATGATCGCGGTCGCAGCCGGCCAGGGCATCATGTAGAGACCTGCCTGAACCGGCGTCATGTGCAAAGTGTGCACAAGATAGAAGGGCAGTGCGACATAGCTCAGCATCTGGCCGCAGAAGCAGAATATCGAGGCGATGACCGAAACGCGGAATGCGGGTGTCGCCAAGAGGTCCGTGGGAATGATCGGGGCCTCACTGTTCCGTTCGAGGCGCAGCAGGACGAACAGGCAAATCAAGGCGGCGGCGATGAGGACCGCACCGCTCACCGGCGCGGTCGCTATCCGGTCTGCGCCACAGAAGAACAGGATGAACATCAGCGTATTGGCCAGCAGCGCCTTCGCATTGAGCTTTCGCTGCACGCCCTGGGTTTGACCGAGCAAGCCGCCGCCCAACAGAATGATGGCGCCGAGCGGTATGTTCACCGCGAACAGCCAGGGCCAGGTCGTGACGGAAAGAATGATGCCGGCAATGCCGGGGCCGGCAGCGGCCGAGATTGCGATGACCATGGCGTTGACGCCGATGATGGGACCCAGCATGTGCTGCGGCAAGGCCGAGCGCAGGTTCATCATCGCAAGCGCCATGATCGCGCCTGCGCCAAGGCCCTGCGCGAAACGCGCAAGGATCAGCAGTGGAAGGTTGCCCGCGAAGGCGCAGGCCGCGGACGCCACGGTGAACAGCGCGACGCCGATGAGGAAGACCCGCCGCGCGCCGTAGATTTCGCCCAGCGCACCGCATGGAAGAATGGCGACGAGCACGGCCAGCTGGTAGGCCGAGACGACCCATACCGTACTACCGGCCTCTGCATGCAAGGAGAGCGCGATCGAGGGCAGGGCGACATTGGCAATGGCGCCGTCCAGAACAACAAGAACGATAGACAGAAGCAACATGGCGACGGCGAGGTATCGCCGAGGCGAAGCAAGACCGTCTTGAAAAACCGGTGCAGTATCGGTGAGAGACATGAGAAAACTCCAGGCATTATCGGATGCCCAATTACCTAGACTTTGCCAATGACTCGCGCCAGACGCAACGGGATCAATTGACTGTTGCGTGGAGCGCCATGCCCGCATAGAACTAGGCCATGTCCGATCTCGATCTCAACCTCCTGGTGGCACTTGATGCGTTGCTCAGCGAGCGGAGCGTCACCGCTGCTGCCCGTCGTCTCGGCCTCAGCACATCGGCCATGAGCCGGACGCTGTCACGTTTGAGGACGGCGCTGCGCGATCCGATCCTCGTTCCGGCCGGACGCGGCATGGTTGCGACACCCCATGCCCTGGCAATTGCCGAGGAGGTGCATTCGTTGAAAGACGCCGTGAAAACGGTGCTCAGTCCGCCGTCGACCGTGGATATCAGGGAGGTGCGGCGTGATGTCACGATCCGTGCCAATGAAGCTTTTGTGCTCCTCTTCGCTGCGGTTCTGAGCGCCGCCGTGGCCACCGCAGCGCCAGGGATACGGCTTCGCTTTGCGCCGCGATCGGACAAGGACGTTCAGTCCTTGAGGGACGCGGTCGTGGATTTGGATATCGGGGTCCTTCCGCGGGACAGCGGGGAATTGCGTTGCCAAACCCTTTTTGAGGATCGCTATATCGGCGTCGCACGGGTGGGGCACCCGATTTTCGTCAGAGAGCCCATAACTGCCCTGCGCTATGCCGCCTCGGGGCACGTGCTCTTCTCGCCGTATGCGGACTTTGCCGGTCCGGTCGACAGGGCGCTCGCCGAATTGAACCTTTCCCGTGACGTCAGACTGATCGTACCAAGTTTCCCGGCGGTGATCGCCGTTGCCGCGGCATCCGATCTTATCGGATCGGTTCCGAAGTCCTATTGCAAAGCCGCACCGATGGGAGAGATCAGGACCTTCGAGTTGCCGGTCGCCGTGCCGGTTTTCAATATCGTACAGGCCTGGCATCCCCGGATGGACGCGGATCCCGTGCATCGCTGGCTGAGGGCGCTGATTTTCGACACGTTCCATTCGATGAACTGAGTGCGTGACCCGCTTCCCGGCATACCTATGAAACATACGCCGACTGGCGTCCGTGAAATTCTTGGCTTCATCCCGGAGATGAGGTTCACGCCGACGATGTGTTCGATATCCGCGACGGCCGACGTAGCAAGCGAATCGAGACCGGGCTATGTTGCGTGGGCGAGTTCCACCGTACGCAGTCGTGACCCAGGGGCGAAGCCTTATCGCCGGAAACATGCCATGCCCGATAGAAGACCTTTTCTTGCGCCCCTCTCGAACGACACATTTCGCAATATCTGGCTGGCGAGCATCGTGTCGAACCTTGGCGGACTGATCCAGGGCGTGGGTGCGGCCTGGATGATGACCTCGATCACATCGTCCGAGAACATGGTGGCGTTGGTACAGGCCTCGACGACGTTGCCGATCATGATGTTCTCGCTCGTTGCCGGCGCGATCGCCGACAACTTCGATCGTAGGCGGGTGATGCTGATAGCGCAGGCCTTCCTGTTCTCGGTGTCCGCGCTCCTCGCAGCCGCTGCCTATCTCGACTGGATATCGCCCTGGCTTCTGCTGACATTCACGTTTCTCCTCGGCTGCGGCACGGCGCTCAACAATCCGGCGTGGCAGGCTTCGGTCGGCGACATGGTTCCGCGCGATGACGTGGCGGGGGCGGTGTCGCTGAACTCGATGGGCTTCAACCTTACCCGCAGCGTCGGGCCGGCGATTGGCGGTGCCATTGTCGCAATCGGCGGTGCGGCCGCTGCATTCCTGGTCAATGCGGCGAGCTACGTGGCACTCGTCACTGTCCTTCTACGGTGGACGCCGCCAAGGGAGGCCAGGACGCTGCCGCGCGAGGAGATTGGCCAAGCGATCGCGGCCGGGCTGCGCTATGTGTCGATGTCGCCGAACCTTCTCAAGGTGTTTACGCGCGGCTTCGTGTTCGGTTTCTCGGCAGTGGCGATCCTGGCGCTATTGCCTGTCGTTGCGCGCAATATCATCGGCGGCGGTCCGCTGACCTATGGTCTCATGCTCGGAGGCTTCGGCCTGGGCGCCGTGGCGGGCGCCTATTTCAACACGGGTCTGCGCGAACGGATGACAAGCGAGACGATCGTCCGCTGCTCTTTTGCCGGCTTTGCACTGAGTGAAGCCATCATGGGCGCGACCGGCAATATCGTCCTGATCGGGATCGCAGTCGTTATCGCGGGCGGGTGCTGGGTGCTGGCGCTCTCGCTGTTCAACACGATTGTTCAACTTTCGACGCCGCGCTGGGTCGTGGGCCGGGCCTTGTCCTTTTATCAAATGGCGACGTTCGGCGGCATGGCAGGCGGCGCCTGGCTGTGGGGTAGCCTTGCCGAGAATTATGGTGTCGGCAATTCGTTTTCGATCGCTGCGCTCGTCACGGCGGGCGGGTTGCTGATTGGCTTTGCTCTGCCGATGCCGCTCCTGGCATCCCTCGATCTTGATCCGCTGAACATATTCAGGGAGCCCGAACTCCAGCTGGATATCTTGCCGCGCAGCGGTCCGATCGCCATTCATGTGGTCTACGAAATCCGCGACGAAGACGTGACCGAGTTTCTCGATTTGATGGTCGAGCGCCGGCGCATCCGCATTCGCGATGGCGCCCAGGCATGGGCCTTGATGCGGGATCTGCAAAATCCCCAGCGCTGGACGGAAACCTATCACACGCCGACCTGGGTCGATTACGTCCGTCACAATATCAGACGGACCAAGGCCGATGCGGAAAATCTGGACCGGCTGCGCCAACTGCACCAGGGCGGTGAATTGCCCGATGTGTACCGCATGATCGAGCGCCAGGTCATACCGCCGGCGGGCGATGTCTTCCATCAGATTCCGGTCGAACCGCACTGATCGCCCGATGATCGCGCGTTGCCGCAGATCGGGTATTTTTAGAATAACTTCCGTCGTTCCACGAGAGTGCCCAACAATCGAGCAATGTTAGTGTCTGTTGCCTGTGAAATAATCGGGCAATCCGCGTCATTGAGGAGCGACGCATGGTTTCATCCATACCGCAGGACGGTGTAGGACGCGTTCTCGTCGCGGAGCGCAACCCGCTTGTCATCGCAGCACTTCGCGGGCTGTTTGCCGAGGATTCGCGGTTTTGCGTTGTCGATACGGCGCGGTCCTCGGTGGAGCTTTGCGAGAAGCTCGCGGTCGTCGAGGTGGACTGCGTCCTGCTCGGCTGGCAGCTCGCCGACGCCGAAGCGCCCGATGTTCTGGCCGATCTCGGACGGCGCGGCCTCGACCCCAGGATCGTGCTTTTCGCGGACACCGACACGCCCTCCATCGTCAACGAGACGATCCGCATGGGCATTAACGGCCTTTGCTATCAGTTCGAGGATCCTGAAATTCTCTTCGCGACGCTGACGGCCGTGATGAAGGGCCGGATCTGCATTCCGTACACCGTGCTTTCGAAGATCTCCCACTCGCCTTTCCAGCATCTCACATCGCGTGAGACCGAATTGCTCGGCATGCTCGCCAACGGCTGGTCGAACACGCAGATCGCCAGTCGCACCGGAATCTCGGAAAACACGGTGAAATACCACCTCAAGAATCTCTATGAGAAGCTTGAGGTGCGCAACCGCGCCATGGCCGTCGTCCTTTACGCCAAGGAGCGCCGGCGCAAGCTGGGTTGACCAGCCCGGGTAGGTTCCGACTACCCGTTTCCTCCGAGACCACCACCCGACAGCGACGACCCCGCACCGCCCGTCCGGCACGCTTTTCTGCCTGAAAGAGTGTTGTGGCGGCGCCCTCCGAAGAGCAGCTTCTAGACCGAGGAACAGTCCGTTCGCGGACGCTGCATGCATCGGAGGAACACATGCCAGGCTACAATCATCTCTTCATTCCCGGCCCCACCAATATCCCCGAACAGGTTCGTCAGGCGATGAACCTGCCGATGGAAGACCAGCGCTCGCCCAGATTTCCGGAGCTGATCCTGCCGCTGTTCGCCGACGTCAAGAAGGTGTTCAAGAACCAGAACGGCCGCGTCTTCATCTATCCGTCATCGGGCACGGGTGCCTGGGAAGCGGCGATGACCAATGTGCTTTCGCCCGGCGACAAGGTGCTGATGAGCCGGTTCGGGCAGTTCTCGCATCTCTGGGTCGACATGGCCGAGCGCTTTGGCTTCGAGGTCGATTGCCTGGATATGGAATGGGGCACCGGCGTGCCGGTCGAACTCTATGCAGAGCGTCTCGCCGCCGACAGGGCGCACCAGATCAAGGCGGTCTTCGTGACGCACAACGAGACCGCGACCGGCGTGACCTCCGACGTCGCAGCCGTGCGTGCGGCACTCGATGCCTGCGGCCATCCGGCTCTGCTCTTCGTCGATGGCGTATCGTCGATCGGTTCGATCGATTTCCGCCAGGACGAGTGGGGCGTCGATTGCGCCGTGTCCGGTTCGCAGAAGGGCTTCATGCTGCCCGCCGGTCTCGGCTTCCTCTCGGTCAGCCAGAAGGCGCTTGAGGCCTCGAAGACCGCGCGCCACATGCGCTGCTACTTCTCCTTCGAGGACATGATCAAGACCAACGACACCGGCTATTTCCCCCATACGCCGCCGACGCAGCTTCTACGCGGCCTGCGCGCTTCGCTCGACCTGATCTTCGAGGAAGGCCTCGAGAACATTTTCGCCCGCCACCATCACCTCGCCAACGGTGTGCGTGCGGCGGTTTCCGCCTGGGGCCTGAAGCTCTGCGCGACCGAGCCGAAGTGGCATTCCGACACGGTTTCGGCGATCCGCCTGCCTGAGGGCGTGGATGGCGTCGAAGTCATCAAGCACGCTTACCGCACCTACAATACTTCGCTCGGCAGCGGTCTCTCCAAGGTCGCCGGCAAGGTGTTCCGCATCGGTCATCTCGGTTCGCTGAACGAAGTGATGGTTCTCGGCGCGCTCGGCGCCGCCGAACTGACGCTGCTCGATTGCGGCGTGAAGATCGAGCCGGGCTCGGGCGTCGGGGCTGCGATCAACCAGTTCCGCGCCGCCGCCGCGACTATGACCGCCAAGGCGGCCTGAGAAAGACCAGAGGGAGGAATTCATGAGCCATACGATCAACCACCTGCGCAAGCTGCGCCTGCAGCGCAGCGAACTCGCCGTGCCGGGGTCGAACCCCGAGATGATCGAGAAGGCGGCCAATTCGGACGCCGACTACATCTTCCTCGATATCGAGGATGCCGTGGCGCCGCCGGACAAGGAGCGCGCCCGCGCCAATATAGTCCAGGCACTCAACCAGATCGACTGGCGCGCAAAGGGCAAGACGATCTCGGTCCGTATCAACGGCCTCGACACCCATTACATGTATCGCGATGTCGTCGATCTGATGGAACAGGCCGGCGACCGGATCGACACGCTGCTGGTGCCGAAGGTCGGCGTGCCCGCCGACCTCTACATGGTCGAAGCGATGGTCAACCAGATCGAAATCGCGAAGGGCTACAAGACCCGCGTCGGCCTGGAAGCACTGATCGAGACGGCGCTGGGGATGGCCAATGTCGAGGCGATCGCGCAGTTCGGCGGACGGCTCGAGGCCATGCATTTCGGCGTCGCCGACTATGCCGCGAGCCTCAAGGCCCGCACCGTCAATATCGGCGGCCTCAACCCGGATTATCCCGGCGACCAGTGGCATTTCGGCCTGTCGCGCATGACCGTCGCCTGCCGCGCCTATGGCCTGCGCGCCATCGACGGGCCGTTCGGCGATTTTTCCGATCCCGAGGGTTACAAGGCCGGCGCCCGTCGCGCGGCTGCACTCGGCATCGAGGGCAAATGGGCCATCCATCCGAGCCAGATCGCGCTCGCCAACGAGATATTCTCGCCGCCCGAAAAGGAGGTCGATCGCGCCCGCCGTATCATCGATGCGCTGAAGGTCGCGGAAAGCCAGGGCAAGGGCGCCGCATCGCTCGACGGCAAGATGATCGACGCCGCATCCGAACGCATGGCGCGCAACGTGCTCGCCACGCATGACGCCATCTCGGCCGGCAGGTAGGAGGAACACCAATGGACATCCACGAATATCAGGCGAAGGAACTTCTCTCCCGTTACCAGATCCACATTCCGCGCGGTGGGCTGGCCTACAGCCCCGAACAGGCGGCCTATCGCGCGAGCGAGATCGGCGGCGACCGCTGGGTGGTCAAGGCGCAGATCCATTCCGGCGCGCGCGGCAAGGCGGGCGGCATCAAGCTCTGCTCTTCCGACGACGAAATCGTCAATGCTGCTGATGCCATGCTCGGCCGCAAGCTGGTGACGCACCAGACGGGTCCGCAGGGCAAGCTGGTCAGCCGCCTCTATGTCGAGGAGGCAATGGACATCGAGCGCGAGATCTATCTCGGCTTCGTCCTTGATAGAAAATCCGAGCGCATCATGATTGTCGCCTCGTCCTCGGGCGGCATGGAGATCGAGGAGATCGCCGAGGCCGAGCCGGATTCGATCATCCGCGCCACCGTCGATCCGGGCGTCGGCATGCAGGATTTCCAGGCCCGCGAGATCGCCTTCGGGCTCGGTATCGACAATGCCCTGATCGGCCGCGCGACGCAGACGCTACTCGGCTGCTACCGTGCTTTCGTCGAATACGATGCCTCGATGCTCGAGATCAATCCGCTGGTCGTCACGAAGCGCGGCGATCTTGTGGCGCTCGACGCCAAGATGAGCTTCGACGAGAACGCGCTCTTCCGCCGTCCGCATATCTCGGAAATGCGCGACAAGAGTCAGGAAGACCAGCGCGAGACCTTCGCCTCCGATCGCGGCCTCTCCTATGTCGGCCTCGACGGCAATATCGGCTGCATCATCAACGGTGCCGGGCTTGCCATGGCGACGATGGATATGATCAAGATCGCTGGCGGTGAGCCGGCGAACTTCCTCGACATCGGCGGCGGTGCCTCGCCTGAGCGCGTTGCAAAGAGCTTCCGGGCGGTGCTGCGCGACAAGCAGGTCGAGACGATCCTGGTCAACATTTTCGCCGGCATCAACCGTTGCGACTGGGTGGCCGAAGGCGTGATCAAGGCGCTGCGCGAAGTCGGCGTGCCGGTTCCGCTCGTCGTGCGCCTCTCCGGTACCAACATGGAGGAGGGGCGCCGCATCCTCGCCGAGTCGGGCGAAGACATCATCGTCGCGGAAACGCTGGCGGAGGCCGCCGCCAAGGCCGTCGATGCATGGCGCACTTTCACCGCAAACAAGGCTGCTTGAGGGAGATCGAGACATGTCCATTCTACTCGACAAGAATACCAAGGTCATCGTCCAGGGCTTCACCGGCAAGATCGGCAGCTTCCATGCCGAGGACATGAAGCGCTACGGCACCAACGTGGTCGGCGGCGTCACCCCCGGCAAGGGCGGCCAGACTCATCTCGGCATGCCCGTCTTCAACACGGTGAAGGGCGCGATACAGGAAACCGGCGCTGATGCCTCGATCGTTTTCGTCCCACCGCCGTTTGCGGCCGACTCGATCATGGAAGCTGCGGATGCCGGTATCCGGCTCTGCGTCTGCATTACCGACGGCATCCCCTCCCAGGATATGATCAGGGTCAAGCGCTACATGAGGCGTTACCGCTTCGAGGATCGCATGACCCTGATCGGGCCGAACTGCGCGGGCATGATCACCCCCGGCCAGGCGCTGATGGGCATCATGCCGGGCTCGATCTACCTGCCCGGCCGCATCGGTATCGTCGGCCGCTCGGGCACGCTCGGCTACGAGGCGGCGAGCCAGATGAAGGCGCTCGGTATCGGTGTCTCGACCTCGGTCGGCATCGGCGGCGACCCGGTCAACGGCTCTTCCTTCAAGGACATGCTGGAACTCTTCGAGAAGGATCCGGGCACCGACGCGGTGCTGATGATCGGCGAGATCGGCGGCCCGCAGGAAGCGGAAGCCGCGCTCTGGGCACAGAACAACATGAAGAAGCCGCTGATCGCCTATATAGCCGGCCTTTCCGCACCGAAGGGCCGTCGCATGGGCCATGCCGGCGCTATCATTTCGGCCTTTGGGGAATCGGCGCAGGAGAAGGTCGAGATCCTCAAAGGTGCTGGCGTCACCATAGTGCCCACTCCGTCCTCCTTCGGCGAGACGGTCGCGGACGTGCTGTCAGTGATGAGCAAGGCGGCCTGAGAGGCGAAACCGCGTACTCGTGGTTAACTGGCCGGGTGTTTGCCGGCTGGCTGAGGATGGGCTGCACGTTGCAAACTTAAACGGCGCGACCACGAGCAAGTCAGGACTTGCTCATGGTCGCGCCGGTCGGTTCTGCTTTAGGCAGTCTTCGCTTCCTCGATACCCAGTTCCTGCTTCATCGCATCGCGGATCAAGTATTTCTGAATCTTGCCGGTCACCGTCATGGGAAAGCTTTCCACGAACCTGACATAACGTGGAATCTTGTAGTGGGCGATCTGGCCGCGGCAGTAGTCGATGATCTCTGCTTCGGTCGGTGCCTCGCCGCCCTGTGCGATGATCCACGCAAAGAGTTCCTCGCCGAGCTTCGGATCGGGGATGCCGACCACCTGGACATCGCGGACCTTGGGATGGGAATAGAGGAATTCCTCGACCTCGCGCGGATAGATATTCTCGCCGCCGCGGATCACCATGTCCTTGATGCGGCCGACGATGTTGCCAAACCCCTCGTCGTCGATCGTGGCGACGTCGCCGGTATGCATCCATCCCTCGGGATCGACGGCTTCGGCGGTCTTCTCGGCGTCATCCCAATAGCCTTTCATGACGGAATATCCGCGCGTGCAGAGTTCGCCGGGAAGCCCGCGTGCCAGCGTCTCTCCATTTTCACTGATGATCTTGACCTCGCAATGGGGCTGGACACGACCGACCGTCGATACGCGGCGTTCGATGGAATCGCTCGTGCCGCTCTGGAAGGAAACGGGCGACGTCTCGGTCATGCCATAGGCGATGGTGACCTCGCTCATCCCCAGGATATCGATGACCTTTTTCATCACCTCGACCGGGCAGGGGCTGCCGGCCATGATGCCGGTGCGTAGCCTGGCGAACTGGTATTTCGTGAGATCGGGGTGGTCGAGCAGCGCAATGAACATGGTCGGCACGCCATAGATACCGACGCAGTCCTCAGTGGCAACGGTTTGGAGCACCGCTCCCGGATCGAACGATGCCGAGGAGTAGACGATCGTGGCAGCATGGGTGAGGCAGCCGAGATTGCCCATGACCATGCCGAAGCAGTGATAGAGCGGCACCGGAATGGCGAGCCGGTCGCCGGGACGCAGCTTGATCGCCTCGCCGACGAAGAAGCCGTTGTTGAGAATGTTGCGATGGGTCAGCGTCGCGCCCTTCGGCGCGCCCGTCGTTCCCGATGTGAACTGGATGTTGATCGGGTCGTTGGCATCCAGCGTGTCGCCCAGCGACTGCAGCGTCTCCAGCTCGCCCTTCGATGGCGGCGTCAGAAGGTCGTCGAAATTCAGCATGCCCGGCGTCTTCTCGGTCCCGAGCCGGATGATCCAGCGCAATGACGGCAGGTTATGCGCTTCGAGGCCGCCTGATGTGCTGTGCACCAGTTCGACCGCCAGTTCGTTGAGCATGGCGACATAGTCGCTGGTCTTATAGGACGGCGAAATGATCAGCGCCCGGCAGCCGACCTTGTTGATCGCATATTTCAGTTCCCAGGTCCGGTAGGCGGGATTGATGTTGACCAGGATGACGCCGAGCTTGGCGGTCGCGAACTGGGTGATCGCCCATTCGGCCGTATTGAGTGCCCAGATGCCGAGCCGGTCGCCCTTGCGGAGGCCCAGGCGACGGAGCGAGACCGCCAGTGCGTTCACTTGTCCCTGAAGTTCGGCATAGGTCAGCCGGATATTCTGGTGCGCCGAGATGAGTGCATCGACATCAGGATAGCGCGCGCAGGTGTCGTCGAAATATCGCCCGATTGGACTCTCGATCAGCGGATGGCTCGTGTCACCCTTCACATGCGCTAGATCCGTCATGCCAGCCTCCCTTGGATGTCTATGTCAGGCGCGCCGGGCGAGGGCACTATCGCAAGCCAAATCCCTCGTCGGCAAGACGGAGCTCCCCCTTCTCCGTTGCGGCCAGTATCCGCCTTGAACGCCTTGCTTTCAACGCCGCTCTCACAATTGTGCTTAGGCTCCAGCGATCACCTTGTGCAGCGTTGTCAGGACATGGCGCGTGCGGAGATCTTCCGGGTCCATACGCATCTGGTTCATCACATAGGAGAAGCCGGTGCCGGTCGAGGGCCAACCGCCATGGACCGAACCGCCGGCGCCGGCATGGCCGAAGGCGTCCGGGGCGGGGCCGAAGCGGAAATCTTCCGTCTGCACAGCGAAGACGGTGCTGTACGCCATGGCTTCATCGATAAAGGGATCGTGGAACTTTGACCGCAGCTTGAGGCCGGCGGCGATCGTTTCGGGCTTCAGAATGCGGACGCCGTCCAGCTCGCCGCCTCGCGCCATGCAGCAATAATAGCGTGCAACGGCACGCGCCGTGGCGATGCCACCGGCGCCGCCGATCTCGGATGCATGATAGGCGCGGCTGTTCCAGGCGAGATCCTCATAGGTCGGGAAGAGCAGCGGATTGTTCCAGATCGAGCGATGCGTGGGATTTTCGGGCGGATCATCGCTCCAGTCGCTGTCCGGGTCGAGTTCCATCTTGCCGACGCGATGCTCCTCGCTCTCGGGCAGGCCGATCCAGGCGTCGAGCTTGAGCGGGCCTGCAACTTCCTCGGCGAAGAAACGGCCGAGCGTGCGGCCATCGACCCTGCGGATGATCGCGCCGCAGAGCCAGCCGATCGTCAGCGCATGGTAGCTGTGATAGGCGTCGGGATCGGTGGAAAGCGCTTGCGCGGCCAGCAATTTCTCGAGTTTCTCGTAGTTGGGTATGTCGTCGAGCGTGAGCGGGGTCAGAATGCCCGGCAGCCCGGCGCGGTGCGAGACGACATGGCGTATAAGCACGTCCGCCTTGCCGTTCGCCGCGAATTCCGGCCAGTATTTCGCCACCGGCGCGTCGAAGTCGATCAAGCCGCGTTCGATAAGGATCAGCATGCACGAGGCCATCAGGCCCTTGGTGCCGGAATAGATGACTTGGAGCGTGTCTTCCTTCCAGGGCACATCAGGTGCTGCCATGCCGCCCCAAAGATCGACGACCTTACGGCCCTTGTGAACCGCCGCAAAGGCGGCGCCGACATCGCGGCGCTGGGTGAAATTCCGCTCGAACTCCGCCGCGACCGGTTCGAAGCCCTTCGCGACCGTGCCCTTGATCGTGCCGTCGTAGGAGACGTCTTGCATTCAAATATTCCCTTGCATTACCACTCAGTCGCCATGAGCGGTGGCGTCGAATTCCTCGCCGCCCGCCATCAGGTTCAGCACTTCCTCGCGCGTTTTCTCGCCGCGCAAGAACTGCGAGGCCACGCGACCCTGGATCAACACCGTGAAACGGTCGCCGACGGAGAGCGCATGGGTCGCGTTGTGCGTGATGAAGACGAGCGCGATGCCCTTGGCGCGGGCGGTCTTGATGAGATCGATGACGACGCGCGATTCCTTGACGCCGAGCGCTGCCGTCGGTTCGTCCAGGATTAGCAGCTTGGCGCCGAAATAGAGGGCGCGCGCAATCGCCAGCGCCTGCCGCTCACCGCCCGACATGGTGCCGACCAGTTGCTCGGCATCGTTGACGCGGCGGATGCCCATGGCGCGGATCTGTTCGAGCGCTACGCGGTTGGCGCGATCCTGGTCGATGCGGATGAACGGACCCCAGCCCCTTGTCGGCTCCTTGCCGAGGAAGAAGTTACGCGAAACCGAGATCAGCGGGATCGTGCCGACATCCTGGTGGACGGTGCCGATGCCGAGGTCCTGGGCGTCGCGCGGGCTCTTGAAGCTCACGCGGTTGCCACCGAATTCGATATGGCCGCCGGTCGGGGTCACGACGCCAGACATGGCCTTGATCAGTGTCGATTTGCCGGCGCCGTTATCGCCGAGCAGGCAATGGACTTCGCCGGGATAGGCTTCGATCGTGACATCGTCGAGCGCGAGATTGTTGCCGAAGCTGCGGGAGACGCCGCGCAGGGCCATTAAAGGAGCATTCATGGCGATCATCCTTGCTTCTTGCGGCCGAGGGCGAGCTGGCGGATCACATTGTTGGTGAGCACGGCGACGACAAGCAGACCGCCGATGAAGGTCGCGAGCCAGTCGGTCGGCCAGCCGGTGTAGAACAGGCCGAGGCTGACAATGCCGTAGATCATGCAGCCGAAGACGATGCCGACCACCGAGCCGAAACCGCCCTGCAGCAGCACGCCGCCGATGACGGCTGCGATGGCTGTCTGGAAGACATAGCCCTGACCCGAGGACGCATTGCCCTGGTTGTACATGACAGCGGACATGATGCCGACAAAGGCGGCGCTGACGGCGGTCCAGATGAACAGCACGAGGCGGACTCGATCGACCGGAACTCCGGCGCGCCGCGCCGCATCCTGATTGCCACCAACCGCGAAGACCCAGTTGCCGAACGGCGTGCGCTTCAACACCCAGGCTGCGAGCGCGGCGGCCATCATCCACCAGAGGATCGAGACGTTGAAGAACTGGTATTTGGAGGCGAGCAGCGGTTCGGCCCAGCCGGCATGAAGGATCGAGACGTTGGATGAGCCGGAGATCAGCCGCGACAGCGCGAGTGCGGAGCCGGCGAGAATGAAGTTCGAGGCCAGCGTCACGATGAAGGAGGGGAGCCGCGTCTTGTTGACGAGGAAAGCGTTGAAGCAGCCAACCAGAACACCCAAGCCCAAAGCCATGAAGATGGTGAGTGCGACCGGCAGGCCATAGAAGCCGGTGCCGAGCGCCACGATGATCGAGGCGGCGCCGACAACGGAGCCTGTCGAGAGGTCGAACTCACCTGATATCATCAAGAGTCCGATGGGAATGGCGATGATGCCGAGTTCGGCGGCGGCATTGAGCCAGCCTGCGGTGCCGGCGATCGAGGTGAAGCCAGTGGCTCCGCCGAAGATGGCGAAGAAGATGTAGATCACCAGCGCCGCCACAGCCGGGCCGATCCAGACGATGCGGATCAGCCGTGCGAAGATCGGCGTGGTTTGCGGGGCGGTCGTAAGGCGCGAAGTCTCGGTCATGCTCATGGCCCAGTCGTTCCGTTCTAGCTGGCGTGAAGGTAGGCCGGACGCGCCGGCGCTCGCAATAGGCGATGCGTATGTTGCTTGCCCCTCATCCGCCTGCCGCCACCTTCTCCTCGTTCTGACGGGGAGAAGGGACTTGTGGCACTACCGGTGCTCCATCTCCCTTCTCCCCCGCGTGCGGGGAGAAGGTGGCGGCAGCCGGATAAGGGGCAGTCACGCCTTGGGAGATCAGTTCGCGCCGCGCGAACCGGGATACTTTTCGCCGACCGCGAGAACAGCGGCGGCGTTCGACTGGTCGATGAAGAAGGGACCGGAATTGATCTCGGTCGCCGGTGCGAGGCGGTAGTTTACGAACTGATGGGCAATCAGCACGCCGAGATAGCCTTGCAGGAAGGGCTGCTGGTCGATCGCATAGCTCATCTCGCCATCGCGGACGGCTTCGAGCACGACCTTGCCGAGATCGATTGTACCAAGATCGACCTTGCGGCCGGAGGCACGGACGACCTTCACCGACTCCAGCGCGTCAACCGCGACGGCGGCACCGAGCGTGATCACGCCGTCGATCGCCGGATCGGCCATCAGCATGGCGGAAACGGCGGCCTGGACCTTCTGGCTGTTGCCGATGTCCTCGGAGGGCAACGTCACGAGCTTTGCCTTGCCACCGGCTTCGGTGACCGCGTCGATATAGCCCTTGCAGCGCATCTCCAGCACCGGGTTGGCGGCGATCTGGTTGATGCAGAGGCCGTTCTTGACGCCATTGGCGACGGCCTTCTTGCCGCCGGCATTGCCCATCAGCCAGGGGTCCTCACCGATGAAGGCGATCGCCCCGAGGTCCTTCCAGGTGGTGCGGCCGGAATTATAGACGAGCACCGGAATGCCCTCGGCCACCGCCTGCTTGATCAGCGGCTCGGTGGGCTCCGGAAAGAAGTTGCCGACCACGATGGCCGCCGGCTTGCGGGCAATCGCCGCCTCGAACATCTTGGTGTAGATCGGCACGATGTCGTTGAAGTCCTGCGGCGCGGTCCATTGCGTCTTGACGCCGAGTTCCTTGGTCGCTGTATCGAAGCCCTGCTGAACGGCGCCCCAGAAGGGGTCGGAACTGGGGCCCGCGAGGAAGATGATGGTGTCGTCTTCCTGTGCGTGGGAATAGGTCGCCGGTGCCACAAAAGCGACGACGGCTGCGAGCACTGCTGTGCCCAGTCTTGCCAATTTCATGATGTTCCTCCCGTTTTCGCGGATTCCGCTCCTCACGGATGACCGCCTCCCTCGGCGACTTCCATCGCCCTGAGCAAACGCTATTAGATAATATGTATGATGTAAATAGGCTATTTGGTCTGGCGCAATTTGAGGATGGACCGCACTTCCTCGGCGAGTGCCCGGCCCAGCGCTTCATGTTCCTCCGGTTCCAGGTGGCAGCCGTCCATGCCTGTTTTGGCGACGCGATTGGCGTCGTAATGAAAGCAGCCGGTGCGGTTGGCGACCTGTTCGAGATAGTAGGCGTGGTCGATGCATTTTTTCCAGGCTTCGCCCCACATGGCCGGTTCGGCGAGATCCGTGATGGAGGGTGGCGTGACGATCAGGATCTCCGGACACGTGTCGATCAGGGCATAGTGGCCCTTGATCGTCTGTACGAGGGTCAGCATGCCGCGAGCGGAATTATAGGCCGAGATCCCATATTGCTCTTTGAAATCATTGCCGCCGAGCATGATGATCAGGACGTCGAGCGGTGCATGGCTCTCGAGCACCGGAATGATCGTCCGCATGCCGTTCTTGTGCAACCCCTCGATCGGGTCGTCGAAGACAGTCGTGCGACCGCCCAGGCCTTCCTCGACGATCCAGGTGTCTTCGCCGAGATATCGGCCCAGTACATTCGGCCAGCGCTGATGCGGAGGAAGGCGATCTGGGGTCTGTGCGATATTGGCGAAGGGCGGGCAGCCCCAGGTGTTGGAATCGCCGAAGCAGACGATGGTATTCATGCTGGAATGCTTCCCCCGAGCCACGCGCCGACGACTTGCCACCATGTTGCAATCGACGGCTTTGTTGATATATAGATCATACATGTCGACATATGCAACCACGCCTTGGAACCGGGTGGCACAGCATCAGCCGTGCCGATAGTTTCGGATCCGGTTCCAAAGGAGGATGATTTGAGCGTTTATCGCAGACCAGACCCAATTCCCCGCCCGAGACAGGAGCAGCCGCAGGCGCCATCGCCGCTGCAGCCCGTCCGCTTGGAGTCCGACGACCTCAATCATCTCGTGGCCCGCAAGATCTTCGCCGCGATTTCTTCCGGCCATTTCGCCGAAGGCTCGATCCTGCCCAATGAATTCGCACTCGGCGAAACGCTGGGCGTCAGCCGCACGGCGCTGCGCGAGGCGATCAAGGGCCTTTCCTCGAAGGGCATGCTGGAGACCCGCCGCCGGCGCGGCACGCAGGTCACCGACCGCAGCCAGTGGACGCTGATCGACGGCGAGGTCATCAACTGGTCGCGGAAAGATGGTGATAGCCGGATATCCCAGGAATTATGGCAGGGCCTCACGCTGGTTATGCCCGAGATCGCTAGGCTCGCCGCTGCCAATCCGTTGCGCGTTCGCCTCGGATCGACAGCGGTCGCCGGCGGCAATCGAACGCTCGGCATCGCCACGCTGCTGACCGAGATCGCCCGGCTCTCCGGCAACCGTTTTCTTGCCTCGCTCGCCTCGATCAGCCTGATCAACCTTGCCAGGGATGACCAGCCGTTTCTCGACAAGCGTTTCGGCGCCGCCCCGGACAGGATCGTGGAGGATCTCAGGCAGGCTGTGATCTCCGGCCACGTTTCGGGCGCGGCTCTTGCGATGGGTGCGTTCCTGGAGCCCACGGAACAGCCGGTCCGCGTGGAAGGCAGTGTCTTCGCGGAATAGGGGGGCGAGGACAACGCGCGACGCGCTAAGGCCGGTGTGCCGAAGGAATGGACCGAGCGCCATTCCTTGACTCCAGCAACTTCACGATCACTTGGAGCACGCGATTTGCCGGCGTTGCAATTCCAAGCTCTCGGCCCTTGCGCACAATGAAACCGTTCAGGTAGTCGATCTCCGTCGGCTTGCCGGCCGCAAGGTCCTGGGCCGTGGACGAATATTGATTGGGCATGGAGCGGGCGAGGCCGAAGAGGGTTTCCATATCTGGATCCTGGATGTCCAGACCCATGGCGCGTCCGACCGTGACGCATTCCCGCACGACATCCGCCATGACGTCCCGCACGCCGCCGGTTTCCATCATTGGGCCATAGGGTACCTGTGCCGCTGCGGAAAGGGCGTTATACGCGCAGTTCAGGATCAGTTTGCTCCACAAAGCCGCATTGACGTTGTCCGATATCGTCACGGGAATTCCGGCGGCGCGGAATGTCTCGGCAATTCTGTTGCCCGCGGGCGAAACACCGATGACGATATCGCCACGTCCGTTATGCTTGACATGGCCAGGGCCAACAATTTCGGCTGCCACGTATACTGCGGCGGCAATAACGGGGCGTTGGAGAATGGCCTGCAGTCGCTCGGCATTGTCGACGCCGTTCTGGAATGTGAAGACGGTGGCGTCCGGTTTCAAATGGGGCGCGAGGGACCTACCCGCTTCATCGGTGTCACCTGACTTGACGGAGAACAGCACGATATCGGCTTCAGCAAGAGAGGCCGCGTCGGTCGATGGCGTCACCGGCACAATATCGTTGAAATCGGCGGCCTCCAGCCGGAGCCCGTAAGTGGTGACGCGATCGACGAAGGCTTGGCGACCGACGAGGGTCACATTATGGCCCGCGCGCGCGAGCACCGCGCCGTAATAGCATCCGACCGCGCCGGCACCCATGATTCCGATGTTCACCGACCGCCTCCATCCATGAATCTCTGCTTTTGCAGTTCTGCCTGATGTTAAGTATCGGGTTGGCCTATCGCAACCGATTTGGTGTGGAATGGCATTGGCTAGGTCTGCGAAAAGTGGTGTCGCCATACTAGATATAGAGCCATTGGGGTTGCAAGAATGCCTACAACGTGAGCGACACGCCGGCCAACAATCAGGGCGACAAGGGCCCTTTTCTGCTGCTTTCGTCGGGATTCTCGGAGTGGCTTGCGTCGGTTGATGCATCGCTTCATTTCGAGACGCGCTCGACATCCGGCACTACCCAATTCTTCTCGAAGAAGGCCTTGGTCGGGGCGTAGAGCCGGAGCATCAGCTCGAACTCGCGCTTGCTGTCGGTTGGTATCCAGTTGGTTTCCATGCCCTCGGGCGCTTTCGGGCCGGTGAAGATGTCGATCGAGCCATCGGCATTCTTCTTGAGTTCGGGAATCTGCGACGAGCGGCTGGCGCGCGGCATGCCGCGGATCAGGGCATGCGTTTGGCGGTCGTAAGCGGTGATCGACCAGTATTGCTCGACCGGCGCGTCGGCGGGGACGCGCACGCGATAGGTCTTGCTCCCATCGAACGTTTTGCCGTCCTTGTCCTTGATCGTGATGAGGTAGAACTGGCCCGCACCTAGCCTTTTGATGCCGATATACGCGAAGGTGTAGGTGAGGCTGCGGTCGTCAATCGGGTATGCGTTCGGGTCACCATAGGCGGATTGAGCCGCTTTGAGCAGGCCGGGTAGCGCAGGCACTGTCCACCGCCCGCCTTCAAAAAATGGCGCGAGACCAGCATCATATTGTGATTCCATTAGATCACGGGCTTCTTCTATCCCCTCGACCAGCGCCTTGCTCGTCGTATCGTCTGGATCGAAGGGTTTGCCCTTTTCAATGCCGAGCGAATGGAGCTGATCGATCATCGCCCGGTCCCGCTCCAGCCAAGGCTGGTTCTGGATGATGCGGTTCAGCGAGGTGAAGAAACTGATGTCATAGCGGATCGTGGAATCGAACACGACGTCCTTGGCGTCGGTGAAGATTGTCTCTGGCGGATTGGCGGCCGCCGACAGCGGATACACCTTCAGGCGCTTGCCATAGGCCACGGACTTCGCGATATCCTCATCGCTGTGGCTCTTGAGATTCGAGCGCAGCAGAGCGTAACCGCCATAGGTGTCGAATTGCAGCGGAATATAGCCTGTCGGCACCTTGCCCTTATAAGCGGGCGGCAGGATCAGATATTTTCCACCCTTGCCGGCATCGGCGCCCGAGGGACCCGCATCCTCCAGCGGCATTTGCCATATATTGACGATGTTGCCGTTGATCGAACCGCCTTCGGCAGGGGCACCTCGATCACGACGGGACCGACATTCCTAGTATTGAAGAAGGCCATCAGGTAGATCGCATCCGGGTTCGGCGTGAGCGTCTGGTTGTGCCAATCGAGCGGCCGGGACCAGTAGACGATGGCGTTCTCCTTGCCAGCTGTCTTGCTGAGCATTTCCTGCAGCATCAGGTCATAGTTGACGGCTGCCATGCCCCATATCGTCGCCTCGACCGCCCGCCGCTCGATGTTTCTCCGAGCGAGTTCCTCGGGGGAGCGTTTGCCGGCCTGGGCGAGCGAAGCGGAAAGAGTCAGCGCGGCGATAGCCGCAACGAAGAGCTTCAATAGCATCCTGGACATCACGTCCTCCGAGTAATGTAACCTCCGGAGAGGCTAGCCCGAGCGGCAGTCATGAATAAGTACGTAACAGTAACATCGCGGGTTACAGGGAGCGGACGCCTGTCACTTCAAAAAGCTCGATCTCGATGTGGCGGCCCTTGGCCTGTCCCAGACCGATCAGACGAAACAAGATCCTGTCGCTGCAACGCGCCTTGACCTCGGCGCTCGCCAGAATACTCGTACCATAGGTCTTGTTCATGCCTTCGAGGCGGGATGCCACGTTGATCGTGTCGCCCATCGCCGTGTATTGAAGCCGGTCCGCCGCACCCACATTGCCGACCACCGCGACGCCGGTATGGATGCCGACCCTGGTCTGGAATTCCGGCAGGCCGTTGAGGCGCTGGCCGTCGTTGAATTCGGCGAGGGCTGTCTGCATGGCGAGCGCGCTCAGGCAGGCGTTCTCGGCGTGGTCGTCGTCGGTGCCGGGCGCGTTCCACATGGCGAAGATGGAATCGCCGAGGAACTGGATGATCGTGCCCTTGTGTGCACTCACTGCCTGATTGAGCACATCGAAATAGACCGAGAGCATGGTCACCACCTCCTCGGGCGGATAGCGCTCGCTGATGGTTGTGAAGTCGTAGATATCGGTGAAGATTGCAGTCACCTGCTGGCGGGCCGCCGTGCGGCTGGAAAAGCTGCCGGATTCCATGCCCTTGCGGACGATCTCGCGGGGCACGAAGAGCGCGAAGGTGAAGATTGCATCGCGGGCGCGGTTCATGGCCTGGCTCAGCGAGGAAATTTCCGTGATGCTCGACGGCACGACGATTGGGGTCTGGAAGTCGAATTCCTGGAGCTGATCGGCGCCGCTCTTCAGCCGGTGAAGCGAACTCGATATCATCGATGCGAGCAGCAACGCACCTCCGATTCCGAGCAGCACGACCAGCCCAGCGATCGCCAGCCCCTGCGCGGCCATGCGGTTTGCCGGCGCCATGAGTTCATCATAGGGGGCCGCGATGAAGATCCGGTTGCCCTTGAACAGGATGGCGTTGTCGATCTTCGTCGCAAGGATGAGGTAGTCGCGGCCACGCAGCGTGATCCGCATCGGACGGTCCTCGTTTCCGGAGAAGCTGGCCAGTTTGGCGCTGAGGCCGCTGTTGTCGGGCGTAGCGTCGGCGTCGCGGTTTTCGAGGGCCGACAGGATGTTCCGCATCATGACGGGATTGGAATGGACGATCGGTTGGCCTCGCTCGTTGGCGATGAAGGCCATCGAGCCCGGCGTCAGCAGTTCTTCCTTGAGGAAATCCGTGATCGTTGTCAGGACCACATCGGCGCCCACGACGACCGCGGGATTGCCGCGATGGATCTGCGAAATCGTCATCCCCAGCGCCCCCGTGGTCGCCATCTGGTAAGGGCCGGTGGCGACCATGCCGCGCTGCTGCAGCGCCGTGAAATACCAGGGGCGGGTCCGGGGATCGTAGCCGGTAGGCTGGCTTGGAACCTCGCTCATTTGCTTTCCCCCGATGTCGATGAAGATGACGCTGGACAGGGGATTGCCCTTGCTGCGATCGATGATGCGAATGGCGAGCGCTGCCTGGGCGGGTGCCTTCAACACCTGGCGCCAAGCGCTGTCCGCGAGGCTGACGGTGTGGAAAAACGAGCCGTCGGGATAGCCGACATAGATGCCGTCGATATGGCGCGAGCGCAGCAGAGCCTCGCGCAAAGCCGCAACCTTGTTATCAAGACGTTCACGGGGCGGCGACAGAAACGAGTTCGGCACTGAACCGATCATGCCGACCAGCGTCGATGTGTCGTTGGAGATCGCCGCGAGGCGGTAGGTGAGCCGGTCGGAAAAGGCGACCATCTGTTGCTGAACATTCTCGAGCGCCACGGCGCGCGCGCGATAGAAGCCCAGCGCGATCAGCGTGCCGGCGACGACAGCGACAAGCGTGACCATTGTCACGCTCAGCAGCAATCGAAGCGACAAGCCCCGGATGGTTCTGGATCTGTCTGACGCCAACGACCTGCCTCGCGTTTCCCGCCTGCGCTGCGCCTGAATCGACTCTTCGTTACTGTGCTGCCCGGTCAGGGCACCGGCTTGATACAACGGAAACCGACATGGCTTGTGCCGGTATCTTCGGGCTCCGCATGCCGCGCCGCGGGTCGGTAACGGCGGCAGTAATTGGGAGCGCAAAGATGCGAGCCGCCCTTCAACACGCGCCTCGGGATACGGATTTCCGGCTGTCTTGGGTCGTAGGCGCGGTCGACATGGCCGCCGCGCGGATCAACCGGCACGCAACACGGGCTCGCTGCCGGCTCGGTGTGCCGATCCGACCAATAATCCGACGTCCATTCCCAGACATTGCCGATCATGTCTCTAAGGCCGTATCCGTTGGGTGGGAACGATCCGACCGGCGTCGTCCGGTCCTTGCCCTTAGGCTTGGTGCTGTAGATCGGGAAAGATCCGTCCCAGACGTTGGCCATGTCGGTGATCGGGCGCCGATCGGTCCAGGCGAATTCCTCGCCCTCGAAACCTCCACGAGCGGCGAATTCCCACTGGGCCTCGGTGGGCAGTTGCAGGCCGGCCCATTCGGCATAGGCGAGCGCGTCCGCAAAGGCGACATGTACGACCGGGTGGTCCAACTTGCCGCGAACGTCCGAGCGCGGTCCGTAAGGACGCCGCCAATTGGCGCCGGTCTTGAAATTCCACCATTGCGTGATGTCGGGTCCATCGACGGACTTCGGTGGCGTGAAGACGAGGGAGCCGGCACGCAGCATTTCGGGCAGGGCGCCTGGATAGTCTTCGGCGTAGGGAGTCTTTTCGGCCACCGTCACATAACCGGTCGCGGCTACAAATTCGCGAAACTGACGGTTCGTCACCGGCGCCACATCCATCCAGAAGCCGGCGACCTTGACGGGATGCGTGGGCCGCTCCTCGGGATAGTGGTCATCCGAGCCCATCATGAATTGCCCGCCCGGTATCCAGACCATGCCGCCCGGCTGCCGGTCGGTGGTTGCGCTTTCCAGTGGGCGTTCCAGAAGGTCGTCGATTGCCATGACGTTCTCCATCCCTCGACATGGGGTGTCCGGATAGACTGACGGCATTGGCCGGTTCGGCAAGTACGTTACTGTAACAACACGGCGTAAATCCCGCCGCAAGCGCGACGATCCATTGCGGAGAGGCCCTGGCGCGGAGCCTCAGGGCATCGCGGGCTTGGTGATCGAAAGCGGGATGGTAATCGTTGCTAAAATGGCGTTGCCTTCCGCGCGGTTCACAGCGGCGAATTCGTGGAAAACTTTAAGCTGTGTCACGACCGGGGTCTCACCAAGAACGAAGGTGTAGCCGACCGATGCGCCGAGTGCCGCTACCTGTCCCTTGAAATCTCCGAGCGTCGCTCCGTCGCCGCTGTCACCCGTGACCTGGTGGTAATAGTAGCCCAGGATGCCTGCCGAAAACTGCGGGTTGAAATATTTGGTAATCGCGCCTTCCAAATGGAACTCGGTGCCTGTCCGGTAGTCGGTCGCCGGATTTTCACCGTTGAAGGTGAAGCCCGCCGCGGTGGAGAAATCCCAACCGGTGGAAGGATCGAAATAGGTCACGGCGCCATAGACGTCGACTCCCCAACGGTGGAAGGCGAGGTTGGCGAGCTCGTTCTTCTGATAGTCGCCGATCGGCACATTGACGCTGGTTCCGAGTTGGTAGTGGAGATTACCGGACTCCCAACCCAGCATGCCGCCAACGATCGGATCGCCATAGGTGAAGACCTGATCCGATACCGATGCCTCACGGTGCCCCAGAAGAGGGCCATCGAAGGTCACGCCCGCGCTCGTCTTAACCCAGCCGATCGGCGCGGTTGCCGACAGTCCGAGCTTGCCGCCGAGGATTTCCTCTGGCGCCACCCACAGGACGGTCGGCGCGGTGAAGAAGGAATCGCCCCTCACATCCACGGCAAGCTTGCCGCCGGTGGGCAATTCCTTGCCGCCGCCGAGATCGCCCGAATAGTAGTAGAACGGCTTCTGGAAGTAGACGCCTGATGGCGGCATGATGGCCGCCCCCTGGCCTTTTGAGCCAAGAAGATAAAAGCCCACGCCATTCTCCGCGCTGTGCGCCGGATAGGAAAGCACTGCAATTACAAGGCCTGCGACCGAGGCGGTCCGGACGTGGTGGAACATGGAACCTCCTGTTTCGTGACCGCCCCCGGCGGCCGCATCAAGCCCGGAAGGGCATCAGCAGAATCGGTACCAAAGATCGGAGGATGTTAACCCAGCGAGAGCAAGTACGTTACTGTTAATTTACGTTTGTGCTCGCTGATATCGAGGCTTCGGAATACCACCGGCTCGCCACGGAGAGATCTGCTTTGAGCATGGTGCCCAGGTGAGGATTGAAAAAAGGAGCTCGCAACAAGGAATCCATGGCGCCGGGGAAATCCGATCTAACAGTAAGCGCATTGGCGAACGCTGCGATGGCATCCTGTCGCATGTTCAAACGGACAAATGCCGCGATGCGCGTCGCCTCGACCAGTCCGCCATCGACCGGGACGTCCCGCAACAGTTTGATCGTCTTATCAGCGTTGCCGTCGCAATATTGTGACATCGCGAGAACGATCAAAGCACTTCTCGGTCGGATCGCGTCTATCATTCCCGCTTTCCGGACGAGCTCCAGGCCTTCCCGGTCATCCCCCCCAAGAAACATCCTGACGCCGACCACAGCGGCCAGATCCTTGTTGTAGGGGCTTCGCCGGATGGCATCGCGACCCAGGACAAATGCCTCGTCGCGCCGACCAGTGGCGTAGAGCGCGGATATTCTTGCGATCTGTGCTCGATCGGACGAGGGCGATGCTGCGATAGCGTCATCCGCGAGCAGCAGGGCGCGCCGGGCATTGACCTGTTGCCCGGTGAAGGCATCCTGGAACAGGAGGACACGCGACAGAACGGCGCCGGTATCGGCGTCGGCCGGATTTTGTTTGAGCGTTCGTTCGAGGCATTCCACAACTTGGTTGATCTTGACGCGGTCATAGAAACTTATGGCGCTCTCGGCCTCCAGCACGCAGCTGTTTCCGAGTTGCGGTTGACCTTGGCGCCTGGCCAGTTCCATGGAGTTCAGTTCTCCGATTGGGGCACCGAAATGCTGGGCGAGGGCGAGCAGCAGGGTACGGTTCGCTGCTCCGGCAGAAACGGACGCTGGAACCCGTTCCTCACCTGAAGATCTGGTCTCACCGGTCGATGCCTCGACAATGCGCCACGACACCGACCTGAAATTCTTGTCGGACCCATATTTCAGATTGACCTGATATCCCTGTTCATTCGGACTGGACGTTGCCGCCACGGAGTCGACCGACCGCGATTTGCCGTCGTCGGTGCTCGATATCGAAGACAGCCGCAGTGTGCCGAAGTGTATCAGGGAGATGAGAAGTTCATCTTCGAGCTTCTCCGCCTCGGCCTCATCAGCGGGATTGCGGGCCGCGACAGAGAGCTTCACCAGTGGCTTGAGGGTCAATTGTCCAGATGTATTTGAGAATATGTCTAGTTGATTGACTGCTGCCAGGATGGCGGCCACGAGTGTAATGCCGATGGCGAATTTCCCTACAGTCGCTGAAAAAATCGGTCGTTCGGGCCGGTGCGGTGGTTCTTCCGTCATCTCAGGCGCGGAGTCGTTCATGTGTGCGATCGGGCTGGCGATCTCTCCGGATGCATGTGACCTGGTGAACTCGGCGATATAGTGCCCGCGTGGCAGGTGGATGCGGATCGGCAGATCGACTCCATATGCCTCATAATATTGATCGAGCGACGCCCGGAGCCTTGTGGCTTCTATCCGCACGATCGGATCGATATTGGCGTCGAAATCCGCGGATCTTCCAAAGACGTCGATGGCAATGGAATAGGCTTTCACACCCTTGGATTCGCCTGCGAAGCTTTCATTGGCGATGTAGCGCAGAAAGGCCCGGTTCCGATCTGTCAGCTTGAAGCGCGGGTCCGCAAGCAGGCGCTCGAGTTCGGCTCGTGCCTCGCCGGCGTCGACGATGTCCACATGCACCTTTTTTGCATCATCGTTCAAGGGGCACCCCCGCACGCAGGTTTGGATGCGTGTGAGACTATACTACCAATGCGATAGTTCGAAAGAGCTAAAATTTGCATGGTGAACGGATTTGGTTCAACTGGCCCGTTTTGACACTGCTTTTCAGAGCCTCCAGGCCGCACATCGGCGGACGATCTCTTCCTCGATGTCGGCGCAGATGGTCTCGTATTCGCGTATCAGGCCACGCTGCGAAACCGGGTTAGATTGCAGGCCCGCCAGTGTCTCTATCGCATCGCCATAGGCTTCCGTGAGATCCCGAATCAGTTCATCCCGGCCGTGTATGATCTGAAGCTCGCCCCTTATTGCGGGCAGCCTGACCATCAAACGGAGTAGGCCTTTCGAGACGTGGGCCTTAATCATCTCAGCGCTCGCGATCCTCCCTGAGTTTTCGCACCGTGGCTTACAGGTTGAGGCTCAGGGAATTGTAGACAGAAACCGTGTCGCAAAGCGAGTACGTTACTGTAACAATTGATCGCTCAGCCGTGGCTATCCGTTCAGCTGTCGTCATGTAACTGTTACGTACCGTGCTGCGGACGGCGGTTTGAAACGAAGGCCGTCAAACTTTCTCCACCTGCTGTCACGCACCTCTCCAAGATCGCGCTCGAGGAAATAGTTGAGGAACGTGCGAATCACGGCAATCGCCGCGAACGAGAAAATCGATGAACACCGCCGCGTGCCCGGTGGAAGTTGCAAGCAGTTCGCTCATTGGCCACCTCCAGTTCAGCCACCGAACACCGGGTTCCAGTCCCGCTTCATGCTGACTACGGTGATGCCATAGTCGGTGGCCTTGTCGAGGGCTTCCGCCAGCGGGCTCAGCCTGAACTCCCGGTCATAGGCAACCTCTCGCTCACCGTCGTCGTGGTGGATCAGCAGTGCCAGGCGCTGGCCCCGTCCCGATTTCGTGTAGCGCAGCATGGCGAGATCGCCGTCGGAATTGCCGAAAGCGAGGATCGGCCGCCGGCCGATATGCAGGCCGATATTGACGGGTTTCACCTCGCGGTCGTCGAAACTGTTGAGTTCGGCGGCCTTCATCAGTACGGCATGGTCGCCCTGCAATTCATAGCGCAGACGGGCACTTGAGCCGATGACCTTGTGGCGCTGGATGCCATAGGCGTCCTCGGCAAAGGCGCGGATCAGGTCGATGCTGGCACCCGAAACGATGAAGGTCGTGAAGAGATTGCCGCGGAGAAAATCCAACAGCTCGACTTGCGGCTGGTAGATGCATTGGGTGAAAAGCCGGTCGTATCTGGGATGCTTTGCTGATGCTAGCCAAGCTACGGCGATCTCGTCGAACGCTTCCTCGGTCATGCCGGCATGAGTGGCAAAGGCGAGCTCCATCAGCCCCTGCTTTCCCAGTTGATGCAGCGTCGCATGATCGTGCTCAAGAAGCGCCTTGAATGGCTGGCGCTCGCGGATTGCCGGATCCTTCTCGGCGAGTTGCCTTACGCGGTCTATGAGGAAGAAGAACTGCGGCTGCATCGGCTGCTCGCACCACAGCGTGCCATCATTGTCGAAGGTGGCGATGCGCTCCGACGGGGCCACGTAATCCGGTCCTTCCTCGTCGGCAATTCGGGTCACGAAGTCGAGGATCGCGGATCTTGCAGGGCCATCATTCCAGGAGGGTAGAACGGACATTGGTCATGCTCCGTGGCAAGGGTGCGGCGGGCGATGGACGCCCGCCGCGTGGTCTTGGGAGGTCAGTGATTGGCGCCGCTGGCCGCTTCAGTCATTTTTTCCATGCCACGCCGGGCCAGGAATTCATGTGGGGACCGTTATCGGTCGAATACATCACGAACGTAACGTCGGTGATGCCGAGTTCGTCGAGGCAGTCGAGCATTTGACCGACATTCCGGTCGTTTTGCATTAGGGGCGCGAGGTGTCGCCAATTCACAGTACGTAACAGTTACGCCGGACGTAACACTACGTAACATCGATGGATAAAGCGAAGGGAAAGGGTAGGGTGAGGCTGAACTCCGTCAGCCGCCAGCGATCAGCTTTGTAAGCCTTGCCCCGGCCTCGGAATCGGGCAGGCCGAGATCGCGGACGCTGTTCATGTGGTTTCGGCCGGCGAGGTTCAGCGTCGAGACCGGCAGGCCCTGCTCCTCGAGCAGGTTGGCGAATGCGTTCGCTTGATCGTGAAATGGCGGAGTCTCATCCGACCCGACAAGGATGTCGACCTGTATCGCCGGATCGTGGCGATGGGTCATCGGCGTGAAATCGGCGACTTCTCTGCCGGTGATGCCGATCTCGGGATGCAGGAATGACGATTGCAGCGGCTTGAGTTCGTAGAGTCCGCCGAGCAGCAAGGCTGCGCGGATGCCGGATGGAATGCCGGGTTCGTTGAACAGGAATGTCGAGAGATGTGCGCCGGCGGAGTGACCGCTGATGGTGAGCCGGAGGGGATCGCCGCCGTACTCGGTGATACGGTCGGCAATCCAGCGCCTTGCGCGTCTGATTTGCTCGACAATGTCGGCCATGCGGACTGACGGCATCAGCGCGTAATCCACGATCACCGCAATCGCGCCGGCCCTGGCGATGGTTTCCGCGACATAGGAATAATCGCGCTTCGAAAACATCCGCCAATAGCCGCCGTGGATGAACATGTGGACGGGGAGTCCCGTGCGCGGCCGGTCGGGAAAGAACAGATCCACGGTTTCGGTCGCATCCGTGCCATAGGCGATATCGGCCACCATCGGCAGTGTCGCGCGCGTGGCCTCGCTGCGGCTGATGATCTCGCTGACAATGTCGTCGAAATCCGCGACATGGGCGCGAATGCGAAATGGATCGATCTCCATCGCGGCGCTCAGAAACTGGCGGCGATGTATTTCGCCTCCATGAATTCGGCGATGCCGTGATGCTGGCCGCCCTCGCGACCGAGGCCGCTCTGTTTGACGCCGCCGAAGGGCGCTGCGGGATCAGAGACAAGCCCGCGGTTGAGGGCGATCATGCCGGCTTCGACTTTTGACGCCACGCGCATGCCGCGAGCGAGGTCTCTGGTGAAGATATAGGCGGCGAGGCCATATTCCGTGTCGTTGGCGCGGGCGATGACTTCGTCCTCGCTCTCAAAACGGAAGACCGGCGCGACCGGCCCAAAGATCTCCTCACGCGCCATTTCCACATCATCGGGCACCTCGGATAGCACGGTCGGCGGATAGAAGAAGCCCCTGCCATCCGGGATCGTCCCGCCGCAGAGAACCTTGGCGCCGCGCGATGTCGCGTCTTCAACCAGCCGGCCGATCTTGGCGACAGCCTTGCGTGTAATCATCGGTCCGCATTCGGTTGCTGCTTCGGTGCCTGATCCGACGACTAAGGCCGCCATGCGTTTCGTCAAGCCTTCGACGAATGCGTCATGGATGCCCGACTGGACATAAAGGCGGTTGGCGGCGGTGCAGGCTTCGCCGGCATTGCGCATCTTGGCGACCATGGCGCCGTCGAGCGCGACATCGAGATCGGCGTCGTCGAAGACGATCAGCGGCGCGTTGCCGCCGAGCTCCATCGAGCAGGAGATCACGTGCCTGGCCGCCTCGGCAAGCAGCGTGCGGCCGACGCCGGTCGAGCCAGTGAAGGATAGTTTTCGCACGCGCGGGTCGGCGAGCATGGCCGATGTCAGCGGGCCCGGACTGGTGGTGGTAAAGACGTTGACGACGCCGGGCGGCACGCCAGCCTCCTGATAGATCGCCGCCAGAGCGTAGGCTGTCAAAGGCGTTTCCGTCGCGGGTTTCAGGATCACCGTGCAGCCGGCGGCAAGCGCCGGTGCGATCTTGCGCGTTGCCATCGCTGCGGGAAAATTCCATGGCGTGATCAGCAAGCAGATGCCGATCGGCTGGTAGTCGACGACGATGCGATTGGTGCCCGACGGCGCGATGCCGAACTCGCCTGTGATGCGCACGGCTTCCTCGGCATTCCAGCGAAAGAACTCGGCGGCGTAGGCGACTTCGCCACGCGCGTCGCGGAGCGCCTTGCCGTTTTCCATCGAGATCAGCATAGCGAGCATCTCAGCGCGTTCGACCATCAGTTCGTAACAACGGCGCAGAATCTCCGAACGCCTGCGCGGCGCGGTTTCGCGCCAGCCCGGCGCGGCAGCGGCAGCAGCCTCCACAGCGGCGGCAGCATCTTCCAGCGTGGCATCCGGCACTGCGGCGATCACCGCTTCGGTCGAGGGATCGACGACCTCTATCTGGCGGCCATTGCTCGCCTGAACCCATCTGCCGCCCATATGGAGGCCGTGCGAAAAACTCTGGAAGTTCACCTCGTCATCCTCCTCGGGATCAATGCTCTGCTGGATCTTGTTCATCGGCGTGCTCCTATCGGGTCACTGGGCGGAGGCGGTGAGATCGCCGTCATAGGCGGCCTGGATCAGGCGGCGCATGGCGGTGAGGTCGAACGGACGCGGGTTGTTCTTGATCAGCCGCTCGATGCCTATCGCCTGTTCGGCGGTCCAGTCGAGCTTGTCGGCGGCGAGGCCAAGTGCGGCGAGCGTCGGCGTAATGCCGATCGCGGCGAACAGGCGGGAGATTTCCCGGATCGTGGCCTCGGCCATCTCGTCGGTACTGCGACCGGCGGCATCGAGGCCAAGTGCTACGCCGATCTCGGCCATCTCATTGGTCGAGACGGAACGATTGTAGTTCATCACATAGGGCATCATCGTCGCAACGCCGAGGCCGTGCGGCGTGTGGGTCAGCGCGCCTGCGGGATACTGGATCGCGTGGGCTGCCGCCGTGCCCGCCGTGCCGAATGCGCAACCTGCGGCGAGCGCACCCATCATGACATCCGCGCGGGCATCTTCGTCCGAGCCGTCCTTGCATGCCTTTTCCAGGCTGCGACCGAGCAGTTTGATTGCGAGCAGCGCGAAATGGTCGGTGAGGTTGCTCTTGCCGATGAACACGTGGTTCTGGGCAAGGCTGTGGTCGGAGCCACGCCTGGCAGCCGTGAATGCCTCGATCGCGTGTGTCAGGGCATCGGCGCCGGCAATGGCGGTCAAGCCGGGCGGGCAGGTCATCGTCAGTTCCGGATCGCAGATTGCAGCCATTGCAATCAGGTATGGGCTCGAGATGCCGACTTTCAGGGTTCGGTCGGGGTCGGATATCACGGCGACGGGGGTCGCCTCCGAGCCGGTGCCGGCGGTCGTTGGCACCGCGATCAGGGGCAGGGTCGGGCCGGGCACTTTGAACTCGCCGTAGTAATCCTGGAGCTTGCCGCCATGGGTGATCAGCAGGGCCGCGCATTTGGCCATGTCGAGGCAACTGCCGCCGCCGATGCCGATGACCATATCGGGCTGGAATGCCGAAGCTTCCTCGACGCAGACCGCGACCGTATCGCGCGGCACATCCGGCAGAACGCGGTCGTGCACCAGCACATTGATGTCCGCCGCCTGCAGCGATGCCATGATCTCGGCAAAGATCGCCGTCGCCGCAAACCGCTCGTCCGTGCAGACCAGCGCACGCGATCCCAGCTTTCTGGCGACCACTGGCAAAGCGTGGCGCTGTCCCTTGCCGAACAGGATCTCACGCGGCAGCCGCAGGGCAGCGAACAGGGTCATTTGCGATACCTTCAGGTGTTCAAAATAAAATCGTATAGGATATATGATTGCATTCGTCGGAGCATCGTGCTAGCTATTGATCATGTCAAGAGGCAAAAATATGCAGCATCCGATTTCGTCGATGCCCCGGGAGACAGTGGCCGGCAGTTCGCAGATCCAGCGGGCAAACAGCCTGTCGGGCGACGTCTACGATGCGATTTTCGGTCAGCTGATGTCGCTGAAGATTCCGCCGGGCTCGCGGATCACGGTTGACGGCCTGGTGCGCGAATTCAATGTTTCGCAGACCCCCATCCGCGAGGCGCTCGGCCGGCTCGAGGGCGAAGGCCTCGTGGTCAAGCAGCATCTCATCGGTTACAGCGCCGCGCCGCAGATCACCCGGCGACGCTTCGACGAACTCTATCAGATGCGTCTTCTGCTCGAGCCCGATGCCGCCGGAAAGGCTGCCGCCGTCATGGATGATGAAAAGCTGGCGGTGCTGCGCGAGGCTGCGGGCGTGATGTTGCGCAAGGAGGGTACGGACGAGCGTATCCGCTATTCGACCTTCGCCCGCCAGGACGCAATATTCCACGACAGGATCATGGAATTCGCCGGCAACGAACTGATCCGGGAGACGGTTTCGTTCCAGCACACGCATTTCCACATTTTCCGCCTGATGTTCCATTCGCGCGTGACGGAGGAGGCGCTCGACGAGCATGCGGCGCTTCTTGCGGCCTTCGAAAAGGGCGATGTCAGCGCGGCGCAGAAGGCGATGCACGATCACATCGAGCATTCACGCGACCGGTTGCTGCCGGCGTTCGATTAGTTGGCTGATTTCAGACAGGAAGGCATGAGGAGGAGACCACATATGCCAGGCAAGAAAATATTGATGCTCACGGGTGATTTCACCGAGGAATACGAGATCTTCGTCTTCCAGCAGGCCATGGAGGCCGTCGGCCACAAGGTGCATGTCGTCTGCCCCGACAAGAAGGCCGGTGATATCCTGCGCACCTCGCTGCACGATTTCGAGGGCGACCAGACCTATACCGAGAAACTCGGCCATAACTTCGTCATCAACAAGACGTTTTCGGATGCCGAGAAGAAGCTCGACAGCTATGACGCGGTCTATTGCGCCGGCGGCCGTGGCCCGGAATATATCCGTACCGACAAACGCGTGCAGGCGATGGTCCGGCACTTCCATGAGGAGAAGAAGCCGATCTTCACCATCTGCCACGGCGTGCAGATCCTGATCGCGGTCGATGGCGTCGTGCGCGGCAAGAAGGTCGGCGCGCTTGGCGCCTGCGAGCCGGAAGTCACGCTCGCCGGCGGCACCTATATCGATCTTTCGCCGACCGATGCCTATGTCGATGGCACGATGGTTTCGGCAAAGGGCTGGACAGCGCTCGCGGCCTTTATTCGCGAGTGCCTGAAGGTGCTGGGCACCGAGATCCGCCACACCTGATCAGAAACAGAAATCCGGCGCGATCTGATCGCGCCGGATTTCCTACGAAGACGACAGTGCCCCTCAGGCCGCCTTCTTCCAGCCATTCTTGATATGCTTGAAGCCGTCGCGATAGACCTCTTCGGGCGTCTCGGAGAAATCCCGCCAGACCTTGGTTGCCGCCGCCAGATCCTTGAGCGAGCGGCCGAAGGCCTCGATCGTCAGCCAGTCGTCATAACCGCTCTTGCGGATCGCCTTGAATGTCTCGGCCCAGGGGATATTGCCCCGGCCCGGCACGCCGCGATCGTTTTCCGAAATATGGATGTGCACGATCCGGTCGCGATACCTGGTGTAGGCGGCGATCGGGTCGGCTTCCTCGATATTGCAATGGAACGTGTCGTACATCGCCTTGATGTTGGCATGCCCAATCGCGTCGATATGGGCGGCGAGGTCGGCCATCGTGTTGACCAAGTAGCATTCGAAACGGTTGAGCGCCTCCAGCCCGATCGTCATGCCATGCTTGCCGGCATGGTCGCCGATCGCTCGCTGTGAGGAAATGGAGCGCTTGAGTTCGGCGGCAGTCGGCCCGTTGCCGGAGAATTGTCCCAGCGTCGAGTGAAGCGGGCCGCTCAGCGTCCTGGCGCCGAGCGCCTCGGCGCAATCGATCGCCCATTTCATGTATTCCACGCCGCGTTTACGCGTGGCGGCATCCGGCGAAACCAGGTTCATCGATGGATCGCCCATCGCCGAGACGGCGGTGCGTTCCAGCCCGATCCTGTCAAGGAGTGCGCCGAGCCGGCGATAGTCATCCGGATTTCCCTCGAAGATCGGTATTTCCACCCCGTCAAAGCCGGTCTGCTTGATGTCGACGAGCAGCTTCTCATGTTTCTTGGTGACTGATGTCGTCCACAAGAACATGCACATGCCGATCTTCATAGTCCCCTCCCAGGCGCATGGATAGTGGCGACAGCCGACTGCGCGATATCGCCAGTCTGGTCATACCAAATTGAAAAATCTGGTCAAGCCAGATGACAAGTCGGTTTGGTACCGATGTAAACGATTTCACTGACGGTTTCGTCGTAATAGCTGAAACATAAGGATAAATTTCGATTTATGCTCGGTCTTGCGGAGCGTGAAGAATTGAGTTACAGCTTCAAAAAATATGAAGTGGCCAAACCAGATTGATCTGATTTGGCTTGGATGACAAGGACGCGGAGCCGCCGGAAGGCCCGCGACGCATTTACAGTCTGGGAGGACTTCATGCATCTTTCTACGCACAATTGGATGCGGGCGGAGCCGCTCGCGGTGACGCTGAAGCGCATCAAGAAATATGGCTATGAGAGCATCGAGATTTCGGGCGAGCCGACGCAGTATGACGTCAAGGAAACCCGCGCTCTGCTCAAGGAACATGGCATCCGCTGCTGGGGTGCGGTGACGCTGACGCTCGGCGAGCGCAACCTGGCGGCCAAGGACGAGGGCCAGCGTGCCCGATCCGTGGATTACGTGAAGAGCGTGATCACCATGGTGAGCGAACTCGAGGGCGAGATCATCACGCTTGTACCGGCGACCGTCGGCAAGGTCGTGCCTGACGGCACCGAAGAGGAAGAGTGGAAGTGGGTCGTCGATGCGACCAAGGAATGCTTCGCTCATGCCCAGAAGAAGAACGTGCGCGTGGCTATCGAGCCGCTCAATCGCTTCGAGACCTATTTCTTCAATCGCGGCGACCAGGCGCTGGCGCTTGCCGAAGCCGTGCATCCGGATTGCGGTGTCTGCCTCGATGCTTTCCACCTTAATATCGAGGAGGAGAACATGTATGACGCGATCCGGCGGGCCGGCAAGCGGCTGTTCGACTTCCATGTTGCCGATAACAACCGGTTCGCGGCGGGTCTCGGGCATCTCGACTGGACGAAGATCATCGGCACGCTCAAGGAGATCGGCTATGACGGTGCGGTGACCAACGAGTTCGTGGCACCGGTTGATCGCACGCCGGCGGCAAAATACCCTGACATGGTCGAGCGCAATCCGGTCGATATTCCGCCGGAACAGCTCAAGTTCATCCAGGATCATGGATCGAGCCTGCTGACCGAGAAATTCTACGACGATCAGATGCGGATCACCGCCGAGACCATCCTTCCGCTGATCAAGTGAATTTCGCCTGAGAGCGAGCCCTCGCAGGCGTGGATGCTGCGAGGGAAGGGGATCCGAAATGCGTATCAAGACCGTGCAAGCCTGGTGGGTTCGCATTCCCATCGAAGCAAGTCGCCAGCACCGCAGCGATTTCGGGCGGCTGACGACGTTCGATGCGGCGATCTTGCGCATCGAGACGGACGACGGCATCGTTGGCTGGGGCGAGGGCAAGAATGCGGCCGGCAGTGCCGGAACCTATGCCGGTCTCGTGCACCTGATTAATCATGAGGTGGCGCCCAAGCTTATCGGGCTCGACCCCACGAATATCACTGATATCTGGGAGATGCTCTATAACGGCGTCCGCCATGAATCGGCGTCGAGGGCAGGGCATGCGATGCCCGAATTGTCCCGGCGGGGGCTGTCGGTGGCCGCGATCAGCGCCGTCGATATCGCGCTGTGGGACATCCTCGGAAAATCGCTCGGCGTGCCGGTCTGGACCTTGCTCGGGGGACGCAAGGCGGACCGGCTGCCGGCCTATGCCTCGGGCGGCTGGGAAAGTGCGGAGAAAATCGGCGACCAGCTGCAGTCCTATATCGCCGCCGGTGGGTTCAAATCCGTCAAGATGCGGGTGGGTGCCATGGATGGCGCGCCTCTCGTTTCGGCCGAACGTGTCAAGGCGGCGCGGAAATCGCTCGGGCCATCCGTCGAGCTCATGGTCGATGCGCACGGAACCTACACCGTCTCGGAAGCCAAGAGGTTCATTCAGCTGATCCAGGATTGCGACCTCGCCTGGTTCGAGGAGCCTGTGATTGCCGACGACAAGCCGGGCATGGCCGAGGTGCGCGCATCGGGCAATGTGCCAATTGCCGCAGGCGAGAGCGAGGCGACACGTTTCGCCTTCCGCGACCTTGCCATGCTGCGAGCCGCGGATATATTCCAGCCCGATCCGGCCTTCTGCGGCGGCATTACGGAAGCCATGCGCATCAGCACGATCGCCAGCGCCTTCAATCTCCGTTTCGCCCCACATCTTTGGGCCGGTGCACCGTGTTTCTTTTCCGGCCTGCACCTGTGCGCGGCTTCTCCGGCAAGCTTCGTCATCGAATATTCGCTCGGCGCGAACCCGATGATCCATGAGCTCGTGGAGGAAACCATATCGGTGAAGGATGGCATGATAGAGATTCCTGACAAACCTGGCCTGGGCTTTACGATCAACCAGCGCGTTCTGGAGGCCCACGCGCAAAGACAGTGACGATGAAAGAAAACAGTCTCCTCTCGGATTTGGCCGCATACCTTTTCTCGAATTCGAGCGGCAACGGGCGCACGCCTTCGGAGCGGGAGCTGGCGGAGCATTTCAATGTCAGCCGCGGCCTGATCCGCGAGGCGCTGGCCATCCTGGAAGCGATGCGCATCGTCGAACGGCGCGCCAAGTCGGGCATTTATCTCACGACAACAGAGGCGAGCGTCGATGCGATGGCGCTTTTTGCGAAGGCCGGTGTGCCGCTCGATCCGATCCTGATCTATGAGACGGTGGAGCTAAGGAAGATCCACGAGATCAAGGCCGCCGAACTTGCCTGCGCGCGCGCGACGGAAGAGAATTACGCACGCCTGCGGGAAATCCTCGATCTCTCGGAAGCGAAGCTTGCCCAGGGCGAGGGGCTTGCCCGCGAAGACAGGGATTTCCATCTGGAGATCGTGCGGGCCACAAAGAACAGCGTTTTCTTCCGGGTGTGCAGCGTCTATTACGTCATGGGTGAGCAGAGGCTGCCGATCTATTTCGGCGACTTGGCCCGCAGCCGGCGTTCGCACGAGGAGCACCTGCGCATCTATGAAGCCCTGGTGGCGCGCGATGGCAACCTTGCCCAAGCGCTGATGAGCGCGCACCTGCAGGGGGCGGAAAGCTATTGGAAGGGCCTTATCGGGGGGCCTCCGATGCCAGAGTAGTTGACGACACCAGCTTCTGGAGGGGCCATGCCCATCATCTTTTCCACCCATTCGCTTCATCCCGTCTCTGAGTCCAAGCTGAAAGACGCGGGCGATCTGCGCATCGCGACGGCACCTGATGGCGAGACCTTGTTGCGCGAGGGGCGGGGCGCCAATATCGTCATCGTTCGGGCGCCAATCCCAACGGCCTTTTTCTCCGACGCCCCGCAGTTGCGCGCCGCCGTGCGCCATGGCGCCGGCCTCGACATGATCCCCTACGATGAAGCAACGGCGGCGGGCGTGCTGATCGCCAACGTGCCCGGGGTGAATGCGCCGACGGTCGCCGAGCATGTCTTCATGGTGACGCTCGCGCTGCTCAGGCAGTTTAGGCCGATGGACCGGGACCTCAGAACCAAGGGCTGGACGGCGGGCCGTGCCCATAGCGATCAGGCGATCGATCTCGGCGGCAGGGTTCTCGGCGTCATCGGCATGGGCAATGTCGGTCAGGCGATCTACCGCATCGGCAAGCATGGCTTCGGCCTCGATGTCGTCGCCAATAGCCGGACGCCCGCGAGCCTTCCAGAGGGCGTCCGTTTCCTCGATGTCGATGATCTCGTCGCCACGGCCGATATCGTGGTTCTCTGCTGCCCGCTGACGCCGGAAACCACGGGGCTGATGAACAAGAGCCGCATCGACCGAATGAAGCCGAGTGCGATCCTCGTCAACGTGTCACGCGGACCGGTCGTGGATGACGATGCGCTGATCGCGGCGCTCATCGAGGGCAGGATCCGCGGCGCGGCGCTCGATGTCTTCTCGACCCAGCCGCTGCCGGCCGACCATCCCTATCTGCATCTCGACAATGTGATCGTGACGCCGCATCTCGCTGGCATCACGGAGGAGAGCATGAAGCGCATGGGGCTGGGTGCGGCGGACGAAGTCATCCGCATCCTGAACGGCGAGTTGCCGGTCAATCTCCGCAATCCCGAGGCCGTCGAGCACTACCGCCGCCGCTTCGCCTGACAGCGAAAAACCTTACCCGGCATGCCGCAGGCTGACGCCATTGCCGCCATCGAAGAGCACGACCTTATCAGGGTTCCACGAAAAGCGCACCGCATCGTCGATCTTGACGTCCACCTGCGCCGGTACGGTCGCATGCAGATGCTGTGAGCCTGTTTTCAGCGTGACGATCTTCTCGACGCCGTGATTTTCGATATCATGCACCCTGGCCTCGCCTGCGCCGCCGCTTTCCAACACCACATCCTCCGGCCGGATGCCGAAGGTGAGGGGACGGCCATCGACCGGCTTTGCGTGGCCAGAACCGATCGGCAGTCGCAGCCCTTCGCTCGTCACCGCCAGACCATCAGACAGCAAGCCGTTGATCAGGTTCATCGGCGGCGAGCCGACGGCGCGCGCGACGAAGGTGTTCACCGGGTTGGTATAGATGTCCTGCGGCGTGCCCGTCTGCACGAGTTGGCCGTTGTTCAGTACGCCGATCTTGTCGCCCATCGACATCGCTTCGATCTGGTCGTGGGTGACGAAGAGGAAGGTTGCGCCGAGATTCATCTGCAGGTTCTTGAGTTCGGTCCGGAGCGCCTCGCGCAGCTTGGCGTCGAGTGCCGAGAGCGGTTCGTCCATCAGGAAGACGCGCGGCTTGCGCACGATCGCGCGGCCGATCGAGACGCGCTGCATCTCACCACCCGAGAGCCGGTCGGTCTTGCGGTCGAGCAGGTGCTCGATGCGGAGCGTTTTGGCGACGCGGTCCACCCGCTCCTTGATCTCGGCGGGCGGAACGCGACGGATGGCGGGCTTGAGCGGAAATTCGAGATTTTCACGCACCGTATAGCGCGGATAGAGCGAATATTGCTGCAGGACGAGTGCCACGTCGCGTTCGGCCGGACCCCAGTCGGCCATATCCTTGCCGTCGATCAGCACCGTACCCGCAGTCGGCTTTTCCAGGCCGGCGACCAGGCGCAAGGTCGTCGTCTTGCCGGCGCCGGTCTGTCCGAGCAGCACGAAGAATTCGCCGTCGGCGATCTGCAGGTTCAGGTCCTTGAGCGCTGTGTGGTTGCCGAAGGTCTTGGTTATGCCCTTGAGTTCGATATGCGCCATCAGAGTCTGATCCCCAGGGACATGCCAGTCGCCGTATTGAAGAAATGCGCCTGGGCCGGATCGATCCGTGCCCAGACCGTGGTGCCCGCCTGCGGCACGAAACCGCTCTTGGTGCGGGCGCGCAGCATCTGGTCGCCCAGCTTGAGGTCGACGATGTCATGCGAGCCGAGGGGCTCGATGATATGCGCCTCGACGGGAATGAAGCCTTCGCGGGCCTCGCGCGCCACAAGCACGCCCTCGGGGCGGACCCCGAGCGTAAGGTTGCCGTTCTCGGCCTTGGCCGCTGAAAGCGTGCCGGAAAGTGCTGACGGCAGTTCGAACCCCTGGCTGGCGCCACGCAGCTTTGCGCTCAATTGTCCACCTTCATCGGAAACGGTGGTCTCCGCCACGTTCATGACCGGGCTTCCGACGAACTGTGCGACGAACAAGTTCGAGGGATGGCCATAGACCTCGGACGGGCTGCCGATCTGCTGCAGCACGCCTTCATGCATGATGACGATCCGGTCGGCGAGGGACATCGCCTCGACCTGGTCGTGGGTGACGTAGATCGTGGTCGAGCCCTGCTTGATGTGCAGCCGCTTTATTTCGGCGCGCATCTCCTCGCGAAGCTTCGCATCGAGCGCACCGATCGGTTCGTCCATCAGCATCGCCTTGGGACGGCGCACCAGCGCGCGGCCGATCGCCACGCGCTGCATGTCGCCACCTGACAGGGCCGACGGCTTTCTCGATAGAAGGTGCGATATCTGCAGTGTCTTTGCGACTGCCCGCACTTCCTCGTCCATGCTGGCACGATCCCGCCCGGTGGCGCGAAGCGGGAAAGCAATGTTCTCGTAGACGCTCATGTGCGGGTAAAGCGAGAAGGATTGGAACACGAAGGCGATATCGCGATCCGATGCCTTCAAGTGCTGTACCGGCTGACCGTCGATGAGGATGTCGCCCACGTCGATGGATTCGAGCCCTGCGATGGCACGAAGCGTCGTGGTCTTGCCGCAGCCGGATTGGCCGAGAAGCACGATGAACTCGCCATCCGCGATTGACAGGTTGAGGTCCTTGATGACCTGGACGGCGCCGAAATACTTTTCGATGCCGCGAAGTTCGATCTGCGTCATTGGCTGCCCTCGTCCGCCTGCCGCTCTTCGCGCGGTATCTTGATGACAATCGAGAAGCCGACCAGTCCGATGAGGATGATCGTCAACCCGTAGCGATGCAGGGGTTCGATCCACGGCTGGCAGAGCGCGATGATGCCGAAGATCATCAGGAGTTCGAAGAACGGCTCGAGATATTTCTGGTTAAAGGCCCGGAAGGTCATTTGCGAATGGCTCCGAAAGACATGCCCCTGAGCAGGTGGTTGCGCAACAGGAAGGTGAAGATAGCGACCGGCAGCAGGAACAGGAAGGTGCCGGATGCGATCACCGTCCAGTCCTGCAGGCCGGATCCCACCTGGCTCGGGATGAAGGGGGGCGCGGTTTGCGCACGGCGGTTTGTCATGATCAGCGCGAAGGCATATTCGTTCCACGCGGTGATGAAACAGAACACGGCGGTGGCTGCGATGCCGGTGGCGGCCTCCGGTATGACGATCTTGAAGAAGGCCTGCATGCGGGTATAGCCATCGACCAGCGCCGCCTCTTCGTATTCCTTGGGGATCTCGTCGATGAAGCCTTTCATCAGCCAGACCGAGAAGGACAGGTTGAAGGCCGTATAGAGGATGATGAGCCCCCAATGGGTATCGTTGAGGCCAACGACGCGATACATGAGGAACATCGGAATGGCCACAACGACGGGCGGCAACATTCGCGTCGACAATATAAAGAACAGAAGATCTGCCTCGCCTTTCACTCGAAAGCGTGAGAAGCCATAGGCGGTGAACGTTCCCATGCCGACCGCGAGAACAGTCGAAGTGATCGCCACGATCAGTGAGTTCATGAAACGGCTCGGATAGCCGGAAAGCTGAATCTCGCCCTTGCCGGACCGGGTAACCTTCTCGCCGCCGTCGAAGACCAACCGTTCCCACCAGGGCGCCGCCTCGTATTCCTCTGCCGTGGGCTGGGTACGAAGCTGCGACCGCTTGGTGAACAGCTTCACGAAGGGCGAAATCTCCGGCGTGAACATCACCGTCGGCGGAATGGTGGTCGAGAGGTTGCGCGGCTTGAATGCCGTCGAAGTAATCCAGTAGATCGGCGCCAGGAAGATCAGCGTGATGACGAGTACCGATGCGATCGCCACCCGGTTCAGCGCGCGTTCGGAGCGGGTCGTGACTTGGGCCATTTCAGCGCTCCTTCACCTTGTTGAGATACTTCACGTAGATGTTGGTGATGGCGAGCACCATGATGAGCACGATATAGGCCAGCGCACAGGAGCGCCCGGTCTGCCATTCCTGGAAGGCCATCTTGTAGAGCCGGATCGAGATCACCTCGGTCGTCGGCTGGCTGGTCAGGATGTAGGCGAGGTCGAAGGTCTTGAACGCCTCCATGGTTCGGAAGATGATCGCGATCATCAGGATCGGTGCTACGAGCGGCAGTGTTATCCGGAAGAAGGTGTAGAAAGGTCCGGCCCTGTCGATCGCGGCGGCTTCATAGAGATGCTTCGGCACCGCCGACAGGCCGGCGAGCGACAGGAGCATGACGAAGGGGGACCACATCCAGATATCCGTCAGCGCCACGGCATAGAGCGCCATGTCGGGATTGGAGAGCCATTCGAAGGTTCCCAGGCCGAGCGCATAGTTTATGATGCCGAAGGACGGGTCATAGAGCAGCTTCCAGAACAGCCCCACCACCGCCATGGAGAGCATCATCGGCAGAAGCAGGAGTGTGGTGAGAAGTCCCTTGAACGGAATGTCGCGGTTGAGCAGCATGGCGGTGCCGAAGCCCACGATGACCTGTCCGGTCACCGATACGATGACGTACTTCGCCGTGATCGCGAAATTGTTCCAGATGAAGGGATCGCTCAGAAGTTCCCGATAGTTCTGCAGTCCGACGAAGTTCGCCGGGGCGTTGGATGATGCCCTGAAGTCGGTAAACGAGTATCCCAGCGAATAGATCAACGGAAAAATGTTGAAGATGATCAGAAACAGGATTGTAGGGATAATGAAAAGATTGCGAATTTTGATATCGCTCATTCCTCGCGCCGCAGCGCGGGTGCTCGCGTCGAGCGACGTCATGACAGCGATGGCCAAAGCGCTATTCCTCCGACAGCCGGCGCATCACTTCGGAAGCGTTCAAGCTTCCTGTGCGCCCATTCTTCATGGTCGGCGCCGCGTTTTGTGACGCGGCGCCATTGTGCCTCAGATGTCAGCTGGAGCGGAAAGACCCGCTCCGGCTTCCTGTCACTTGTTGCGGCCGTATTTCTGGAAGGTCGCATTCCAGTCGGCAGCGAGTGCATCGAGTGCCTCCTTTGCCGTACCTTGACCAGCTGTTACATAGGGATAGACGCGCTGGTTCATCTGGATCAGCAGTTCGGCATATTCCGGGGTCGCCCAGAAGTCCTTCACCTTGAACATGGTTTCGTAAAAAGCCTTGTTGTAGGGTGTGGCGTTCTGGAACTCAGGTGACTCAAGCACCTTGGCGCTGGCGGTGTAGCCACCAAGCTCGGCCCAACGCTTCTGGGTCGAGTCCTTCACGAACCATTCGAGGAATTTCATCGCCTCTTCCTGGTTTTCGGAATAGGAGACGACCGAGATGCCCTGGCCGCCGAGCGCCGCGAACTGGGCGCCGCCCGGACCAGCCGGATTGGCGAAGAAGCCCGTGTTCTTGGCGTTGGGATTGGACGCTTCGTTCACCAGCGCGGGGAAGAAGGCGAAGTAGTTCATGCTCATCGCCGCCAGGTTCTCGGTGATCGCCTGGTTGTCTTCGACGAAGAAGCTCTTTGCCCAGCCCGGAGGAGTGAAGCCATAGAGTTCACGATAGGCTTCGAGCGCCTTCACGTTCTGCTCGGAGTTGATGATGCCATCGACCTTGTAGCTGACATAATCGCCAAGCTCGCCGCCGTAGGAGAAGATCGCGTTCTCGACGCCCATAACCAACGCGTCATAGGAGTTGTCTGTGTAGATCGCGACGCCGTAGCGCTTCTGATCCGGACGATGGAAGAATTCGGCGGCGTCGCGCAGCTCTTTCCAGGTCTTCGGCGGAGCGAGATCGTAGCCGTACTTCGCCTTGAAGGCTTCCATTTCCTTGGGGTCTTCGAACCAATCCTTGCGATAGGACCAGCCGACCGCATCGCCCTCGGCCGGAACCGACCAGTACTTGCCGGAAGCCGAGGGATATTCGGAGTAATATTTCACGGTGGCCGGAGCCATGACTTCAGTCAGCTTATGCTTGTTGAAGAAGTCGGTCAGATCCACATAGTGACCTGCCTCGGAGGCGGCGCCAATCCACTGGGAGTCGCCGACGACCATATCGTAAGCGGAACCCTTGGCGTTGAATTCTGTGAATGCCTTGGTCTGGAAATCGGACCAGGGCGTGGTCTCGACAGTGACCTTGACCCCTGATTCCTTCTCGTACTCGTTGACCAGTTCCTGAAGATAGTTGGCGGGATCCCATTCGGCCCAGAAGATCGTCAATTCCGCCGCCTGTGCGTACGTGCCTTGTGCGATCAGCATGCTCATCCCGGCCAAAAGGCCGGCTATCGTTCTGCGCATAGTTTTTCCTCCCAGATATGCACAACGCCCGCCTACCCACGGGCAAAAAGTCCGACTCGACAATCCTTTCGGATATGTCCAGCGGAAGCCCTCCTCGACTTCCGCTCACCGCTGGAGGGTTCAAGTCAATCGACCTACCAGTGATCGTCTGGTATTACCAAACCAAGAAAATGTCAAGAACTCTATGACTCTGTTTTCAAACGCGGAAATTCAGTCGATGCTTACCTAATTGCCTCAATAGTAAGGCATGTAGAGCCCGTGACGGCCCTTGCTGGCGTCCGTATGTGTGACGACCAGTGAAATCCGTCCTGGTATAACTGGTCTAACCAGATCTCGGGGATTTGGCCGTGTCCATTCCCTCTGTTTCGTTGATTGCCGCATCTACAAGGGCGACTGCCGCCCACTCTGCCACGGCTTGCGCCTGCACGCCCGAAAGCCCCCAGATATCCTTGAGGACGACCAGCGTCTCGACGCCGAAGACGAGCGATAGGGCTTGCGCCAATCGTTCGCGGGCCGGTTCGTCGAGCTTGTTTTCCAATGGCGAGGTCGCATCGCGCAGGAGGTCGATACGATGTCCGCGCGTGAATTGCGGCTCGCTGCCCAATGTGCCCGCCTGGCGCTGTGACCATTGCTCGATGGAGAGCTTGAGCGCGGCCTTGAAGGTGGCCTCGAATTCGTCGATCCGCGGCAATGCCGTGGCCAGCAAATCCTTGATGCGCACCCGGGCATCGGCCTCTCCGGATTTCCACTGGAGAATGGGTCCAAGCGCCTCATCCACCACCGCATGCACGAGCGCTGCCTGGCTGGGGAAATAGCGATAGGCGGTGGCCCGGGATACTTCGGCAGCCTCGGCCACTTCCGTAACAGATGGCGTTATGCCCGATTGCATGAGGCGGATCGCTGTCTCCAGCATCAACCGGCGTGTTCGCGCCCGGGGGCCACGTTCGCTGATCGGCTTCATTTCGATTTGTTGACCTGAGACCTGCATATCGATATGATACGGCCGTCTCGAAAATTTTCAAGGCCCAAATCAACGCCTTGCATGCATGGTTCCGGGAGGGGGCATGGGTTACGTCTACGTCGTTGGCACCGCCGACACGAAGGGAGAAGAGCTTGCCTATCTCGCGGACCGCATCAGGGCGGCGGGCGGCTCCATTCGCGTTGTCGATGTTGGAACACGCGAAGCGACCGTTGCCACGGATGTGACGGCAGCGGAGATAGCCGCATTTCATCCGCTGGGGGCGAATGCCACTCTCGGAACGGATGATCGTGGAACGGCGGTCGCCGCCATGGCGGAAGCCTTCCGCCGCTACGTCCTAGCGCAGGGCGACATATCGGGCATGATCGGCATCGGCGGCGGGGGTGGCACATCCATCATCACGTCGGGCATGCGCGAACTGCCGCTCGGCGTGCCGAAGATCATGGTCTCGACGCTCGCCTCCGGTGATGTCGCGCCCTATGTCGATGTGTCTGACATCATGATGGTGCCCTCGGTGACCGACATGGCGGGGCTCAACCGCCTCAGCCGCGTCATCCTGCACAATGCGGCGCAGGCGATCGCCGCGATGGCGAGTCGCCCGCCGGAGAAGAGCGAATCCAAGCCAGCTCTTGGCCTCACCATGTTCGGTGTGACCACGACCTGCGTCACCACGGTCGTTGACCGTTTGAAGGCTGAATACGACTGCATGGTCTTCCATGCGACAGGTACCGGCGGCCGCTCCATGGAGAAGCTCGCCGACAGCGGCCTGCTTGAGGGCGTGCTGGATGTAACGACGACGGAGGTCTGCGACTTCCTGTTCGGCGGCGTGCTTCCTGCGACCGAGGATCGTTTCGGGGCGATTGCAAGAACAGGTCTGCCTTATGTCGTTTCAGTCGGTGCGCTCGACATGGTCAATTTCTGGGCGCCGGAAACCGTGCCGGAGCGCTATGCCGGCCGGCTTTTCTACCGGCACAATTCCAATGTCACGCTGATGCGCACGACGCCTGGGGAATGCGATGCCATCGGCCGATGGATCGGCGGGAAGCTCAATCTGTGCCGTGGCCCAGTCCGCCTGCTGATCCCGGAAAAGGGTGTTTCCGCCCTGGATATCGAGGGCGGCCAGTTTTTCGACCCGGCGGCGGATGCCGCTCTCTTTGCTGCACTCGAGGCAACGGTCGAGATCACGGCCGACCGCCGCATTCAGCGCCTGCCATATCACATCAACGATCCCGAATTCGCGGGCGGCCTCGTGGCCGCGTATCGCGAAATCGCCAACACCAGGGAAAGATAAACAGACATGCCTGCGATCGCCCGCAAAGCCATACTCGAAAAATTTCATGCCATGATTGCCGCAGGAAAGCCGATCGTCGGCGGCGGAGCGGGCACCGGCCTCTCGGCCAAGGCCGAGGAAGCAGGCGGCATCGACCTGATAATCATCTATAATTCCGGGCGCTATCGCATGGCAGGCCGCGGCTCGGCGGCGGGCCTGCTCGCTTATGGCAATGCCAACCAGATCGTCAAGGACATGGCGGTGGAGGTGCTGCCGGTGGTCAAGAAGACACCGGTTCTGGCGGGCGTGAACGGCACCGATCCGTTTGTGCTGATGCCGCAATTCCTGGCCGAGTTGCAGGCGATGGGCTTTTCCGGTGTGCAGAACTTCCCGACCATCGGCCTGTTCGACGGCCAGATGCGGCAGAGTTTCGAAGAGACCGGCATGAGCTACAGTCTCGAAGTGGACATGATTGCCGAAGCCCACCGCCTCAATCTGCTGACTACGCCTTACGTGTTCAACGCCGATGAAGCCATCGCGATGACGAAGGCCGGCGCCGACATTATCGTCGCGCATATGGGCGTTACGACGGGCGGCTCGATCGGTGCCACCTCGGCCAAGTCGCTCGATGATTGCGTTGGAGAAATTTCGGCGATTGCGGCGGCGGCCCGTTCGGTGCGCCGCGATGTGATCGTGCTTTGCCACGGCGGCCCGATCTCGATGCCTGATGACGCGCGCTATATTCTGGAACGCTGCGCCGACTGCAACGGGTTCTACGGCGCGAGCTCCATGGAGCGGCTGCCGGCCGAGGCGGCGATCCGCAGGCAGACCGAAGATTTCAAGGGATTGGCCATCGGCAAGATGGCTTGAGGCAATCAAGAATGCGTGGAGGCGATGATATGAAGGACCTGTTTCTCTATCCGAAGGACGTGGACAGTTTCGGCTTCGATTGGGGCCGGCTGGCGCTGACCGTGGCGCCCGAAGTGAACGGCGCGTCGCGGTTTTCCGGCGGCGTGGTCGACCTGCCGAGCGGGCAGGGGCATTCCCGCCACAATCATCCCGGCGCCGAGGAGATCATCTTCGTCATATCGGGCGAGGGCGAGCAGATGGTCGAGGACGAGAGCGGCAATCCGGTGACCCGCACGGTGGGGCCGGGTTGCACGGTCTACGTTCCAGAGAGCCGCTTCCATTCGACCAGGAATACCGGTGCGGGACCGATGCAGCTTTTTGTCGTATATTCACCGGCAGGTCCGGAACTGGGATTACGCGAACTGCCGGATTTCCGCCTCATTCCAGCGGGTCAATGAGGTCCGGAAAACGCGATTTGGGAGGATCGAGATGAATATCAGTGCAGGACAGACGATCGCCATAGAGCCGCCCTTCGATACGGCGCGGCTCGACAGACTGATGGAGGAGGCGGGCATCGATGTGCTGCTGGCGACCTCCAAGCACAATACTCAATATCTGCTCGGCGGCTACAAGTTCATCTTCTTTGCCGCCATGGATGCGATCGGGCATAGCCGCTACCTGCCCATCGTGGTCTATGAGAAGGGCGCGCCGGATCATGCCGCCTATGTCGGCAACAAGATGGAAGGCTCCGAGCATCACAACAACCCGTTCTGGACGCCCAATGTGCACGCGGCGACCTGGGGCACGCTCGATGCCGCGGCACTCGCCGTCGAGCATATCAAGAAGATCGGCAAATCAGGCGCGCGGATCGGCATAGAGCCGGGCTTCCTGCCGTCGGACGCGCGCGATTTCATCGGCTCGCGTCTCGACGGCGCACGGTTCGTGGATGCGACCCACGCGCTCGAACGGTTTCGCTCGATCAAGACGCCGGCGGAACTGGAGAAGCTGAGGCTCGCCTCGGAGCTCATCACAGATTCCATGCTGGCGACGATCGCTGCGGCGCGTGAAGGCACGACCAAGGGCGAGATCATCGAACATCTGCGCCGGGAGGAAACCAATCGCGGTCTTCATTTCGAATATTGCCTGCTGACGCTCGGCGCCAGCCACAACCGCGCGCGTTCGCCGCAGGCCTGGGCCAAGGGTGAGATCCTGTCGATCGATTCGGGCGGCAATTACCATGGCTATATCGGCGATCTCTGCCGGATGGGCGTGCTGGGCGAACCCGACGCGGAACTGCAGGACCTGCTGGCTGAGGTCGATGCCATCCAGCAAGCGGCGTTTTCGAAAGTGAAAGCCGGCGCTCCCGGTACTGAAATGATCGAGGCGGCGGAAACGCTGCTGAGGAAGTCACCCTCGGCGGCCTTCACCGATTTCTTCTGCCACGGCATGGGGCTCATCACCCATGAGGCGCCGTTCCTGATGACCAATCATCCGGTCGCCTATGAAGGCATCGACGGTGATAGGCCGCTCGACGTCGGCATGGTCATATCTGTGGAAACCACGATGCTGCATCCCAAGCGCGGATTCATCAAGCTCGAGGATACGCTGACGATCAAGGAAGGCGGCTACGAGATGTTCGGCGAACGCGGCCGGGGCTGGAATCGCGGCGGCGTCTGAGGTCTGCGGAACCCTGTGGGAAGGTCGCTTCCGGCAAACTATATCTTGACTTCCGATACGTACCGGGAATGATGGATCAAAAGCCGGGAGGATCGCATGGCGGAGATTACGCTCAACAACGTGTCGAAGAGTTTCGGCAGCGTCAATGTCATCAATGACATTTCGCTAGCCGTGGATCCCGGCGAGTTGATGGTGTTTCTCGGACCATCGGGTTCAGGGAAATCGACATTGCTCCGGATGATCGCCGGCCTCGAAACGATCGACGGCGGTACGCTGACCATCGACGGCAAGCGCAGCGAAAATCTTGCGCCGGGGCAGCGCAATGTCGCCATGGTGTTCCAGAACTACGCGCTTTATCCACATATGACGGTGCAGGAGAACATGGCCTTCGGGCTCCGCAATATCGGAATGGCGGAGAAGGATATCGACAGCCGCGTAAACGAAGCTGCCCGCATGCTGGAAATGGAAGCACTGCTGAAGCGGCGGCCAGCACAACTTTCGGGTGGCCAGCGCCAGCGGGTCGCGATCGGTCGCGCCATCGTCAAGGAGCCGAAAGCGTTCCTGTTCGACGAGCCTCTGTCCAATCTCGATGCGGCGCTTCGCGTGCGCACGCGGGTTGAACTCGCCCAGCTTCATCTGCGCATGAAGGCGACGATGATCTATGTCACGCATGACCAGACCGAGGCGATGACGTTGGCAGATCGCATCGTGGTGCTGAACAATTGCAGGATCGAGCAGATCGGGACGCCGATGGAGGTGTATCTGCGGCCCGCCTCCCGGTTTGTCGCGGGCTTCGTAGGCAGCCCCGGAATGAACTTCCTGAAAGCCGAAGTCTCGGGTACTGGAAGAGCCAGCGTGAGAATCGCGGGCAGCAATCCATTCGAAATCGATATCGCAAACCCAGGCCCTGGCACCTATGAACTCGGCATCCGGCCCGAGGCGGTCCGTGTCGTATCCGGTGGGGCCAGCGCAGTGGCGACCGCCAAGGCAAAGGCAGGCGTGGTCGAGCGGTTGGGCGAGCGGACGCTGGTCTATTGCACGCTGGAAGATGGCTCCGAACTGATCGCGCAGGATGACGGCCGCTCATCGGTCCAGACCGGCGACACAGTGACGGTCAGCTTCGACACATCGTCGGTCCATCTCTTCGACGGCGATGGCAAAGCCTATCACGCCCAGCCGAAGGACCAAGGGTAGGGCGCCTTACCCCTTGATGCCCGCCGAAAGCGTAATCGCCTGCGTCACTCGCCGCTGGAAGATCAGATAAGCCAGCGCCACCGGCATGCCGGCGAGCACGGCGGCGGCCAGCTGGCGCGCATAGGAAAGGCCGAAGGCGTCGTTCACCTGGGTGATGCCGACGGTGATGGTCATCATGTTGGTCTTGGTGACCGCGAGGAACGGCCAGAGGAAGGCATTCCAGGCCCAGATGAAGCAGACGATCGACAGCGCTGCGGTGACCCCCCAGTTCATCGGGATGTAGACGCGCGTCAGGATCCGCCATTCCGAGGCGTTGTCCATCACGGCCGCCTCCCTGAAGTCCTTCGGCACACTATCGAAGAACTGCTTGTAGACGATGATGATCACCGGATGAATGAGCTGCGGCAGCACGATACCCGCCCACGTGTTGAGCAGGCCAAGGCTGGCGACCAGTTCGAAATGGTTGACGATCAGGGTTTGCAGCGGAACCATGAAGCTTGCGAGGATCAGCCACCAGAGCGCATTGCGGAACGGGAAATGGAGCTGGGAGATCGCATAGCCGCAGAGAAGTGACGAACCGACGGTCAGGAATGTCACCGCCAACGCCACGACAACCGAATTTATGTACCAGCGGCCGATCTCCGTCTCGGTCAGCGCGAAGACGTAATGCGAGAAGGTCAGCGTGTCCGGCCAGAGTTCGATATAGGGCCTGATCACTTCATCTTCGGGCTTCAGCGACGAGACCACGCCCCAATAGAGCGGGAATGCCCAGAGCACGGCGCAGATGACAGTGAGAAGCGTGATGATCAAGCCGGCAACATTGAGGCGGCGGGCGGTGACGGCATTCATCGGTTGCGCCCTCCCGAGAGCCTGGTCAGCTGGAAATTGAGCACCGAGACGATAATCACCATGAAGAACAGCACGACAGCGATGGCTGCCGCGCGTCCGCCCTGGTCGGATTGGAAGGCGCGCTGGAAGATGTAATAGACCATCACGAGATTGTCGTTCACCCGTCCCCCGATCGAGAACAGATAAACCTGGTCGAAAATCTTGAGCTGCAGGATCAACTGGATCGTCAGAACCAGCGCAGTGATCGGCCACATCAACGGCCAGGTGATGCGGCGGAAGGCCGACCAGATGCCGGCATTGTCGAGCGCCGCGGCCTCGTAGATCTCGACCGGTATGGCGCGCAGGCCGGCCAGGAAAAGCAAGATGGAAAAGCCCGCGGTCCACCAGATCGTCACGACAGCCACGGCGGGCATGAACCAGGTCGTCGATTTGAAAACCGGCACGCGGGGAATGCCGAACAGATCGAAGACGTGCATCGCAACGCCGAACTGAAGGTTCAGCGTCCAATCCCAGATGTAGTAGACGACGGAGACCGGCAGGATATAGGGCAGGAAAAACAGCGACAGGACCAGCGCCTGTATCCTGCCCGAGAGGCGGTTGACGCCGAGCGCTATGCCAAAGGCCACCAGGGTGCCCGGCACGACGGTCAGCAGCACGAAATAGGCAGTGTTCCAGAACGACGTGTTGAACTTCCGGTCGCCCACGAGGCGCGTGTAATTCTCGACGCCGACATAGGTGCCGTCACCAATGAGCGGCGCGTCGGTGAAGCTGATGATGAAGAGCTTGACCAGCGGATAGATGAAGACGAGCCCATAGATGGCGACGAAGGGCGCGATGAGGATAAATGCGACGAGCGCTTCGCTGCGCGTATTCCTGAGCATGGACTGTAGGCTCCCGGCATTCACCAAGGTCGAGCCGGGCCGTATCGCGACGACCCGGCAACCAGATCAGAGATCGTCCAGTCCGGCCTTGATCTCCTCGACGGCCTTGGCCGGCTCCATTTCGCCGTTGAGGGTCGGGACGAAGAAATTCGACATCACATCGAACATCGGACCGGCAATGCCCGCAAGAGGCGATTTGGGGTCGAAGATCATGTTGGATGTCAGCACCGAATAGGTCGCGTTCGGCTGCATCGCCTTGTACTCCGCCGTCGCGGTCACCGGCCCATAGGCCGGGATATGGCCTGCCGTCGCCCAGAAGAGCGAGTTCTTATCCATCCAGCTGATGACCTCGAGCACGGCCGCGCGCTTCTCCGGCGTCATGTCCTTGCCCTTGTTGGCGGGGATGGCGAAGGTATGGCTATCCGCATATGTCGACGGATGGTTGAAGATGACGGGCAGTTCCACGGCGCCCCATTCGAACAGCTTGCCGTCCTTCTTGAGGTCGGTCATCGTGGGAACTTCCCAGACGCCGTTGATCATCATCGCTGCTTCGCCCGAGGTGAACAGCGCGACGGTTGCGGGATAGTCGGTATAAGTCGACTGCAGCCCTTCCTTCGTCCATTCCTGCAGCACGGCCAGCGAATTTTCCAGCTTCTTGGCATTGTCGCCGACCAGGAACTTGCCGTCGGTCATCAGTTCGCCGTCCTGCTGGCCCATCAGCGAATAGACTGTGCGGAACATGAAGTTGCCGTCGGCAGTCACGGAACCGAGCGGGAATTTCACACCCGCGGCCTTCAATGCCTTCAGCGTATCGGTGAAGGCCTGGCGCGACTCCATGCCCTTCGGCTTACCGTCGTCGGTCAGGAGGCCAGCCTTCTTGAGGATGTCCTTGTTGTAATAGAGCACGATCGGGTGCGTATCGAACGGCACGGCATATTGCTTGCCATCGACCGTCACCGCGTCCCATGTCGCGGTCGCATAATCGTCCTTGGTGATGCCCATCGTCTTCCAGTCATCGGCCGTGATTTCCTGGACGACGCCCTGCTTCACCGCCAGCGGCAGCCGGCTGGCATGATAGGTCATCATGTCAGGAGCTTCGCCGACAGCGGCCGAGGTCTGGACCTTGGCGTAGAAGGGCGTGCCCCATTCCAGCGTCGTCGCATCGATCTTGATCTTGCCCTGGTGTTGGGCGTTGAAGTCGGAAAGCAACTGCTTCATCCGGACGCCGTCGCCGCCGCTGAGGAAGTCCCACCACACGACGGTTTCCTCGGCATGTGCGGCGGATGCGAACAGCCCCGCAGCCAACGCCATGCACTTCGCCAAAGTCATAAGTCTCGGCATCTCAATTCTCCTCCCATCTGTTATGCGGCCTCCCGCCGCAACGTGGATATTGATCTACAAGCGTACTCTGATCATCGAGTAGGAATAGGGCGGCACGGTTACCTGTAACGCATTATCCCTGAGGACCGCGCCAGACGTGCTGACAGGCTTCACATTGTCCGGGTTCTCCTTGGTGTTCTTGGCCTCCAAATCCTGGTGTTTGATCAGGGTGTGCTCGACCGACTTGGCCGCTCCGAACCCTTCGAGCGAGATATCGACCGCCATCGGCTCACTGCCATGCCGGTTGACGGCGAAGAAGGTAAGGGTGCCGGCATCGCCATCATGCACGCCCGCAATGTCGAGATAGGACACGCTGGGCGACACATTCGACACATAGCTGGGGCAGGTCACGTCGAGATGAAGCGCCGTGCCACGGCCATGAAGCGATGCAAATTTGAAGGGGTAGTAGATCGTCTGCCGCCAGGCAGCGCCACCCGGCGCGGTCATGATCGGGGCGATGACATTGACGAGCTGGGCGATGCAGGCGATGCGCACGACATCGGAGCGGCGGATGAAGGTGTTGAGGATGCAGCCGACCTGTAGCACGTCCTCAAAATTGTAGATGTCTTCCAGCAGCACCGGCGCATGCGGCCAGTCCCATTCCTTCATGCGCTTGGAATCGCTGCGGCGCTCGTGATACCAGACGTTCCACTCGTCGAAGGAAATCTTGACGTCCTTCTTGGAGCGCTTCTTCGCCTTGACGTAGTCGATCACGCCGCCGACGGTGCCGATATAGCGGTCGAGTTTCTCAGGCAGGGCCAGGAATTCGGCAGTGTTCTTCTCGTAGTTCTCGAAATACATATGAAGCGAGATGTAGTCGACCTGTTCATAGGTCTCCTCGAGAACCGTCGCTTCCCATTGCGGATAGGACGGCATTTCCGAATGCGACGAACCGCAGACGATGAGTTCGAGCTTGTCGTCAAAAGCGCGCATGGCCTTGGCGGTCTCGTTGGCAAGATGGCCATATTCGGCGGCCGTCTTGTGGCCGACCTGCCAGGGGCCGTCCATCTCGTTGCCGAGGCACCAGAGCCTGACATCCCAGGGTTCCGCCCGGCCGTTCTTCTTGCGAAGGTCCGACCAGTAAGTCCCGCCAGGATGGTTGGTGTATTCGACGAAGCTGCGGGCCGAATCCAGGCCGCGCGAGCCGAGATTGACCGCCAGCATCATTTCCGTATTGGCGGCTTCGGCCCATTTGGCGAATTCGTGGATACCGACATGGTTTGATTCCGACGTCCGCCAGGCGAGATCGAGGCGGGTCGGACGCTGATCCTTAGGCCCGATGCCATCTTCCCAATTGTAGGCGGAAACGAAATTGCCGCCGGGATAGCGGCAGACGGGAGTGTTCAGTTCCCGAACCAGATCCAGGACGTCACCGCGCATGCCGTTTGCGTCGGCGGTCGAATGACCAGGTTCATATATTCCGGTATAGACGGCGCGCCCGAGATGCTCGAGAAACGAACCGTAGAGCCTTTTATCGATGTCGGCGATCGTATAGCGTGCGTGTGCCGTGACCCGAGCTTCCATGTTCCTCCCCACGAAGCCTTTGTACCTGATATTCCGGTACATATCCATTTGCACGGCATAATAAGCGCGCGGAGGTACGGTCCGTCAAGTGGTTTATCCACGGATGGCGATCAATCGGGAAGATTGGGGATAAGTTGAATATCGGAATGTCCGATATGAAGGGTGCTTACTTGTCTTGTGGGGGGCTGGCACGAGACCCACAGCAAAACGATAACCGCCGGGTCTGGTCCTTGAACCGAAACCCGGCGGCTTGGGTATGCGGTGCAAGCTTTACTGGTTTGCGTCAACTTCCTTGTAGGCCTTGTCAAGATAGCTCGTATCGACCCAGGTGTCGTAGTTGACCGCGCCCTTGAGCAGCTTGGCTTCCTTCATGAAGGTTTCCTCATCCTTCAGCGCAGCGAGCGCTTCTGGCGTGATCTTTGGGTCCTGGTAGAACTTGCCGCCTTCATAGGTCGAGCGGACGGATTTTTCCGAGGTCTTGGTTTCCTCGACAAAAATCTTGATCGTCTCTTCCGGATTGGCATCGGCCCAGCGGGCGAGCTGGATATCAACCTTCAGCAGGCGCTTGATGATATCAGGGTATTTCCCGGCATATTCGCCGTTGACCGAGATGATATAGGGCGCCGACCACTCGGGATATTTGTTGCTGTCGAGGAGGACGCGCGCCTGGCCGCTTTCGATCAGCTTGGAGGTCGAACTGTCGGACTCGACGATGGCATCGACATCGCCGCGGATCAGCGCTGGGCCGGACGCGGCAAAATCGAGATTGAGGGAATCGACATCATCGGTCGTGAGGTTGGCGAGCTTGAGCGCCTTGGAGAACACCGAGTGGCGCACCGTGCCGGGCAGGTAGGCGACCTTCTTGCCCTTGAGATCCTCAAGCGTCTTGATCGGCGAATCCTTCAGCACGATGATCGTGGTCGAGGAATTCTTGGTGAAACTCGACAGGCCGACAGCCTTGACGTCTGCGCCCTTGGCGGCGGCGCGAAGCGCTGGGTTATTGCCGGTATAGGTGACTTCGATCGCACCCGTCGCCAGCGCGGTCAGCGCTTCGCCGCCGCCATTGGTGAAGGCGACGAGCTCGACCTTGATGCCGTCCTTGGCAAATTCCTTCTCGAACGCGCGATTGTGGCGGGCGAGGATGAACTTCAGGTGGCCCGGCGCGGTGGTGCCGATGCGTAGCACTTCGGGTTTGTCTTCGGCGTGCGCCACAGCGCCAAAAGCTGCGATGCCAAGGGCTGCGGCCGTCAGGCCTCTGATCACGCTCCGGCGGAGCAATGTGAGAGTCTTTGTCATGGGTTAGGATCCTTTGTTGAACTTAATGTGCAGGCATCATGATGTCAGTGCGTCATGCTGTCGGAGGGGCCTTTCCAGCTCGTGGCCCAGCGCTCGAACCAGACGAGCAGGTAATTCACGAACAGGCCGATGATGGTCATCGTCAGGATGCCGGCATACATGTCGGCGGTCTCCATCATCAGTTGCGACTGCTGGATTAGGTAGCCGAGGCCGGATTTCGCGGCGAGCATCTCGGCGCCGATCACGGCGAAGATCGAGGCCTTCACAGCGAGCCGCGCGCCGGCGACGATGTGGGGAATGCTCGACGGCAGGATCACCTTGCGGAAGAGATCGAGATCGGACGTGCCCATCGAACGCGCCGCCTTGAGCAGCAGCGGATCGACTGACTTCACGCCCGCGATCGTGTTGATCAGCAGGAAGAAAATCGAGGAATAGAAGGTGATGGCGATCTTGGATTCCTCGCCGATGCCGAGCAGCAGGATGAAGACCGGCAGGAGCGCGAATTGCGAAGTGTTGCGCAGCGTCTGAACCAGCAGGTCGGACACTTTCTCGAACGTGCTGTAGCGTCCCATCAGGAAGCCGAGCGGAATGGCTACAATGACCGCAAGGCCGAACCCGATGAAGGCGCGCTGCAGGCTGATGCCGATGTTGGCGGTCAGCGTGCCGTCGAGCAGCATCGCCCACCAGGCAACCATCACTTCGGAAAGCGGCGGAAAGAACAGCGCATTCAGCCAGCCGAGCCGTGGCGCGACTTCCCAGAGCAGGAAGAACAGCGCCAGCAATGGCAGGCCATAGCCGATAGTACCGAACTGGAAGGGACGGCGCGCCGGCTTCGCTTCGGTCGTGAGCTTGGCGACGGCCGCTGTCCTGGCTGACGGCAACGTCCGTGAACTCTCCCGCGGGCGGGCAGTGATGCCGGGTACGAAGCCAGTTTTGTCGGTGACGTAGGCCATGATGGTTCCCTCGATGATCAGGCGGCGTAGGCGGGCGACAGCGCCCAGTCCTTCTGCGCCCTGTTCACTTCGTCACGGAGCGCCTCCCAGACGCGACCGCGGTGATTGTTAAATTCCGTGCTGGAACGGATGTCGCCGTCGCGCGGACGCGGCAGGTCGATCTCGATGATCTCCTTCACCCGGCCGGGGCGGGCGGTCATGACGACAATGCGGTCGGCGAGGTAGATCGCTTCGTCGATCGAGTGAGTGACGAACACCACTGTCGTGTTGATCTTTTCCCAGATGCGGAGGAGTTCGGTCTGGAGGATTTCACGGGTCTGGGCGTCGAGTGCTGCGAAGGGTTCGTCCATCAGCAGCACTTCCGGATCGGTCGAAAGCGCGCGGGCGATCGCCACCCGCTGCTGCATGCCGCCCGAGAGCTGGTTGGGGTAGCGATCCTCGAAACCCGAGAGCCCGAAGAGCGACAGGAAGTAGCGCGCCTTGTCGCTGCGTTCCTTCTTCGGCACGCCGCGTACCTCGAGTGCATATTCGATATTGTCGAGCGCCGTGCGCCAGGGAAACAGCGCATATTGCTGGAACACATAGCCGGTCTTGGCATCCGGCTTGACGATCTGCTTGCCGTCGATCTTGACCATGCCTTGCGAGGCATCGGTCAGGCCGCCGATGATATCGAGAAGGACCGATTTGCCGCTGCCGCTCGGGCCGACAAGTGTGATGAACTCGCCCTTGCGGATGGTGAGGTCGACACCGTTGAGCACGGTGATCGCATTGGTGTCCCGGCCATCGACATTGATGAACTGGCCGGGCTTGAGCTGGAACGTCTTCTGCACGTCTGATATGGTGATGCGGTCCATGGAGATGGCTCCTTCTCGTCTCGTGCCTAGACCTGAGCGACGCGGATGCGGTGCGTTGGGTCGAATTGGGTGCCGTTGGGCTTGCCGCGCTTCCAGCCCAGCGCGCGCGAATAGCTGCCGAAGAGTTTGCGGTTCTCGACCTCGGCTTCAGTGATGGCGGTTGGTCCATCGGCGAATTCCGCGACATAGAGCGCGTCGGTCGGGCAGTAGATCTCGCAGAGAAAACAGGTCTGGCAGTCGTCCTGGCGCGCGATGACGGGTGCGCCGGATGTCTTGTCGAAGACATTGGCCGGGCAGACCTTGACGCAGATGTCGCATTCGATGCAGCGGGTTTCGGAGATGACTTCGATCATCAGGCGCGCTCCCTGCGGTTTTCGACGGGGGCGGCCTCGATGCGGATGTCATCAACGCCCGAGACCAGCACCGCGCGGGTGAAGGCCTGGTCAGTCGCCTTGAAGTCGGCGCGGCGGTGCATGCCACGGCTTTCCTGCCGCGCGAGCGCGGCGTTGAGCGACCAGCGGCCGGCGGCGGCGATCGATGCTGCTTCGCGCGCGGGCAAGCGCTCCGGTCCTTCGCCCGCCAAATGATGGCGCACGTCGTTCCACAGGCCGTCGAGTTTTTCACGGCTGGCTTCGAGCCGGTTGCCATCGCGGAAATAGTTCTTGTCGAGCGGCAGAACTTCAGCTTGGACCGAGGAAATGACATCCTTGGCAGTCAGCCCGGATTTGACGCTGCCGGCAGGGCGCAAGCCTGCCTCGCCGAGTGGCTTTGAGACCGCGCGGAACGCGCCGCGCGAAGCGTTGCGCTTGGCATAGTGCGAGGCGCCTTGCCCCGACCACCAGCCCGAAGCGATTGCCCAGGACGAGTTGACCGCGCCACCGCCCGAGGTCGAGCCCGTCATGTTTTCCCGGCTCGCAGCATCGCCTGCGACATAGAGGCCGGGAACGTCGGTGGCACAGTCTGAGCCCGCGACACGGATGCCGCCGGTGCCACGTACCGTGCCTTCGGCCTTGAAGGTCACGCGGAACATTTCCTTGAAGGGATCGATGCCCATGCGGTTGTAGGGCACGAAACAGTTCGGCTGGCCCTGGCGCAGCCAATCCTGCAGCGCGGGTTCGGCCTGATCGAGAACGGCATAGACCGGCGCCTCGATCATGGCGCGGGCGATTTCCTTCTCGCGCTCGCCGATCCCATTCATCAGGGGCTCGCCGTCGCTGTTCATGATGGCGGTGCCGTCCTCACGATGGAACGACGCCCACCGGAAGGGCAGGCCCTTGTTGAGCGAGGAGCCGTGCGGCGCCAGCGTGTATTTGCCGGTGAATTCCATGCCCGACAGGATCGCGCCGGCTTCCGCCGCCATCAGGTAGCCGTCGCCGGTCAGGCCGGTAGCGCCGAGGATACGTTCGTGGAAGGCGCAGCCGCCGGTGGCGAGCACAACAGCATTGGCATCGACTCGCCAGTCGCGGCCGCGCTGGCGATCAACGCCGGCGGCACCCGAGACTGCCTGGCCATCGGAGAAGAGTTCCAGAGCCGGGTGATGATCGAGCACGGTCACGCCCGCGAGCAGAACCCGGCGGCGCATGAAGGCCATGTAATCGGGGCCGCGCAGATTGGCGATATAGAGCTTGCCGTCATCATCGCTCGGAAAGGGATAGCCCCATTCGACGAGCTTGAGGAGATTTTCATAGGCGCGGTCGACGCAGCGTAGCATCCAGCGCGGATCGGCAAGCCCGCCCGTCCGCTGCCAGCGGCGTTCGACGATCTGGGCGCGATCCTCGCCCGGTGCCACGCACCATGTGCCTGTGTTGGAAGGTGCGGTCGTGCCTGATGTGCCGAGATAACCTTTATCGACCAGCACGACCTTGGCGCCATTCTCGGCGGCTGACAGTGCCGACCAGGCACCAGAGGGGCCTCCGCCGATCACCAGAACATCGGCTTCGAGATGGAGAATGTCTGATGTGTCGAGGCTTTTTCGGCTGGAAGTCATTCTCACGCCTCTCATCTCGGCCGCAGGTGTGTGGAGGCAGCGGCCCATGGCGAGCCGCTGCCCCTTTTGGTCCTCTCGTGCCCTCAGGCGGCCTTCGAGAACCAGGAGGGTTCGTTGCCGGGCTCCCACTTGATGTTGCAGCCGATCGACGGGATCTGGCTTGCAGCGGGCTTCGAACCGGCGAGTACGGCATCGACTGCGGCGCGCAGATCCGCACCCGTCACCGGCTTGCCGTTGCCCGGACGGGCATCGTCGAACTGGCCGTGATAAGCGAGTTTGCGATCAGCGCCGAAGAGGAAGAAATCCGGCGTGCAGGCGGCGCCATAGGCCTTGGCAACCTCCTGAGTTTCATCCTTTAGGTATGGGAAGGTGTAGCCATAGGTCTCGACCTCCTGGCCGATCCGGGCGAGCGTTTCCTCCGGGTGAGCGGCCGTGTCATTGCTGTTGATGGCGATGATCTGCAGGCCCTTGGCCTCGTATTCGCGGCCGAACTGGGCGAGCGCCTCACGCAAAAGGATAACAAAAGGGCAGCGGTTGGAAATAAATGCGACCAGCAGCGCGGGCTTGCTTTCGAAATCGACGAGATGATGTTCGCGCCCCCTGGAATCGGGCAGTTGGATATCAGCTGCCTTGGTCCCGATGGCGATGGGATTGGATTCTGTCTGCGGCATGTCACCCTCCTGTGGTTTCAAGTTCCTCTCAATATAGTACATATTGTACATAAAAATAATAGACTTTATGATGGATAAAATTTCTCTTGTTGCGCATGAGGTGGTGAAAATTTCGCCGTTTCACGCGATCAAGAGAAATCTTGTTTCAGGATTGGTTGTTTTGGGTGTTTTGCGACCGGCCGATTCACGCCGCAGCCAAATCCAACACCTGGCCAGGATATCAGCACGCCAAGCGCTGCGAGGTACCCGGCGCTCACGATTCCTGCTAAGCCGTAATCGCCTCGAAGCTCTTCACGAACCGCTCCATGACGTCGCCGACATCCTCCATCGACAGGCAGAGCGGCGGACACATGCGGATGACATTGCGATACGGGCCGGAGCGGCTGGCGACGAGGCCGTTTTTCCGCGTTGCTTCGAAGACGGCGAGCGCCTCATCAGGCGCCGGCTCCTTTGTCTTGCGGTCCTTGACCAGTTCGATCGCCAGCATCAGGCCTGCGCCCCGGACATCGCCGACGAGATCGAAGCGATCCATCAGGCCGGTCAGTTTCGCTTTCAGCGCCCCGCCGACGACACGGGCATTTTCTTGCAGCCCTTCCTCGCGGATGACCTTCAGCACGGCGCGGCCGGCGGCGCAGGCCACTGGATTGGCGCCGTATGTATGGAACAGGAACTTGTCGGCCATGGATTCCGCCACCTCGCGCTTGGCGATTACGGCGCCGAGCGGAATGCCGTTGCCGACGCCCTTGGCGACCACGACTACATCGGGCACAACGTCGTGGGCTTCGAAGGACCAGAAGGCCTCGCCGGTGCGACCGACGCCGGCCTGTACTTCATCGATGATGCAGATGCCGCCGGCAGCACGGACCTGTTCGAAAGCGCCCTTTATGTAGCCCTTCGGCATCGGCACGATGCCGCCATAGCCCTGCACTGGCTCGATGATCATGCCTGCGAGGCGTCCACTGGTGGAATAGTCGATGGCGCGTTTGATCTCGGCGAGGTAGGGCTCGACGCCTTCGCCATAGATGCCGCGATACTGATTGGGTTCGGCCACGAAGGTCACGCCGCCGAGCTGCGGCACATTGTGGCGGAAGCCCGCGATGCCGGTCAGCGCCTGGGCGCCGAAGGTCGCGCCATGGTAGCTCGACCTGAGCGCCAGCATGTCGATATTGCCGGTATGCGACCGCGCCATCAGTAGCGCGAGATCGATGGCTTCGGCGCCGGAATTGGTGAAATGGACGACCCAGTCGTGGTCGGCGGGCATGGTTGCGGCGAGTTCCTCTGCATAATGCGCCGGCACAGGGTGATAGAACATCGTGGTGCAATGGGTAAGATCGGCGATCTGCGCCGTCGTGGCGCGCACGACTTCCGGATGGGCGTGGCCCACCGAGATGCAAAGATTCATCCCGAGCAGGTCGATATATTTTCGGTCGTTCTCATCCCAGACATACTGGCCGCGCCCGCGCTTGATGATCAGCGGATCCTTGAACGGCACGAACTTGCGCTGAGAGGCCGCATAATAGCGCTCGCGGCGCCCGACGATGCCTTCGGTCGACCAATCGATTTCCATGGCGGGCGGGATATGGGCCTGGTTCATGATGCGCTCCTGATGATCTGACCGGATCAAACCACCGAAACGCATGGATTTGCACCAAAAAACTGCAGCATCAGAGAAACTGATGCAGCGGATTAGCGGCGTCAGATTTCAATCTGATAGTGATCCGGGGACAGGTCCGGCAGACAGCGGGCGATCGACTCGGCGAGGACCTCCGCCGAACGTTTGGCGAATGCCTCGGGGATGTTTCCGAGTTCGCGCTCGCGGGCGACCAGCTTCAGGCTGCGGGAAAAACCGGCGAAGGGCAAGGGATGGACGTCGATCTTCATGCCTTCGACCAGGCCGTCGATCAGCAGAGTCGGGCTGAGGATCGTGAAGCCCATGCCGGCGGCGACCGGCGCCATCACCACACTCGAACGGTCCCCATCCATGCCGCGCGGGATTTCGATCCTGAGGCGGCTGAGATGCTGGTCGATGCGCATGCCGACCGGAGTTTCCCGACTGAAGCGGACGAAGGCGAGCTTCTTCGAGAGCTTGTTGATGTCACCGACATCGCCGGAATAGCCTTTCGGCGTCACCAGCAGGAATTTCTCGGTCATGATGGGAAAGCGGGTCAACCCTTCGACCTCGAACATCTCGCTCGAGGTGACGGCGAGGTCGGCCTTGCGGGCACGCAACAGGTTGATGTGGTCGGTGGCCAGGCCGGCATAGAGGCTGAGTTCGGGAACATTGAAACCATCCCGGGCCAGGACCGACAGCGCTGGCGCAAGGGTGGTCGCGATCGAGGCCAGCATGGCGATGCGAAGCAACGGCAGCGGCGCGGAGCTGAGGTGCCGGACGTCGGTGCGCAGGCCATCGACCTCGGCGAGGATGGCGATTGAGCGGCGATGCAAGGCGACGCCGGCGCGTGTGAGTTCGATGGGGCGAATGTTGCGGTCGATCAGGCTGACGCCGAGCGCGGTTTCGAGGTTCTTGAGGTGCTGGGATGCAGCGGATTGGGTCATGCCCAGCATCTGCGCGGCCTGCGTCACATGCCGGGTTTCGACGACCGCTGCAAAGACTTCGATAGCGCGGAAGAGATTGAAGTCGAAGCTGCCCTTGAGCATGGTGCCATCATGTATTTCACATCATCAGTTTTGCTAATGATGTGAAAATCGAGTTGAACGCAAGTCCCCTTTCGATGAATTCTGAAGCCAGGTTGTTTCGGATGAGGGGTGCCAGCGGGTGGCGGAGAGTGCACGGATCGTGATCATAGGTGGTGGGGTCATCGGCCTCGGCATCGCCTATCATCTGGCAGAGCTGGGCGTGACCGATGTCATCCTGATTGAGCGCAACCAGCTCACATCGGGCACCTCCTGGCATGCGGCGGGCATTGTCGGGCCTTTGCGTGCCAGCCTCAATCTCACGCATCTCGCCCGTTATGCGACGGAGCTTTTCCCCGAGCTTGAAGCGAAGACGGGACAGACTTCGGGCTACCAGCGGACCGGCGGCCTGTGGCTCGCCCGCAATGATGACCGCATGGTCGAACTGCACCGCATCGCCCATATGGGTGAGGTGACGGGCATGCATGTCGAGATGATTGCACCGGCAAAGATCGCCGAGCGCGTGCCGAGCCTGTCGGTCGAAGGGCTGGTTGGCGCGCTTTGGGTCGATGAGGACGGCCAGGCCAATCCAGTGGATATTTGCGCCGCTTATGCCAAGCGGGCGAAGACAGCCGGTATCCGGATCATGGAAGGCGTCGGTTGCGCAGGTTTCGAGATCAAAGAAGGCCGCGTCGCGGGCGTCAAGCTTTCGACCGGTGAGACCATCCGCTGCGAGACCGTCATCAATGCCGGCGGTGCCTGGGCGCGGGATATCGGCGCGCTCGCGGGGGTGCCGGTGCCGCTGCAGGCTGTCGAGCATATGTATGTGGTGACCGAGGCGATCCCGGGCCTTGAACAACCGTTTCCCATCGTTCGCGATCTAGATGAGGGCATCTATATCAAGGGGGATTCCGGCAAGCTGGTGCTTGGCGGCTTCGAGCCGCATGCGAAGCTTTTCCATACGAAGAGCGTAGAGGGTAACCGGCCGTTCCTCGAACTGCCGGAGGACTGGGAGCAGTTCGAGCCCTTCATGACGGCGGGGCTTAATCTCGTGCCTGTTCTCGGCGAGATCGGTATCCGGCATTTCATGAACGGACCGGAAAGCTTTACGCCCGACACGCGGCCGCTGATGGGTGAGTCGCCCTACTTGCGCGGCTTCTTCGTCGCCGCCGGCTTCAATTCCACCGGCATGATGTCGTCCGCCGGTGCGGGCAAGGCCATGGCGGAATGGGTCGTCGATGGCGAGCCGGGGCTCGATCTCTGGGCGCTCGATATCGCCCGTTTCGACCGCTCGGCGAGCTCGAAATATTTCGTAGGCGCTCGGATGGAGGAGTCGGTCGCCGATCTCTTCCGCATGCACTGGCCCTACAAACAATCCAAGGCAGGGCGTGACGCCAGGCGCTCGGCCTTCCACCGGCAGTTCGCTGAGGCTGGTGCGGTATTCGGTGCGCCGACCGGCTGGGAGCGGCCTTTGTGGTTCGCTCAAACCGACGACGAGCGCGAATTTCACTATGCGATGGGCCGGCAACATTGGTGGGCGGCCGCAGAGCGGGAAGCCAAGGCCATGGCCGAGAGTGTTGGACTGTTCGAGCTTTCGCCCTTCACCAAGATCGACGTGCAGGGCCGCGACGCGCTGGCGCTGCTGCAGTATCTCTCAGCCAACGAGATCGATGTGCCCGTCGGCAAGGCAGTCTATACGCAGATGCTGAATGCGCGTGGCGGCATCGAGGCCGATGTGACGGTGACGCGGTTCGACGCGACGCATTTCCGCGTGACCAGCGGGGCGGCGACGCGGCAGAAGGATCTCGCGTGGATCAAGCGGCATGCCGAGGATCGCGGCCTGGAGGTCGTGGTGTCCGATGTCACTTCGTCCGAGGCGGTGCTGGCGGTCATGGGGCCGCTCGCGCGCGAACTGCTGCAGAGCCTGACCGATGCCGATCTGTCAGATGCAGCTCTTCCGTTTTCCACGTCGCAACTGATCGATATCGGCCCGGCGAATGTGCGGGGGACACGCGTAAGTTTTGTCGGCGAGTTGGGTTTCGAACTTTATGTGGCGACAGAACTTGCCGAGAGGCTGCTAGCGGCGATTATCGAGGCGGGTCCGTCGTTCGGTCTCGTCCAATGCGGACACTTTGCGCTGGATGGCTGTCGGCTGGAGAAAGGATACAAGCACTGGGGTCATGATATCGGCCCCAAGGAAACGCCGCTCGAAGCCGGATTGGGCTTCGCCGTTGCCTGGAAGAAGACGGGCTTTCTCGGCGAAGATGTTTTGCGGCAGCAGAAGACAGACGGCGTCACCAAGCGCCTGATGCATTTCGCCGTCGAAGGCGCCCATCCGTTGCTGCTGCATGATGAACCCATCTACCGCGACGGGAATTATGCCGGCTTGACGACCTCGGGCGGGCAGGGATTCCGCACGGGGCTCGCGCTCTGCCTCGGCTACATCGCCTGCGAACCGGGCGAGAGCCGCGACCAGCTTTTGTCATGCCAATACGAAATCGCCGTGGCCGGTGAGCGTTATCGGCTGAAGCCGCTGGCGCAGCCGCCCTATGATGCCGCCGGCAGCCGGCTGAGGAGTTAGAATATGAAGGAACATGCAAGAGTGGTTGTGATCGGCGGTGGCGCGATGGGTGTGTCGCTGCTCTACCATCTCGCCAAGCGCAGCTGGTCGGATGTAATGCTGGTCGAGAAGACCGAGTTGACGGCCGGCTCGACATGGCATGCCGCAGGCCTCTGCACCCATTTTGCCCACAACGCTACAATCATGGAAATGCGGGCGCATTCGATCCGCATGTACCGCGAAGGGCTGACGGCCGAAACCGGATTGCCGACCGGCTTTCATCCGAGCGGCGCGTTGCGCATTACGCGCTCCGAGGAGCGGATGAACGAGTTCCGGCATGTGCAGGGCATCGGCGATTTCGTTGGCCATGAATTCAATATTCTCACTCCGAAGCAGATCAAGGATATCTACCCGCTGGTTGAGCTCGACGGCATTATCGGCGCGATCCACGAGCCGAATGACGGCCATGTCGATCCGACGCTGGCGACCAATGCCATGGCGACGGCCGCGCGCAATCTCGGCGCCGAGATCGTTCGTCACAATCCCGTTCTGTCGCTGTCAAAGAATGCGTCCGGTGAGTGGCTGGTGGAGACCAAGCAGGGCACAATCACCGCCGAGCATGTCGTCAATGCCGCCGGCACCTGGTGCCGCGAGATCGGCGCGATGATGGGGCTCGACCTGCCCGTCGTACCCATGCTGCATCAATATGTGGTCACGGCCGAGGTGCCGGAGATCGCCGAGCGCATCGCGGCCGGCGCACCTGAACTGCCGATTATCCGCGACCCCGAGGAGAGCTGGTATCTGCGCCAGGAACGCAATGGCTATATTGTCGGGCCATACGAGAAAACCGGGCATCCGTGGGGTGCGGACGGTATTCCGCCGGCCTTCGGCATGGAGCTGATGCCGCCCGATCTCGACTCGATCGAGCACATCATCGCAATGGCGATGGAGCGGGTGCCGGCGCTGGCGAATGCCGGCATCAAGACCGTGGTCAACGGTCCGATCACGTTCACGCCCGACGCCAATCCCATGGTCGGCCCGGCCTTCGGCATGGCGAACGGCTGGCTGCTCACTGGCTCGAGCATGGGTGTGATGGAGGGTGGCGGTGCGGGTGCCTTCCTCGCCGACTGGATCGTCGATGGCGCGCCGCCTCGCGATGCGCTGGCGATCGACGCTCGCCGCTTCGGCAATTTCGCCGATCGCGACTATCGTATCGACAAGGCGGTGGAATGTTTCGGCCTGCAGTTCGGGGTGCATTTCCCGTTCGAGGAGCGCGAGGCAGGCCGCCCGCGTCGAGTGACGCCGGCGCTTGGACAGCAGCGCGCCGAGGGCGCGGTGCTGGGTGCCGCCTATGGCTGGGAGCGACCGAACTGGTTTGCCAAGGGTGACACGCGGGACGTGGAACTGACGTTCCGCCGCCCGGGCTGGTTGGATGCTGTTGGCCGCGAATGCCTGAATGTGCGCGACAATGTCGGCAGCGTCGATCTCTCGGCTTTCTCGAAGTTCGAAGTCAGCGGACCGGGTGCCGCGGATTTCATGGCCTCACTCGGTTCGAACAGGCCGCCCGTCCGCGATGGCCGCATTGGGTTGATGCATGTGCTCACCAACCGTGGCGGCGTCGCGTCCGAATTCACCATCACGCGGCTAGCGGAAGATCGTTATTATCTGACCAGCGCGGCCTTTGCGGAACGCCATGACGAGGACATTCTGCGGTCACGGGCGAGCAACGGCGTGACCATCACCAATCTCGCCGAGCGGCGCGGCATTCTTGGCGTCATGGGGCCGAGGTCGCGCGACCTGCTGGAAACGCTAACACAGGACAATCTGTCCGATGCGACGTTTCCATGGCTTTCGGCGCGCACCATTACCGTTGCCGGCATTCCTGTCCTCGCCTTGCGCGTCTCCTATGTCGGCGAGCTTGGCTGGGAACTGCATGTCGATCTCGACCGCTTCGGTGACGTCTACGCTGCCGTAGCGGAGGCGGGAAAACCGTTCGGCCACGCACCCTTCGGCATCTACGCCGTCAATGCGATGCGGCTCGAAAAGGGCTATCGCGGCTGGGGTTCGGATCTGACGACAGAACGAACGCCACTTGAATCCGGGCTGGAAGCGCTGGTCAGGACGGATGGCCGGTCCTTCATCGGCCGCGAGGCCATGCTGGAGCGTGACGCTGCCGACACGGCCTGGCGGATGGCACTGTTCAGCGTCGAGGACGATGGCGTCTCGCTGCCCTTCTACAATCACACGGTCTGGCAGGACGGCAAGGCGGTCGGTGTCGTGACCTCGGGCGCCTATGGCTTCCGCGCCCGCATGCCGCTGGTGCTGGCCTACCTCGCGCCAAAGGCCAGCGACGCGCCGATGAGCATTCGTGTCATCGATCGCGACCTGAAGATCACCGAACTCCTGGACGTGCCTTACGATCCACAGAACCTCAAGCCACGCGGTGTCGTGGCGCAAATCCAGCAAGCATCGAAGGTGGGCTGAATCATGGATGTGACCGAACAAGACGTGCCGGAAGCGCCAGTCGAGCCGACGCGTTCGCGAACAGGCGGCCGCGCCGGGCGGGGCGCGCAGCGCGCCAGCAGCGAGGCGCCACGTCGGCCCTACATCAACCGCAAGCTCGCGCCTTACGAAATCCTCAACGAGGAAGGCCTCAGCCTGATCGAGGCCAATGCCGACAAGCTGTTGAAAGAGATCGGCATGGAGTTTCATGACGACCCGGAAATCCTGCAGATTTTCCGCGATGCCGGCGCCGATGTGCAGGGCACGCGGGTGCGGTTCGAGCCCGGCATGTGCCGCAAGATCATCCAGGCCAGCGCGCCGCGCGAATTCCAGCAGCACGCGCGCAATCCCGCCAATACGGTGACGATCGGCGGCAACAACACGGTGCTGTGCCCCGCCTGGGGGCCTCCCTTCGTGCATGATCTCGATCGCGGCCGGCGTTATGCGACCTATGCCGACTTCCAGGATCTCATCAAGATCCACCAGATGATTCCGCACCTGCACCATTCCGGCGGTGTGGTATGCGAGCCGGTCGATCTGCCCGCCAACAAGCGGCATCTCGATATGCTCTATGCCCATATCCGCTATTCCGACCGCTGCTTCATGGGCGCGTTCATCGGCGGTGAGCGGGCGCAGGATGCGGTCGACATGGCCAAGATCGTGTTCGGCGACGACTTCGTCGCCAACAATGCCGTGCTCTATAATGTCAGCAATACCAATGCGCCGCTGGTGCTGGATGCCAATATGTCCGGTTCGCTGAAGGTCTATGCGCGCAACAACCAGCCGGTCGCCTGCACGCCATGGACGCTGGCCGGCGCGATGAGCCCGGTGACGGTCGCCGGGACAGTGGCGCAGGTGCTTGCCGAGGCCCTGGCGACAATCACGCTCGTACAGCTCATCAATCCCGGTGCGCCCTGCATGATGGGCAGCTTTGCCAGCACGATCTCGATGCAATCGGGGGCGCCGACATTCGGCACGCCTGAGGCCGGCAAGATGGTGCTCGCCTGCGGACAATTGGCGCGCAGGCTTGGCGTGCCGTTCCATACCGTGGGCACGCTCTCGGCCTCCAAACTGCCGGATGCGCAGGCAGAACAGGAGGCGACCTGGGGGCTGATGATGTCGATGCTTGCGGGCGCTAACCTCATCAACCACGCCACCGGCTGGCTCGAAGGCGGGCTGGTGACCGGTTTTGAGAAGACGATCATCGATGCCGATCTCTGCGGCAAGATTGCGAGCTTCTTCGATGGCATCGATCTTTCGGAAAATGCCCAGGCGCTCGATGCTATCGCCGATGTTGGCCCGGGTTCGCACTTTCTCGGCAGCGCCCATACGCAGGCGAATTTCCTCTCCGCCTTCTATCGCTCGCCGATCGCCGACAACAATTCGTTCGAGCAGTGGAGCGCCGAAGGTGGGCTCGACGCCGCCCAGCGCGCCAACAAGCAATGGAAGCAGTTGCTCGCCGATTATCAGGATCCCGGCCTTGATCCGGCGATCGATGAAGCGCTTCGCGAATACGTTGCCAAGCGCAAGGCCAGCAAGCCGGATCAGGACTATTATTGACGCTCTAATGCCCCCGATCACTTTTCCTAATGCCCCTGATTCCAATGGATCGGGAGCAAATTTTCTCTCACTCTACATGTAACCAAAAAGGGGGATCGATATGAAATCGTATATGCTTGCCACCACATTCCTCGCATTCACCGGCGCCGGTTGCGCCTCGGCATTTGCTGCCGATGTGACCATGCCCGACCCGAATTACGCTACCGCGACCGCCGTGATGAACGTCATCAAGGCCGCAGCCGAACAGGAACTCGGCCTCGAAGTATCGACCGTCACGACCACAGCGGTTCCGGTGATCTGGGAAGCCATGGACCGCAACAAGGGCGAGGTCGATATCTGGCCGGACGTCTGGCTGCCCAATCAGAATGGCCTGGTCGACAAATATGTCAAAGGCAGCAAGACAGTGAAGCTCGCCGCCAACGGCTACGAGGCGGTGCAGGGCTACTGCGTCACCAAGAACACCGTCACAGACCACAATATCAAGAGCGTCTATGACCTCGCCAATCCCGAGAATGCCAAGCTGTTCGACACCAATGGCGATGGCAAGGGCGAGATCTGGATGGGTGCATCGGGCTGGCAGTCCACCAATATCGAGAAGGTGAAGGCTCGCGACTATGGCTTCGCCGAATTCTTCGATCTCCAGGTGATCGACGAGGCGGTCGCGAATGCGGCGCTCGACAAGGCCGCCAAGGAAAAGAAGCCCTGGATCGGCTATTGCTACGGTCCGCACCAGAATTTCGCGCGCTATGATCTTGCCATGCTCGAAGAGCCGAAGAACGACCCTGCGAAGTTCGTGGTGGTCCAGCCGAACGACGATCCGGACTGGTACAACAAGTCCAAGGTCGCATCGGGTTATGCGACCACGACCGTACATATCGCCTATGCCGCTTCGCTTGCCGAGCGCCAGCCAGACCTAGCCGCCGCGCTTGAGAAGATCAGCCTCAAGCCCGAGGACGTCAGCAAGATGGCCTTCGAGATTATCGTCAACAAGAAGCCGGCGGCCGATGTCGCCAAGGAATGGGTGAAGGCAAACCAGCAAGACGTCTCGAAGTGGTTCGGCCACTGAGAGGCTCGGCCAGTGGCTGACGCGCGTCCGGTGCCAATCGCCCAGGACCTCACGATTGGCGGCGAGCCGCTGATCGTGATGAAGGGTGTCTGGAAGATTTTTGGCGCGCGCCAGCAGGAGGCTCTCGCGGCGGTGCAAAGGGCGGGGCTCGGCAAGCAGGACATTGCCGAGCGCTATGACTGCGTCGTCGGCGTCGCCGATGTCCACCTCTCGGTCAATTGTGGCGAGATATTCTGCATCATGGGCCTGTCGGGCAGCGGCAAGTCGACGCTCGTGCGTCACGTCAACCGGCTGCTTGAACCGACGGCCGGCGAGATACTTGTCGATGGCGAAAACGTGATGGCGAAATCGCCGGCGGAGCTGCGTTCTCTCCGCTCCCACAAGATCGGCATGGTGTTCCAGAATTTCGGGCTGTTGCCGCATCGCACGGTGCGGGACAATGTGGCTCTGCCGCTCGAAATCCAACGCGCCTCGCGCCAGAGCCGTTTCGATATCGCCGAATCCGCGCTGGCCAAGGTCAATCTCACGGGCTGGGGTGATCGCTATTGTCACGAGCTCTCCGGCGGCATGCAGCAGCGCGTTGGGCTTGCCCGCGCTCTCGCCGCCGATCCAGCGATCCTGTTGATGGACGAGCCGTTCAGCGCGCTCGATCCATTGATCCGGCGCCAGTTGCAGGATGAGTTCCTGTCGCTCTCGGAGGCCATGGGCAAGACCGTGGTGTTCATCACGCATGATCTCGAAGAGGCGGTGCGCATCGGCGATCGCATCGCTGTCATGAAGGACGGCGTGATTTTGCAAACGGGAACGCCCGAAGAGGTCGTGACCAAGCCGCAGCACGAGTATGTCGCGAGGTTCGTGGCGGAGATTTCGCGGCTCAACATTCTGACGGCCGGCAGTATCATGGAGCCCGTTGGCGGCAATATGGCGCGCTATCCCGAGCGCGATCTCTCCGCCTTGCCGAGCGTACGCACAGATCAGGTTTTGGCTGACCTCGTGGATATCGCAGCCGGGCAAGCCGGGCCGATTGCCGTGCGGAGCGGGGATGTGGTTGTCGGTATTGTCGATACGGCGGCGATCCTGAATGCGTTGAAGCGGAAGGACGCGGCATGAGCGAGCCTTCTTCCGAAAATGATCTCGTCCAGGCGTTCGCGCAGCAGAATGGCGGGTACTACACTGGTGTCTTCAGCCGCATCCGCAGCCATGCCGGATTCACCTGGTCGTTCAATCCCGCTGCCGCCATTCTTGGTCCCATCTGGGCTGCGGCGCGCGCCATGCCGGTCCTGTTCTGGCTCGCGTTCTTCCTGGAGACGCTGGCGGTGGCCCAGCTCGCGACCGGCCTTGCCGGCAATCTCGGCGGCGAACAGCGCGTGCGCGCCCAGCGTCTCGACAAGCAGGTGGCGGAACGGCGGATCGAGGCACAGAAGGCGAAAGATGCTGGCGAGGCGAGTGCCGACAGCATGATGCGGTCCGCCGACGGGTTGCAGCGCGCCGCCGACAACGCTCGCAAGCAGGCCGAAGCCGCCGAACTGCGCGGGCCGATGCTAGTCGGATCAGGCTTGGCGACGCTGCTGATCGGCAAGCTGCTGATCGGTATTCTTGCCAACCCTATGCTGCAGCGGCGCTTCACGCGCTGGCGGTCGGACCGCCGGCTGCGGAGCGGTTTTCATTATCCCACGGCGGCGCTCGCGGCATTGTTTTGCATCCTTGCCTATGGCCTGACCGCGCGGCGCGTCGCGGCGCAATCGCCGCCGGACTGGCTGATCGCGGCACCCGTAAATCGTGACTGGCAGGCGAACGTCGCGGGCATGCTCGATCGGGCGCTGGAGGCGCTGTCGAAATCCGGCGACGCGGTGTTCACGGCGATCACTGGGCTAATCAATGCGGTGCTCGACGGCGTGGCCTATGGGCTCACGACAACGCCGTGGCCGGTATCGATGGCGGTCATCGTCATCCTGGCGTGGCAGTTGGCCGGTGTCCGTGTCGCGATCTTCACGACCGCGGCACTCATCTATCTCGCTGTGCTCGGCTTCTGGGAGAAAAGCCTGGAAACCGTGGCGCTGCTCGGCACGTCCGCGGTGCTCTGTCTCTTGATCGGCATTCCGCTCGGCATCTGGTGTGGCCGGCGGCCGAATGCCTACACGGCGATCCGGCCGGTGCTTGATTTCATGCAGACCATGCCCGCTTTCGTCTATCTGATCCCTGTCATCGCGCTGTTCGGCATCGGCAAGCCGCCGGGTGTGATCGCCACGCTGATCTTCGGCACGCCGCCGGTGGTGCGGCTGACGGCGCTTGGCATCCAGGGCGTGCCGGCGGCGGTGCGCGAGGCGGCGGAAGCCTATGGCGCGACGCGCTGGTTCCTGCTGACGCGGATCGACCTGCCGTTGGCGATGCCGTCGATCATGGCCGGCATCAACCAGACGATCCTGATGTGCCTTTCCATGGTCGTCATCGCTTCCTTGATTGGTGCCAAGGGTTTGGGCGAGGATGTTCTCAATGCACTGCAATATGCAGCAGTGGGCCAGGGACTGCTCGCAGGCCTCGCGATTCTGCTTTGCGCAATGATCATCGACCGGATCGTGCAGGGGCGGCGAGAGTGAGCCACTATTCCGGCGCGTCGGACAGCGCCTGGAACTGCTTGAAGCTCAGGGCGATCTTGCGCGCCGCCGCCGCCGCGCCAAAGCCATTGTCGATATTGACCACAACGAGACCGGGCGAGCAGCTCGCGAGGGCAGAGTGAAGCGCTGCGTGTCCGCCTTGGGCTACGCCATAGCCGACCGAGGTGGGCACGGCGATTACTGGCGCGCGGACCAGCCCGGCAAGAACCGAGAACAACGCGCCTTCCATGCCCGCCACGGCAATGAGGACCGGGAATGTCCGGATTTCGGCGATGACGCCCTGAAGCCGCCAAAGCCCGGCAACGCCGACATCGGCAAACACTCTTGGCTTGAGGCCGAGAAAAGCGGCGCTGTTTGCGGCCTCCATGGCCACGGGGAGATCGGACGTTCCAGCGGTGACGATCCCCACCGCGCAGGCGTCTGCCGTGGGCGATGGGGCATTCAGTGTCGCAGTTCTGGCGAGCGGATCGAACGACAGCGGCAGATGTGTGAGCCCCTCGATCTGCGCTGGCGTCAGGCGCGTCATGAGGAGCGGGCACCCGCGATCGATCGCGTCCGTGGCGATGTCGGAGAGCTGCTCAATACTCTTGTGCTCGGCGAGCACCACCTCCGGTACGCCGGTGCGGTCGCCTCGCGTCCAGTCGAACATCGTATGCGCCTTCATGCTTTCACACCCACGAAAGCGCTGCCTTGCCTGTACGCCGCGATGCCGAGGAAGGGACGGCTTTCCGCGTCACAGAGCTCCCGGATATTGTCGGCGAGTGCCATTGGAAGCCCGACATCGGTTTCGATCCGGACACCGCCACTGGTGATCCGGCAGCGCAGCGTGACCGGTCCCAGCGACGCTTCAGCCAGCCGCTCGACCCGGTCGATGAAATCGAGATCGCGCTCCGAAATCCGGATGCCGGTCTCCACGCGGCTGGAAAGACACGGCTGCGCGGGCAGGGAGGCGACGCTGCCGAGGCCGGCGCGTGCGGCGATTTCGCGGAGCGTCTTCTTGTCAATCTGGGCTTCGACGAAGGGGTGAACGACGCCGTTTTCGCCTGCAGCCGTCAGTCCCGGCCTGAAATCCGAGAGGTCATCAAGATTCGTCCCGGCAGCGATCGGAAAGTCGGTCACCTGGCGGATTCGCTTGTAGAGATTGCTCTTGCAGAAATAACAGCGGTTGACCGGATTGCTGAGATAGTCCGCATCGGCGAATTCCCCGGCGCGGATCTCGATCAGGCGCCAGTTCCGCTGATGGGCTATTTCCCGCACGCGCTCCGATGCGCGCACCGGCACCGCGGGTGAGACCGCATGGACCGCAACGAAATCCGGCACGGTGTGTGCGGCAATCGTCGCCAATGTGAGGCTGTCCACACCGCCGCTAACCGCCACCGCGAGGCGCGGAAAACGCGCCAGCACATGCTCGAGCCGCGTGGTCGGGTCAATCATCGCATTGCTCCGCGTTCCGCGCGTGCCTGCGACGTTCCGCCAGCGAGGAGATGCCGGCGAGATCATCGCTTTCGACCTTGGTGGTGACGACGCCGAGCCGGTCGGACTGTTTGGTCCGAAGCAGTCCGACGGTGGTCTCCACCCGAGGCAGTACGCGCCGCTCGACATCGGTGATGCGCAAGCCGATCGTCGAGGTTTCGCGAAAACAGACCTGCGCCGCATGCTCGGCGCCGCCTGCCTTCGCGATGACGTCCACGGCAAAGCGCGGCCGTCCCTTCTTGCCGAATCCGAGCGTGAAGCCGGCATCGAGTACGGCGGCGTCGGCGCGGATCAGGTCGAGCGCAACGCCCATTTCCTCTGGCGTCATGTCGTCGATCTCGAAGGTGATGCGCTGCACCTGATCCGACACGAGTTCGGGTGCCTTCTCTTCTGTCTCAAGCACAAGCACGCGAAAGATATTTGGCACGCCAGCCAGTTGCCGTGTGCCGGCACCCGTGCCATTGGCGAGCAGCCGGCCGGCGGGCGCGCGACCGCCTGGCTTGGTGATCAATTCCTTGAGGATGGCCGCGCCGGTGGGTGTCACGCGTTCGCCGGCGGCATCATCCTGTGCGAGCGGAAAGCCCTTGAGCAGTGCGGTCACGGCCGGCACAGGAACGGGCAGGCGCCCATGCTCGGTCTGGACGAATCCCGATCCGAGAGGGATGGCACCGCAGCTCCAGCTCGTCACCTCGCTTCGGACGATGAGCGAAGCGGCACCGACGAAATCGCCGAGCGAATCCCAGTCGGCCAGTTCGTGGAAGTGGACATCATCGATGGGGATCGCATGGCTCGCCGCCTCGGCCTCGGCGAGGTGGACGAACATGGCCAGTGCCTTGTCGCGAACCTTGGGTTCGAGCCGGGAACGCGTCAGCATTTCCCTTATGTCGCGCCAATGCCGCGTCGGTGGTGCGGACTTGTCGATGTCGAAGCGGACATGACGGGCAGCAAATCCCGATTTCAGGATCGGCTTCCATTCAAGTCTTGCATGTTCCGATATACCGGCATCTGCGAGATCTTGGCGCAACGCGTGCTCAAGATCAGGAAAAGCATCCAGCATCGCGGCGAGGAACATATCGCCTGCAACGCCGCCCGGCGCATCCATATGGACATGCACGCTCATGCGGCCACTCCATTGGAATGATAGATCGGCACGACATAGGGGCCTTCCGGAATGACGGCGATATCCGGGTCGCCGTGGTAGGCGATCGCTGCTGATATGGCCGAGGTAAGGTCGCCGACGCGTTCGACGCCGGTAAGCGCCGCGTCCGCTTCGCTCAGCCCATCAGTGAAGAGCTGGACGCGGCCTGCGCGCATCGGCTTCAGCTGTTTTTCTGTCTGCCATTCATCGACATCAGCGAGCGTTTTCGCCACAAGCGTCGCGAGAAAAGCATCCGGACCCAGGGCGATCAGACGCTCCTGCGCCTCGCGGAAATGCCTGGAGCCGATCCCCTCCTTACAACCCGAGGCGATGATCAGCGTGCCGCCGGGTTCGAGGATATCGAGCGGCGTTACCATGCCCTTCACCGTCTGGTAGTAAGTCTGGTCGAGTGGATAGCCTGCCGCAGACGTCACCACAGTCTTGAACCTGCGCGCGACCGGAATCTCGGTGAAGCCGCGGACGAATTCAACGGCCGCGAGATGGCTCTCGATGATCTCGCCGAAGGAGGCGAAGACGAGCTGGCGCTTGTCGTCGATGACGGTGTTGAGCGCATAGACCTCGCCCAGCATGCGAACGATTTCGAGCTGTTCCTCATGCAGCGGATTGCCGGTGAGATTGCATTCGCGCGCCGCCACGTCCTCCATGAAGCGCGCGGAATGAAAGGTGCGGATCGTCTCGTGGCCGGCGACACCCGGCGCCACGACCTTGCGGCCGCCGGAATAGCCGGCCATGAAATGCGGCTCGACCAGACCTGTCGCGATCCTGAGGTCCGCATCGACCAGCCGGCGATCGAGCTTGACCGGAACACTGCGGCCCTTGGTGATGCCCAGATCGACATGATCCTCGTCGCGCTGGGCGAAATGGTTTTCCACCCTGACATTGGCGAGCACCCAGGGATCGCCGACGAGCTCTTCCAGTTCCGCGCCCTCGTTCGGCCGGTGCAGGCCGGTGGCGATCAGGACGGTGATCCTGTCGGCGGGTATGCCGGCCGCCGTCATCGTCTCGATCATCGGGCGCAGGAAGAGATGATTGGGCACCGGCCGGGTGATATCGCAGATCAGTATGCAGGCTGACTGACGACCGCGCACCAGTTCCGACAGCGGCTTGCCGCCGACCGGTTGGGCGAGGGCCGATGCGATCAGCGCTTCCGGCCTGCCGGCGGGCGGGAAGGATGGTTTTTCAATCATATGCGGGCGGGCTTCGCGAGGCAGGTTGAGCGCCAGTCCGTCGCGGCCATAGAGAAGATGGATCGTCATGACGATGCCTCCACGAGGATCACCCGGAAATCGTTGACATTGGTATGCGTCGGTCCCGTCATCACCAGCCCGTCGATTTCGGCGAAGAAGCTGTAGGCGTCATTGCGCGAGAGATGATCGAACGCCTTGCGCCGGTCGGCCTTCGCTTGCTGGGCCGAGCCCCAGATAACCCCTGCATTGTGCTCGGAGCCATCGCGGCCATCGGTGTCGCAGCAGAGGGCACTGACGCCCGGTAGATCCCACGCCGCGAGCGCGAAGCCTAGCAGGAATTCGCTGCAGCGTCCTCCCTTTCCGGGCGCGCCGCGCAGGGTCACCGTCGTCTCGCCGCCGGAGATGATTGCCAGAGGTGCTGACCCCGGCTGCCCGTGATTGCGGACCTGGCGCGCGATTCCGGCCATGACGCGGCCAGCCTCGCGCGCTTCGCCTTCGATGGCGTCGCCGAGGATCATCGGCGTGAAGCCATTGACGCGGGCGATTGCGGCGGCTGCTTCGAGCGAGGCTTGTGGCGCGGCAACGATATGCGCCTCCGTGCGAGCGAAGGCTGGATGGTCGGCCCCCGGCGTCTCTGAAGCTTGCGAATTCAGGAATGCCGACGCCGCGGGCGCCAGCAATATGCCGGCGCGTTCGACGATGGCGCGGGCATCGGCGGTGGTGCTTTCATCAGGCACTGTCGGGCCAGAGGCGATCAGTGAGAGATCGTCGCCCGGCACATCACTGATCACCAGCGTCACGCAACGGGCGGGCGCGGCAGCAAGAGCCAGCCGGCCGCCCTTGATGGCAGACAGGTGTTTTCGCAGGACGTTCATCTCGCTGATCGGCGCCCCCGACGCCAGAAGCGCACGGTTCAATGCCTGCTTGTCGGCCAGTGTGAGCCCTTCGCCTGGCAGTGCCATCAGCGATGAGCCGCCGCCCGAGATCAAGAAGAGGGCAAGATCGTCCGGTCCAAGTTCCTGCGCCATCTGGAGAACACGACGCGCGCCGGTCTCGGACCTAATATCGGGCACGGGGTGACTGGCTTCGATCAGTTCGATGCCTTCGGTCGGCAATGCCGCGCCGTGGGGTACGATGACCAGCCCTTCGCATGGTCCCCAAGCCGCCTCGACGGCCTGCGCCATGCGCGCGGACGCCTTGCCGGCGCCGAGCACCACCGTCCTGCCGCGTGGGCGTTCCGGCAGCATCGGCGGAATGGCGTGAAACGGATCGGCAGCCTTGAGAGCAGCCGCGAACATGTCATTGAGTACTGTCTGGATGTCCATCCCATCATCCTTGCGATTTTGGAAACTTTGCCTTATTGTCAGGCAATCTGTCAATGGCAATGGATATTTCATGTTTCAGTCTGTCGAGCAGACGCCTCTCTACAAGCTCGTGGCGCGCCAGATCGCCGACCTGATCGCGACGCGAAAACTCCTGCCCGAGAGCAAGATGCCGCCGGAGCGGGAGCTTTGCGAAAGCCTGAATGTCTCGCGCGCGACCATTCGTGAAGCGATGATCGTGCTTGAGATAACCGGTTTCGTGGAAAACCGGTTCGGAGCCGGGATGACGGTCGCTGCCATGCCGCCTGCGCGTGGGCTGATCGAGGAGGTTGATGGACCGGGACCATTCGAACTGCTCGAAGCAAGGCTGATCGTGGAAGGCGAGATTGCCTCGATGGCGGCGGCACGTGCGACACCGGAGGTCATTTCGAAGCTGAGAGATCTGACCGATGCGATGGAGCGCGAGACGCCGGACCAATTCTGGGGCGACAATGCTGATGAACAGTTTCATCTGACGATCGCTCGAGCCGCTGGGAACCTTGCACTCGAACGTGCGCTCCGTGAGTTCTGGACGCCACGCCTGAGGACGCCGATGTGGACCTCGATGCATCATCGCGTGCCGATCGCCGAGATGAAATCCGCGCTCGTTGATGATCACCGCCGGATCGTGGATGCTCTCACCGCAAGAGACGGCGATGCGGCGCGCGCAGCGATGCGGGCGCATATCGCCCGCTTCAGCCGCCAGTTACTTGAACTGTGGGATGTGTCAGGCTCATCGAGCGAGCAGGCTGCGCCGCGCCCGAGCGAATCCTTCCTGCGTGCGATTTTCGAGAACGAGATGCAGCCGGCTTGAGCCGACCCAGATCATTAATCCTCGGAGAAAATCGGATCTTCCACGAATGCGCCGCCTTGATAGAGCGAAAGCGCTGCCTTGGGTCCGGGTCTTTCCACCGCTGCATCGAGTTCGGCGCGGAAGCGTTCGGCATTATCCCTGGGGCGCCAGCCGAGATAGGCGGCGTGCGAATTGTCCCACCACCTGCTGTCATTGTCGGATACCCCCCAAATGATCGGGCAGCCGAGCATCGGCGCCCGGAAGACGCATTCGATCATCGAATCGAAATCGTCGTAGGACATCCAGGTCGAGAGCATGCGATGGTTCTTGGGCTTCTCCAGGCAGCTGCCGATGCGGACGAGCGCCGATTCCTGGCCGAATTTCTCGAAATACATACGGGCGAGGGCCTCGCCGAAGCACTTTGATACGCCATAGAGTCCGTCCGGCCGCATGGGCGCCGTGACATCGATATGCTGGTCCTGGCGGTAGAAGCCGATCGTGTGGTTGGAACTGGCGAAAATAATCCTGGGATGGCCGTGGGCGCGGGCTGCCTCGTAGAGATTGTAGAGACCCAGGAGATTGGCGTTGAGGATCTTGGAGAATTTATCCTCCACCGAAATGCCCCCGAGGTGGAGAATGCCATCGCAACCCTCGACGAGCTTCATGACGGCATCCGCGTCACCCAGGTCGCATTGAATGATTTCCTCGTTCGGCGCTGCGTCACCCAGGTGCGTGATGTCGGACAGACGCACCGCGTCGGCATGCCGTGCCATGCGCTGGCGCATCGCCTGGCCCAGACCGCCAGCCGCGCCGGTCATCAACAATCGTTTCAAGGAATCCTCCATATGCAAATATTTTCAACTTATCATACAGGTTGGTGGATTTGCGTCAACAAGTCGGATATGTGTATCGCAATTATGGGAGCTTGACAGGCAAGCTGGCGCATGGTGGTGCTCCGGTGAGTGGGATGAGGAGACATTCATGCGCGTGCAGCCGAGACCGGAGCAGAGTTCCAGCACGTTGACGGCGCGCCTAGCCGACAATCTCCGACGCTCGCTTTCATCCGGGCAGTTTCCCCCAGGGAGCAAATTGCCCAGCGAAGCGCAATTGAGCGAGGCGCATGGCGTGAGCCGCACCGTGGTGCGCGAAGCCATTGCCGCGCTGCGCGCCGACCGTCTCGTTGAGGCCCGACAGGGAGCGGGCGTCTTCGTGCTCGAAACGCCTGGTGTGGCACCTGCCGGCCTGTTGTCGGTGCGGAATGTTGACCCGGACCGGGTTTCCTCGATGATCGAGATGCTCGAACTGCGTACGGCCGTCGAGGTCGAAGCGGCTGGATTGGCGGCGTTGCGCAGGTCGCCGGCCCAGGAAGAGGCGATACTTGACCAGCACTATGCCGTGCGCGCCTGTCTCGAAGCGGGCGACTCGACGATCGAGGCGGATTTCGCGCTGCATCTGGCGATCGCCGACGCGACCAACAATCCACGTTTCCGAGAATTCCTGGCGATGATCGGCAAGAATGTGATTCCGCGCGCGGCACTGCGGGCCGACGACGGCGATAGCGATCAATCCGCCTATATCAAGCTCATCGACCAGGAACACGACGCGATCGTCGCGGCCATTTCCAATGGCGACGAGGAGGCTGCGCGCGAGGCGATGCGCCGGCATCTGCGCGGCAGCCAGGCGCGCTACCGGGCGCTTCTGAGGGAGCAGCGTCAACCTGTATGATAAGTTCTTGACACTTGTTTTGTCGATGTGTAGGACAAGTATGCCTGAGGAGGCATGGAGAGGATCAAGAATTGATGACGCCGCAAGAAATCAAGGCCGCGCTGGGTGCGGGGCTTCTGTCATTCCCCGTGACGCATTTCGACCGTGACGGCAAGTTCCAGGCCGAAAGCTACCGCCGTCATATCGAATGGCTGTCGGGCTTCGATGCGCCGGTGCTTTTCGCGGCGGGCGGGACCGGCGAATTCTTCTCGCTCTCTCCCAATGAAATTCCCGGTATCGTGAAAGCCGCCAAGGAAGCCGCCGGCAAGACGGCCATCGTCTCGGGCTGCGGCTTCGGCACCGAGGTCGGCGTCGAACTTGCGCGCAATGTCGAGAAGGCGGGCGCCGATGGCATCCTGCTTCTGCCGCATTACCTCATCGATGCGCCGCAGGAGGGCCTCTACAAGCATGTGAAGGCGATCTGCCAGTCGGTCGGCATCGGCGTCATGGTGTATAATCGTGATAATTCCGTGCTTTCCGTCGATACATTGAAGCGGCTCTGCGACGAATGCCCCAATCTCGTGGGTTTCAAGGATGGCACGGGCGACATAGGCGCCGTGCGCCAGGTGACCGCTGTCATGGGCGATCGGCTGACCTATCTCGGCGGCATGCCGACAGCGGAACTCTTTGCCGAAGCTTATCTCGGCGCCGGCTTCACCACCTATTCCTCGGCCGTGTTCAACTTCGTGCCGGCGCTTGCGGTGGATTTCTACAAGGCGCTGCGCGGCGGTGACCGTGCGCGCTGCGAGACACTGCTCAAGGAGTTCTTCTATCCGTTCATGGCGATCCGCAATCGCCGCAAGGGTTACGCGGTTGCTGCGATCAAGGCCGGTGTGCGGCTGCAAGGTTTCGATGCCGGCGGCGTGCGCCCGCCACTCGACGACCTGACGCGGGAAGAAGAGGGCATGCTGGAAGCCTTGATCGGCAAGTGGAAACGCTGAGATGAAAATCGCCGCAGTCCGGACCCATCTCCTCGAACATCGGCTGAGTGTGCCGTTCGAAAGCGCATCCATGCGCTTTGATCGCCGCGCCCATGTGCTGGTCGAGATCGAGTGCGATGACGGCACGGTCGGCTGGGGCGAGTGCCTGGGGCCTGCACGGCCAAATGCGGCGGTGGTCGGGGCCTACAGGAACTGGCTGATCGGCGAAAACCCGCTCGAAAACGAGAAAATCTGGGCGCGGCTTTACAATGCCCTGCGCGACCAGGGCCAGCGGGGCCTGACGCTAACCGCGCTGTCGGGCATCGACATCGCGCTCTGGGACATCAAGGGCAAGCATTTCGGCGCGTCGATCTCGACGCTGCTCGGTGGCCGCTTTCGCGAAAGCATCCGGGCCTACGCTACCGGCAGCTTCAAACGCGACGGCGTCGACCGGGTCGAGGACAATGCTCTTGAAACGGCGCGTTACTGCGCCGAGGGTTTTCACGCCTGCAAGATCAAGATCGGCTTCGGTGTCGAGGAAGACCTCCGCGTCGCACGCGCAGTCCGCGAGGCGATCGGTCCGGATATGCGGCTGATGATCGATGCCAATCACGGCTACGACGTCATCGAGGCAGTGCGTTTCGGAAGGGCTGCGGCCGAGCTCGGCATCGACTGGTTCGAGGAGCCGGCGGTACCGGAGCAACTCGGCGCCTATCGTGAGATCAAGGCGTCGCAGCCGATCCCGGTCGCGGGCGGCGAGACCTGGCATAGCCGCTGGGGCATGAAGGAACCGCTGGAAACACGCGCGGTCGATATCATCCAGCCAGATCTCTGCGGCGTGGGCGGCTTCACCGAGGCCAAGCGCGTTGCCGATATGGCTGCCCTTCACGGCATTCGCCTCGTGCCGCATGTCTGGGGCACGGCGGTGCATCTGGCCGCCGCATTGCAGTTCATGGCGGCCATGGTGCCCAACCCGGTGCGCGTCAATCCCGTCGAGCCGATCCTGGAATTCGATCGCACGGACAACCCCTTCCGGCAGGCGGTGGTCAAATCGCCGATCGAGCATACGAACGGGGTGGTCCAAATTCCCAATGGGCCGGGGCTTGGCATTGAGATCAACCGCGATGCGCTCGCCGAATTCCGCATGAAGGACGATTGAGATGATCGTCCGAACCGTCACCGGCCATCCTCCCAAGACAAAGCTGCCGCGCGGTGCGGTCGATGCGCAGATGCATATGTATCTGCCCGGTTTTCCTGCCCAACCCGGTGGCCCGGACCTGCCGGCCGGCGCCTTACCGGATGCCGGGCAATATCGGAGCGTCATGTGCTGGCTGGGTATAGATCGGGTCATCGTCACCCAGGGCAACGCGCATCAGCGCGACAATTCCAATCTTGTGGCCTGCCTTGGCGAAATGGGCGATGTCGGGCGCGGCGTGGGCGTCATCGACAGCACGACAAGCGATGCGGAGCTGGACCGGCTCTCCCATCGCGGTGTGGTCGGTGCGCGTATCATGGATCTGCCCGGAGGTGCAGTTGGCCTGAGCGAACTTGAGGCGATCGATGCCAAGGCTGCGGCGCGTGGCTGGATGATTGCCGTGCAGTTCGACGGCACGAAAATACTAGAGCATGAAGCGCGGCTGCGAGGGATCAAGTCCCGCTGGGTGTTCGACCATCACGGCAAGTTCTTTGGGGGTGTGGCGCCGGACGGTCCCGAAGTCGCGGCGGTCAAGCGGTTGATCGACACCGGCAACTGCTGGTTCAAGTTCGCCGGCGCTTACGAATCCTCGAAATCGGGCGGTCTGACCTACGAGGATGTCGGCGCCGTCTCGCGAGCAATCGCCTCGCACGCACGCGAGCGGATCGTCTGGGGCACCAACTGGCCCCACAATCTGGCGCGCATAACGGCGGACTATCCCGACGATGCCGCGCTGACGGACACGATACTCGATTGGCTGCTGGATGATCGCGCGCGCCATCTGGCGCTGGTCGAAAATCCCGAGAAGCTGTTTGGACTACCCCCGTTCGGGGGCGTGGAAGACTGAGTGCATGCTCCGGGGCGGGAGACCCCGGCAAATTTCAACAAGGAGGAGACTATGAGAATTCTACCCGCATTTTCCCTGGCATTCGGTTTAACGCTCGCCGCCGGCGCCGTCTCGGCCCAGGAGATCACCCTTCGCTCGGCCGATATCCATCCGGATGGCTATCCGACGGTCGAAGCGGTCAAATTCATGGGCCAGCTCGTTTCCGAGCGCACCAATGGCCGCATCAAGATCGAAGTCATGAACAATGCCGTTCTCGGCAATGAGAAGGACACGATCGAGCAGACGCGCTTCGGCGTCATCGACATGAACCGCGTCAACGCCGCGCCGTTCAACAACCTCGTGGCGGAAACCACGGTTCTCGGCCTGCCGTTCCTGTTCCGCTCGACCGAGCATATGCATCATACGGTCGATGGGCCGATCGGCGGTGAAGTGCTGGCAGCCTTCGAACCGCATGGCCTTATCGGCCTCACCTTCTATGACTCCGGCGCGCGGTCCTTCTACACGACCAAGAAGCCGGTCGAGAAACTGGCCGACCTCAAGGGCATGAAGATCCGCGTCCAGCAGTCCGACCTCTGGATCGCCATGATGGAAGCCTTCGGCGCCAACCCGACGCCGATGCCGATGGGCGAAGTCTATTCGTCGCTGGAGACCGGCGTGGTCGATGGCGCGGAGAACAACTGGCCATCCTATGAATCGGCCCGCCACTACGAGATCGCGAAGAACTACACTCTGACCCAGCATTCGCTGAACCCGGAAATCCTGGTTATCTCCAAGATCTCCTGGGACAAGCTCTCGCCCGACGACCAGAAGATCCTGAGGCAGGCCGCCAAGGAATCGACGATCAAGATGCGCGAGCTCTGGGTCGCCCGTGAAAAGGCATCCGAGGAAAAGGTCCGCGCTGCCGGTAACAAGATCATCGAGGTCGACAAGAAGGAATTCTCCGACGCGATGAAGCCGGTCTATGACAAGTTCGTCACCGATCCCAAGCAGAAGGACCTGCTGGCACGCGTGCAGGCGGTACAATAAAAATCTGACATGAGAGCCGGTCCACTGGGACCGGCTCTTTTCGCTCCCGCGCAACTCGCGGGCAGGACGTCTGGAGGAATTTTCGACATGCGGCAATTCATGCTGGCCATACGGCCCGGGCTGACATGGCTCAGCCTAGTCTCGCTCTATATCGCCGGGATCGGCATGGTGTTGATGACCGTGGTCATCGGCTGGCAGGTTTTCGCCCGCTATGTGCTCAACAACACGCCAAGCTGGTCCGAGCCGCTGTCGCTCTTCCTCATGCTCTGGTTCATCCTGCTCGGCGCGGCCGTCGGGGTGCGCGAAAGCGTCCATCTCGGGCTCGATATCGTCCGCTACGCCATGCCGCCTTCGATCCAGAAGCTGATGGACCTGGTGAGCCTCGGGCTGATCGTGCTCTTCGGCATGGCCATGGCCTTTTACTCGACGCTGCTCGCGGCCGGAACCTGGTCGGCGACCATTCCCGTGCTCGGCTGGCCGGGCGGGGTGGATTTCATTCCGATGATCGCAGGTGGTGTGATGATCACGATTTTTGCGTTCGAGCGCTTCGTCGATGTGGCGCTCGATGAACAGATTGCAGCTGACGTGATCGTGCAGGAAGTGGCGTAAATGGCTTATCTTATTCTCTTCGGTGCCTTCACCCTTCTGATGCTGATCGGCATGCCGATCGCGTTTTGCCTCGGCATCGCCTCGGTCGCCACGGTGCTCTATATGGGCCTGCCGCCGATCGTCGTCTTCCAGCAGATGAATTCCGGCATGAATGTCTTCGCCATGATGGCGATCCCGTTCTTCATCTTCGCGGGCGACCTGATGGTGCGCGGCGGCATTGCCGAGCGGCTGATACGCTTTGCGGCCGGCCTTGTCGGCCACATGCGCGGCGGCCTTGGCCAGGTCAATGTCGTGGCATCGACGCTGTTCGGCGGCATTTCCGGCTCTGCCGTCGCCGATGCCTCGGCCGTCGGCGGCTTGATGATCCCCCAGATGGCGGCGCGCGGATATGACCGCAGCTATGCGGTCAACGTCACGGTCAATGCGGCGATCATCGCGCTGATGATCCCGCCATCGCACAACATGATCCTTTATTCGATCGCGGCGGGCGGCACGGTGTCGGTGGCGGATCTGTTCACGGCCGGTATCGTTCCCGGCCTGCTGCTGGCGGCGGCCTTGATGGTAACCGCCTATATCGTCGCGCGCCGGCGCGGTTATCCGTCGGAGCCGTTTCCGGGCTTCAGCAAGCTCGGCTATTATCTTCTGGTTTCCGTGCCCGGGTTGCTGCTGATCGCGATCATCTTCGGCGGCGTCCGCTCCGGAGTCTTCACCGCGACCGAAAGCTCATGTATCGCGGTGCTCTACGCGCTGGTGGTGGCGCTCTTCGTCTATCGCGAACTGAACTGGAGCGGCTTTGTCGAGGCGGTGCTACAGGCAGTGCGCACGACGGCGATGGTGCTGCTCGTCATCGGCACGGCGGCCTCCTTCGGCTGGCTTATGGCCTTCCTGCAAGTGCAGCAATATATTGTCGCCGCCATCGGCTCGGTCTCGGAAAATCCGATCATCGTGCTGCTGATGATCAACGTGATCCTGCTGCTGCTCGGCACTTTCATGGATATGGCGCCGATGGTGATCATCGCGACCCCGGTCCTGCTCCCGGTGGTCAAGGCGTTCGGCATCGATCCCGTCCATTTCGGCGTGATCATGATCCTGAATGCCGGTATCGGTCTCAACACGCCGCCGGTCGGCACCGTGCTCTTCGTCGGCTGCGCGGTCGGCAAGATCACGATTCGCGAGGCGATGAAGACGATCTGGCCATTCTTCGGCGCCAGCGTCGCGGTGCTGCTGCTGGTGACCTACATCCCGGCGCTGTCGCTCTGGCTGCCGGCTGCGTTCAAGTAAGAGAAAATTGCGGGGCGCCGGTGGCGCCCCGATTGCTTTCGTCACACGTGGCGAGTGAGGCCGCCATCGACCTTGATGTTCTGACCGGTGATGTAGCCCGCGCCATCTGAGGCGAGGAAGGCGATCGTCGCTGCGATCTCCTCGCTGGTGCCGTAGCGTCCCATCGGCACGCTATCGCGCCTTGCATCGGTCGCTGGCAGGCTATCGATCCAGCCGGGCAGCACGTTGTTGATCCGCACATTGTGCTTGGCATAGGTGTCGGCGAAAATCTTGGTGTAGGAGGCGAGGCCGGCGCGGAATACGGCCGAGGTCGGGAACATCTCCGAGGGTTCGAACACCCAGGCCGTCGAGATATTGATGATCGAACCGGATTTCTGCGCCTGCATGATGGGTGCCACCAACCGTACCGGCCGGATCACATTCATCAGGTAGACTTCCATTCCCTTGTGCCAGTCCTCGTCTGATATCTCAATGATCTGGGCGCGCGGACCATGGCCGGCGCTGTTGACGAGGACGTCGATGCGACCCCATTTTTCCATCGTGGCATCGACCAGACGCTTCAGGTCATCATTCGACTGGTTGGAGCCGGTCACGCCGAGGCCGCCGAGTTCCTTGGCGAGCGCCTCGCCCTTGCCGGATGACGACAGGATGGCGACCTGATAGCCGTCGGCTGCGAGCCTCTTGGCCGCTGCTGCCCCCATGCCGCTGCCTCCAGCGGTGACGATTGCGACTTTGCCTGACGACATGAGCATTTCCTTTCATTGCATGATTGATTCATCCGGCCGATATTGGCATGCCGGAGCCATCAGGCGGAAGCTGGTAAAGCATAAAGGACATGACATGGTGGATTTGACAGGCAAGCGTCTCGGCTTCGTGGGCACAGGCGATATTGTCGAGGCTGTGATAACTGGCATCTGCAAGACCGACCTCGGCAATATGCCGATCGTCGTTTCGCCGCGCAATGCGACGATTGCCGGGCGTCTGGCCGAAAAGCATGGCAATGTCAGCATCGGCGCCGATAATCAGGATGTGCTGGATCGATCCGATATCGTCGTGCTCGCGGTGTTGCCGCAGATCATCGAGGAAGTGACGAAGGCGCTGAAGTTTCGGCCGGATCATCACGTCATCAGCTTCGCCGCCGCGACGTCGCTTGAGAACCTGAAAGAATGGATCGGCCAGCCGGTGTCGCTCAGCCAGGCGATCCCGCTGCCTTTCGTGGCAGGGCTGAATGGCGCTACGGCCGTCCATCCGCGGGATGAGATCTCGGCTGCGATCTTCTCGCGGCTGGGCAAGGCGGTCGAGGTGGACAACAAGCACGAGTATGATGCGCTTGCCGCTGCCGGTGCCGTCATGGGCACCTATTTCGGCATGCTTGATACGCTGACCGTTTGGCTGGAACGTCAAGGACTGCCCTATGAGAAGGGCGGCGCCTATCTCGGCCAGCTTTTCGCAGGTCTCGGGCAGGCTGCGGGCGACACGGGCGGCAAGCGGTTCGGCGAATTGCGAGACGGATATTCCACCAAGGGCGGGTTGAATGAACAGGTGCATCGCGATTTCGCCCGCGAAGGCGGCAATGTCGCACTGGAGAAGGCGCTCGATGCGGTGTTCAAGCGCATAGCCGGTGGGTGAGGGCGCTGGCACCACGACGGCCGGACACCTATATGTTAGGCATGCGAGGCAGTTCGATGGAAGACTATAGCTACCGCCGAGATCCTGAAGTGCCGTCGTTTCAGGACGACAGACCGATTATCATCTTCGACGGGCAATGCGTATTCTGTTCGGGCTGGGTGAAGTTCGCGCTGAAGCGGGACAAGCGCAAGGCTTATCGTTTCATGACCGCGCAATCCGCTATGGGTGCCGCACTCTATCGCCACTACGGGCTTGATGATCGTGACTATGAAACGAATATGCTGCTCATGAACGGGCGGCCCTATTTCCGTTCGGAAGGCTCGATCCTCATGGTGGCAGGGCTCGGTTTTCCCTGGTCGTTGCTGAAAATTTTCGGCCTCGTGCCGCGCGGTTTGCTGGACCGCTTCTATGAGTTCATCGCCCGAAACCGTTTCCGCCTGGCTGGCCGGATGGAGACTTGCTACGTGCCGACGCCGGAAGATCGCGCCCGCTTCATCGCCTGAATTATCCGGAGCGGGCCTGGCTGGCAGGCGCCGCTCCGGTTTCCCCGCTGGTTATCCTATTCCGCCGCTTCGGCCGGCTTGATCACGCCGCGCCGGATCTGATCTTCCTCGATAGACTCGAAGAGCGCGCGGAAATTGCCCTCGCCAAAGCCTTCGTCGCCCTTGCGCTGGATGAACTCGAAGAAGATCGGGCCGATCACGGTCTTGGAGAAAATCTGCAGCAGGATCTTGGTCGTGCCGCCATTCACCACGCCCTCGCCATCGATGAGGATGCCGTGCTGCTTCATGCGATCGATCGGCTCGTCATGGCCGTTCACCCGGCCGCGCGACCGTTCGTAATAGGTATCCGGCGGGCCGGGCATGAATTTCAGGCCATTGGCGGCAAGGCGATCGGTGGCGTCGTAGATGCCATCGCTGCCGACGGCGATGTGCTGGATGCCTTCGCCCTTGTACTTCTTGAGGAATTCCTCGATCTGGCTGGTCTCATCCTTCGACTCGTTGAGCGGGATGCGGATCTTGCCGCAGGGCGAGGTGATCGCCCGGCTCGTCAGGCCGGTGATGCGGCCGTCGATGTCGAAGAAATGGATCTGCTTGAAGCCGAACAGGTCACGGTAAAAATCCCACCATTTGTCCATGTTGCCCCGGAATACGTTGTGGGTAAGGTGGTCGAGGTAGTAGAAGCCGACGCCGGCCGGCCGGGGATCGGCTTCGCCGACCCAATTGAATTCGGTCTCATAAGCCGAGCCCTTCGCGCCATAGCGCTCGACGAAATAGAGCAACGAGCCGCCGATGCCTGATATGGCGGGAACGTCCAAAGCCTTGTCATCGCCGGTGTAAGGCGTGGCGCCCTTCGAGACGGCGTGCTCGAACGCGTATTTTGCATCGACCACGCGCCAGGCCATCGACGGCGCACATGGACCATGGGCATCGACAAAGCGCATGGCATGGCTGCCGGGCTCGGCATTCAGCACATAATTGATGTCGCCCTGGCGCCAGACGGTGATGTTCTTGGTCTTGTGCCTGGCGACGGCGGAATAGCCCATACGGGTGAAAAGCTCGCTCAGCTTTTCCGGCTCGGGATGAGCAAATTCGACGAATTCGAAGCCGTCGGTACCGGCCGGGTTGTCGGCTGAAATCTCTGCCGGCGGTGCGTCGTGCGGAAAGGGGCCCATCGTTTTCTCCTCGTCTCAAATGGTAATGCGCATGATGCCACGTCAGCGGCGCAATGTGCTTGCATTCGGACGTCATTGGCGCCAATCTATGCGTGAAACGTGCATGGATTGGAGGATTTTTGCGTGATGACGCAACTCGATGGATTCGATCTCAAGATTCTTCACGCACTGCAGGCTGACGGCAGGCTCACGAATATCGAACTCTCGGAGCGGATTGCGCTGTCTGCATCGCAGTGCTCGCGCCGGCGGGCGCGGCTGGAAGCGGAAGGTGTGATCAGCGGCTACCGGGCGAGCCTCGATCCGGCGAAGATCGGGCTCGGCCTGCTGGTGGTGATCTCGGTGACGCTCGCCACCCACAACAGGGATAATGCGCGGCGGTTCGCCCAGTTGGTGAATTCATTGCCCGAAGTGCTCGAGGCCTTCGCGCTCACTGGCGAGATGGACTACCACCTCAAGATCGCGGCGCGGGACCTGAATGGCCTCTCGGAATTCGTCAACGACGTACTACTGCCCCACGAATCGGTTCAGCATGTGAAGACTTCGATCGTGCTCAATACGCTGAAGCGTGACGGCGCGCTGCCGCTGCCCGAAATCCGTTAACCCGGCAGCTTGCCCTGGCGGATGGCCGACTCTACGGAATCCAATCCGTCTTCGAATGATTTCAATCCCTTGCGGCCAAGTATTGCAGTAAGTTGAGACTGATAGGCACGGGCGTGTTCGGCGAGATCCTCATAGGCCTTGCGACCGTGTGGAGTGAGTTCGATATGCTCGACGCGGCGGTCGTTCTCAGCTTCCGTCCGCTTGATCCAGCGGCGCTCCTCGAGCGCACTGATCGCGCGGCTGACCTTGGTCTTGTGCATGCTGGAATGCGCGCCGATCGCCGTTGCCGTCATGCGGCCAACGGCGCCGAGGGCCGCGAGCGTCCGCCATTCCGGGCGCGTCATGTCGTAGCGCGATTTATAGATGCGTGAAAAACTCAGGCTGACGGCCTCGGCTGCACGGTTTAGCCGATAGGGCAGGAAGTGTTCAAGTTCGAATTGATCGGCCATAGCGCCTTGATAGTTACATTTTCAACAGTTACCGATGTAACCAATATCACGCAATCCTGCAATGGGAGGAACCGTCATGGACGTCGGCACCGAGGGATATTCCGCCATAACCGCACAGACCAGCAACCAGCCCGCCTATATGCCGGGCTTCGGCAACGACTTCGAGACCGAGTCGCTGCAGGGTGCGCTGCCGCAGGGCCAGAACAGTCCGCAGAAATGCAATTACGGCCTCTATGCCGAGCAGCTTTCGGGCTCGCCGTTCACCGCGCCGCGTGGGACCAACGAGCGCTCGTGGCTCTATCGCATCCGGCCGAGCGTTCGGCATACACGGCGCTTTTCGAATGCCAGCTATCCCCAGTGGAAATCCGCGCCATGTCTGGATGATCACTCACTTCCGCTCGGTCAATTGCGCTGGGGCCCAACCCCCATGCCGTCAGAGCCGACGAACTTTCTCCAGGGCATGCGCACGATGACGGCCGCCGGCGACGTCATGACCCAGGTCGGCATGGCCGCACACGTCTATGTCCTCAACGACGACATGGTGGACGACTATTTCTTCGATGCCGATGGTGAGCTGTTGATCGTGCCGCAGGTCGGGGCGATCCGGGTTTTCACCGAGATGGGCATCATGGATGTCGAGCCGCTGGAAATCTGCCTCGTGCCGCGCGGCATGATGTTCAAGGTCAGCCGGCTCGGCGAAGGCGACGGCTGGCGCGGCTATATCTGCGAGAATTATGGCGCCAAGTTCACCATGCCGGATCGCGGTCCGATCGGCGCCAATTGTCTTGCCAATCCGCGCGACTTCAAGACGCCGGTCGCCGCCTACGAGGACAAGGAAACGCCGTGCCGCGTGCATGTGAAATGGTGCGGCAAGTTCTATGTCACCGAGATCGGCCACTCGCCGCTCGATGTCGTCGCCTGGCACGGCAACTACACGCCGTTCAAATACGATCTCAGGACATTTTCGCCCGTCGGCGCGATCCTGTTCGACCATCCGGATCCCTCGATTTTCACGGTCCTGACCGCGCCGACCGAAGAGGCGGGGACGGCGAATGTCGATTTCGTCATCTTCCCGCCGCGATGGCTGGTGGCGGAACATACGTTCCGACCGCCCTGGTACCATCGCAACATCATGAGCGAATTCATGGGCCTGATCCATGGCCAGTACGACGCCAAGGAAGAAGGGTTCGTGCCGGGCGGTGTCAGCCTGCACAACATGATGCTGCCGCATGGACCGGACGCGTCAGGATTCGAGAAGGCATCGAATTCCGAACTCAAGCCGGTCAAGCTCGATCATACGATGGCTTTCATGTTCGAGACCCGCTACCCTCAGCAATTGACCCGGTATGCGGCCGAACTGGAGACGCTGCAGGACGACTATCTCGAGTGCTGGGATGGGCTCGAAAGGAAATTCGACGGGACGCCCGGCATCAAGTAGGCTTGTATCCGGGAGAAGAATCAAAACGGGAGGCAGACGGCTCATGAAATTGGCGACACTGAAGGATTCCACGCGCGACGGCCGGCTGGTGGTCGTGTCCAAGGATCTGACGCTCTGCTCGGAAGTCGGGCATATCGCGCGCACGCTGCAGGCGGCACTCGACGACTGGGCCCATGTCGGTCCACGTCTGGAGCGAGTCGCCGAGGGGCTGGAGATTGGTTCGCAGCCATCGATGCGCTTTCATGAGCATGATGCATCGTCGCCTTTGCCGCGCGCCTATCAATGGGCGGATGGTTCGGCCTATGTCAATCACGTCGAGCTGGTTCGAAAGGCGCGCGATGGCGAGATGCCGGAGAGCTTCTGGACCGATCCGCTGATGTACCAGGGAGGCTCCGACAGCTTCATCGGCCCGCGCGACCCCATCGTCGCGGCCGACGAGGGCTACGGCATCGACATGGAAGGCGAGGTGGCGGTGATCGTCGATGACGTGCCGATGGGTGCCACGCCGGAACAGGCGCGCGACGCGATCCGGCTGGTCATGCTGGTCAATGATGTGTCGCTTAGGCATTTGGTGCCGAATGAACTCGCCAAGGGTTTTGGTTTTTTCCAATCGAAGCCCGCCTCCGCCTTCTCGCCTGCGGCGGTCACGCCCGACGAACTGGGTGACGCCTGGAAAGACGGCAAGCTGCATCTGCCGCTGCTGGTCAGCTGCAACGGCAAGGCATTCGGCAAGGCCAATGCCGGCGTGGACATGATCTTCGATTTCGGCCAGCTCATTGCGCATGCCGCGAAGACCCGCAGCCTTTCGGCCGGATCGATCATCGGCTCGGGCACAGTGTCCAACAAGCGCGACGGCGGCCACGGCAAATCGATCGCCGATGGCGGCGACGGATATTCCTGCATCGCTGAAATCCGCACCATCGAGAAGATCGAAACCGGGGCGGCAAAGACGCCGTTCCTGAAATTCGGCGACACCGTCCGCATCGAGATGAAGGACCGCACGGGCCACTCGATATTCGGTGCGATCGAGCAGACGGTCACCGAAGCGGGCGGGTCCGCTGCCGCATGAGCGAGGTCGTCCTCCACGACTACTGGCGGTCGTCCGCCAGTTATCGGGTGCGCATCGCTCTCAATGCGGTCGGGCTGAAACATGAGTCCGTGCCGGTCGATATCCTGAAGGGCGAGCATAGGCAGGGCGCCTATCTCGATCTCAACCCGCAGGGTCTTCTCCCGACGCTGGAGCTTGATGGGCAGAAAATGACCCAATCGCTGGCGATCATCGAGTATCTCGCCGAGATGCATCCAGAGGCGCATATCCTGCCTGCCGATCCGCTCGGCCGGCATCGTGTCCGCGCGCTGTCCTATGCTATCGCGATGGACATCCATCCGATCTGCAACAGCCACGTGGCCGCGCATGTCGTCGAGCTGACCGGCCGGGACGAGGCGCGGCCGGAATGGATGCGGCGGTTCATCGGGCAGGGGCTAAAGGCTTTCGAGGCGATGCTCGATGATCCCGCGACAGGTGCGTTCTGCCATGCAGATTCACCTGGAATGGCCGATTTCTGCCTCGTGCCGCAGGTCTACAACGCCGAACGCTGGGGGGCGGATGTGTCGGGCTGCAAACGGTTGCTTGAAATCGCCGAGCGCTGCCGGGCGCTTCCCGCCTTTGCCGCAGCGCATCCCGATGCCGTGCGGCCCGCGGATTAACCGAAGAAAATTTGGAACGTTCACGCGGTTTCTCTCGTTCGATCAGGTGATCAGCAGCGAGGGCGAGCGTTGGCATTCTACAGCTTTGGACCGGTCCTCGGCGATCATTCCACGACATTCCGGCTTTGGGCGCCGAAGCAGGGTCGCATCGACATCCTGATTGAAGGTCGCAGCCCTGAGCCGATGCGCCGCGACGAAAACGGCTGGCACATCCTTGATCTCGCCGATGCCGGCGCGGGAACACGATACTGTTTTGTCCTCGAGGACGAAACCGAGGTGCCCGATCCTGCCTCGCGCTATCAGCCGAACGATATCCACGGCCCATCCGTGGTCATCGATGCCAAGGCATATCAATGGAAAAGCCCCGATTGGGCGGGCCGTCCATGGGCCGAGACGGTGATCTACGAACTGCATATGGGGACGTTCACCGAGGCGGGCACATTCGGGGCGGCGATCGAAAAGCTCGATCATCTCAACGAACTTGGCATCACCGCAATCCAGATCATGCCGCTCGCGGATTTTCGTGGGAGCCGGAATTGGGGCTATGATGGCGTGCTGCCCTATGCGCCGGATTCGAGCTACGGCCATCCCGAAGACCTGCGCGCATTGATCGACGAAGCGCATCTGCGGTCGATGTCGGTGTTTCTCGATGTCGTCTATAATCACCTCGGCCCGGACGGAAACTATCTTCCGCTCTATGCGCCGATTTTCACTGAACGGCACCGCAGCCCATGGGGCGCTGGCATCAATTTCGATGGGGATGGTTCGCGCGCCGTACGGGATTTCTTCATCGAGAATGCGCTCTACTGGCTCCATGAATTCAGATTTGACGGCCTGCGCTTCGATGCGGTCCACGCCATCACGGACGATAGCGACGAACACATCATGCATGAGATATCGCGCCGTATCCGGGAGGAAACCAACGGCCGGCATATCCATCTGATCCTCGAGAACGAGGAGAACGAGGCATCCCTGCTCGAGCGTGCCCCGCAAGGAAAGCCGAAGCATTTCACCGCCCAATGGAACGATGACATGCATCACGTGCTGCACGTGGCGGCCACTGGCGAACACATCGGCTATTATGCGGACTATGCCGGTGACTTGAAAAAGCTGGCGCTGGCGCTGGCCGAGGGCTTCGTCTACCAGGGCGAAGTGATGCCCTTCCGTGGGACGCCACGCGGCGCCGCGAGCGCGCATCTGCCGCCGACGGCTTTCATCGCCTTCATCCAGAACCATGACCAGATCGGCAATCGGGCCTATGGCGACCGGTTATCCGCTTCGATCGACTCCATCCGGCTGCGGGCGCTTGCGGCGATCTATCTGCTTGCTCCGCAGATCCCCATGCTTTTCATGGGCGAGGAATGGGGGGCGCTGGAGCCCTTTCCCTTCTTCTGCGACTTCGATGACGAACTCAATGCCGCCGTGCGCGAAGGTCGGAAGAGCGAGCTTGCGCGCATGCCGGGTTTTGCGGGCGATGCCGACGATGCCCCCGATCCGACCCAACTGGAGACATTCCTGTCGGCAAAGCTTCGCTGGGAAAAGCGCGACACGCCTGCAGGCACCGCACGGCTGGCATTCTACAAATCCCTGCTTGAGCTTCGCTGTATCCATGTTCAGCCCTTGCTGGACACGCTCGGAACTCGCCCTGCGGCATATGAGGTCGGCGAGGGCGTCGTCCGTGTCACCTGGTTTGCCGAGGGTGAGCGCAGGCTGACGCTGATGGCAAATTTCGGCGATAGAGACGTGCAAATGGATGTGCCGCCGAAGGCCAACGTCTTCTACCCCCGAGGTGACGTTTCCGTATCGTGGATGTCGCCTTGGACGATGATCTGGTTCACCGAGCCCTGACGCGTGCGGCATGGAACCATCCGGATTTGCCGTCATTTCTTTTATGACCGAAAGGAGACAAATCATGGCAATCAACAGTCCCAAGAACGGCGCCCCCGGAACCACCGAACAGTCACCGCGGTGGGAAGGACCTGAAAGCACCAGACCGCGCGGCTATCTGCCCGCCAAGGATGATCCGGAGCATGACCGCGACGCGGCCGGCGAAAATCTCCGCGATCCTCGCAAGCGCAATGTCTCGGATGCGTTCAAGACCAGGGAAGATCAATAGTTCATCCGCCGGCCGGCATGGTCGCCTGAGACAGAAACTCGTCCGTCGTCACGACGGACAACTGCACGGAAAACCGGTTTCGCAGGAGCGTGAGCGACGCTTCGTGGGTTTCGTCCGCGCTGCCGCAGACGGCGTCTTCCAGCAGAATGACATCGTAGCCATGGTCGATCGCTCCCAGCACCGTGGCGAGCACGCAGACATCCGTTTCTCCCCCGCTGATGACGAGTTGGGTCACGTGCTCTGCGGTCAGTCGCTGATGAAGATGTCCGCCGTGCCAAGGCGAATAGGTGAACTTGTCGAAGATGCGGGCAGGCGGCACGAATTGCTTGAGGGGGGCTATCAGATCTATGAGTTCCGGCGGCAAGTATTCACCTGTCATCATCCGCCATTTCTTGTAGTAATCCTGCCATTTGCCGGGCAGATCGCTGGCGTGGTTTGGTGGCACGAATCTCGTGAATATGGTGGAATTGGCAAAACGTCCGGCGATTTCCGAGACCTGCGGTGAGACCCGATCCATCCATTCGACGTGCCAAGGTGTCTTCTCAGCGAAGAGACGTTGCATGTCGATGCAAATATGACGCCAGTTCTGCAATTGCGCGGCCCTCCATTTCGTGCGTGATTAACCCGGCGGGGCGGTCGGGAGTTCCTCGTTTGGAATTTCAAGTCTGCGGGTCATGCCGACCGCATCCAGGAAGACCTCGTCATGGCTGACAATCAGCAGGGCACCGTCATAGGCCTGCAAACCCGCCTCGACGGCCGCGATGGAATCGATATCGAGATGGTTGGTCGGTTCGTCGAGAATGAGCAGGGAGGGTGGCTTCGCGCCACCAAGTACGCAGGCAAGGCCGGCACGCAGCAATTGCCCGCCGCTCAACGTCGAGACCTGCTGGAGTGCCGCATCGGCCCGGAACATGAAGCGGGCCAGCGCGGCGCGGCAGGCATTTTCGCAGGAATGCGGATTGATCCGCAGAAAATTGTCGCGGATCGATGTCTTCGGATCGAGGATGCTCACCTGCTGGTCGAGCATGGCAAAAGGCGTTGCGGCGCGAACTGTTCCCGACCAGGGTCGAAGAGCACCCGTGATCAGAGCGAGCAGTGTGGATTTGCCTGATCCGTTGGGGCCGGTCACGGCTATGCGATCCGGCCCCCTGATGTCGAAAGACAGGTTCTCGATTATGGGTTGGCCAGGATCAAAGCCGCCGGTTACCCCATCGAGGCGCAATACGAGTCTTCCGGCCGGTAGACCCGTCGATGGCAGCGTGACCGACAATTCCCGAAGCCTTTCGATCCTCTCGCGGGCGGCGGCGAGATCAGTCTCTGCCTCGCTGCGAAGCCGTTCCGTCAGTCGGGCATTGCCGCCGCTGGTGTTCTCGCTATGCTCCTTGCGCGCGCCAATCAGAATTCGCGGCATGTCGCCCTTGGCGGCGGCCCGCTTGCCGGTTGAGTCCTTGCGGGCCTTGCGCTCGGCCGTCGCCTGCGCGCCGCGCGCCACCTCGGTCAGCCGTTTTTCGGCATCGGCGAGGTCGTGTTCGGCGGCGGCCAGTTCGAGTGCCTTGCGGGCGCGGTATTGCGTCCAGTTGCCGCCATAACGCGTGGCGCCCAGCGTTGTGAGTTCAACGATAACATCGACGGTTTCGAGCAGTTCACGGTCGTGGCTGACAACGACCGCGCCGCCCTTCCAGCCTGCAAGCAGGTCGATCACCGCGGCACGTCCTTCGCGGTCGAGATTGTTGGTGGGCTCGTCGAGCAGCAGGAAGTCCGGCTCCTTGAACACCAGCGCGGCGAGCGCTGCACGTGTGCGCTGTCCGCCCGACAGTGCAGCGAGCGGGGTAGCGGTATCCGCATTCAGTCCGGCGCGAGCCAATGCCGCGGCCATCCGGGCTTCGAGCGTCCAGTCGGCCGATGCTAGTTCCTCGGTTGTCGCTTCGCCGGCTTCCGCTCGCTGGAGTGTGGCAAGGGGCGTTTCCGCGCCGAAGAGGGTGGCGATGGTCTCGTCAGGCGTGATCTGGACACGCTGATCGAGCGTGCCGATGCTGCCGCTGACGGAGACCGTTCCGGTCGCCGGAACAAGTTCGTCCGTGATCAGCCTGAGCACCACAGATTTGCCGACGCCATTGCGGCCGATGAGCGCCGTGCGCTCCGGCCCGAAGCTCAGGTCGAGATTGGTGAAAAGAGGGCGACCCTCAGGCGTGGACCACGAAAGATTGGAAAGCGTAATGGATGCAGGCATGGATTCGATATTCCCGATTGGCAAGGCAAGGCGGCGTTGCGTTCGGGTTGAATTCCATGGGGCACCATCCTGTTGGTGTGGTCGATGGCCGCTATTTAGTCGATCCGGCCGGGCCGTTCAAGGTTCGACGTGCGATGTCCTCGTTCAGTGGTGCGGCGTCATCAGGAGCGCAAACGGCCGCCGGCTGAAAATCCGGGCTATGGGAACGTCGCAGCCGAAGGTCTCATCACCGTCTCCGAAGGCATCGCTGACATGGGAGACGCCGGCCGGGATCGTCAGTGATGTATCATCCCAGTAATCCCGGGAGAGATGTTTGCCACCGGCCACGGCATCGAGGATCAGGCGCGGCACGGCAATGATTGCTGATATACCGGCATGGCGTCGTTCGAATGCAAGGATCTTGTCGCTTCTCAGACCCCCAACGTCGATTGGAATATACTCACCAAAGGTGAAGAGCTCACGGTGACGTATCCTCAGTTTGAGTGTTTGGGCTATCAGCCATGACTTCAGCGCCACGGGGTCATTGATTGAAGGTTTCCCTTCGGGTGGAGCCAGAGCTACAAAATTCGGAATGCGACGGTTGTCGGGATCGACGAGACTGAAATCGAAGCCCTCGCAACCCTGATAGATATCCGGCACGCCGGGAACGGTCAGCTTGAGCAGCGTCTGCGCGAGGCTGTTGACGATGCCGGTCGCGACATAGGGCGCAAGCACCGTACGGAAATCATCGAGGAATGCCCGGTTTTCCGGTGAAAACAGATGTCCGGCATAGGCTTTCACTGCTGCCTCGTAAGGCTCGTTGACGTCTGACCAGTCCGTCCGGAGCTTCGCCTCGCGAAAAGCCTTTTCGAGATAGGGCAGGAACCGGTCACGGATTTCGGTCAAGTAGGCTTCGTCATTGGGATCGAAATTCAGTGGCAAGACGCCGGCAAGCGCCTGGTAGATCAGCCATTCGTCGGCGGGTCCGGGTGCCGGGCCATCGGGCAACAGAGTGACCAAGCGCTGATGTAAACCGCGCCATCGCCTGACAGCAGCGACCCAGTTCTCGGGTGCCTCGCTCAGCGTGTAGAGTCTGGCGCGGGCATCCTCGCCGCGCTTGGTATCATGGGTCGATGTCGTCGTCAGCGCGAAGGGTTGTGTGTGCAGCCGTTCCTGCATGCTGGCGTGGAAGCGGGTCACGTCGCCTTCGCGGCCGATCGGATCGCCGCCGACCTCGTTGAGCGCGATGAGCCTGTTGTAGCGGTAGAAGAATGTGTCCTCGAGCGACTTGGCGAGCACCGGTCCGGTGAGTTGCTGTAGGCGGGTGCGGAAGCGGATGGCATCGGTACGAGCAGCCTCGCTCACCTTGCCAGACGATATGTCATGGAGGAAAGACAAGGCGTCGCAAAGATGGGGATTTCGGGCTTCCAATGTCTCGAACACTTCGTCCAGCAGGTGCCTGTCCGTCTCGCTCAACCCCGTGTCGGTTCCATAGGTGCGATAGACGCGGAAGCCCGTCACCAGTTCGCGCACAGCCTCCGAGAGTTTGCCATCCGTTGTGAGGTTCTCTCTCCTGTCGGCTGTGGCGATCCTGGTGGCCCAGTTCTCCAGGGCACTGGTTTCACCCCGGAAATTGACATCCGCCAGCAAGCGCTTGACCTTTTGCAGTTCCTGCTCCTGCTCCGAGAAGCCGGGCGCCACTTCGGCCCATGCCTTGTCCAGCGTCTGGCTCTCGTGGTCCGTGAACACGCCTGCGAGCGCGGCGATGAATTCGTAGCCGGTGGTGCCCGCGACGGGCCAGTCGGGCGGCAGCGTCTCATCGCCTTCGAGAATTTTCTCGATGACGATGTAAATGTCCGGTCCGACCTTGTCGCGAAGGTGCTGGAGATAGGCGGCCGGGTCGGCTAGTCCATCGACATGGTCGATCCGCAATCCTTGGACGCGGCCCTGTCGCACCAGATCAAGCGTGAGTTGGTGGGCCGCGTCGAACACGGTGGCATCTTCCACGCGTAGCCCGACTAGGCCGGTGACCTCGAAGAACCGACGATAGCTCAGACCATTTGCCGCCTCTCGCCAGTGGATAAGCTTCCAGGGCTGGAGGTTCAGCAACCAGCAAATGTCCGCGGCATTGCCGACCGGGGCATGGTCCGTGCCATGAGTTATCAGGATTTCCCGGAAGGCGTCATGGAATGCAATCTCGTCTCCTGAATCCGCCTTCCCGGAAATGGCTTCAACCGCATCTCGGATGTCTTGCGACCTGAAGACCGACGCATAAGTTGCCGGATCTAATGGATAATACGTGCCACGATAATTGAACGACACGGTCCCGGCGGATTTGTCGATGGTGATGCTGCCCTGGCCATTGGCAATCTCGTCCTCGATCGGCCCGGTGAGGACCGGCATGGTCAATTGCTGATCCCAATCGGTGTCGAAAAAGGTCGCATAGGGGCTCGCACGGCCCCATTTCACCACGCTGGCCCACCAGCGGTTTTCGAGCGACGCCGCCATATGGTTCGGCACGATGTCGAGGATCAGGCCCAGACCTGCGCCAAGCAGGGCATCCGAGAGGCGCACGAAGCCCTTCATGCCGCCGATCTCCGGATCCATTTCATTCGGATCGATCACGTCGTAACCATGGGTCGAACCGGCGGCGGCGGAAAAGATCGGTGATGCATAGAGGTGGCTTACGCCCAGGCTCTTGATATGCGGGATGAGACCGACCGCCCGGTCGAATGTCATGCCGTTGCGGAACTGCAGCCTGTAGGTCGATATGGGCATGGCGGACGGGGCGTCGTCGGGACCGTTTCTAACCATGGGCGGTCATTGTTTCGGCGTTTTCCGGCTCGGATCTGGTCGTCGCTGCGCGTTCCACCGCCCGCAGTTCCACGGTGGCGAGCAGCGGCAGATGATCCGATGCTTGCCGCGCAAGCGGTGTGTCAACAACCTCATAACCGATGATCCGCGCCAGGGCGTTGGCGAAGATATGATCGAGCCGTAAGACTGGAAAGCGCGCGGGGAAGGTCGGCCGGGCAGGGATTGTCAGCACCCGCTTGGACAAGCCTTCCGCGAGGATCGTATAGGTCCGCGAGCGTGGACCCGCATTGAAATCGCCGGCAAGCAGTGAGGGTGATATTCGGCATGCCTCACTCCCGAGCCATTCGTCGGCGGCCAGCGTCCTGGCTTGAAGCATCCGTTCGCGCCGCCATAGGCCGAAATGCGTGTTGATGATCTGAACCTTCGCGCCGTGATAATCGACTTCCACCCAGATCGCGCCGCGCGGTTCGCCGACAGAGGGCAGAGCTGCGGCCCGGACCACGCGCGAAGGCAAGGCGGTGAGGATGGCATCGCCGTATTTTTCCTCATCCACATGCAACGCAGGATGGAAATGGGCGTCCATGCGCAAATGTTCGGCAATCATGTGCGCCTGATCGATGCCGCCGGTGCGGATGCGGCCGACATCCAGTTCCTGGAGTGCAATGACCTGTGGATCGGCCGAAGCGATCACTTCGGCGATGCGGGCGGGATCGTGCCGCCGGTCGCGGCCACGGCAGCTATGAACATTGTAGGTCAGCACGCGAAGCAGGCCGCCCCCTGGAATTTCGTTTGGCGCTATTTGCATGGCGAAGGAACCCGCGACTGGGCCATTCGTTCCCCATCCAGGCAGCCATTGGCAGGACTAGCGCATGTTTCTCCGATACTTGTTCAGGATCATCATTGTCGTCGCCGTGGCCGGCGCCGTCTATCTGCTCTACAATACCCTGCAGCAATATAGCTTCGACGACATAAGCCGGGCACTGCGATCGATTCCCGCGTCGAACCTGATGCTCGGCCTGGCATTTGCTGCCGGATCTTATTTCTGCCTAGCCTGCAATGATGCGCTTGCCGTGCGCTATGCCGGCAAGCCGCTACCGTTCCACCAGACGTCGCTTGCCTCGTTCACCGGCCTGTCGATCGGCCACAATGTCGGAGTGGCGGCACTCAGCAGCGGGGCGATACGCTATCGCTTCTATTCGCGCTGGGGGCTGACCACGGAGCAGGTTGCCAAGGTCATTGTGTTCTGCGGCGTGACGGTGGCACTGGGATTGGCGACGCTTGGCGCGGCAGCGATCTTTCTGCGGCCTGACGACGTCGCCCAGATGGCGGGGCTGAGCGACCAGGCAATTTCGGTCGCAGCACTCTGCTGCTTCACGTTTCCGGCTCTCTATCTCCTTCTCTCCGCGTTTCTGCGTACACCTTTGCATATCCGCAATTGGCGCTTCCAGATGCCGTCGCTGCCGATCGCGGCAGGCCAGATGGTTGTCGGTACTGTGAATTTCGCGCTTGTCGCGGCGAGCTTGCACCAAATGCTCACCGCGTTCGGAGAAGCTGCCTATCTCCAGGTGGCGGCGGCTTCGATCACGGCGAATATCGCGGCGATCGTCAGTCACATTCCGGGTGGACTTGGTGTGCTCGAAGCAACGATCGTACATATCCTGCCGGGCGCGGAATCGATCGCTGCGGTCATCGCCTTCCGGGTGATCTATTATTTCATCCCGCTCGCAATCGGCCTCCCGCTGCTGGTTGGCAGCGAGTTTGTGCTAAAATCCGATCCTGAATTAAACGAAAATGCCAAATAGCCTTGTGGCCGCCGCATCGAGGCCCTTTCTCACTCTCTGAAACAGCCGGAAAGGCTTTGCAGGATCGACGAGGTCAGTACCCCAAATCGGCTCTATCCCGCCCTTGTCCACCTGTACCTGCATGTCGCGCAGACCGCGGGGACGGGTGTTGAGTTCGTCGATCGTCCTGGTCAGCGAATGCGTCCGTGCGATCGCCTCCGCGACAGCCTCTTCGCTCGCATCGAGATGTTCGGCCATCAAACAGTTGCGAAGGCTGGTGATCGACGCGCTACACCCCTCGGCCGTGGATTCAATAGCGATATCCGCCTCGGTGTCCATTCCCTCGGAGCGGTTGTTGAGGTTGGATGAACCGAGGCGGACAAACCTGTCATCGATGATCAACAGCTTGGAGTGAATGAGCACGTCCTGCTCGGTTCCATCCGCCTTGGGCACGACGGGATACATGACCCGCAGCCGGCCGTGGATGTCGGCGCGCTTCAGCCGGCGGATCAATCGATCACGATTACCGCCCATGATGACTTTTTCGAGAAAGCCGTGCGAGGCGCGGGTGAGCACGACAACGACATCCGGACCGTTGGGGTCCCTAAGGCGTTCGCTCATGCAATCGGCTATCCCGAAGAAGGCGAAATACTGGGTTTCCATATAGATGTGCCGCCGCGCCGAGCGAAGTGCGTCGATGGTCAGTTGCATCGCCTGCTTCTTGCTTCTGCGTTTGGTGCGGCCGGGCTCTGTCAGCGACAGTGCGACCTGGCATCCTGCAAGGGCTGGCTCAATATTGGAGGGCCAGAGATCATCGTCCCCGGTAACCCTCTCATGCTTTTCGCCCGTAGCGCGTTCCCAACGCTTGCGTGCGAGATCGCCGATGGAGACTGCCGACGGTCCAGTGACGACGGACTGGAGATCATGCACGGGATCATATGCCTCGCCGTCCGGCGAGACCCTGAGCGGATTGTCAACGTCATGAGCGGGCGTGTCCCAGCGTCTGGCTGTGAGATCGATACCGCCGAGAAATGAAATGGTATCGTCCACGACCACGATCTTCTGGTGGTGCGATCCGCGAAGCGGGTGCTTTGCATCGAAACGCAGATGAATACGCGGGTGATTGGACCATGTGTTCTCGCTGAAGAGGCGCAGCGACTTGCCCGAATAGATCGGCCCCATCGCCCAGACGAGAATGCGGATTTCCAGTTCTTCATTCTCATCGACGAGCGATCGGAGAAACGCGCCCAGCGTCACATCCGGTCGCTCGGGATCAAGGTAGATGTCGGGATTGAAATCCCAGCCGATGATCCAGATCGTACTTTTCGCTTTTGGCAGAATTTCCTGGAGGCTGCGGTAATATTCAGCCGCATCTATGATGAAGCCGACCTTCTCGGCCGGGTCCGAGCGCCAGGCATTGCTCTCGAGATTGATGATGCTGGAATGACCTTCGGCTTGCTGCATGAATTCCCTGTCGCGTTTCAATTGCCGACGCGTATCTCGCGGCCCTGGTGCGGAAACTGCCGGGAGTGGTCCGGAGTTCCACACGGTGTTGAGAAAGAGAATGATTGCAGACGGACGATTGACTGCCACGCGCTGTTCATCGGTAGAACAGCATGAGGCTGCGCGCTGTGGCCAGCACAGGCTTCTTGGCCTTGACCGGTCCCTCGGACAGCGGCGTGTCGCATGTGGCGAGCGCGAAATTCCAGTCGTCCTCGCCAAAATCCGGCAGGGTGAAGGAGACGTCCTCGGCGCGTGGATTGAAGATGATCAGGACTTCCGACCATAGTTCGGCCTCGTCTCTCAGATCGGGACGCTGCAAATGTAGACTGAGCGTAGGCTCGTCGTGCCAATGCTCGGGCAACTGCTCGCCGCCCTCTGATGTGAACCAGTTGACGATCATGCCATCGCGCCAGTTCTCGCGACGGAGCAATGGCTGTGCAGTACGAAGCGCGATCACCCGCCTGGTAAATTCCAGAAGCTCCTGATTGGCGCCGGATAGGCCTTCCCAATCCAACCATGTCAGTTCGTTGTCCTGGCAATAGGTGTTGTTGTTGCCGGATTGTCCGTGGCCGAATTCGTCGCCTGCCAGCAGCATGGGCGTGCCATGCGAGAAGAACAGCGTTGCGAGGAAATTCCGCTTCTGGCGTTCGCGGATATCGTTGATGCCCTGGTCGTCGGTCGGGCCTTCAGCGCCATAGTTATGGCTGCGATTGTGGTCGTGGCCGTCGTTGTTGTCCTCGCCGTTCGCTTCATTGTGCTTGCCGTCGTAAGAGACGAGGTCGTTGAGCGTGAAGCCGTCGTGAGCGGTGATGAAATTGACGCTCGACCACGGGCGGCGGCCACGCTGGTCGTAGCAGTCGCCCGAACCGAGAATGCGGGCAGCGAAATCGGGTGCGGTGTGCTCATCACCCTTCCAGTACTCGCGGACGCTGTCGCGGTATTTGTCGTTCCACTCGGCCCAGCCCGGGGGGAAGCCGCCGACCTGGTAGCCGCCCGGTCCAATATCCCAAGGCTCGCCGATCAGTTTTACACGTGCGAGTACCGGATCCTGCAACACCGCATCGAAGAAGCCGCCGCGCTCGTTGAAACCTTCCGGCTCGCGACCGAGGATGGTGCCGAGATCGAAACGGAAGCCATCGACCTCCATCTCCTCGACCCAATAGCGAAGCGAATCCATCACCATCTGCAGCACGCGGGGATGGGAGGTGTTGACCGTGTTTCCGGTGCCGGTGTCGTTGACATAGTAGCGATGATTGTCGGCAAGCGTGCGATAGTAGGAAAAATTGTCGAGACCCTTGAAGCTCAAGGTCGGGCCGAGTTCGTTGCCCTCGGCGGTGTGATTGTAGACGACGTCGAGGATCACCTCGATGCCGGCGTCGTGATAGGCGCGCACCGTGGAGAGAAAACCATACTGGCCCGACGGGCCGAAATAGCGTGATGCGGGCGCGAAGAAGCCGAACGTGTTGTAGCCCCAGTAATTGGTCAGTCCCTTGTCGGCGAGGTGGAAGTCGTCGAAGAATTCATGCATCGGCATCAGTTCGACCGATGTGATGCCGAGGCTCTTGATATAGTCCACCGCCGCTTCGTGGCCGAGGCCATCGAATGTGCCGCGCAGATCCTCGGGGATCAGTGGATTGCGCTTGGTGAAGCCTTTCACATGGGTCTCATAGACCACGGTCCGGGACCACGGGATGGATGGTCGCAGGATTTCCTTGGCCGTGCGGGGCGCTATGACCCGGCACTTCGGCATGAAGCGGGCGTTGTCGCTGTCGTCGAAGGTGAGGTCTTTCTCCTCGGCGTTGAGGTCGTAGCCGAAATGCGTATCCGAGTTCTCGAGCTTGCCGTAAAAGCTGCGGGCATAGGGGTCGGCCAGCAGTTTATTCGGGTTGAAGCGATGACCATTCTCGGGGTCGAAGGGGCCATGCGCACGGAGTCCGTAGAGCGTCCCTTTGGTCAGACCGGGGATGAAACCGTGGAAAAGCTCGTGGGTATTTTCCGGAAGCGTCAACCGTTGGAGTTCGATTGTGCCCGAGGGATCGAAGATACAAACCTCGATGCGCTCGGCATGAGCGGAAAAAACACTGAAATTGACACCTCCGTCCACCAAAGTGGCCCCGAGCGGCGTCGGCTCGCCTGCGTGAATGGAGAACTGAGATACTTTTGCGTCCATGCTTAACTCTAACCCGATATTTATGCTGCACCACAGCATAACGCAGGGAGCTGGATCTGGTTCCGCTCGATGGCTTATGTCGGAAGTCGGTGAGGATTACGGCTGTTTGAACCGGGCAATCTGATCCTCCAGCCAGCCGGCGAACCTGACCGCTGGCGGAAAATCCAGCTTGTGACGCGGCCGGACGAGGTAATAGGCACTCTCGCTCTCGATCGCCCAATCGAAGGCGCGTACCAGTTTTCCTGTCGCCAACTCGCTCTCTATGAGGAAAATTGGCATCAATGCGACGCCAAGCCCCGCGATGCAAGCTTGGGTCACGTTCGAGAATTGTTCGAACACCATGCCTTCGCGGTGCTGCTCTGATATGTCGAGCGTCGAGAACCAATGCCGCCAGGCGCCGGGGCGAGATACCATTTCGAGAAGCGGCATGCCCAGCAGATCGGCAGCGGCGGCAATGGGGTGTCCCTCCCGAAAGTCCGGGCTGCAAACCGGCACCACCGTCTCGCCCATCAGGAATTTGCAATCGGCGTCCGGCCAGTCCCGTCGGCCGACATGGACGGCCACATCGATATTCTCAGCGCGAAAATCGAACTGCCCGATACGGGTCGCGAAACTGATGGTGATCTCGGGATTCTTCTGCACGAAATCCGGGATGCGGGGCATCAGCCAACGAGTGCCAAATGTGGGGAGGATCGCGAGCCGCAGCCGAGTTTCCTCCGAGCCGGACATCGCCACCAGCGACAGGGAACGGATTTTTGCAAGGACCTCCGAAACACCCTCGGCATAGGCCTTGCCTTTCTCCGTCAGCCGCGCGCCGCGTCCGGTCCGTTCAAGCAGCGTCACGCCAAGCTGCTCCTCGAGCAGCGAAACGTGACGGCTTATCGCCCCCTGCGTGAGGTGCAACATGGATGCGGCCGCGCTGAAACTGCCGGTGCGGGCCACGGCATCGAAGGCGGCGAGCGCTGATGTGGAGGGGAGGAGACGTCGCTGGGTTGGCTTCATGGACTATGAGTAAAGCTCATAACGTGATTAGTAAACATGGTTTGTACTCCGGGCGATCCTGATGCATGTTGCGGACGATAAAAACTCAGGAGCAAACCATGGCCGCGGCATCCTTCGTCTGGGACGACCCCTTTCTTATCGAAGATCAGTTGAGCGACGACGAGCGCATGATCCGAGATTCGGCGGCCGCCTTCGCCAAGGCCGAACTCCTGCCGCGCGTGGAGGACGCCTATCTCGAGGAGAAGACCGATCCCGCCATGTTCAAGCTGATGGGGCAGGCGGGACTGCTTGGCGTGACGCTACCGGAGGAATTCGGCGCGGCCAATGCCAACTACGTCGCCTACGGCCTCGTTGCGCGAGAAGTGGAGCGCGTCGATTCCGGCTATCGATCGATGATGAGCGTGCAGTCCTCGCTGGTCATCCATCCCATCCATGCCTATGGCTCGCCGGAACAACACAAGAAGTACCTGCCGGGCCTCGTTTCGGGCGACCTGATCGGCTGCTTCGGCCTGACCGAGCCGGATGCCGGCTCCGATCCCGGCGGCATGAAGACACGCGCCGAGAAGATTACGGGTGGCTACCGCCTGCGTGGTTCCAAGATGTGGATTTCCAATTCGCCGATCGCCGACGTCTTTGTCGTCTGGGCGAAATCCGAGGCGCATGACAACGAGATCCGAGGCTTCATTCTGGAAAAGGGCATGAAGGGCCTGTCGGCGCCGAAGATCGGCGGCAAGCTATCGCTGCGTGCTTCGATCACCGGCGAAATCGTCATGGAAGGCGTCGAAGTCGGCGAGGATGCCCTGCTTCCGAACGTCTCGGGCCTAAAGGGTCCCTTCGGTTGCCTCAACCGCGCCCGTTACGGCATTTCCTGGGGTGTCATGGGCGCGGCGGAGGATTGCTGGCATCGTGCTCGCCAATACGGCCTCGACCGCAAGCAGTTCAACAAGCCGTTGGCCGGCACCCAGCTTTACCAGAAGAAGCTGGCCGATATGCAGACCGAGATCGCGCTCGGGCTGCAGGGCTCGCTCCGCGTCGGCCGGCTGATGGACGAGCACCGCTTTGCGCCCGAGATGATCTCGCTCGTCAAGCGCAACAATTGCGGCAAGGCGCTCGATATCGCGCGTCAGGCCCGCGACATGCATGGCGGCAACGGCATCCAGATCGGCTACCACGTGATGCGGCATTCGCAGAACCTCGAAACGGTCAACACCTATGAGGGCACGCATGACGTCCATGCGCTGATCCTCGGTCGCGCGCAGACCGGCATCCAGGCGTTCTTCTGATGGACGCGCCGCTCAAGGGCATCAAGGTGCTGGAATTGGCCCGCATCCTCGCGGGTCCGTGGTGCGGCCAGACATTGGCCGATCTCGGTGCGGACGTGATCAAGGTCGAGAGCCCCGAGGGCGACGATACCCGCCGCTGGGGTCCGCCCTATATCGAGCGCGAAGGCGAGAAGACCGCCGCATATTTCCACGCCGCCAATCGCGGCAAGCGCTCTGTCACCGCCGATTTCACGACCGACGAGGGCAGGGCACTGGTGCTTGATCTCGCCCGCGAGGCCGACGTGCTGATCGAGAACTTCAAGGTCGGTGGCTTGAAGAAATACGGCCTCGACTATGAGAGCCTGAAGGCAGTCAATCCGCGCCTGATCTATTGCTCGATCACCGGCTTCGGCCAGGACGGGCCCTATGCGCCGCGCGCCGGCTACGATTTCATGATCCAGGGCATGAGCGGCATCATGGACCTGACCGGCGAGCCGGAGCGCGAGCCGCAGAAGATCGGTGTTGCCTTCGCCGATATCTTCACTGGCGTCTATTCCGTGGTCGCCATCCAGGCCGCGCTGATCGCACGGCAGAAATCGGGTCAGGGCCAGCATATCGACATGGCGCTCTTGGACTGCATGACCGGCGTGCTGGCCAACCAGGCGATGAACTTCCTCGCCTCAGGCAATGTGCCGAAGCGGCTGGGCAATGCACATCCGAATATCTCGCCCTACCAGACTTTTGCCGTCGCCGACGGTCATCTGATCGTCGCCTGCGGCAATGACAGCCAGTTCGGCCGGCTAGCTGAAATTCTCGGACTGCCAGAGATGGCTGCGGACGATCGCTTCAAGACCAATCCGGCGCGCGTGGCCAACCGGGCACTGGTGACCGAGACGATGGAAGCGAAGACCAGGATGTGGCAGCGCGACGACTTGCTTGCTGCGCTGGAAAAGGCCGGCGTGCCGGCCGGGCCGATCAATTCGGTTGCCGATGTGTTCGAGGATCCGCAGTTCGTGCATCGCGGCATGAAGATCACGGCTGATGGCGTGCCGGGGATACGGACGCCGATCACGTTTTCGGAAACGCCGTTGTCATTGGCCAAGCCTTCCCCGAAGCTCGGGGAGCATGAGGGTGCGAGGTTCGGCGAGGGGCCTTTCGTTACCTGAGATCCGAATTTCATCCGTTTGCTGACTTGCCAGAATTTGGTCTCGTCGTGAGCTTGCCGGGGCGTATCGGAGACCGAGAGCCTTGGCAACGAGGCTAGTTGGCTCTCCATTCGCACCTTGGGTCGCCCTATAGATAAAGCGAAGTGAATCGCCCCAGCAATGCCGCACGGGATCGCCCGGCCCGCGCATACATCCAAAGATCGGCAACGGTATCCAATTAAGAGGCAATGCCTTGGCGGTGGCCAATTGGATGGTTTCGCCGGTTTTCGATGTTATGACTATGCTTTGCGTTACGGTCGGCAGTAGGAAGCCCCCTTGTTCCACTTTCTCGCCGAAATGCACCTTGACCGTCGGTTGCCGCAGATTATTCGGCTCATCGTAGATGCACATGGCACGGACAACGTTATTTCGCTGTTTCTAGCCGAGCTTGAAGGGCTGCGCCTCGTATACGGGTGTTACCCTTACCTCCTCGTTCTTTGCGCTATTAAGCCTTTTGCAAAGCTCTCCGGCACCGACACGGGTAGCAGTAATGGGCCTGTCTTCTTTGCTGCCAAAACGCGAGTAGACGGCCGCGATGTCATATCGGCTGACCAGCCAGTGAGGCACGGGGTTGGTATCTGCCGTTAGCTCGATCAACAACTTGTCGTCGAGCGCGAAGGTTACTGATTTTCCGGAGTTATAGGCGAGTATCTCTCTTTCAAGCCGGGAAAACTCCATGTGGCTTGCAGTGGCCAGAACAATGTTGCCGCCGAAATATAAAATGGGCAACGCTATCCATGCCTTGTTTACTTTGCCGGCCGCCGCCTCGATCACGATGCCGATGAAGGCAAGGTTGACCGTTAGGATCCGCCAAAACATTGCCATCAGCATCATAAGTGCTGCATCGAGGAAGGGGACATTTTGCAAGGCATAGACAACTGCTGCGAAAACGAAAAGCCAGAAAGATTTCGGCAGTGTCCTGCGATGATTGCGATGAACGAGATGTTCGATCATTGCATCGGCTAGCCGGCTCGTTTTTCTCTCACTTCCAAATAGCGTCTCTATTGTAGACCGCATCTCTGCGTGCTCCGATTGCGCACCTCATCGGAGACACCTAACAGTAAATTATTAATGCGGACGCAAGCTGTCCGTTGCAAAATCAAGCTGCCGCTGGAATGCGCGCGATGACCTTGATCTCGAAATCGAAGCCCGCCAGCCAGTTCACGCCAAGCGCCGTCCAGTTGGGATAAGGCTTCGTGTTGAAAACTTCCTGCTTCACAGCCATCAGGGTTGCGAACTGGTTTTCCGGGTCGGTGTGGAAGCTGGTCACATCGACGATATCGTCGAAACCGCCTCCAGCGGCTTTCAGCGTAGCCTCCAGGTTGCTGAAGGCCAGACGGACCTGGCTTTCGAAATCGGGCTCGGGCGTTCCATCTTCGCGGCTGCCCACTTGTCCGGACACGAACAGGAGATCGCCGGATCGGATGGCGGCGGAATAGCCGTGCGCTTCATAGAGGCTATGCCGGTTTGCGGGGAAGATTGCTTCTCGTTGGGTCATGGTGTTCTCACTTTGATTGAATTGATTGCCTTGGAGCAGCACTTCACAAATACCGCTCCATTTGATATACGGTGCGTATCTGAAATAGTTTTGGCATCTCGCCATGTCAAGTTCAAATACGTTCCGTATCTGAAAAATGAGGATTTGATGGTCAAACCACGTAGCGAAACGATGCGGGAAAACCGTGCCAAGCTCATTGGGGCTGGACGGCAGGCGTTTGCGGAAAGTGGCTACGCAGCGGCATCCATGGACGAGCTGACGGCCCGTGTCGGCCTGACGCGAGGTGCGCTTTACAAGAATTTTGGCGACAAGCGCGGGCTTCTGGCGGCGGTTGTCGATCAGATCGATACGGAAATGGCGTCGCGCGCCCAGGACATCGGCGCACGGGCGGCTGATGAATGGCAGGCCCTGTTGGCAGAAGGCGCTGCCTATATCGAGATGGCGCTTGATCCGGAAGTTCAACGAATCGTGCTTCTCGACGGGCCGGCCGTACTGGGAGACCCGTCGCTATGGCCGAGCCAGAACAGTTGTCTTCAAGTGACAAGAAGCGCTCTTGAGCGCCTCATGGCGAAAGGCATAATCAAGCCGCTTGACGCGGAAGCGGCTGCGCGACTGGTCAGTGGTGCGGCGCTCAATGCTGCTCTCTGGGTCGCAGCGAGCGAAGATCCGCAAGCCGTGCTGCCAAAAGCGGTCGAAGCCTTTCGTGCCTTGGCTGAAGGATTGTTGTTACTGGGGCGTTCGAACGAACAGCTCTGAGTTCACTTCCCCTTCCACACCGGATCTCGCTTTTCCGCAAATGCCCTTGCACCCTCGAGATTGTCCTCGCTGCCATAGAGCACATCGACCGTCTTCAACTGCCGGCGGGTGATTTTGTTCATGGTGTCCTGGAACTTGTTGCCCTCGGCCTCGCGCACGACTTCCTTGATCGCGGCGTAGACCAGCGGCGGGCCGCTTTCGAGCAGGCGGGCGAGTTCCCAGGCGCGGTCCATCAGCTTGTCGGCGGGCAGGATTTCGTTGACGAAGCCCCAGCGATGCGCCTCGGTCGCGTCGAGCCAACGGCCGGTGAACAGCATGTCCATTGCGATGTGGTAGGGGATGCGCTTCGGCAGCTTGATCGAGGCGGCGTCGGCCACCGTGCCGGACCGGATCTCCGGCAGCGCGAAGGTCGCGTGTTCGGCGGCGAGGATCATGTCCGTGGACAGCGCGATCTCAAGCCCGCCGCCGCAGCAGATGCCGTTGATCGCCCCGATAACAGGCTTGTTGAGGTCGCGCAGTTCCTGCATGCCGCCGAAGCCACCGACGCCGTAGTCGCCATCGACCGCATCTCCCGCGGCAGCCGCCTTCAGGTCCCAGCCGGGGCAGAAGAATTTCGGGCCGGCGCCGGTGATGATGGCGACGCGCAGGCTCTCGTCATCGCGGAAATCGGCGAAGATCTTGCCCATGATGCGCGATGTGATCAGGTCGATGGCATTGGCCTTCGGCCGGTCGATGGTGACTTCGAGAATACCGCCCTCGCGGCGTGTCTTGATCGGTTCGTCGGTCATGTTGGTCTCCCTTACAGTCTCACGTGTTCTATGCTGCCTTCATCGCCGAAGGTGCCGACGAACTCGATTACGTCCTCGATCGGCTCATTTTCGTGCCATGTCGTGACAATGAACCGGTCTTCATTTCCGTCATCGCCAACAATCAACTGATCGAGCAAGTCGTGCAGGGCCTCGCATCCTTCACCATGCACTGCGACCAGCGAGATTTTGCGAACGATCCAAGTCTCCACAAGGTCTTGCAAGGCCCTCAGGTCGCGGACCGGGCTATGGAGGATGATCTTGGTAACGGCTACGGTGGTGTTACCTGTGTCATCCATGGTGTTGCTTCGTTTCCTATCTTCTGATCCGCACCAACGCATCCGCAGCGACGACGCCCTGGCCTTCAGGCAGCACCATCAGCGGATTGATGTCCAGCTCCTCGATATCCGCCGCGTTGGCGATGACGAAATCGGCAGCGGCGGAAACCGCGTCGATGAGTGCCGCCATGTCACCCTTGGCCTGGCCGCGATAACCTATCAGCAGCTTGGTGATTTTCAGCCCGCCGATGGCCCTTTCGATATCCGCCTTGGTCGTCGGCAAGGTGATAACAGCGGAATCGTCCATCAGTTCGACCAGGATACCGCCGGCGCCGATGGTGAGAACGGGACCCGTGACGGGATCGCGGAGCGCGCCGATGATCAGTTCGGCCACCGGCTTGGCGGCCATCTGCTCGACGAGGAAACCTTTGGCGACACCGGCCATGGCCTTCGCAGCTTCGATGACGTCGGCCTCGGACTTGAGGTTGAGCTTGACGGCGCCGGCCTCGGTCTTGTGAGCCACGCCGGAGCCTTTAAGTGCGACGGGAAAACCGATCTCGGCGGCAGCCTTCGCGGCTTCCTCTGATGTCGCCGTCAGCTTGCCCTTGGGAACCGGCAGGCCGAACGGCATCAGCGCCTGCTTGGATTCGTATTCGCTGAGCGTCGCATCTTCACCTTCGGAGGCGTCGGCCTTCAGAAGTGGCGCGGGGGCGGGTGCCGACCATGCCTTATGGATTGCATGCGCCGTCTCGGCCGCGACCAATGCCTCGTCGATGCCCATAAACGGCGTGACGTCATTGGCGACCAGCGTGAAGGCAACATCCTCAGGCAGGTTCTCGCCCATTGAGGCGACGACACCAGCATTGGCGCCTGTGGCCTTCTTTGCCGCGATGATGGCATTGACCGTCGTCATCCAGTCGGCTGGGTCGCAGCGATCCGAGCGCGGGAAATCTAGGATGATAAGGTTTAGCGCATAGTCGCCCTGCATCATCGTCGTAAACGCGGTGGTCTGCTTCTCGCCATTGCCCCAAACGAAGGTGTGGTAGTCGAGCGGGTTCGAAAGCGTCACCATCTGGCCGAGCGTTTCGCGGAGCACCTGAAGCTGTTCGGGTTTCAAGTCGCGGAAATCCACCTTGCGGCCGACGGCGCTGTCGGCGATCAGCGAGGCTTCGCCGCCGGAGCAGCTCATCGAGGAAATCTCGTTGGTCTCCAACGGTCCCGAAACATGCAAAAGCTTCAGTGTTTCAAGCAGTTCCGGCAGCGAGTTGACGCGGCCGATGCCGAGACGTTCGAGCACTGCGCCGGAGACCTTGTCATTGCCGGCAAGCGATGCGGTGTGGGAGACGGTGGCCTTCTGCGCGGCTTCCGACTTGCCCATCTTGAGCGCGACGACCGGTTTTTTCAACTCGCGGGCGCGGCGGCCGAGCAGTTCCAGCGTCTCGATGTCGTCGAAGCCTTCGATATGCAGGCCGACAGCGGTGACGCGCGGGTCTTCGAGGGCGGCGACGGCGAGCGCGGAAAGGCCGGTCTGGGCCTGGTTGCCGGCGGTCATGAGATAGGCGAGCGGCAGGCCACGCATCTGCATGGAGACGTTGCAGGCGATGTTGGATGACTGGGTGAGGACAGCAACGCCGCGCTCGGTGCGGATCATGCCGTGCTGGTCGGGCCAGAGCAGCGCACCATCCAGCATGTTGATGAAGCCGTAGCAATTGGGGCCGACCACGGCCATGTCGCCGGCGGCCTCGACCAGCTGCGCCTGCAGGTCATGGCCATCGGCGAGTTCCGCGACCGCTTCGGAAAAGCCCGAGGCGTAGCAGATCGCGCCGCCCGCGCCGCGCTCGGAGAGCTGGCGCATGATCTCGATCGTCAGCGTGCGATTGACACCGACGAAGGCGGCATCGGGTGCATGAGGCAGGTCGGCGACGGAGCGGTAGCATTTGTAGCCGTGCACCTCGTCCTTGGTCGGGTGGACCGGCCAGATGTCACCGGTATAGCCCATCTTCCTGCATTGTTCGACGACGCGACCGGCTTCCTTGCCGCCGAAAGTGGCGATGGATTTCGGTCGGATCAGTCGGGAGAGGGCGCCTTCTGCGAGCTGCTTCACCATGCCATTACGCTCCGAACGGACGCAGCAGGTCGCGGCTGATGATGTGGCGCTGGATTTCCGATGTGCCGTCCCAGATGCGCTCGACGCGGGCATCGCGCCAGAAGCGGGCGAGCGGCAGGTCGTCCATCAGGCCCATGCCGCCGAAAATCTGGATCGCCTCGTCGGTGACGCGCGCCAGCATTTCGGATGCATAGAGCTTGGCCGAAGCGATCTCGCGGTTGGCGGGGAGCTTCTGGTCGAGGCGCCAGGCGCCAGCGAGCGTCAGCCAGTCGGCGGCGTCGATCTCGGTGATCATGTCGGCGAGCTTGAAGGAAACGCCCTGATTGGCGCCGATCGGCTTGCCGAACTGCTTGCGCTCGGCGGCGTAGGGCACGGCCATGTCGAAGACGCGGCGAGCGCGGCCGACGCAATTGGCGGCGACCGTCAGGCGCGTGCCATAGAGCCAGTCGTTGGCGAGGTCGAAACCCTTGTGCGGTTCGCCGAGGATCTGGGCCGAGGAGAGGCGGCAGTCGTCGAAGTTCAGGATGCAATTCTTGTAGCCGCGATGGGAGACCGAATTGTAGCCATCGCGGATTTCAAACCCGGGCGTGCCGCGATCGACTAGGAAGCAGGTGATCAGCTTCTTCGGCCCGCGTGGCGTCTCTTCCTCGCCGGTGGCGATGAAGACGATGACGAAATCCGCAATGTTGGCATGGCTGATGAAGTGCTTGGTGCCGTTGACGATCCAGTCCGAACCGTCCTGCTTGGCGAAGCATTTCATGCCGCGCACGTCGGAGCCGGCACCCGGCTCGGTCATGGCGAGCGCATCGAACTTCTCGCCCTTGGTGGCGGGGATCAGGTAGCGCTCGCGCTGGTCTTCGTTGCAGCCCATCAGGATGCCGGAGGGGCGGCCGAAGAAGACGGTCAGCGCCATCGAGGCGCGGCCGAGTTCGCGCTCGACCAGCGTGAAGGTGAGGTGATCGAGGCCTGCGCCCCCGACATCCTCCGGCATGTTGCAGCCGAAGAAGCCGAGATCCTTGACCTTCTTGGCGATCTCCTGGCCCACTTCCTTGGGCACGAAGCCCTGACGTTCGACCTCGTCTTCCAGCGGGTAGAGCTCGGTTTCCACGAAGCTCCGTACCGTGTTGACGATCATGTCCTGTTCTTCGGTCAATCCGAAATTCATGATTTCCTCCTGAGGTTATGGAGGTTCGCCATCCGGCGCACCTCCCTCTGCCCTGCCGGGCATCTCCCCCTCAAGGGGGGAGATTGGATCCCATTTAACCCCTCAATTCGCAGCCACGTCGATAAGTGGCGGGCGGGTCCATCCAGCCGATCTCCCCCCTTGAGGGGGAGATGCCCGGCAGGGCAGAGGGGGGTATTCTTGCTCGACCTAAGCCTTCTTCTGCCCCACAACCCGGCCGGCACTCGCCGGAAGCGGCAGGCTGGCGTGTGCCGCGATCATCGGCTGAAGCTTTTCCAGGACCGACGTAAGCGGCGGAACCGACTTGCCCTCCTTCGAGGACACATGCAGCATCAGGTGTTCGCAGGTCGCCAGCAGTGCATCGTCGGAAGCGCGATGGAGCCACATGAAGGTGTGGATCTTCTTGCCATCGGTCGGCAGGATCTGGGCCTTGACGTAAAGCGCGTCGCCGAGCTTGGCTTCGTCGAGCCACTGGTTGTGGGCCTCGACCGTGTAGTAGCTGTGGCCGGCGGCGACGTAATCGAGATCGGCGCCGACCATCCGGAGCAGCGAGTCGGCAGCATCGGCAAAGCACTGGTTGTAGCGGAACTCGGTCATGTGGCCGTTGTAATCGACCCAGGACGGATGGACCTTGATCTCAAGCAGCTTGATCGGCTCGGCACTCGGCTTGGCCTCGGGCTTCGGCGCGCTCTTCCAGAGATGCGCTTCGAATTCGGTGAGCAGCTTGCCGGCGCCCCAGCCTTGCCCGCCATTCGAGGTCTTGAGGGTCTGCATGATGCCGACGAGGTTCTCGTCGCGGATGCGCTCGAGCTCGCGGAAGCCATAGGCGCCGGACTGGGCGTCCGACTGGTTGGCGATCTTCTCGACCAGTGCATCGTCGAGATCGACGACGTCCATCAGCTTGGTCCACGGCCAGGAGAGGCAGGGGCCGAACTGGGCGATGAAGTGGCGCATGCCGGCTTCGCCACCGGCGATGCGGTAGGTCTCGAACATGCCCATCTGCGCCCAGCGCATGCCGAAGGAATAACGGATCACGTCGTCGAGCGTCTCGGTGTCGCAGATATCGTCCTTGATCAGCCACAGGCCTTCGCGCCAGACTGCCTCGAGCAGGCGGTCGCCGACGAAGGCTTCGATTTCCTTCTTGAGAATGACGCCCTTCATGCCGATCGGCGCCAGCCTGGCCTTGGCCAATTCGAGTGTTTCGGGCGAGGTCTTCTCGCCGCCGACCAGCTCGGCGAGCGGCAGCAGGTAGACCGGGTTATAGGGGTGTGCGACGAACATGCGCTCGGGATGCTTCATGTCGCGCTGAAGTTCGGTCGGCATGATGCCCGAGGTCGAGGAGCCGATCAGCGCCTTGGGGTCGGCGGCTGCATCGATCTGGGTCAGCACGTTGCGCTTGAGATCGACGCGCTCAGGCACGCTTTCCTGAATCCAATCAGCACCTTCGACGGCTTCCTCGATGGTCTTGACGAAGGTCAGCTTGCCCTTCTTGGGCAACGGTGCCGTGGTCAGCAGGCCGTAGGCGCGCTCGGCATTGGCCATCACTTCGCCGACGATGCGCTCGGCTTCGGGATGCGGATCGAACATCCTGGTGTCGATGCCGGCGAGCACGAAACGCGCCGCCCAGGCTCCACCGATCACGCCACCGCCGATGCAGGCTGCCTTGTTGATTTTGGTCATTGCCACTTCTCCGATCAGCGCTTCGTCAGCTTCAGCTTCTTGCGGACCTCATCTGGTCCGATGATCCGGGCGCCCATGCCTTCGACGACCTGCACGGCCTTTTCGACGAGCTGTGCATTGGTGCCGAGCTGGCCCTTGCCGACATAGAGATTGTCTTCGAGGCCGACGCGGACATTGCCGCCGCCGAGGATGGCGAGTGCCGGATAGGCCATGGCATTGCGGCCGATCGAGAAGGCGGAATAGGTCCAGTTGGCTGGCACGTTGTTGACCATGGCCATATAGGTGTTGAGGTCGTCAGGGGCGCCCCAGGGCACGCCCATGCAGAGCTGGACCAGCACCGGATCCTCGATCAGGCCTTCCTCGACCAGTTGCTTGGCGAACCAGAGATGGCCAGTGTCGAAGGCCTCGATTTCCGGGCGGACGCCGAGGTCGGTCATCTTCTTGGCCATGGCGCGCAGCATCGATGGCGTATTGGTCATCACATAGTCGCCGAGGGAGAAGTTCATTGTGCCGCAATCGAGCGTGCAGATCTCGGGCAGGCATTCTGCAACGTGGGAAACGCGCTCGGTGGCGCCGGCCATGTCGGTGCCGATTGCTTTCAGCGGTAGGGGCTGCTCGACATCGCCGAATATCAGGTCGCCACCCATGCCGGCGGTCAGGTTCAGCACCACGTCGGTGTCGGCCTGGCGGATGCGGTCGGTGAGTTCCCTGTAGAGCGCATTGAGGCGCGAGGGCGCGCCGGTCTCGGGATCGCGCACGTGACAATGGACGATTGCCGCGCCGGCCTTGGCGGCATCGATCGCGGAAGCCGCAATGTCCTTGGGCGAGCGCGGCACATGCGGCGACTTGCCGGCAGTGTCGCCCGAGCCGGTCACGGCACAGGTGATGAAGACGTCGCGGTTCATATTGAGCGGCATTTGGATAGACCCTCCCTCGGGAAATGTTGGCGCAGTGTCTGCCAACGTCCGCCTACGTGCTTTGCATTATCGGCAACATCCTATACATTATCGGAAATATTGGATGAGAGCATGTTTGACCCGACCGACGGTCCAGTCCAGATCGATATATTGGCATTTCCCGAAACGACGGTGATCCTTCTCGCTTCGGTGATCGAACCCTTGCGCGCGGCAAACCGTATCGCGGGCCGCACGCTTTATGGCTGGCGATTGCTCAGTCTCGATGGCGAGCCGGTGGAAACCACGGCCGGAATTCATGTTCCCGTCGATGGGGCTTTCAAGCTTGGAAACGAGAGGAATCCTCTATTTGTCGTGTCGAGTTACAACTGGCGGCGCAGCAACACGACTGCCGTGAAAATGGCGCTGTCACGAACCGCCCGACACCGCTCGATGATCGTAGGCGTCGAATCGGGCACTTGGCTGATGGCGGAAGCAAGCCTGCTCGACAATCACAAGGTCACGGTGCACTGGGAGGACCAGGACGATTTTTCGACCCGTTATCCCGAGATCGATGTGGTCAAGGAACGCTTCGTCATCGATCGGCGCAGAATGACGTCGGGCGGCGCGCTGCCGACGCTTGATATGATGCTGGAGGTCATCCGCCGTCGACAGGGCTATTCCATGGCTCTCGAAGTCTCGCGCTCGTTCCTCTATGAGCGGGGTGGCGGTGGCGACGAAATCCGGCCATCGGCGCCCAGCAGCGTCGGTATGCTCGACCGACGGCTTTATCAGGCGGTGAAGCTGATGGAAGACACCGTGGACCGACCCCTTGTATTGCAAAGCCTCGCGGCCCGAACTGGCATCAGCGCCCGGCATCTACAGACGCTGTTCCAGAAATCCTTCGGCGTATCGCCGCATGTGCATTACCTGGCGCTCAGATTGAACGCGGCCCGCCGGCGCGTCATCGAGACGGATGCGTCCTTCGCCGACATCGCGGCGGGCACCGGTTTCAACTCGGCGTCGGCATTTTCACGGGCCTACCGCGCGCAGTTCCAGGAGAGCCCATCGGAGACGCGGGCACGTTAGCAGTGCTGAATTTCTGAATCGTGCTAGGCGCTTAAGACGATTGCCTGAGTGATCGATTCAGCAGTGCTTGCTTCATTCCGAGAGGTCAGCAGACGCCTCGCGAAGTGTGGTGAGAAATTCCGATTGCAGCCGCGTCGGCAGGAAGTGACGGCGGAACGTGAGGCCTACGGAACGCCGTGATGTTGGTAGCGGATAGTCGAGAGCTGCAAGAAAGCCAGCCTCGAGATCGTATCGCATCTGGTGCAGTGACAGCAGTGCAAGATGGTCCGATTTCAGCAACACGCCGCGTATCGCATTCAGAGATCCGGACTCGACGCTTCGCCGTGCCGGGCGATCGTTGGGAAAGCCAGCCGCCATCGTATCGAATGTCTGCCGCGAAGGGGTGCCGTGCCGCGCGACGACCCAGGAGAATTCCGCGAGATCACTTGGCGTTATCGCTTTCTTTCCAGTCAGCGGATGGCCCGCGCGCCCCACCACCTTCAGTTCATAGTCGAACAGGCGTTCCTGCTGGAGGGTCTTGGACGAAAAACCATCACGCAGCGCGCCCACCAGCATATCGATGCGGCCGCGTTCGAGATCGCCGATCAGCGCGTCATAGCTGCCTTCCAGTATCTCGAACTGCGCCTGCGGATAACGGCCCGCCAGCAGCGCCACGGCGTCGGGCACGAGGAAAGTGCGGGTGAGGGGCAGCGTGCCGATCGAGACCCGGCCTTCATACCTGTCGCGGCTCTCCATCAACTGAATGCGCGCGCTTTCGAATTCCGCCAGCGCAAGGCTGAACTGCCGCGCGGCAACTGCGCCCGCCGGGGTCAGGTCGATGGCGCGGCCCTTACCCTCGAAGAGCGGCGTGCCGACCACCACTTCTGCCTCGCGGGCGGCCCGCTGCACGGCAGGCTCCGATTGATCGAGCGACCGCGCCGCTGCGCTGAAACTGCCATGCACGGCAAAAGCCGCCACGGATCTCACATGCGGCCAAGCCAACCGGCTTTCCACCCGATCGGCTGCCGATTTCGATGTGCCGGCTGCCTGCCTGAGAAAATCGAAGATACGCCGGAAGCGGTCGAGGACTATTCTGCCTTCGCCGGTCATTTCCATGCCGGCACGATCAATCAGGGTCGCATCCAGCGATTGTTCGAGGCTTCGGAGCGCCTGGGACGCCGCAGGCTGGGTAACGGCCAAAGCCTCCGCTGCGGCGGTCAGTGAACCACCGTCGGCGAAGGCAATGAACAACCTTAAATGGCGCAGATTGGGCAGATGGACCACGGGGTTTCCTGAGAGCGACACACTCTCAGGCTACCGCAGCCATGGCTTCGATGGAACCGTGTTTGCGCATCCATTCGGTTGCAGCGTTGATACCGCCGAGCGGGAAGACGTGCAATTGCTCGATCAGGCTGTGCGGATTGGCGGCCTTATGTTCCGAGAGACCTGCGACGACCTCGGTCGGCTCATAGGGCACGAGCAGCTTGCTGAGGTCCATGGCGCGCTTCTGCAGCACCTTCAGCGATGGGCCGACGCCGCATGAAATGGCGAACTTGATCAGTGTCTGCAGCTTGGTCGGACCGGCAATGCCGACATGGATCGGGATGGTCACGCCAGCGGCCTGGATGCGGTCTGCCCAGGCAGTCACGGATTTCGCATCGAAGGCGAACTGTGTGGCGATTGCCATCTTCGCATCGGTGCGCGTGGAGAAATCCTGCTTCCAGAGCAGCGCCTGATCGACAAGGCGGTTCGAGCCGTCGCGATCGATATCCTTGTTGCCTTCGGGGTGGCCGGCGATGTGCAGTCGCGTGAAGCCCATTTTGTCGAACAGGCCGGTCTCGATCATCTGGATCGAGCTATCGAATTCGCCGGCCGGCGTTGTCACGCCGCCGCCGAGCAGGAGCGCCTGCTTGACGTCAGCTTCGCCCTGGTAGCGCTTCAGCCAATCCTCGAGAACGTGGCGGCTGGAAATGCTCCGTGCCGGAATATGCGGCATGACGGCGAAGCCTTCGGCATGCAGGCGCCCGGCAGTCGCAACCATGTCTTCGATGGGCGTGCCGTCGATATGGGCGATATAGACGCGGGTGCCTTGGGGGAGGATGGCGCGGAAGTTGTCGATCTTGGCTGATGTACGCGGCATCACCTCGATCGACCAGCCGTCGATCATGTCGGACAGCAATGGCTCAGGCGTTTCCGCCCCGGATTTATCGGCGAAATTCAACCAGGCCACGACATACCTCCATTAGTGACATGCGAATAATGCATACATTCTGGAGGTGATTTCAATGTCTCGATTGCCAGTATGCGACATTTTTGCCTCAAATCACAAATTCTGTGGCGTCTGGGGAATACATTTTTGTCGCGACCATAGTAGGCCTTGGCAGCCTCCAATCTGGAGGAAAGCTAAGTAGATTTCGTTCGTCTGTAACCTGAGCTTATGCTCCGTCAGGAGAACGAAATTGCCGACCGGACGCGTATTGCCATAGGTTGGCGCAAAGACGCAGGCCAAGCTGCGCCATCGCGGGAGGCGACTATGACGGGATTAGCAACGTGTGGGTCGGGGTTCCGGGAGCACCGGCATGGCTGAGCCCTGCTTCGATGTCGCGCATCTCGGCCATGTCGAGCTTTATACCGATCGCTTCGAGGATAGCCTCGATTTCTTCACCCGCGTCTATGGCCTGACGGCGAGCCTGATCGAGGATGGCGTCGCCTATCTCAGGGCCTTCGACGACTACGAATTCCATACGCTGAAACTGACGCGCCATCATACGACTGGCGTCGGCCATGTCGCATACCGGACGTCGTCGCCAGAGGCGCTCGCCCGGCGCGTCAGGGTGATCGAGGAGATGGGCTGCGGCATGGGCTGGGTGGATGGCGATGCCGGGCATGGCCGCGCCTATCGCTTCACCGATCCAGATGGGCATATTTTCGAGCTCTATTACGACACACACGTCTATGAAGCTCCGCCGGAGGAGCGGCCGAAGCTGAAGAACATCGCCCAGCGCTATCACGGGCGGGGAGCGAGCCCGCGCAGACTCGACCATCTCAACCTGCTGGCATTGGACGTCAGCGCGATCCGCGACTTCATCACCAAGGCGCTCGGCAGCCGGGTGACGGAGCAGATTCAACTCGACAATGGCCGGCTCGGTGGATGCTGGTTCACGGTCAACAACAAGACCTACGATATCGCCTATTCCGAGGACCATACCGGCACGCCGGGGCGGTTCCATCACGTGACCTATGCGGTGGACCAGCGCGAGGACATTCTGCGCGCCGCCGATATCTTTCTTGAGAATGGCGTGCATATCGAGACAGGGCCGCACAAGCACGCCATCCAGGGCACGTTCTTCCTCTATGTCTGGGAGCCCGCCGGCAATCGCGTCGAACTCGCCAATGCCGGGGCGCGGCTCATCCTCAGGCCTGACTGGCCGACCGTCACCTGGACCGAAACCGAGCGGAAGAGAGGGCAGGCGTGGGGCCTCAAGACGATCGAAACATTCCATACCCATGGCACGCCGCCAGTCGCAAGCAAGGATTGAAACCATGGCAAAATCGGCATTGGTGATCAGCGCGCATTCGGCGGATTTCGTCTGGCGCTGCGCCGGCGCGATCGCGTTGCATGCGGAGAAGGGCTACGAGGTCACCGTGGTCTGCCTATCCTATGGCGAACGCGGCGAGAGCGCCAAGCTGTGGAAGAACTCGGGCATGACGCTCGACCTGGTGAAATCCTCGCGCCGAAAGGAGGCCGAGAATGCGGCCAAGGCGCTCGGCGTCCATGACATCCAGTTCCTCGATCTCGGCGATTATCCGCTCGAAGTCGACCGCGAGGCGAAATACCGGCTGGTCGATGTCATCCGCAAGGTGCAGCCCGATTTCATGCTCTCGCATTCGAAGTGGGATCCCTACAATACCGACCATATGTATGCGACGCAGGTGGCGCTCGAAGCACGGATGATCGCCCAGGCCTGGGGGCATAATCCCGGTGAGAAGATCCTCGGCGCGCCGCAACTCTATCTCTTCGAACCGCACCAGACCGAGCAGATGGAATGGAAACCGGATGTCTTCCTCGACATCTCCAGCGTCTGGGGGAAGAAATGGGCCGCCATCCAGTGCATGGAGGGGCAGGAGCACCTCTGGCATTATTACAAGAACGTTGCGGAAAACCGCGGCAATCACTTCATGCGCAATTCCGGTGGCCAATCTGGCGGACGCAAATCGACCCATGCCGAGGGATTTCAGTCCGTATTCCCGCGCCCGGTGGATGAACTCTGATGGGTGTCGTGGTCCAGAATGTCCTGCGCGCGGACCAGACCATCGTGGATCGCCTTGCTGGCTGCGGCGTGGCGACGGTGCATGAGGCGCAGGGCCGCAAGGGGCTGCTCGCCAGCTACATGCGACCGATCTATCCCGGCGCGAGGATCGCAGCGAGCGCGGTAACCATCTCGGCTCCGCCGGGCGACAACTGGATGGTTCATGTGGCGATCGAGCAATTGAAGGATGGCGATATCCTGCTGCTCGCGCCGACCAGCCCCTGCGAGGACGGCTATTTCGGCGACCTGCTCGCGACCTCCGCCATGGCACGCGGCTGCCGGGGTCTGGTGATCGATGCCGGTGTCCGTGACGTGGCGGATCTGACGGCGATGAAGTTTCCGGTCTGGTCGAAGGCGATTTTCGCCCAAGGCACGGTCAAGGAGACGCTCGGCTCCGTCAATGTGCCCGTGGTCTGCGCCGGCGCATTGGTCAATCCGGGCGATGTGATCGTCGCCGATGACGACGGCGTATGCGTGGTACGGCGCGAGGAAGCGGCTGATGTGGCCGACAAAGCCGAGGCGCGTGTGGCGGCTGAAGAAGGCAAGCGCAAGCGGTTGGCGGCTGGCGAGCTCGGCCTCGACATCTACGACATGCGCGGACGCCTCGCCGAGAAGGGGCTGAAATATGTCTGACGGCGAGTTGGTCGGTCCTGACGAGGGCGTGCCCTGCATGTGGATGCGGGGCGGCACGTCGAAGGGCGGCTACTTCCTCGCTAGCGACCTACCCGCCGATCGCGATGCTTTCCTCCTCCGCGTCATGGGCTCGCCCGACCCGCGCCAAATCGATGGCATGGGCGGCGGCGATCCGCTGACTTCGAAGGTCGCTGTGATCAAGCGCTCGGAGCGGCCAGATGTCGATGTGGATTACCTCTTCCTGCAGGTCTTCATCGATGAGCCCATCGTCACCGACGCGCAGAATTGCGGCAATATCCTTGCCGGTGTCGGTCCCTTCGCCATCGAACGTGATTTGATCAAGGCGAAGGCCGGCGAGACGGAGGTGCGGATATTCATGGAGAATACCGGGCAGGTGGCCAGGGCTCGTGTCTCGACGCCGGGTGGCCGGGTGACCTATTCGGGCGTCGCGCGCATCGACGGCGTGCCAGGCACATCGGCACCCGTGCCGATCACCTTCGCCGACACAGCCGGCTCGAGTTGCGGCGCGCTGCTGCCGACGGGCAATGCCGTCGATGTGATCGACGGCGTGGAATGCACTCTGATCGACAACGGTATGCCTTGTGTGGTGATGCGGGCTGCCGATCTCGGGATCGAAGGCACGGAGACGCCGGAGGCGCTGGAGGCGAACGCCGGATTGCGCGAAAAACTCGAGGCGATCCGCCTAAAGGCCGGGCCGACGATGAATCTCGGCGATGTCACCAAAAAGAGCGTTCCGAAGATGACGATGGTCTCGGCCGCCCGCGCCAGTGGCGCGATCTCGACCCGCACCTTCATTCCGCACAAATGCCACGACGCCATCGGTGTGCTGGGCGCGGTTAGCGTCGCGACCGCCTGCCTATTGGCGGAGGGGCCGGCACGAGACCTCGCGAAAATTCCCGAAGGAGGCGAAAAGTTGATCTCGGTCGAACATCCCACGGGAGAAATGAGCGTGATCGTGACGGTAAAGGACGGCGGGGTCACGAATGCGGCCGTGCTGCGGACAGCGCGCAAGCTGTTCGACGGCCGCGTCTTCGGTTGAGGTGAGGGATGAAGATCGGTTTCCTCGGTTATGGCGAAGCGGCCCGGGCGTTCCATGAAAGCCTGGCGCGGTCGGGACTGGTGTTCATCGCCTATGACATTCTCCTAGACCGTGATGACGAGGCGGTGGCTGATGCTATCCACAATCGCGGCGGTGCGGTGGCAGGCACGATCGCGGCACTAGCCGAAGCTGAGTGGATCTTCAGCGCCGTCACCGCCGATCAGAGCCTGCTGGCGGTCGAACCGCTACTGCCGCATCTCAGGCAGGGGCAGGTACTGATCGATATCAACTCGGTCTCGCCCGATCGCAAGCGGCAGACCGCTGCCGCCGTGGAGGCAGTTGGTGCGACCTATCTCGACATGGCCGTGATGGCGCCGGTCCATCCGCGTAAGCATCAGACGCCCGTCTTGATCGCGGGGAATGCGGCGGAGAGGTTGCTGCCGGAGTTCGAAGCGCTCGGCTTTTCCGTTTCGATCGCGGGTTTGGCGCCTGGCGCGGCAACTGCGATCAAGATGGTGCGATCGCTGTTCGTCAAAGGGCTGGAGGCGATCACGGTGGAAACGCTGCTGGCCGCGCAGGCCGCCGGGTGTTTCGAGGAGATTCTCAAATCGCTCTCCTGCTCCTTTCCCGGTCTCGACTGGCCGAAATTCGCCGAATACCAGTTCGAGCGGACCACGATCCATGGCAAGCGTCGCGCGGCCGAGATGCAGGAAAGCGCCGCCACCCTCGATGCCCTGGGACTCAACGGCAATCTCGCTCGCGAGATCGCGCAGGTGCAGGATAGGACGGGTGCATCTGGTGTTTCGAAGAGCGGCACACTTGAGGAAACCGTGGCGCGTGTGCTTGCAGATCGGTTGGACGAGTAGCGCTATAATGTATACATCCTGGCTTGGAGTGCGTTTGTGGGACGTGGCTCGGCATTTTCTTGATATTGTGAGAGTCGTGCATACAATCCTACGGCAAGTGCAGGGTGGTCGATGCGTGCGTGACCCATTGGTCCGGAGTTGATATCCTGGTGCTGCATGGGGACTCGCCTGGAGGTGTTGGTGAAACAGAGTGAAACCGCGACGCATGGCCGAAGGGCCGTGATCGAGTTGCGCGAGAAAATCCTGAGCGGCGAGTTGCAAGGCGGAACCCGGCTCTTCGAGGTGCCGCTGGCCGAGCTTCTCGACATTTCCCGCACGCCAGTTCGTGAGGCGCTTTCGCGGCTCACCGAAGAGGGGCTGCTCGATCGTTTGCCGAGTGGTGGTTTCGTGGTGCGACGCTTCGGTTTTTCCGACGTGATCGATGCCATAGAGCTACGTGGCGTGATGGAGGGCATGGCTGCGCGGCTGGCGGCCGAACGCGGTGTCGAGACGGAAGCGATTGAGAAGATTAGCGAAACTGTCAGATTGCTGGATGACTGTTTTGGCGAAAAGCTCGATGAGGTGGATTTCGACGCCTATTCGGAACTCAACGAACGCTTCCATCACCAGCTTGCGGCGCTCTCCGGCAGCGAGATGATCCGGCGCGAGGTCGAGCGGGCGAGTTCGCTGCCTTTCGCTTCACCCTCGGCCTTTCTTCCCGACAGGGCGGATATTGCCAGTTTCCGGCGTTCGCTGCGCGGCGCGCAGGAGCAGCATAGGCTGATGGTCGCGGCTATAGCGGCCCGCGAGGGCAGCCGCGCCGAGGCGATCGCCCGTGAACATGCGCGCACCGCGCGGCGCAATCTTGAATATATTCTGGCCGAGGATCCCGGGATGATTTCCAAGGTTCGCGGGCTGGCATTCATCCGGCACTGACGCCGCGACGGCGAAGCTTTCAACGGGCGGCATTGGCCGCCCTTTCTTTTTTGTCGTTCGAAGCTGGCCGGCAGGCGAATTTTGGCTTGCAATCCTTCAGCAATCGGCGTTCAATGTATACATATTGAAATGCCCAGAGGGAGGAAACTCAGATGGCAATGTCAAGCTTGACGGATGTCTTGAACAAGAATTCCAGCGCCGTGGAGATGCTGCGCAATTCCAAGACCGGCATGTATGTATACCCTGTCGTCGCGGGGGAGTTCACCAACTGGCGCGATGAACAGGCGGCCTGGCGGAATTCGGCGGTGCTTTTTGATCAATCGCACCACATGGACGAACTCACGGTAGAAGGGCCTGATGCGGAGAAATTTCTTGCTTATCACGGCATCAATTCCTTCTCGAATTTCGACCTGAACCGCGCCAAGCATTTCGTGCCGGTGACGCCGAACGGGCATGTGATCGGTGACCAGATCGTGTTTCGCGAGCGGCAGGACAAATTTGTTCTCGTCGGCCGGGCGCCGACGTCGAACTGGCTGATGTTCTGCGCCGCCTATGGCAAATGGAATGTGCGGCTCAAATACGATCCGCGCTCGCCGTCGCGGCCCGAGGGCGAGCGGGTCATCCGCACCCATTACCGCTACCAGATCCAGGGTCCGGACGCGCCGAAGATCTTCGAGAAGATGAATGGCGGGCCGATCCCCGACATCAAGTTCTTCCATGTCGATCAGATCAATGTCGGCTCCAAGAAGGTGAAGGCGCTGCGCCACGGCATGTCCGGTGCACCGGGCCTTGAAATCTGGGGACCGTACGAGGACAAGAGCTATATCCTGTCCTGCATCCTTGAAGCGGCGAAGGCCGCAGGCGTCGACATCGTCCGTTGCGGCAGCCGCGCCTATTCGACCAACACGCTGGAATCGGGCTGGATCCCATCGCCGCTGCCGGGCATTTATACCGGCGACGGCATGGTCGCGGCCTATCGCGACTGGCTCGGCGCCGACAGCTATGAGGCGATGGGCGCGATCGGCGGCAGCTTTGTCTCCGACAATATCGAGGACTACTACGTCAATCCGTTCGAGCTCGGCTACGATTTCTATGTCGGCTGGAAGAAGGATGATTTCATCGGCAAGGCCGCGCTCGAGAAGATGAAGGGCCAGACGCATCGCAAGAAGGTGACCTTCGAGTGGAATGCCGAGGACGTGGTCGATGTCATAGCCTCGGCCTTCCGGCCGGGCGAGGATCACTACAAGTGGATCGATTTCCCGCAGCCGAACTACGCCTCGACCAGCGCCGACCTGATCCTCAAGGGCGGCAAGAAGGTGGGCATGTCGATGTTCAACGGCTATTCCTACAATGAGCGCTGCATGCTGTCGCTCGGTGTCGTTGATGCCGATATCGAGGTCGGCGATGTGCTGACGCTGGTCTGGGGCGAACCCAATGGCGGCTCCGGCAAGACCTCGACGGAACGCCACAAGCAGAAGGAAATCCGCGTCCGGGTGTCACCAACGCCTTACGCTGCGGAAGCTCGCGAGCATTACGCCGATAGCTGGCGAACCAAGAAGGCCTCGTAGCGCCTTCTCGGACTTGCGATCAGCGAAGGAGCGGCGCCCTATGGGGTAGGGCGTCGTTTCCATTTTCGCGACACTTTTATGAGGCTTTTGACCGGCCGGCGGCGCGTTCGCCGATCGATAGACGCTCGGCCGCGTCCGGCAGATCGAGTACGATACGCGATCCGTCCCTGGCTGGCCGTTTCAGTGCCTGTTTTCGATCCGGTTCGATCCTCAAGGCCGAGGCCTCATGCAATGCCTGAAGTCGGCTGCGCGAAAGTCCGAGTTCGTTGGCCAGCATACGGTCCAGTCTTGGACTGGCGGTGAACGGCACCGAGAGACCGATGTGAAGAACGTCCCATCCTTCGATGTCGCGTGCCACCGACTTGCCGATACCGCAATCCGCGAACACATCGATGCGTTTTACAAGACGGCCGAGCGTGCCGACATCGAACGCATGGCCGCGAATCCAGTTCGGATCGTTGCCTTGCAGTGCTTCGAGCGTGGCGGGATCGATGTCCCGCACGTTTCTGCGTTCGAAGAGCGTGCGGTTCCAGGTTTTGCCGCAACCGGTGCATTTGTAGATCAGCCATGCGTCGAGCCGCCGGCCATTGGCGTTGAGCCTCAGCTTGTCACTGCATTTGAAGGGTCTTGGCCCGCCGCATCCGCTGCAGGCGATCCATGGTTGCGGGGTATTGGTCGGAATGATGGTCCATTTTACGTTGAGGATATTGGACATGCCGTCTTGGTCTTCCCTTGGGAAGTTCACCAGGATGGCGGTAGGGACAGCCCGTTACGGGCACGGCGTGGCGAGGTTTAGGGTGACTGAAGAGCTGGCGGCAGCACGTGCGCTGCGCATGGCACATTTCAACGATGCCAAACCGGTCTCAGACCACCACCCCGCGAACAATCATGAGCCGGAATAGCGGATGCTATCCTGCCCCATGCGGGTGAAACTGGATGAGACCGGTGTTTACGACGGCAAAGCGGAACCTCAGAATGCCAAGCTCTTCATGACGAGGGATAGCAGAGGTTGGCCATCACTTGAAGTGCAGAAAGGCCACAGTGAAACCAGGAGTGATCAGACGCTCAGGTGCTTTTCCAGCGTCTCGGGCGAGGCGAGCAATGCTATCGACGTATCGCGATAGATGATGCCGCCGCGTTCCAGCACGATCACCTCGTCGGTCAGGGGCAACACCTTGCGTGCTTTCTGTTCGACGATGATCGCCGACATGCCTTCACCGGTGACGATGTTGCGCAGCGCCGCCAGCAGTTCATCGACGATGATCGGGGCGAGGCCTTCGAGTGGTTCGTCGAGAAGCAGGATTTTCGGGTTGAGCATCAGCGCCCGTCCGACCGCCAGCATCTGTTGTTCGCCGCCCGAGAGCTGGTTGCCGAGATTGCGGCTGCGCTCCTTGAGGCGCGGGAACATGCCGTAGACGCGTGCCGTATCCCATGGTCCGCGCCGCGCGATGGCCGTGAGGTTTTCCTCGACCGTCAGCGAGCGGAAGATGTTGCGCTCCTGCGGCACCCATCCGATGCCGAGTGCCGCTCGGTTTTCGGCAGGCAGGCGGCTGATGTCGCGGCTGGCGAAATGGATCGTCCCGGAATGCCGCGTGGTGACGCCGACGATCGAATTGAGAAGGGTGGTCTTGCCAGCACCGTTGCGGCCGAGAAGCGCCAGCGAACGGCCTTCTTCGAGCGAGAATTCGACCAGGGCCAGCACCTTGGCGTCGCCATAGCCGGCGACGAGTTTGTCGACGCGAAGCAGTTCCGCCATCACGCGTCCTCCCCGAGATAGATGGCCTTGACCTGCGGGTCTTTGGAGATCTCCTCGACCGTGCCTTCGGCGAAGAGCGCGCCTGCGGCAAGCACCGAGATGCGGTCGGCGAAGGAGAAGACGAGGTCCATGTCGTGCTCGATCAGCACCACGGTCACATCGGCAGGAAGATCGCGAACGAGGGCCAGAACCTCGTGCCGCTCCTCTTCGGGTACGCCTGCTGCCGGCTCGTCGAGCAGCAGCACGCGGGGCTTGGCCGCGATGGCGAGCGCGATCTCCAGCAGGCGCTGCTTGCCATAGGGCAGGAGCGTGGTGGGCGAACCCATGACATCGGCGAGCCTGAACCGTTCGAGGATGGCGGCGGCCTCGTCGATGATCGCGCGTTCGGATGTGAGCGCACGCCAGGCCAGGCGTCCACGGCCCTCGCGTTCGGATATGGCCAGCATCACGGATTCGAGCGGCGTGAAATCGCCGAACAGCTGGTTGATCTGGAAGGTGCGGGTCAATCCACGGCCCACACGCCTGTGGGCGGGCAGGGTGGTGATCTCCTCGCCGCCGAGCAGCAATTGTCCGCTGTCGGCGGTCAACACACCGGTCAGGAGGTTGATGATCGTCGTCTTGCCGGCGCCGTTCGGGCCGATCAGCGCATGGCGCGCGCCTTGGGCGATCTTGAGCGATACGTCGTTGGTCGCGACAAAGCCGCCGAAGCGTTTTGTCAGATTGCGGGTTTCGAGTGCGACGGTCATGTGCCCTTTTCCACAGCCGCTGTCTTGGCCTTTGCCAGCCTACGGCTTTCGGCACCCGGCAGGAAATTCTGCCAACGGCTTATGCGCTCGCGGCCAACCAGCACGATGACGATCAGGATCAGGCCGATCCAGAACATCCAGTATTGCGGCGTGATGATGGAGAGCCAGTCGCGGAGGACCGAGAAGATCACGGCGCCGATCAGGCCGCCATAGAGATAGCCGGCTCCGCCGATCACCAGCACAAGCAGCACATCCGCGGAACGGTGGAAGGCGAGCATGTCGGGCGAGACGAAGCTGTTGATCTGGGCGAGCAGCGCGCCCGCGATCCCGGCATAGATCGCGGAAATCGTATAGACCGCGACGATACGGCGGGTCGGCGAAATTCCGAGCATCTCGGCGCGGCGCGTATTGCGCTTGATCGCCTTCAGCGACAGGCCGAAGGGCGAGTTGACGATGCGACGGGCGACGAAGGTCAGCAGCATCAGCACGACGAGCGCATAGATATAGCCGGTGCGGCCCCAGAGATCGAACTCGAACAGGCCGAGGATGGGTGTGATCGTCATGCCGTTGAGCCCATCCGCGCCGCCGGTTAGCCAGGCGGCCTGGTTGGCGAGTTCGGCCAGCAGCATGGCGACGCCGAAGGTGGTCATCAACCGCGTGAGGTCGGAGCCGCGCAAGACAAGAAAGCTTGTCACGAAGCCGAAGACACCGCTGATCAGGCCGGCTGCGATCAAGCCGGTGACCGGCTCGGTGGCGACATGGATCGAGAACAGCCCCGCCGAATAGGCGCCGAGGCCGAAGAAGGCGGTGTGGCCCAGCGAGACGATGCCGGCATAGCCGAGGATCAGGTCGAGCGAGATGGCAAAAAGCGCCAATATGGCGATTTCGGTGAGGATGAGCGCCTTCGACGGCAGTACGAAGATCGCCGCGAGTGCGACGACCCAGATGGCGATTTCCCAGATCCGCCAGCGGCTTGCGCTGCGGAGTTGCGACAGAGCCTGATCGACTGCGTTGGTCACGTTCTCCGTCATCGGCCGCCTTCCCGCGAGAAGAGGCCGTGCGGCCGGAGAATCAGGACGAGAATCATCACGGCATAGATGATGAAGGCACCGAACTGCGGCAGATAATATTTGCCGGCGACATCGGCAATGCCGAGCAGCAGGGCGGCGATGAATGGCCCTGATATCGACGACGTGCCACCGACGGTGACTACGATCATGAAATAAATCAGGAATTTGAGCGGGAAGTTCGGGTCGAGCCCGAGCAGCTCGGTGCCGAGTGCACCGCCCAGGCCGGCAAGACCGGAGCCGAGCGCGAAGGTCAGCGCGAAGATCAGTGAGACATTGATGCCCAGCCCGCGCGCCACCCGCCCGTCATCGACCGCCGCGCGCAACTGGCTGCCGAAGCGGGTTTTTGTGAGCGCAAGCTGCAGCCCGACCGCCAGTACCGCGCAGATGACGATGATGAACAAACGATAGCGGCCAATGCCGATGCCGAGGAAATCAAACCGGCCCTGAAGCGATGGTGGCAGGTTGATCATCTGCTGCTGGCCGCCCATGAAATAATCCACCGCCGCGATCGCCATGAAGACGAGGCCGATCGAAAACAGCACCTGGTCGAGATGCGATGCCGAATAAAGCCGACGATAGAGCAGGCGCTCGAGAACGGCGCCCGCGAGGGCGGTGACGATGAAGGCCGCCGGCAGGCACCAGTAGAAGGAAATGCCGTAGCGGTTCATGAGAAGGACGGTGACATAACCGCCCGCCATGGCGAAGGCGCCATGGGCGAGATTGATGAAATTCATCAGGCCAAGCGTGATGGAAAGCCCGCAGGCGAGAACGAAAAGAAGCATGCCATAGGCAATGCCGTCGAACAGGATAGTCAGCATGTTTCCTCGGCCTTTGCAGGCGCGTCGGGCGGCAGAGTTCATTGCCGCCCGTGTTTTAACTGGGCTTACTTGACGAAAGGATCCTTGATCTTTTCGTATTTGGCGAACTCGACATTGTAAAGTTCGCCGTCCACTTCCTTGACCTCGCGGATATAGATGTCCTGGATGGGATCGCGGGTCGCGGGATCGATCGACATCGGGCCGCGCGGGCTGACCCAGGATTGGCCCTTCATCGCCTCGATGAGCTTGGTTCCGTCTGTATCTCCGCCGGTCTTTTCGAGGGCGGCATAGGCGAGATGCATGGCGTCATAGCCGCCGACGCACATGAAGTTCGGCCGCATGTTGTTATTGGTCTTGCGGACCTCGGCGACGAAGGCCTTGTTCTCGGGGCTGTCGTGATTGGCCGAGTAGAAATGACCGGTGATGACGCCCTTCGCGGCCGGGCCGATATTCTGCAGCAGGTCGTCATCGGTCACGTCGCCGGTGGCGATCAGCCTGATGCCGGCTTCGGCGAGCCCGCGATCAATGAACTGTTTCATGAACAAAGCGCCGACACCCGATGGCACGAAGACGAAGAGCGCATCCGGTTTCGCATCGCGGACGCGTTGCAGGAACGGCGCGAAATCCGGGTTCTGGAGCGGCACGCGAATGGCCTCGACGATCTCGCCGCCCTTGGCCTTGTACTCGTCGGTGAAGCCCTTCTCGATGTCGTGGCCGGGGCCGTAATCGGTGACCAGGGTGACGACGCGCTTGATGCCGTTTTCCATTGCCCAGGCCGCCACCGGCACTGCGGATTGCGGTCCGGCCATGCTGGTGCGGGCATAATATTCGGACTTGCTGGTGATGATCGACGTCGTGGCCGAGGTGATGATGGCCGGAATCTTTGCCTGGGCGAGGAGGGGCGCGACCGACAGGGCGAGTGGCGTCAAGCCGAAGCCGACGAGCATGTTGGCGCCTTCGCCAGTGATCAGTTCCTGGGCGATACGGCGGGTCTGGTCGGCGGTGCCAGCATCGTCACGCAGCACGACTTCGATGGTCTTGCCGGCGACGGTGTTGCCGTTGAGCGCCATATAGGCGTTGACGCCCGCCTGCACCTGGCGTCCGGTCGAGGCGAAGGGGCCGGTCATCGGCAGGATCAGCCCGATCTTGACGGTTTCAGCGGCGAAGGCCGGGGTACGGATAAGGGCCGCGGTCATGGTGCCGGCGACGAAAAGTCTTCTGGTAATCATATGCATTCCTCCCGATTGATTGAAATCCTGCCGTCACTCTGTTCCGGTGCGGTCTCTATCGGCGTGGAACTCCACCCATGCCGTATCCAGTCTTGTTTGCCGACAATTCCTCCAGAATGACGCAAGCCGATCCGCTACTCTCATCGACGCTATGGTAAAGCCGCTATCCCGGCAATTTCGTTCTTCTCATGGGTCATAAGCGCAGGTTACAGAGGCCAGTTAGCCGGTATGACTTTCGCCACGCGTCGATCCTCACGAATTTCGTCGTCTGTCGACGTTATGTCAAGAAATGTATTCCTGTTGTCAACGAAATGTAGCCAAAAAGCGCGAAAACTGCCGAAACTCGCATAACACGTCTCGAGAAATGTATGCATCGTAAGATGAAGCTGCTTGCGCTTTTCTCCCGAAGCCCGCGCGTGTTGCGCGGGATGTCATCAAAAAACTGGACGGCGAGGCGAGACGCGGTTGCCGCGATCATCTGCCGAGCCGATGGCCGGAGACTTCGGAACCGGCGTCTCGGGACAGGCTCAGGAAGCGCAACGATGCAACGACGCCGAGCAGGCCGATGACGAGGAAGGCCCAGCGGAAATCGGTAATCGACATGCCTTGGGCGCCGCGCGCGGCTTCCGAAATGTTGAGCACGGCGGCGGCAACGGCCACGCCGAGCAGCATGGAAATCTGTTGCAGCATGCTCGACAACGTCGAGGCGGAACTGCGCTGCGCTGGCGTGATGTCGGCGAAGCCGATCGTGTTGAGCGCGGTGAACTGCATCGAGCGGGTCAGGCCGGCGAAGAAGAAGAGGATGAGGATTATCGCTTCCGGCGTCTCTCGCGACAGTGCGGCACAGGCTGCGATCGATGCACAGGCGAGCACGCCGTTGACCACCAGCACCGTGCGGAACCCGTATTGGCGCAGGAGGCGCGTGGTGACGGACTTCATGGCCAGGTTGCCGGCGAAATAGACGAGAAGATAGGTTCCGGTGGCGATCGCATCGAGGCCGAAGCCGACCTGAAGCGAGAGCGGTATCAGGAACGGCATGGCGTTGATCGAAAGCCTGACCGCGGTTCCGGCCGAAAGCGTCGACAGCGCGAAGGTCTGGATGCGGAAGGGCGAGAGATCGAGCAGCGGATTGGCGACGCGCTGGAAATGCCATGTCGCCACAACGCCGAACACGACGCCCCCGGCCAGCAGCAGGCCAATCAAGGGCAGCGCGGCGCTGCCGTGCGTAAAGGCTTCCAGTCCTGCCAGAAGCAGCGTCAACCCGAGCGCCGACAGCAGGAAGCCGGGTATGTCGAGCTTGCCGGCGCCATCGTCGCGCTGGTCGGGCACGAACATCCAGACGAGGACGAGGCCCAGTATGCCGATCGGGACGTTGACGAGGAAGTTCCACTGCCAGGAGAAATAGGTGGTGATGAAACTTCCGAGCACGGGGCCGATGACCGGCGCGATCAATGCAGGCCAGGTAATCAGTGCCACGGCGTTGACCAGTTCCGATTTCGGCGCGTTCTTGAGCACGATGACCCGGCCGATCGGGTTCATCAGGGCGGCGCCGAAACCCTGCACCGCGCGGGCGGCGATGAACTGGCCGAGGCTTTCCGACAGGCCGCAGAACAACGAGGCGAGCGTGAAGATGGCGATCGCCGCCATGAAAATGTTGCGCGCGCCGAAGCGATCGCCCAGCCAGCCCGAAAGCGGGATGAAGGCCGCCATGGTGAGCATATAGACAGTCAGGCCGATGCTCATCGATACCGCCGGGACGCCGAAATCCAGGCCCATCTGGGGGAGCGACGTGATGACGATCGTGCCGTCCAGCATCTGCATGAAGAAGGAGACGGCCACCACAAGGGCCACAATTCGCGAGCGGTTCGCCGAAGAGGTAGCGTCTGAATCGTTGCTGAGAGTGGTCATGCGGCGACACTAAACTCAAAACGCGCGGCGGGGGAATGCCCGATTAGCCAATTGAGCCCGGTCGCGACACTTTGCCGTCAATTGACTTATGTCAAATGCCGCCTTCCTTGACGGATTCCATTGCGACTGATGTGGAGGTGCTGGCGACATGCGGAAGGCTGGAGATTTTCTCGCCCAGCACCTGCCGGTATTTCCTGATATCCGATGTCCGGACCTTGAGCAGATAGTCGATGCGGCCGGCGATCATGTGGCATTCCTCGACCTCCTTGATCTTGCGCACGGCGGCGTTGAACTCGCTGAGCGCCTGCTCCTTGGTGTCCGAGAGCTTGACCTCGGCAAAGGCGATGTGATCCATGCCGAGCCTCCGCTGGTTGATGCGAGCATGGAAGCCTTCGATATAGCCTTCGTCGATGAGTTTCTTGAGCCGTACCTGGCATGGTGTCTTGGAAAGACCGACCACTGACGAGAGATCGGTGATCGACATTCTGCCATCGGTCGCCAAGGCATCGAGAATGCGATGATCGAATTGGTCCAATTCACTTTCGTTCTGGTCTTGTGTAGCCATAACGCCCAATATCTCCTCGATTTATGGAGAAATAGCGCTGCATACTGAGAAATTCAAGTCTGAAATCCTTCGCCTAAACTGGTAGGTTCCCGGCAATCCCGCAAGGCAAGGACCGGTGAAATTCGCGAAGGCGCGGCAGAATTGATTCTGCTAAGCTTCGCCCGCCGGCACGCCGATATGCGGTTGGGATGGGCTTGGTGGAGAACGGCCGAAATGAACCTTCAGACGATCGATAAGAACGAGACCCTCTTTGCCGAGTTCGCACCGCCGATCCGGCCACAGAGCCCGCTCCGGCAAGCGATCACCGCGGCCTACCGGCGCGACGAGGCCGAATGTGTGCTGCCGCTGATCGAGGCCGCGACGCTGTCGCCGCGCCTCAAGGAGGCGTCGCGCGGCACGGCCCGCAAGCTGATCACCGCGCTCCGAGCCAAGCATTCAGGCTCCGGCGTCGAGGGGCTGGTGCACGAATATTCGCTCTCCAGCCAGGAAGGCGTGGCGCTTATGTGCCTGGCCGAAGCGCTGCTACGCATTCCCGACACCGATACGCGCGACGCGCTGATCCGCGACAAGATCTCGGAAGGCGACTGGAAATCGCATATCGGCGGCGGCAAGTCGCTGTTCGTCAACGCCGCGACCTGGGGCCTCGTCGTCACCGGCAAGCTGACCTCCACCGTCAACGACCGCAGCCTGTCCGCGGCACTGACCCGTCTGATCGCGCGCGCCGGGGAACCCGTGATCCGTCGCGGCGTCGATATGGCGATGCGGATGATGGGCGAGCAGTTCGTCACCGGCGAGACGATCGAGGAGGCGCTCAAGCGCTCCAAGGCGCTGGAACAGAGGGGCTTCCGCTATTCCTACGACATGCTGGGCGAGGCGGCGACAACCGGCGCCGATGCCGAGCGTTACTACAAGGACTACGAGAACGCGATCCATGCCATCGGCAAGGCATCTGCCGGTCGGGGCATCTACGAAGGCCCCGGCATTTCGATCAAGCTTTCGGCGCTGCATCCGCGCTATTCGAGGTCGCAGGCGGCCCGCGTGATGGGCGAACTGGTGCCGAAGGTGAAGGCACTGGCGCTGATCGCCAAGAGCTATGACATCGGCCTCAACATCGATGCCGAGGAGGCCGACCGGCTGGAACTCTCGCTGGATATCCTCGAAGAACTCTGCCTGGACCGGTCGCTGGCCGGCTGGAATGGCATGGGCTTCGTGGTGCAGGCCTATGGCAAGCGCTGCCCCTATGTGCTTGATTTCGTCATCGATCTCGCCCGGCGCGCCAATCGACGCATCATGGTGCGACTGGTCAAGGGCGCCTATTGGGACGCCGAGATCAAGCGCGCACAGCTTGACGGGCTCGAAAGCTTCCCAGTCTTCACCCGCAAGATCCATACCGACATTTCCTACATCGCCTGCGCGAAGAAGCTGCTGGCGGCCACCGATTATGTGTTCCCGCAATTCGCCAGCCACAATGCGCAGACGCTGGCCACGATCTATCATCTCGCCGGCGGCGATTTCCAGGTCGGCAATTACGAGTTCCAGTGCCTGCATGGCATGGGCGAGCCGCTCTACGACGAGGTGGTCGGCAAGGAAAATCTCGACCGGCCGTGCCGCATCTATGCCCCCGTCGGTACGCATGAGACGCTGCTGGCCTACTTAGTGCGGCGCCTGCTTGAGAACGGCGCGAACTCCTCCTTCGTCAATCGCATCGCCGACCCGAAGGTCTCGATCGACGAACTGATAACGGATCCGGTCGATGTCGCTTGCGCGCTGCCTGTACCCGGTGCCGGGCATGATCAGATTGCGCTGCCGCGCAAGATTTTCGGCGCGTCGAGAAACAACTCGGCTGGCCTCGATCTCTCGAACGAAGATCTGCTTGCCAACCTCTCGGAAGCGCTCAAGGCTTCGACCGAAGTGAATTGGGATGCTCGTCCGCTACTCGCCTCCGATGCGATGCCCGGTGAAGCGCGACCCGTCCGCAACCCCGGCGACCGCAATGATGTGGTGGGCACCGTGGCGGAAGCGTCGGACGACGACGCTCGCACGGCAGTCGCACTGGCATCCGGGAATGCTGCGCAATGGGCGTCCGTCTCTCCGACCGAGCGTGCCGCCTGCCTCGATCGTGCTGCCAACCTGATGGAATCGCGGGCTCAGCAATTGCTTGGCCTTATCATGCGCGAGGCCGGAAAATCCGCTCCCAACGCCATTGCCGAAGTGCGCGAGGCGGTGGATTTCCTGCGCTATTATGCCGATCAGGCGCGCCGGACGCTCGGGCCGGGTCACAAGCCGGTCGGGCCGGTCGTCTGCATCAGCCCGTGGAATTTCCCTTTGGCGATCTTCACCGGCCAAGTTGCCGCAGCGCTCGTCGCCGGTAACCCGGTGCTCGCCAAACCCGCCGAGGAAACGCCGCTGATCGCGGCTGAATCCGTCCGCATCCTGCATGAGGCCGGTGTGCCGGTCAGCGCGCTGCAATTCGTGCCAGGCGATGGGCGCGTCGGTGCCGCTCTTGTCGGCGCGGCTGAGACGGCAGGCGTCATGTTCACCGGCTCGACCGAAGTAGCCCGGCTGATCCAGGCGCAGCTTGCCGCACGGCTGTCGGCATCCGGCCGCCCGATCCCACTGATCGCCGAGACCGGCGGCCAGAACGCCATGATCGTCGATTCCTCGGCGCTTGCCGAACAGGTCGTAGCGGATGTCATCGCCTCGGCTTTCGACAGTGCCGGCCAGCGCTGCTCGGCGCTGCGCATTCTCTGCCTGCAGGAGGATGTCGCAGATCGGACGCTCGCCATGCTCAAGGGCGCGCTGAAGGAGCTCAGCATCGGCCGCACCGATAGGCTGTCGGTCGATGTCGGTCCTGTTATCACCGACGAAGCCAAGGGCATCATCGAGAAGCATATCGAGGCGATGCGCGGCCTCGGCCGCCCGGTCGAACAGGTCGAGCTCAGGGGCGAGACAGAGGAGGGCACGTTCGTGCCGCCAACGATCATCGAACTCGACAAGCTCTCCGATCTCAAGCGCGAGGTGTTCGGCCCCGTGCTGCACGTGATCCGCTATAGACGCGACGATATCGACCGGTTGATCGACGATATCAATGCTACCGGCTATGGGCTGACGTTCGGCCTGCATACGCGTCTCGACGAGACGATCGCGCATGTGACCAGCCGCATCAAGGCGGGCAATCTCTATGTGAATCGCAACGTCATCGGCGCGGTGGTCGGGGTGCAGCCGTTCGGCGGGCGAGGTCTTTCCGGCACGGGTCCGAAGGCGGGCGGTCCGCTCTATCTCGGACGGCTGGTGCAGGTTCCGCCGGTGCCGCCGCACCATAGTTCGGTGCATACCGACGCGGCGCTGCTCGATTTCGCCCTGTGGCTCGATGGCAAAGGTGCGAAGGATGCGGCGAATGCGGCACGCGACTATGGCAGCACCTCGGCGCTTGGGCTCGCCTCGGAGCTTCCCGGGCCCGTCGGCGAGCGGAATATCTATGCCCTGCATCCACGCGGCCATATTCTTCTGGCCCCGCAGACCGAGGAAGGCCTGTATCGGCAATTGGCGCTGGCGCTTTCGACCGGCAACCGCGTGACGATCGACAACGCTTCGGGGCTGGAGACTTCACTTGCCGGTGTACCGCAATCCGTTGCCTCACGCTTGACCTGGGCTTCGGATTGGGCGGCGGCCAGCCCGTTTGCCGGCGCGCTGGTCGAGGGTGATGGCGAACGCGTCCGGACCATCAACCAGGCGATCGCGGCTCTGCCAGGTCCGCTGGTGCTCGTCCAGTCCGCCTCGACGGCCGATATCCTGGGCGGTCAGCCCTACAGTCTCAACTGGCTGCTCGAGGAGGTTTCGACGTCGATCAACACGGCAGCGGCCGGCGGCAATGCCAGCCTAATGAGCATCGGCTGACATTTCAGTCCAGAATTGAATGGCTGCTGCCACGCGTTGTCAGCATGTTCCTGCATCTGAGCTAGCGGATTGCTCCGGCAGTCCGCTATTCTTTTGATCGCATGTTGAGTCTCTCAACCGGATGGAGCCGCATTGAGCAAGAAGCCGATTTCAGTTTCACCCGGCCGGGCGCGGTCGATCTGGCTCCGTGCACAGAAGCTTGATGAGGAGAACCCGTTTGGCTCCGGGCCGGACGCCACGCGTGCGGCGGTCGAGCATCTCGGTTATGTGCAGATCGACACGATCAATGTGATCGAACGCAGTCATCACCACATCCTGTTCACGCGCATTCCCGGCTATTCGACTGCCGATCTCGACCAGGCGCAATCAGCGGACAAGTCGGTCTTCGAATACTGGACGCATGCGCTGTCCTACGTTCCGACCCGCGATTTCCGGTACTCCCTACTCAGTATGAAGCAGCAGAAGAACGTACCCGACAAGACCGCGCCGGCATCCTGGTTTGCGAGCGTCAGTCATAAGGACTACCTCGCCATCATCAGGCGCATCCGCAACGAGGGGCCGCTCTCCATACGGGATATCGATGACGACGAACTGGTGGAAAAGGATCATCCCTGGGCCAGCAGGAAGCCATCCAAGCGGGCGCTTCAGCTTGCCTTTTACACGGGCGATCTTGTCGTCTCGCGGCGGTTGGGCATGCTCAAGACCTATGAACTGACTGATCGGCATTTCGGTTGGGAGCGACCGAAGCCCGCGACGGAAGGCCAATATGCTGCCTATCTGCTGGAGCGGGCGCTCAGGGCGCAGGGGATCGTCAGCCTGGATTCAATTTGCTATGGCGACTTGAAATGGAAGAAGCGGGTCGCGGCACTGCTAGGCACCGCCGTCCGCAAGAAGGAGCTTTTGCCGGTTCATATCGAGAGTGCAGGCGCGGTCGCCCATTGGGTGGCGGCTGAGGTGCTGGAGACCGCGGAGGAAAACCACGCGCCGCGATTGGTGCACATTCTCTCGCCCTTCGATCCGCTGGTGATCCAGCGCAAGCGGCTCGCCATGCTCTTCGGCCACGACCACCGTTTCGAGGCCTATGTGCCGGCCGACAAGCGGGTGCTCGGCTATTTCGCGCTGCCGGTGCTTGTGGGTGACAGGATCGTCGCGGCGATCGACCTCAAGGCGGATCGCAAGGCCGGCAAGCTGCTGATCCAGAAATGGACATGGCTCAATGGTGCCGATCCGGCCGAGTACAAGTCGCTGATCGACAGCGCGCTGACGCGGTTCGAAGCATTCCAACTGGCTTCGCTCAACTCGCCTTCTTCAGATTGATGTAAGTCCGCCAGCCGCCGAGATGGGTGATTTCCTCGGCGCCCTTGACGGCATACGCCTCGCAGAGGAATCCGGAGATGCTCGTTCCATCCTCGAGCCTGATCTTGCCTATGCCCAGCGGCGAGGGGATTTTCTGGACGAACGCTCCGAAGGCTGCGGGAGGCAATGCCCAGACCTCGACCGTGATGCCTTTGCCAGAGAAGCCGGGCTCCGAGATCAGGCCGGGCTTCGGCGGAACAGTGCCTGGTAGTACGAACAGCCGGTATTCAGGGGCGGTGAGGCAAGACTTGACCAGGCGGCCGCCGGAACCGGCGAGCTCATGGTTGAGTGGCATGCCTTGGAGATGCGCGCCGACAACCACGACCGGAACGAAGCCGTCATCAACGGGCGCCACGCGGCTTTCTTCAGGCAGTCGCGCGGTTCGCGCCTTGCCCATGCCGGAGGCGGCGGCACGGTGGAGTGCATCAGCCAGCGGTGCCAGCGCATCATCGGTGAAGGCGGGTGCGATGAGCGTGACGCCGCCCGGCAGGCTTGAGCTGCGGAAGCCGGCGGGCACAGCAATCGCCGCGCAATCCAAAAGGTTGACGAAATTGGTGTAGCGACCAAGCCGGCTGTTGAGTGTGATCGGGTCGGCCAGCATATCGGCGACGGAGTAGGTCGTTGGCGTGGTTGGCAGCAGCAAGATATCCGCCTTCCGCCATTCGGCATCGGTCAGATGGCGCAGTTCTTCCAGCCGGTAGCGGCCCTTGAACGCATCGACAGCGGTTTTCCCTTTGGCGCCCGCGATGATCTTGCGCACGGTGGGGTCGAAGTCGTTGGCGTTGGAAGCGAAAAAGCTCTCGACGGCGGCGAGCCGCTCGGCGACCCATGGACCGCCATAGAGGAGTGCCGCTGCCTCGCGGAAGGGTGCATAGTCGAAGGGCACAATGGTTGCGCCGAGCGCTTTGGCGCGTTCGATTGCCTGGTCGTAGAGCGTTTCCATTTCCACATCGCCGAAAAACTCGCGCTCGTTATCCGCCAGCACGCCGATGCGAAGTCCTGACACGGGCAGCGATGCTGGAGCCGCGTGACGTGAGAAAGGATCGCCGGAATCGAAGCCCTCGGCAACCTTGCGGACGGTAACGCCATCGCCGACGGTCGTCGAAAAAATCGTGATGCAATCGATGCTCCGGCAGGCAGGTACCGCTCCCGTATTCGGCAGCAGGCCCGGCGTCGGTTTGATGCCAACCAGATTGTTGAACGCGGCCGGTACGCGACCCGAGCCCGCCGTGTCCGTGCCGAGCGCGAAGACGGCCATGCCAGCCGCGACGGTGACGCTCGAACCTGAGCTTGAGCCGCCCGAGATATAGTCCGCATTGAACACCGAGCGCGGCGCGCCGTAGGGCGAACGGGTGCCGTTCAGCCCGGTGGCGAACTGGTCGAGATTGGTCTTGCCAATGACGATGGCGCCAGCGGCCCGCAGCCGGGCGACGACCGTAGCGTCCTTCTCAGGAAGATAGGTATAGGCAGGGCAGGCGGCCGTGGTGGGCAGGCCGGCAACGTCGATATTGTCCTTGACCGCGAACGGCACGCCCCAGAGCGGCAGGCTGTTGGGTTCGGGGGCACTGTCCATCAGTTCCCTTGCCGCGGCCCTGAGATCATAATCAGGCGTCGCGGTGATGAAAGCGGCTGGATCATCCCATGCCCGCCTGCGCGCGATTACGTCTTCGATGACATCCAGCGGCGTCGTGCCGCCTGCATAGGCGGCGCGAAGGGCTGTCAGGTCGAGCACGGCAGGCAGCATTACAATGTCTCCGATTGGGCGGCCTATCGCGCCGCCCCTTATTGTATGCAATGCTGCAATCGGCGTGCCAATCAATACAATAGTGAGAAGACACGATTTTCCAAGTTTCCTCAGCTGCGCTTTGTGCCTTTGGCGCGCCGCATGCCTAAATAATAGGCTATCATATGAGTGTCAGGCGCGGTCGATCTTGTCCATGAACGTCTTCAGCTCATCCGGTGCCATGCGGACGATGTGCTTTTCCTCGGGATAGGCGTTGCTCTCGACGTCAGCCACGTATTCCTTGAAGGCGGCGATGCGTTCCTGCTGCAGCCGGTCATATTCGGCGGCGAAGTTGCGATAGACCTTGGAATGACGGGGCATGTGGCCGCGATTGGTGCCGAGGATGTCTTCCGCGAAGAGATATTGCGCGTCGCAGCCGGTGCCCGCGCCCATGGAGAGCATGACCAGGCTGGTGCGCTTGGAGATCGCTTCGGCGACTTCCACCGGCACGACCTCGATCTCGGCACCAAAAGCACCGGCCTTTTCGAGTTGCTTGACGGCGTCCCAGATTTCCAGGGCGGATTGTGCGGTCTTGCCGACGGCCTTGAAGCCACCGGTCCAGGTTTTGCGGGAGGGGATGAGGCCGACGTGGCCGATCACCGGAATGGCCTCGTCGGCCATGCGCTTCACCGTGGCATAGCTCGCCGAGCAATAGACGGCGTCGGCGCCGCCCTTGTACATCTTGAAGGCCCAGCGGACGAAGTCGTCGCCCGTGCCGATCTCGAAAAAATTCTCGCCAGGCATGGTGAAGAGGGTAGGGGCGACCTCGCGGTAACGCGGATCGAGGCAGAGTTCCGGCGGCACGGAGACGATGTCGATGCCGGCCTTCTCGGCAGCTTCGGCCTCTTCCAAGGTCAGGACGCGCAGCATGGTCAGCTGCTTCTTGCCCTTCATGGCGCGCAGATCGGCAACCGTCGGCCTGTTCTTTCTCATTGTCCTGTCCTCCCAGATATCAGTTATGCGGCGAGAAGCGCCTTGAGTTTGGTGTCAGATGCGGCAAGCAGCGCCGGATCGGGGTGGGCGCGTTTTGCGATCAGCATCTCGGCGATGCGAATGTCGCGTGCGACACTGTTACCGGGTCCGATGCCGCTTGCGGCGACAAGCCGGCCATCATCCGCCAGGCTGAACAGGATGAAGGCGCCATCGCCGACGTCACGACGAACGGTGGTCGTGCCTTCGTCCGCCAATCCGGCGACCTGCAGGCCGAGGTCATATTGATCCGACCAGAACCACGGCACGGCATCGATGATCGCATCACCGCCCATCATATTGGAGGCCGCGACCTTTGCCTGGTCGTGGGTGTTGCGCCAGGATTCGAGGCGCACCCGTCGTCCGCCATAGACTGCGACGGGAAATGAGGCGCAGTCTCCGGCCGCATATATCGACGGGTCGCTTGTGCGCAGATGCTGGTCGACGGCGATGCCGTTGCTGATCTCAAGCCCGGCGGCCTCGGCAAGCGCCACATTGGGCACGGCGCCGATGCCCACGACCACCAGATCTGCTGCGATCACCTCGCCATCGGTCAGGGTGACCACTGCCCGGTCCCCGTTGTCTTCGATGGATGCAAGGCCCTTTGCGGTGATGACGCGCGCGCCCTGACGCTCATGCTCGTCATGGATCACGCGGGCAATTTCCGCCGGCACGCCGCGCATGAGGATCCGTTCGAGGCCCTCGACGATTGTCACCGCGCAGCCGAGCTTGCGAGCCGATGCCGCGATCTCGAGGCCGATGAAGCCTCCACCGATGATCGCCACATGGCCACCCCTGCCGAGCTTCGCGCGGATCGCGATTGCGTCGTCATGGGTGCGCAGATAGACGCAATGGCACGAACCCTCCGCCATCGGCAAGCGACGCGGCGATGCACCCGTTGTCAGCAACAACTTGCTGTAGCCGAGCGCCTGCCCATCGGACAGGCGGACCTGCGTTCCGGCGCGATCGATCTCCACGGCATTGGATCCGGGCAGAAAGGTGATGCCTGATGTCTCGAATTGCTCACGAGACGCGATCTGTCGAAGGGTCGGGCTGTCGGTCCCGGTCAAGACATCCTTGGAAAGCGGCGGCCGCTCGTAGGGCAGATGCGCTTCCGAGCCGAGAAGCGTGATCGTGCCGGCGAACCCTTCGTCACGAAGGGCGAGGGCGGTGCGCGCGCCACATTCGCCCGCGCCGATGATGACGATGCCGTCCTGCGCGTCGTTGCTCATTCTCCCCTCCCGGGCTTGCTTAGAGGCCGATATAGACCTGGCCGCCCTCGACCTTCACCGGATAGGTGGCGAGGTTGACGCAGACCGGTGCGCCCCTGGCGGCACCCGTCTTGTAGTTGAAGCGCCCGTTGTGCTTAGGACACTCGATGATCTCGTCCATCACCAGCCCGTCGGCGAGGTGGACCTTCTCATGCGTACAGAGGCCATCGGTCGCGAAATATTCGTCGTCGGGCGAGCGGTAGATGGCGAACGTCCGTCCGGCATGGTCGAAGCGCATCACGTCTTCTTCGTCGATATCGCCTTCCGCGCAGGCGGCTACCCAGTCAGTCATGAAATTCTCCGGAAAAGAAGGCGCCGATGCGACGCCCCGTATCTATTGCTTTGGCAGACCTATTCCGCGGCCGCACCAACGGGCAAGTCGTGGAATTCGGCCTTATACGGCCGCGCCGTCGGCGGCAGTTCACGCTTCAGATAAAAATCTTCGTATCTGAGCTGGCGCTTCACCACTGGCCACGCTTCCTTGTAAGCATGCCAGATCGATGGATTTGCCGCTGGCAGATCGTGCTTGATCAGTTCATGCAGCTTTGGCAGTGCATAATAGGGCACCATCGGGAACATATGGTGTTCGACATGATAGTTCATGTTCAGGTAAATGAACCGGCTGATGGGGTTCATATACACCGTGCGGCTATTGAGCCGATGGTCCACGACATTGTCCGCGAGGCCGATATGCTGCAGCAGGCCGGTCATCACCATGTGCCAGCAACCATAAAGGCGCGGCAGGCCGATAATCATCAGCGGCAGCCAGGACCACATGTAGAGAGCGAGCGCTATCGTGGCGATGTAGATCGCCATGTGCCAGCGAGCGGCGGTGATCGCCTTGCCCTGCTCCATCTCGGGGATGTAGCTCTTTTCATCCTCGCTGAGATTACCCAGCGCGTTGCGCGCGATCGTCCTCAGCGAACCCCAGGCATCGAGAATGCCGATGAAGGCAAGAGCGGCGCGCAGGAGGTCAGGCGGCCGCATGACGGCGATTTCGGCATCGCGGCCGACGATGATCGTGTCGGTGTGGTGGCGCGCATGGCTCCACCGCCAGGTGACGGGATTGCGCATGACCTGGAAGCTGGCGATCTCGTAGACGACATCATTCATCCAGCGGGTCTTGAAGGCCGTACCGTGGCCGCATTCGTGCCAGCGCGAGTCGCACGCCGATCCATAAAGGACGCCATAGACGAAGAAGAAGGGCACGCACCACCAGGAACCCCAGAAATAGATGCCGCCGGCCGCCATCAGAATGAGGCCGCCGATCCAGATGATCGTATCGCGGATCGCCGGACCATCGGAACGCTGCATCAGTTCCTTCATGGTCTTGCGGGGAACATCGGTGTGATACCATTCCGCAGAGGCAAGTCCGGTCTCGATCGCTCTGCGCGTGCTTTCGCCCACGAGGCTGTAGTCCCGCTTTGTCGTGGTTGCCGGGCCTGCTTCCGTGATTGCCATTGCGACCTCCCAGTATATATTCGGCGACTGCGTCCGGTCTCGCCAGGGCGCGCGCTCCTCCGGCCCGCGCAAGCGAGCATTGCGATATGATGTATAATGACGTCTCAAAATGAGGAAGTCAACATCATCTTATAGCGCCAAACGGGCGAAAATGTGGAAAAGCGCCCATAATTTCATCTTTCTGCGATGCGATATCGCTTGCAAGCATCAATTCACATCATTTCGCATCAATGCTCCGGAATATTCTCCCGGAAGATCACCTGCAGCCGGGGCGGATGGTATTCGAAGACCTTGCCCCGGATCGAATTGACCAGCAAGGAGATCGCCTCGCGCGCCTCGACTCGCGGATTCTGGTCGATAACGGCATCCATTGTACCTGAAAGCAGCAGCGGTTTGGAGTTCTCGGTCAGTTCGTGGCCGATGAAGACCAGGGATGTGCCCCGGCCGCGTTCGTTGAGCGCGCGGCCGATCCCGGAACTGCCGCCACCGATATTGTAGATGCCGGCGAGGTCGGGCTGGCGTTCGAGAAGTGCGGAGGCTTCTTCATAGGCACGCTGACGGTCGTCCCTGATCTCGCGCATCTGGACGATCTCTAGATGCGGAAATTCCTCGGAGATGATGTGGCGGAAGCCCATCTCCCGCTCCTCGTGGCCGCGATAGGAGAGCGATCCGGCAAACAGCGCGATCTTGCTTCGCGTTGCCGGCAGCAGACGACCCAGCAGATAGCCGCCCAGCCGGCCGGCCGCGCGGTTGTCGATGCCGACATAACCGGTGCGGGCGACATGCAGGATATCGGATACAAGCGTCACAACCTTGACGCCGGCGTCGGCCAGCGCACGCATTTCCTCGCGTACAGTCGGGTGATCGAGCGCGACGAGCCCGACGCCCTGTGTCATGGGTCGGATCTCGGCCAGCTTCTGCGCGAGAGAGGCGGGGTTGAAGCCCTCCACTGAATGCACATTGAACTCGACGCCATCCTGGGCCGCGCATTGGCGTTCGAGTTGTGCCTTGAGATTGGCGATGAATGTGTTGGTGCCTTCGGGCAGGACGAAATCGAGCCGTATCTTGCCCACGGTCGCCTCGGAACTGCCGAAGTATCCCAGGCGGGCGGCAGTCTCCATCACCATCGTGCGCGTGCGCTCGCTGACACCCGAGCGGTTGTTGAGCACGCGGTCGACCGTCGCGGTCGAGACCCCTGACCCCTTGGCGATGTCGATCAGAGTCGAGCGCAATGTGATTCCCTCGTCATGAGATGATGGAAACTGATGTATTCCACGGGGCGGGACTTGCAATCTAAAAAACGCGCGCAGCGCAGCATGGCACTCATTTCCTCCCGCATTGCATCAAAAAGCATCAGCGTTGTCTCATATAGAAGCTTTGATTCCACTGCGTTTTTTGCATTTGATCGTGATAGATGTAATTATTGAGGTACGTTGATCAAATATGATGTTGACATCAATAGATCGACAAATCAATATACATCATACGACGAGATGGAGGTCTGGTCGCCAGGGAGGAAAATATGTCACTCAATCTCAATGTCTCGCGCCGTGGATTTCTGTCGGCGTCTACCCGCATGGCCGGCCTGACGGCTGCCGTCGGCATCGCACCCCAGTTCATTCGTCCGAGTCGCGCATTCGCGGCCGATGCCCTGGCATCAGGCATGATCGGCGGCCCGACGGGCTTCGATGGCGCCGAGCGCTATCAATATGGCGCCGATACGCCCGAGGGCAGGGCGGTGGAAGCCGCCAAGAGCTTCAAGGCAAAGGGCGTTACCAAGATCGTTCTGGGCTTGTCCGATGGCTCGATCGGCCAGCTGACCCAGCCGTTCCCCAAGGGCGCGCCTTCGATCAAGGAGCTCTGGGAGAAGGAAACCGGAATCACGCTTGAAATCGTCGGTGTGCCGAACGGCCAGGAATTCACCAAGACGATGCAGGACATCTCGACCAAGGCCGGTGCCTTCGACATCTACGCCGTCGAATGGAACCGCCTGGGCGACCTCGCCGAGACCGGCGGCATCGTCAATCTCGACGAGTTCGTCGTCACCCACAAGCCTGAATGGGATGCCCCCGAGACGGGTTACGTCAACGGCGCGCAGGGCGTATCGCTGCTCAACCAGTACAATGGATCGACCTACGGCGTGTCGCTCGACGGCGACTTCCAGATCTGGAACTACCGCACGGATCTGTTCAACGACGAAGCCGAGAAGAAGGCCTTCTCCGATAAGCACGGCTATGAGCTGGCGCCGCCGAAGACCTGGAAGGAACACGGCGAAATCGCCGCCTTCTTCCATCGTCCGGACAAGGGCTTGTTCGGCTCGACAGATCTGCGCAACCAGGGCTGGGGCTATACCAACTGGTACCAGCGCTATGCCTCGCTCGGCAATCCCAACCAGTTCCTGTTCGATGACAACGGGAAGGCGCTGATCAATTCCGAGGCCGGCTGGTCCGCGACCAAGGATTACGTGGACTCGCTCTCGCATCATTCGCCGGACGCGATCTCCTGGGGCTGGCCGGAGCAGTACGGCAATTTCGCCGGTGCGGGTGCCGCGATGACCTGTGCCTTCTCCAACCTGCCGAAGTTCCTCGACAATGCCGGCAATACCGGCTCGAAGGTCACAGGCAAGATCGGCTCCATGCTGCCGCCGGGCAATGAGGTCGATGGCAAGCTCATCCGCCGCACGGTGCTCTGGCTCAATCTTTCGGCTTCGGTCTCCTCGCAGAGCAAGAACCCGGAAGCCGCGTATCTCCTGCTGCAATGGCTTGGCTCGGCGCGTATCTATGCCTGGATGACGGCCAATCCGGGCGGCTATTTCGACCCGTTCCGTCTCTCGGACTTTTCCGATGTGCTGGTGCGCGAGACCTATCACGCCTACCACATGGACGTCGTCCGCGAGAATGTGGCGCGCACCGTGCCGACGATCAACTATCCCGGCGCGACCGCATTCCACAATGCGCTCGACGAGAACCTGATGGCGGCGCTCACCAAGTCCAAGACGCCGGAACAGGCAATGGCCGACACCGAGAAGCAGTGGCAGCGCATCGCTCGCCGTACCGGCGAGGAAAAGCTGGTCGCCGCCATCAAGGCCAACAAGGCCGCCTGGCCAACGATCACCGACTAAGCCTCCCAAGGCCAATCCAGCGGAAGGCGGCAACCCGCCTTCCGTTTCCTGTGTGAGTGAAGTGTAGAAGAGACGATGAACCGGTCACCCCTTTTTGAAGTGTTTCGTTATCTGGCGGTGATCCTGGCCGTCGCGGTGACGCTTGTGCCGATTGCCTGGATGGCCTCGATGGCCTTCAAGCCGATCGCAGAGTGGACCGCGACCGGCGCCGACCTGACATGGTGGCCGAAGGAGCCGACGCTCGACAATTTCCGTTTCATCTTCGGTGAATCGAGTTCCAATCTCATCGTTGCGCTTGACAAGACGGCGACACGGCCGATCGTTTCCTCGCTGCTTTCGGCGATATTCGGTACATTGATCGCGATGATTGCCGGTACGTCGGCTGCTTATGGCCTGTCGCGCTTCGGTTCAGGGCAGAATCTTCCCTTGGCGCTGATCCAGCTCCGGCTTTTTCCGCCGATGGCGGTGATGATCCCCGTCATGATCATGTGGTCGTTCCTTGGGATGATCGACACATGGTGGGGGCTGGCGCTGATCTACGGCATCGTGACGTTGCCCTTCGCCTTCTGGCTGATGAAGACGTTCTTCGATGACATGCCGCGCGAGATCGAGGATGCGGCGCGCGTAGAGGGCTGTTCGCGCTTTCGCGTGTTCACCCAGATCACGCTGCCGATGATGCGTGCACCGCTCGCCAGTTCCGCGCTGTTCGTGTTCATCCTGAACTGGTCGGACTATCTAATCGGGTTGCTGCTGACGACGCGCGACTGGGTCACGATCCCGGTCTACATGGCCTCTTTGTCATCCTCGATGACCGGCCAGCTCTATGGCGCCAAAGCCGCGCTCGGCCTGATCGCCGCCGTACCCCCCGTGATCATGGGTATCGCGATCCAGAAGCATCTGGTGCGCGGCCTGACCTTCGGGGCGCTCAAGCAATGACCGATGCCGTGTCCAACCCGATCCTTCCTGTCGCGACCCCGGTGGCCGACCAGGAAAGCCGCAGGCTCGGCTTCCGGCTGACGCTGCCGGCGCAGATCCTTGTCCTGTTAATTTCGGTCTTCCCGCTGCTGATGCAGCTCTATATCTCGCTGACCGACTGGTCGCCGCTCGATGGTGTACCGTGGTGGTCGGCGTGGCAGATGTGGAACACATTCGCCAACTATACCGATCTGGCGGTGGATGACCGTTTCTGGTCGGCGCTCGGCCGTACGGCGCTGATCATGCTGATCTGCGTGCCGGCGGAATTCCTGCTCGGCTTTGCGCTGGCGCTTCTGTTCATGGATGACTTTCGCGGCAAGCGCTTCTTCTATTCGATCCTGCTGATGCCGATGATGGTCGTGCCCGCGGTCGCCGGCTACATGTTCTTCATGCTGTTCCAGTCCGGCGGGCCGGTGAATGACATCATCTCGTCGCTGACCGGAACCCAGTTCACGCTCGCCTGGCTGTCGAGCCCCACCTGGGCGCTGATCGCGGTGATGATCGCGGATATCTGGCAATGGACGCCGCTGATGTTCCTCATCCTGCTCGCGGGCCTTGCCGGCGTGCCGGAAGATCAGTTGCGCGCGGCGACCCTGCTCGGAGCTTCCTGGCCGCAACGCTTCCGGACTATCATCCTGCCGAAGATGAAGACCATCATCATCATCGCGCTGGCGATCCGTGTGATCGAGAACTTCAAGATTTTCGACACGCTGTTTATCATGACCGGCGGTGGACCGGGCGTCGCAACCGAGACGATCTCGGTTTACATCTACAAGGTCACGCAGAACGACCTCATCTGGGGCTATGTCGCGGCCATCGCTCTCGCCATCCTGATCTTTCTGTCGGTCTTCGCCAATTTCGCCATTGCGCGTATGAACCGTGCGAGGGCAGCAGCATGACCGCGATCCATCTCGAAAACCTGGTCAAGAATTTCGGCGCCTTCACCGCGCTCAAGACGATGGACCTGACCATCCAGGACGGTGAGTTCGTCGCACTGCTCGGTCCCTCCGGCTGCGGCAAGTCAACGACGATGAACATGATCGCGGGCATGGAAAGCCCATCGGCCGGACGCATCCTGTTCGACGACCGCGACATGGCTGGCGTGTCCATGGGCAAGCGCGGTGTCGGCTTCGTGTTCCAGAATTATGCGATCTTCACGCATATGTCGGTGTATGAAAACTTGGCTTACGGCCTTCGCATGCGCAGGCTGCCGCAAGCCGAGATCGACAGGCGAGTCAAGGCGATCGCCGAGTTTCTTCAACTCGGACCTTTGCTGAACCAGCCCTCGGCGAAGCTGTCGGTCAATATCCTGCAGCGCCTCGCGATCGGCCGCTCGGCTATCGTCGAGCCAGCGATCTTCCTGCTCGACGAGCCGCTGTCGAATGTCGATGCGGCGTTCCGCGCCGTGATGCGCACGGAACTCAAGCATTTGCAGCGCCAGTTCAAGCAGACCATGGTTTATGTCACGCACGACCAGCTCGAAGCCATGACCATGGCCGACCGGATTGCCGTGATGGATCACGGCGTAGTATTGCAGACCGGCTCGCCGGTCGAGGTCTACAACAATCCAGCCAATACGTTTGTGGCCGGCTTCCTCGGCTCGCCCGGCATGAACCTGATCAAGGGTACGCTCGTCCACGAGAATGGCACGACGATTGTCGATATGGGTGAGTTCGGCAAATCCGCCGCCCTGTCAGACTCGCTCGCAACCACAGCCAATGCCGGTGCGCGCCGCGACGTGTTCTACGGTTTCCGGCCGGAACAGGCGTCACTGACCGCCGATGAGACCGGCCTGCCGGTGTTTTTCGTCGAGCGGATCGGCGCCCGGACCATCGTCCATCTCGGCCGCGACAAGGCTTCGGTCAAGGTGGTGCTGGACAATGATAACGGGCTCGAAGCGGGCATGAAGGCCAGGCTCACCGTCAACCCAGATGCCGTTCGGCTGTTCGATGCCGCCAACGGCGCCGCGATCAGGGAAATCTGAGCATGGCAAGCATCTCTCTCCGCAATGTCTCCAAGCGCTACGGCGATACGGTTGCCGTCAACAATGTCTCGTTCCATGTCCAGGACAACGAGTTCTTCTGTCTCTTCGGCCCGCCGCTATCGGGCAAGTCGACGATCCTGAAGCTCATTCTCGGCCTCGAGACGCCCGATCACGGCGAGATCCTGATCGGCGGCAAGCCGGCCAACGCGCTGTCGCCGGCCGATCGCAACGTGGCGATGGTGTTCCAGAACCTGGCGCTGTTTCCGCATATGACGGCGGAGCAGAATGTCCGCTTCCCGCTCGTTGAACGCAAGGTGCCCGAGGACAAGATCAAGGCGCGTGTCGCGGCCGTCTCCGAGAAGCTGCATATCGGCCATCTCCTGCACAAGCCGCCGGCCCAGCTTTCGGGCGGCGAACGGCAGCGCGTGGCGATCGCGCGGGCGTTGGTGCGCGATCCGGCGGCCTACCTGATGGACGATCCGATCTCGGCGCTTGACGCGCGGCTGCGCGAAGAGACCCGCGTGGAACTCAAGCGCATACAGCGCGAGCTTGGCCATACGCTGATCTATGTCACGCATGACCAGGAAGAGGCGATGTCGATCGCCGACCGCATGGCGATCCTGGAGAATGGCCAGATCCGCCAGATGGGCAAGCCATCCGACATCTACGATCACCCCGCGAGCCAGTATGTCGCGCGGCTGCTCGGCTCTCCCGCCATCAATCTGCTGCCGCTGACGCAATCCAATGGCTGGACGGCGGGCGCGGGCACGATCAGCCTTTCCGGCGTTCCTGACGGTGCTGCCGGGATCGGCATCCGGCCGGAGGATCTCAAGGCCGAGCCGTGGAGCGGCGATCGGTTAGGGGTCCCCGCCAAGGTTTTCGAAGTCGAACCGCTTGGTGGCTATACTGTGGTGACGCTTTCGGCAGGTGAAGAGAAGCTCCGGGTGCTGATGCGCGGCCAGCCAAGGATCGAGGTCGATTCCCCGGTGGCGCTGAGCTGTGACCCGAAGCGCGTGCATTTTTTCAAACCGGACGGGCAGGCGCTCGCGTCTCACCAAGCCGGAATATAATGGGAGGAAGTCATGGCTGACACCAAAGGTTTCAAGCCGGATGCCGACGTCCGGGTCAAGGAATACAGGATCGGTGCGATCGGCGCCGGCATGATCATGGCCGAGTGCCATCTCGCGGCCTACAAGGAAGCGGGCTTCAACGTCGTGGCCATCGCCTCGCGCACCAAGGCGAATGCCCAGAAGGTCGCTGACCGTTGGTCCATTCCGACGGTGCACGATACGCCCGAAGCGCTGATCAAGGACACGAATGTCGATATCGTCGATCTTGCCTTTCCGCCAGACCAGCAGCCGGCGCTGATCCGCGCGGCGCTCAAGGAGCCACATATCAAGGCGATCCTGGCGCAGAAGCCCCTGGCGCTCTCGCTCGATGAGGCGAAGAAGCTGCGCGACGAGGCGAAAGCCGCAGGCAAGATCCTCTCGGTCAACCAGAACATGCGCTACGACCAGTCGATGCAGGTGCTCAAGCAGATCCTCGACAATGGCGAACTTGGTGCGGTCGTGATGGCGACGATCGATATGCGCGCCATCCCGCATTGGCAGACCTTCCTCGAGGGTTTCGACCGGCTGACACTCTCCAACATGAGCGTGCATCACCTCGACGTGTTGCGCTTCCTGTTCGGCGACCCCGAGGAAATCTACACCGCGACCCGGTCCGATCCGCGCACCACGTTCAAGCACAAGGACGGCATCACCGTTTCGACCATCAAGTTCCCTGGCAATGTGCTGGCGGTCTCGATGGAAGATGTCTGGGCTGGTCCGCGCGAAGAGGGCTTCGACAGCGAATTCTACATCAAGTGGCGTGTCGAGGGCACGGATGGCGTGGCGCATGGCACGATCGGCTGGCCCAATGGTGCTGCCTCGACGCTGACCTATGCCTCGAGGAAGACCACCGGCGGCAAGTGGGTCACGCCGACCTGGGACACGATGTGGTTCCCGCATGCCTTCATCGGCGTAATGGAGCAGCTGCAATATGCCGTGAAGCACGGCCAGGAGCCGGTTCTCAACGTCGCCGACAATGTCAAGACCATGGCTTTGGTGGAAGCCGGTTACCGCTCGATGGACGAGGGCCGCGCTATCAAGCTCAGCGAAATCGCAATCTAATTCAATCGATACCCAAACGGAGGAACACGACTATGATGCAGACAGGTATTTTCACCGGCTATTTTCCTTATAGCTTAGCCGAGACCGCGAAGAAAATCCGCGCGCTCGATTTCAATACTGTTCAGCTCGACATGCATTTCAAGGATATCGACGTCGGTCCGGGCCAGATCACCAAGGACAAGTGCACCACGATCCGCAACACGTTCCGCGACAGCAACCTGCCGATCTGCTGCGTTTCGGGCTACACCAACATCATCCATCCGGATAAGGACGAACGCGCCCGCCGCGTCGGCTACCTCAAGGAAATCATCAAGCACGCCCAGTATCTCGGCAGCCCGTACGTGATTTCAGAGACCGGCACCTACAACGCCGAGTCCGACTGGGTGCATCATCCGAAGAACAAGACGGAGGAAGGCTTCGAGGAATGCCGCAAGGTCATCGCCGACCTTTCGCAGTTCGCCTACGATCACGGCGCGGTATTTCTGCTCGAAACATATGTGAACAACGTCGTCGGTTCCGTCGAGGAAACGGTGAAGATGTTCGCGCAGGTCGATCACCCCGGCCTCGGCCTGCTGATGGATCCGACCAACTATTTCGAATCCCACAATATCGATGACATGGACAAGATCCTGCATCAGGTCTTCGATACGCTGCAGGACAAGATCAAGATCGGCCATGCCAAGGACGTCAAGCGCTCGGGCGACGACAAGGCGGAAAAGCATGCCGATATCGGTGATGCGGACGCGCTCGAAAGCCACACGTTCCGCGGCGTCGGCGAGATCGAACTGCCGGCACCGGGCCTCGGTTCGCTGAACTACGATCTGTATCTCAAGTTGCTTTCGAAGAAGCATCCGAATATCCCGATGATCATCGAGCATCTGGAAGAGTCGGACGTGCCGCGCGCCAAGAAATTCCTCGACGGCAAGCTGCGCGCGCAGGGCCTCTGATCGGACGCGAATTTCGGGCGGCTGGACAGGCCGCCCGATCCAACATTTCGGGAATGACATAATGGTCGAGCTTTACGGAAGCCAGCGGTCGCAGCGCGATCTCTCGGCGCATGCAGGTTCCTTGTCGCAATTCTCGGGCGTCCGGTTGATGACGCTCGGCGACGGCGTCGAACGCGGCGTCCGCGTGCTGGAATTCCGTAGCGGCACTGGACTCCGGTTCACCGTGATGGTCGATCGCTGCCTCGATATCGGAGAATGCGAATATCGCGGCATGGCGATCGGCTGGCATTCCCCGGCCGGCTTCAAGCATCCCGGTTTGCATGACGTCGAAGGCGAGGGCGGTCTCGGCTGGCTGCGCTCGGCGTCGGGCCTGCTGGTGACATGCGGGCTGGACCAGATCTTGTTCATGAACGAAGAGGCTGGCGATCACTATGTCTACGGTCCGCGCAAGACGGTGAGCCATACGCTGCATGGCCGCGTCGGCATGATCCCCGCCAGGCTCAACGGCTACGGCGAAAGCTGGGATGGTGATGACCTAGTGCTCTGGTGCGAAGGCATCGTCACGCAGGGCGCGGTGTTCGGCGAGCATCTCGAACTTGTCCGTCGGATCGAGATCAAGGCCGGAACCAACGACATCCGCATCCATGACCGGGTCGTCAATCGCGGCTTCTATCGCACGCCGCATATGTATCTCTATCACATCAATGTCGGCCATCCCGTGCTGGCCGAGGGTTCGCGCTATATCGCACCGATCCGGGATGTCGTCTGGGCGGGGCACGCCGGCGACAATTATCGCAAGCAGGGTGTCGGATATCGCGCCATGCCGGCGCCGCAGATGGGCTTTCACGAGCAGGTCTGGCAGCACGAAATGGCTGCGGATTCGAATGGCGACGTGCCTGTGATGCTGGTCAACGATGCGCTCGGCATCGGCTTCGAAGTCATCAATCGCAAGGACCAGTTTCCCTGCAATTACCAATGGCAGAACCTGCATTCCGGCCAATACACTGTCGGCCTGGAGCCCTCGACAAACCATGTGCAAGGCCGGGGTTTTGCCAAGGAGCGGGGTGAGTTGATCTGGCTGGAGCATGGGGATGAGCGCCGTTACGACACGGTGCTCCGGGTGGTTTCCGGGAGCGAGGAGATTGCTGCCGAGGAGGCACGAATTCGTGCGATTGCGGCGCAGCCCTCGGATGATTATCCCGAGCTTTCGGGGAAGCATGTGGCGATTACGGGGCGGTAGCCCACCCCTCACCAAGCGCGTCCAAGCATTCGACTGTCAGTCTCATGCGGACTTGCTATCCTCTCCCACTAGGGGAGAGGTAAAACTCGTGGCAACGCTTTGCCTCAATCTGAAATCGAGAGTGTGGCACCCTACCTCTCCCCTTGCGGGAGAGGATACGCAGGCCGGGTGAGCATCGCGAACCCTTGGCCGAAGTTGGTGAGGGGTAATGTCCGGGATATTAAGTCCCCCAAGCTCAATGCCCCAGCGCCGCCGCCATCAACTCGCGCGTATAATCCTCTCGCGGCCGGTCAAATATCTCATCCGTCGAACCTTCCTCGACCACGCGGCCGCTCTTCATCACCATGATATAATCCGAGAGCGCCCGCACCACCGCGAGGTCGTGGCTGATGAAGAGATAGGCGAGCTTGTGGCGCGCCTGGAGGTCGCGGAGCAGGTCGACGATCTGTTTCTGCACCGAGCGATCGAGCGCCGAGGTCGGCTCGTCGAGCACGACAAGCTGCGGCTTGAGGATGATGGCGCGGGCGATGGCGAGGCGCTGGCGCTGGCCGCCGGAGAATTCGTGCGGATAGCGGTTGCGGGTCGCGGGATCGAGGCCGACCTCCTTCAGCGCTTCGACGGCGCGGCGGTCGCGTTCGGCGGTCGTGAGATGCGGCTCGTGGACCAACAGTCCCTCGGTGATGATCTGTCCAGCGGTCATGCGCGGCGAGAGCGAGCCGTAGGGGTCCTGGAACACCAGCTGCATCTGGCGGCGCAGTGGCCGCATGGCCTGCCGGTCCGATGTGGATATGTCCTTGCCGATGAAGATCACCCGGCCCTCGCCATCGATGAGCCTGAGAAGCAGGCGGCCGAGCGTGGACTTGCCCGAGCCTGATTCGCCGACGACGCCGATCGTCTGGCCTTCGCGTAGCGTCAGCGACACGTTGTCCACGGCCTTGAGCTCCATCGGCTTGCCCGCTAGAAACCCGCCGCCGAGTTTGAAGGTGATCGAGACATTGCGGCCTTCGATCAGGCGCGGCGCGCTCGGGTCGACCGGAGACTTGCGTCCCGTCGGCTCGGCCGCCAGCAGCATTTTGGTGTAATCGTGCTGTGGCGCGCTGAAGATCTGTTCGACCGTGCCGGTCTCCACCACTTCGCCGCGCCGCATCACTGCGACCCGGTCTGCGAAGCGTTTGACGATGCCGAGGTCGTGGCTGATGAAGACGATGCCGAGGCCGATGCGCTCCTTGAGTTCCTTGAGCAGGTTGAGGATCTGGGCCTGGATCGTCACGTCGAGCGCCGTCGTCGGTTCATCGGCGATCAGCAGTTCGGGGTCATTGGCGAGTGCCATGGCGATCATCACGCGCTGGCGCTGGCCGCCGGACATTTCGTGCGGATAGGATTTCAGCCGTCGCTCCGGGTCCGAAATTTGGACCAGTTTCAGGAGTTCGAGCGCACGCTCGCGCGCCTTCGCCTTCGAGATCCTGCGGTGATAGCGGATCGGTTCCGCCAGCTGGTCGCCGATCGCGTAGAGAGGATCGAGCGACGTCATCGGCTCCTGGAAGATCATGGTGATCTTGGCGCCCCTGATGTCGTTGAGCTGCTTGACCGGCAGGCCCACCAGTTCCTGGCCGCGATAGCGCGCCGAGCCCGTCACCTTGCCATTGGTGGCGAGCAGGCCCATCACGGCCATCATGGTCTGGCTCTTGCCCGAGCCGGACTCGCCGACGATGGCCAGCGTTTCGCCCTTGGCGACCTTGAGGCTGAGATTTTTGACCGCGTGAACCGCGCCGTCGTCGGCATCGAAGCGGACATTCAGGTCGTTGATGTCGAGGATTGTTTCCGCCATGTCAGCGATCCTTCGGGTCAAATGCATCGCGCAAGCCGTCGCCGACGAAATTGAGCGCGCTCAAGGTCAGGACAAAGATCAGCGCGGGATAGAGCAACAGCCATGTGCTGGATTCGATGGAGCCGGCGCCTTCCGCGATCAGAAGCCCCCAGCTTGTCAGCGGCTCCTGTACGCCGAGACCCAGGAAGGACAGGAAGCTCTCAAGCAGAATGACCTTGGGCACCATCAAGGTGACGAACACCACCACCGGCCCGGCCGTGTTGGGGATGATATGACGGCGAATGATTTGTCCATCGGTGAGCCCCATCGCGACCGCCGCGCCGACGAATTCCCGCCGCTTGATGGCGAGCGTCTGGCCGCGGACAATGCGGGCCATGTCCAACCATTCCACCGCGCCGATGGCGATGAAGATCAGCACGAAATGGCGGCCGAAAAAGACCACCAGCATGATGACGAAGAAGATGAAGGGCAAGGAGTATAGGATTTCCACCAGCCGCATCATCACATTGTCGACGCGGCCGCCGATATAGCCGGAGATCGCGCCATAGATGACGCCGATGACCAATGAGACGATGGTCGCCAGCACGCCGACCATCAGCGAGATCTGACCGCCCACCATGATGCGGGCCAGCATATCGCGGCCGTTGCGATCGGTGCCGAGCAGGAAATACTGGCCGTTGACCTGGCCGGTGATGACGGCTGTCTTGCCGTCATTCCTCGTCTCGCCGATCGCGGCGCCTTCGAATTCGTTGGGGCGGTCGAGATAGCGGACGACGCGCGGATCGAGTGCCTTGTCGGCGCTGATCGTCGCGGTATAGGTCGTGCCATCGACATCGAAACTATCGAGCTTGGCACGGCCGCGCTCTACTGCCGCTTTCATGACGGGTTCGAGCGTATCCTCATGCGGATAGGGAGACAGGCTCGGCGGCACGGCGACGTAGCTCGAATAGACCGCCGAGTAGGTATGCGGATTGAACCAGGGGCCGAGGAAACAGAACGTCGTCACCAGGAGCAGGACGAAGATGCTGACCAACGCCGCCTTGTTGCGCTTGAGGCGGGCAAAGGCGATCGAGCCAAGACTGCGGCCTTGCACCAGTTGGTCGGAAAAGCCGGTGTCAGTGGGGAGAGTTGGCGCGATGTCACTCATAGCGAACCCTCGGGTCGATGAAGGCATAGATGACATCGACGAGCAGATTGAGGACGACGATGAAGACCGAGATCAGCACGACCGTGCCCATGACCAGCGTGTAGTCGCGGTTGAGCGCGCCGAGGACGAAATAGCGACCGACGCCGGGCAGCGAGAAAATGGTCTCGACGATGATCGAACCGGTCAGCACCGAGGCCGCCGTCGGCCCGAGATAGGAAACCGCGGGCATCAGGCCCGCGCGAAGGGCATGCACGCCCACGACGCTGCGGAAGGGCAAGCCATAGGCACGGGCGGTGCGCACATGGTCGGCGCGCAAAGCCTCGATCATAGAACCGCGCGTCAGCCGGGCGAAAACCGCAAGCTGTGGCAGCGCCAGCACGATGACAGGCAGCACGAGATTGCGGAAGCCGCCATTGCCCCAGGATCCTGTGGGTACGAGGCCAAGCCCGAGCGCGAAGATCAATGATAGAATCGGGCCGATGACAAAGTTCGGCACGGTGTTGCCGAGGGCGGCAATGCCCATCAGGAGGTAATCGGCCCAGGAATTCTGCCGCAACGCCGCGTAGATGCCCATCGCGACGCCGCCGAAGACCGCGATCGCCAGCGCCCACAGGCCGAGAACGATGGAATAGGGCAGGGCCTGGAGGATGAGTTCGGCGACCGTGTAGTCCTTGTAGATGAAGCTCGGGCCGAAATCGCCCTGGAACACATTGCCGATGTAATAGAGATATTGCAGCCAGACCGGCTGATCCAGATGATAGACCGCCTTGATATTGGCAAGCGTGGCCGGATCCAGCGGCCTTTCAAGATTGAACGGACCGCCGGGGGCGATCCGGATCATGAAAAAGGATATCGTAAGGACGATGAAAATCGTTGGCAGCGATGACAGCAATCGCACCAGGATGAAACGCAGCATGACGCGCCTCCTCTCAGTCTGAGTAATCGAATGCTACCGCCGGCGGTTCCCGCGCGGAAGCGTGGGCGCGTACAATCACAATAGATCGGACGCGCCCGGCTGGATCACTCGATGGAGAGGTATTTGGTCAGATGCTCGTTGACGAGGTTCTGGTTGAAGCCCTTGACCTTCTTGTTGATGAGCCAGAGGCTGGCATAGTTCATCATCGGGGCGATCGGGTGTTCGGCAAGCATCATTGCTTCGGCGTCCGACAGCAGTTTCATGCGCTTGGCCGGATCCTGTTCGTCATACGACGCCTTCATCAGTTCGTCGAACTTGGCATTTTCCCAATGGCCGTAGTTGAAGGCCTTGTTGGAGGAGATCATCAGGTTGAGGAAGTTTTCCGGATCCGCATAGTCGGCGGACCAACCGGCGCGGGCGACATCGAACGAGCCGCCTTCCTGGAGGTAAGCGTAATGCGCCTTCACGTCGAGGTTCTGGGTGGTGACGTTGATGTTGGAGCCCAGCGCCTTCCACATGTCCGCCACCGCGATGGCGACCTTCTTGTGGTTTTCATTGGTGTTGTAGCGGATGTCGATCGAGAGCGGCTTGCCGCCCTCGCCATAACCGGCTTCCTTCAGCAATGCCTTGGCCGCATCCTCGCGGTCGAGCTGGTCCATGTCAGCGATGTCGACTTTGGGAAGGGTGTAGCCTTCCATGCCATCCGGCACGAGGGTGAAGGATGGCAGCTGCGCGCCGCCATAGATCTTGCCGGCGAGGAATTCGCGGTCAAGCGCCATGGACAGCGCCTTGCGGATGCGCACGTCATTGAAGGGCTCCTTGCGATTGTCGAAGACGTAATAATAGGTCGAGGTCGCGGGTGCCGCGAACACCTGGTCGGCGCCGTGCTTCTTGGTCAGGAACTCGCGCTGGTCGGCCTGGAAGTTATAGACGACATCGAGTTCTCCCGCTTCGAACATGCGCTCGGTCGCGGCCTGGTCTTCGGACGGGTTGTAGATGACCTTGTCGATCTTCACATTCGCCGCATCCCAGTAGTTCGGATTCTTGACGGCGGTGATGTGGTCGTTGGCGACATATTCGGTCAGCATATAGGCGCCGTTGGTCACCATGTTGCCCGGTTTGGTGAAATCCTTGCCATGCTTCTGGATGCTGGCCTGATTGACCGGAATGGCCGTATAATGGACCAGCAATTGCAGGAAGTACGGGGTCGGGCGCTCGAGTGTGATCTCAAGCGTCTTGTCGTCCACGGCCTTCAGACCGAGGCCATCAGCTTGCCCGGTCTTCTTGTTGAAGGCTTCGGCGCCCTTGATCGGGTAGAGGATATTGGCATAGCCGGCAGCCGTTGCCGGATCGAGCAGGCGGGTGATCGAAAAAGCGAAGTCGCCCGCTGTCACCGGCGAGCCGTCCGACCACTTGGCGTTCTGACGGATCTTGAACGTATAGACCTTGCCGTCATCGGAGACCGTATGGCTCTCCGCCGTGCCGTGGACGACCTTGCCGTCGATGTCATAGACCATCAGGCCTTCGTTCAAGTCGCGCTGGATGAAGCCTTCGATGTCGATCGAAATCTGTGCCTGGTCGAGCGTTTGGGGTTCGCCGCCATTACCTCGTCGGATCACCGTCTCGCCGAGCGCCGGAAAGGCGAGGGATGCCAGCAGCGCGCCTGTCAGCGCTGCGCCCGTCAGTGATTTGAAAAGTGGGTGGATGCTCATGGGTATCTCCTTCTTTTAGTGTTTTTCCCCAGTTCCCCGCTGGTGCGTGCAGAGACTATTTCGCGCGCCCGGAAAAGCAACTGAAAATCGTCAAGCCCGAAATAACCCTTTTCGGTACGGGTCGCCAATTATGTGCAAGCGCCCGGCGCACACGGACTTCGGGCCGCTTTTGGCCTGTGGAAAGACTGACGATTGACAGGCCCTGAGAAACGCGCATAATCTTTCGTACACAAATGAAAAAGGAGCCGCAGAGCTCCTGTGTGGGGAAGTACCAAAGTGCAGTTCAAGGGCTCGCGGCATCGCTGCGGGCCAGAGATCGGCCCGTGTTCGCTTGCGTCCGATTTTTCATCGGCATAAGTTGCCAAACGACAAAACTGGGGAACGCCAAATGACCAAATCCATCTTTTCCGCGGGTTCGATAATCACGCGCCGCACGGCGCTCAAGGGCTTCGCCGCGGGAGCCACTTTGCTCGCCTCGCCGCATGTGCTTCGCGCGCAATCCGGCGGTACGATCAAGCTCGGTGCTCCCTTCCACCGCACAGGCATCGGCGCATCCTATGGCCGCTGGTACGAGCGCACCGCGCAGGCGGCGGTGAAGTTGATCAATGAAGGCGGCGGCATCAATGGCAAGATGATCGAAATGATCGTCGAGGACGATGGCACCGACCCCAAGCGCGGCACGGAAGTGATCGAAAAATTCGCGACCGAGCACAAGGTGGACGCGGTGTTCGGCCACCTTTTCAGCCATGTCGTGGCGGCGGCCGGCCCGCGCGCCGGCGAACTCAAGCTGCCCTATCTCGTCTGTTCGGAAGGCCATCAATTGGCCGGCGGCGGGCTGAACCGATACACGTTCCAGCCCGGCATCACCGACGTGAAGAGCCAGGTCGCCTCCATGGCGCCGTGGATCTCCAAGAATCTCGGCAAGAAGGTCACGATGCTTTTTCCGGACTATGCGTTCGGCCATAACCATCGCGACTATTTCTCCGAGGCAATCAAGGCGCAGGGCGGCGAAATCTCGGCACTGATCCCGATCCCGCCGACCGAGAGCTCGTTCACCCGCTATTTCCCGCAAATTCCCTCCGACACGGAAGTGATCTATCACGTCATGGTCGGTCCGGCCGTGCTGACCTTCGTCAAGGAACTCGGCGATCATTTCGGCTCGACGCGGCCGCAGATCTTTGGCTTCATCGATTCGCTCGAAGCGGTGGACCTTGCGACACCGCAGCTTGAATATCTCGAGGGCACCTATTTCTGGGAAGCCAATCCGCGCTACGCGCAGAAGGACCAGACCGAGTTCGACAAGTTCTTCCGCGAGAAGGTCGGCGTCGACGCCAATGGCGCGAGCACCAGCGACCCAAAGGACGTCTCGACCTATTCGCACATGTTCTCTGTCTGGGAGACGCTGTTCGTGATCAAGCAGGCCATGGAAATGGCCAAGTACGAAGGGCCGGACCAGAAGAAGGATTTCATCCTGGCGCTGGAATCGCTCGATAAATTCTCGGCCAGCAACGAGCATCCGCAAGGCGACAAGGTGTTCAACGGCAAGACCCATCAAGTCTTCGGCAAGCAGAACATCTCCAAGGTCGAGGGCGGCAAGCTCAATGTCGTGCACACGACCTCGATCGAGGATGGCATGTACGAGCCCGAGGTCGACTACACGACGATGGAACTCTGAGTGCTCTAGTTAGCATCTCGACACCTCGCCGGACGTATTTCCGGCGGGGGTTCTAAATTCGTCCGCCATTCAAGGTTTGCCGCCCATGGCTTTCGGCCCCTATCTCTTCCTCGCGATCCTCGAAGGACTGGTCCAGGCCTCGGTGCTGACCGTCACCGCCGTTGGCCTGTCGCTGGTCTTCGGCGTGATGCGGGTGGTCAATGTGGCCCACGGCGAGTTCTATATGCTGGGTGCGGTGTTTGCCTGGTTCGTCACCAGTTTCATCACCGGGCATCCCGCGCTCGGATTCATTGCCGCGCTGATCATCAGCCCGCTGATCGTCGGCGCCATAGCATTCGCCAGCGAGCGGCTGGTCCTCAAGCGTCTGAACTACGATCCCGAGGCGACGATCGTGGCGACGATCGGCCTGCTCTATATTCTCCAGCAATCGGCGCTGATTTTCTTCGGGCCGAACGCGCAGGCCGTCGAGCCGCCGTTCTACTGGCGCATCCGCTTTCCGTGGTTCGGCTACGATGGCTACAAGCTCTTCATCATCGCGGCCGCGATCGTGCTGATGGGCGTCGTCTGGTATCTCATGAAGCATACCAAGGCAGGGCTCGTGATGCGCGCGACCCAACTCGACCGCGAGACCGCTCAGGCCTTCGGCATCAATGTCGATAATGTCTCGGCCTATGTCTTCGCGCTCGGCGCCATGCTGGCGGCGGTCGCCGCCGTGCTGGTCGTGCCGATCCAGCAGGCGCATTACCTGATGGGGCTCGATCCGCTGCTGCTCTCCTTCATCGTCGTCATCATCGGCGGATTAGGCAGCATTCAGGGCACGATCATTGCCGCCATCATCATTGGTCTCTCTGATGGCATTCTCTCGGTCTTCTTCTCGCCGACGCTGGCGAAAATGGTCTCGACGCTGCTGGTCGCCTTCGTGTTGATTTTCCGGCCGAACGGCCTGTTCGGAAAGGCCGAGCGATGAGCGCGAGCCATATCCGTCGAAACCTCATCCTGCTCGCCGCTGTGCTGGCAATCGCCTTCGCAATGCAGTTCGTGCTGCCGACATATTACGTGCTGACGATCACGCGCATGATGGTGCTCGCGGTGTTCGCCGTCGGCTACAACATGCTGCTCGGCTATGTCGGCCTGCTCAGCCTCGGACACGCGATCTTCTTTGCTGCTGGGCTCTATGCCGCCGGGCTCTCGACCTATCATCTCGGCATCAGCGTGCCCGTGGCCTTCCTGATCGGCATCGCGGCGGCCTTCGTTCTGGCGCTCGCGATCGGCATCGTCGCGCTGCCGACGATGCGGGTGTCCTTCATGATCGTGACACTGATGTTCGCGCAGGTTGGTTTCCTGACGACGCTCTATTTCGCCCAATACACTGGTGGGCAGGATGGCTTGTCGCTACCGCATGCGGCGCGGCAATTCGATCTCTTCGGTACCACCTTCAGTCTCGCCAGCGAGCAAGTCCGTTTCAATCTGGCCTTCGGGCTCCTTGCGATCGTCCTCGCTATTTCCTTCGTCGTGCTGACCAGCCGCCGGGGCCGCATCTTCGCGGCGATCCGGGAAAACGAGGGCCGCACCGAGATGCTCGGCTTCAACGTCTTCGCGTCCAAGCTCGAGGCTTTCCTCTATTCCGGCACGATCGCCGGGGCGGCGGGGGCGGCCTATGGACTGCTCTTCGGCTATGTCGGCTCGACTTTCGCCTCGATCCAGTATTCGATCGAGGTGCTGCTGTTCACGCTGCTCGGCGGGGCAGGGACATTGCTCGGTCCGCTGCTGGGCGTGCTCTTGATGACAACGCTGATCGACCAGTTGAGCGAGCTCACCACCGCCTACCTTCTGGTAATCGGCGTGGTCCTTATCGTCCTCGTGCTGTGGTTTCCCAAGGGCATTCTCGGCACGATCCGCGAAAGGTGGCTGCCATGGCTGATGTGACGCCCATCCTCGCAACCCAGGGCCTCAAGCGCTATTTCGGCGGGCTGAAGGCAGTCGATGGGGTCGACTTCTCCCTCAACGAGGGCGAGATCCGGGCGATCATCGGGCCGAATGGCGCGGGCAAGACCACCTTCGTCAGCCTGCTTTCGGGCCGTACCTCGGTGACGGATGGCCGCATCACCTTCCGTGGCGAGGATATCACCAAGGTGCCGGCTTTCCGGCGCGTGCGGCTCGGCATCGCCTACACGTTCCAGATCACCAATATCTATCCCAAGCTGTCGGTTGCCGAGAATGTGCGGATCGCGGCCCTCGGTCGAGCACAGCGCGAGAAGGGCGCCAGGCTCGATATCGAAAAGGAGACCCGCGCCGCGCTCGAAGCGGTCGGCATCGCCGATCGTGCAGAGGCTCGCGCGGGCGAGATGGCCTATGGCCACCAGCGTCTGCTCGAAGTCGCGATGGGGCTCGCGCTGCAGCCCGCGCTGCTGATCCTCGACGAGCCGACGCAGGGACTCTCGGATTCCGAGATCGCCGGCTTCTGCCAACTGGTCAAGCGCATCTCGAAGACCGCGACGATCCTGCTGATCGAGCACAATATGGATGTGGTGATGCAGCTTGCCGACCGGATTACCGTGCTCAATCGCGGCCGCACGCTGGCCGAGGGCACACCCGCCGAAGTCAGCGCCAATGCGGAGGTACAGGCTGCCTATCTGGGGACCGGCGCATGATGCTGGAGGTCAAGAATTACAATACCTTCTACGGCGAGCTTCAGGTTCTGCGCGATTTCTCCGTGTCGGTCGCGGCGGGCGAAATCCTCTGCCTGCTCGGCCGTAATGGCGCCGGCAAGACCACGGCGCTGAAATCTATCCTCGGCTTGGTGCCGCCGCGCACCGGCACGCTTGTCATCGATGGCAAGGATATCAGCGGCCTGCCGGCCGAGCAGATCCCGCGCCACGGCATAGGCTATGTGCCGCAGGGCCGACGGCTGTTCAAAGAGCTGACCGTGCGGGAAAACCTGGAGGTCGGGCTGATGACCCGCAAATCGGGCGGCGCCGCGATGGAGCGGGCGCTCGGCTATTTCCCGGCGCTCAAGGAGCGGCTCGGCCAGCAATCCGGCACGCTCTCCGGCGGCGAGCAGAGCATGGTCGCCATCGCCCGCGCGCTCTGCGTCGAGCCGAAGATCATCATGCTTGACGAGCCGACCGAAGGCCTGATGCCCTCGATGATCCAGGCGATCCGCGACGTCGTGACCAAGCTTCGCAACGATGGCGTCGCAGTGCTACTGGTCGAACAGCGCATCGATGCGGTGCTTCCCGTCGCCGATCGAATTGCTTTCATGGACCAGGGCGTGGTGCAGGCCGAGTTCGACGTCGATGAGGTGCGGGCGGATTCGTCGCTGGTGCAGAAATATCTCGGTGTCGGGCATGGGTGAGCAAATCACGAGCCGCGCAACTCCACGCCGGACAGAAGGGCTTCCTTCTTCTTTCGCTGAATTTGAAGTGCATATTCGGCGACCGTGTCTACGAGGCAGGTCTGAATCTTCTTCTTTTGCGTGTTGATCGTCTTCACGGCTCCAGCAAACACAATCGCATCCGCTTCCGGGATGACTCGTAGGAGTTGTTCAATTTCTTTGTTGATGCGCCGCTTATCGTCCTTGGTCAGTTCATCGCCGTTCTTCTCCTGCATCTCTATTCTGACGACGAGCATGCGTGAAAAGAAGACGCGCGCATTGTTCGACTTCAGCTTATCGAGCTCGGGCACACAGGCGAAGGTCGCCCGTTCAAACAGACGCAGAGCGGCTGGACGATCTTCCTTAAAGAGTGTCTTCAAGGCCTGCCTGGGACTCCCCTCGTTTGACGACCCATCGAGATAGTGTCTCAAGGCGCCGACTGCCGTCGAGCCGACCACACTGGCGATGATCAATGACGTGATGATACGCATCCTAATCTCCATCTCTCGGAGTTGGATACACGATAGGGTTTAATCCGGAACTAAAGCTTCTCGCTGCATTTTCGCTGATTGCATGCGGCTCTTGAAGAAGCGGGATGGCATGTGTTCTGGCGTTCAGATCCTGGGCGTCGCCAGCAGCCACAGTCCGAAGGCCGTGTAGAACACCATCAGCGCCGCGAGCGGGATTTGGCTGGCCACCGCCTGGCGCGGCGTGTCGAAAATCCTCAGTGCGATCAGATGCGCCATGACGATGCCGGTGATATGGCCGAGCGCGATCACAAGTGTCTGCGTGTTGAAGATCAGGCTCACGCCGGACATCGTGTTGAGGAATGACGTGGTGGTGTGCCAACCCGCGGTGCCAAACAGGTTCCAGCCGAGCGAATAGGGGTCGGAGAGCGCGATCAGCGCATTCTGGCCGTCCACCAGCACGCTGGTGAGGTAGTGGGCAGCCTGGAAGGCGAGCGCGATCGGTACGAGCGAGTAGATCAGGCGCCCTGATGCGGCGAGCCATATGTCGCTGCGGCCGGCAAGCCGGCAGCCAAGCGCCACCGTGCCGAGATAGAGCGCGGACATGGCGGCGAACATGCCGATCAGGCCTGATGTGCCCGATGTTTCCACATCGCTGCGCCCGGGAAATTCGAGCGGGTTGACGTGGATCGAACCGAGCCAGAGGAAGGTGCGCGAAAGGCCGTCGAAGGATACGGTCGAGAGCGTGAGGAGGATGAAGAACACGCCTGTCAGTGGCAGAGCATTCGCACTGATCAGGGTCATTCCCGGCCAGGTGAGCACCACGCCAGTGCGTTTTTCGCCGATCGGCTCGCGGTGAAAGGGCGAGAGCCGACCGATCAGGCCGAAGAAAATGGAAAAGGGTTCGGCGCGCGCCATCCAGTCCTTCTCGCCGAAAATGAATGCACCCGCGAGGTTGAACGCCCAGAAGGCGATCACCGCGATGGCCAGCCGCAGCGGGTCGCTCGGGGCGACGTAGATTAGTTCGAACCAGGCGAAGACAGCGAATTGCAGCACGGCGATGCGATAGCCCGCACGCACGGGCAATTTCAGCAGCCCCTCACGGTTGTTGCGGCCGAACAGCGCGAGGATAGCGGTCCAGGGATTGAAGTGGTGCCAGAGCGGACCGACCACGGCCTGGAACAGCGTGAAACAGACCCACCAGATTGTCCAGATCATTGTCGGCAACGGATTGACCACAGGATCGCGGCTGCCGACGATGCCGGCGAAGACCAGAAAGGCGAGGAAAAAGAATCCGATGGCGCTGGTGATTTCACGCGGCACATCAGGAACAGTGAAGAGCCGCAGACGCATCGCGGCGACGCGTTCGGTCTCCTGGGCTGTCACGAAGGCGAGCAGCAGGAACGAGGCGGCGACAGCAAGACCGGCACCGAGAAGGTAGTAGCCGGTGGGTAGGAGCAGGACGAGGCCGCCTTCCGTGCCATGGGCTTGGGCGAAGGTGGGAGCGGTCAGAAAGAGCAGGGTAATGGCCGCCGCTGGCAGTCTGCGCACACCCCCTTCTGTCCTGCCGGACATCTCCCCCTCAAGGGGTGAGATCGGCAAGCGGCAACCGCCCACCGTCCGATTGGCGTCGAGTTCTGGGTAGCCAGCGTCAAAGGAAAGGGCGGGGCGCCCGCTCCATCCGATCTCCCCCCTTGAGGGGGAGATGTCCGGCAGGACAGAGGGGGGTGATGTTTGATCCTCGACCCTCAATGGCCGCTACTCCGCACTCGTGTTGCGGTATCCTGCAAACCATCCCATTGCGCTTTGCCTGGCGCAAATCTAGCTCGCAAATATCCCGCGAGATCAGCCAGTTGCCGATCGCTGAAACTGTCCTTGAAGGCCGGCATCGACATGATCTCCAAATCATCGGCCTTCACTTGCCTCGCCAGAAGCGCGGGGGCATTTGCACCATTCAGGATCGCCTGCAACATGTTGTCGGGCCGGTCGCTGTGGAGATTGCTGTTCAGCGCCAGGCTGGCAAGCGGTGTGCCGTCGGCATGGCAGGCGCTGCAGGCGCCGTCGAAAATGCGGGCGCCTCCAGGGTTGGCGATCGCGGCGGCGGATACGGCGTCGTTCGATGCCATAATGGCAGCCGCCTTCTGCTGTGTTGCTATTTCGTCGGACACCGTGCCCGAGAGATAGACCGCCATCGCGCGGATGTCGTCATCAGGCAGCGCCGCGAGCGATTGCACGACATGCATCATGGGGCCATTGGCACTGCCGTGATCGCTGGAATGGCCGTCCCGAAGGTAGTCGTAGAGCGCCTGTTCCGTCCAACCGACCGGCCCTTTGCTGCTTCCAAGGATCGCCGGCGCTTCCCAGCCCTCGGCGAAGCCGCCGGCGAGATGGGCGGTGCCGGTGAGCTCCGCGCCCAGAACATTGCGTTCCGTGTGACAGGCCGAGCAATGGCCGAGGCCCTCGACCAGATAGGCGCCACGGTTCCACGCCTCGCTCTTCGTCGCGTCTGTGACTGACGTCTGGCGCAGGAACAGCGTGTTCCAGCCGGCCATTAGCCCCCGGATGTTAAAGGGGAAGGTGAGTTTCGATTCCGGCGGCGCATTGGCGGCTGGCGTCTCGGCCATTAGATAGGCGTAGAGCGCCTGGATATCGGCCTCATCGGCATTGACGAAGCTTGTATAGGGATGGACGGGGTAGAGGTGGCTGCCGTCGCGATGGACGCCCTGGCGCATGGCGCGCTCGAAGGCGGGATAGGACCAGGCCCCGATGCCGGTCTTCGTTTCAGGCGAGATGTTGGTGGCATAGACGGTGCCGAATGGCGTCTCGAACGCGCGACCGCCCGCGAACGGCGTCCCGTCGCTACCGACATGGCAAGTATTGCAGGCACCGGCAGCGGCGGCCAATCGTCCGCGCTCGATCGTCGCTGCGCTGAAAGCGGCCGGATCGGGTCGCGCGATCTCAGGAATGGCGGGGCGGATGGGCGACATGACGGCCAGTCCGCCGGCGGTGATGCCTGCGAGTCCCGTGATGCCGAGTCCCCAGCGCCATCTGCGCTTCGTCTTGGCCGGTCCTGATATCGCCTTGTCGCGCTTGCGGCCTTCAAGTGCCTCGAGGATCCGGTCGGGCGTCAGCGGCAGTTCACGGAAGCGGATGCCGGTCGCGTCATAGACCGCGTTGACGATGGCCGCGGCACTCGGCACCGAGGCGGATTCGCCGGCGCCGCGCGGTTCTTCCAGTTGCCGCTCCATCATCAGCACGTCGATCTCGGGCACCTCGGGGAAGGTGATGATCGGGTATCCGCCCCATTCGACGCTCTCAACCTGGGTCTTGGAGAAATCCACCTTCTCCTTCAGCACACGGCTGATCGACTGGATGACGTTGCCATGGATCTGGTGGCGCACGCCTTCCGGATTGACCATCATGCCGGTGTCCTGGCCGACCGTGATGCGGGTGATGGTGATCTCGCCGGTGCGCTTGTTGACCGCGACATCCGCTACCCAGGCCGACCATGCAGCGGGGGTGCCCGGAAACCGACCGTGGACATAGAGCGCATAGGCAAAGCCGCGACCATAGAGCAGGTCATCTTCGCCACCCTCGGTGCCCCAGCGGGTACGTGGCGTCCACTTGGCGCGCTCGGTCGTGGCGCGGACGAGATCGATCGCGCGGTTGTCGGTCAGGTACCTTAGCCGGTACTCGACGGGGTCGACGCCGGCGGCCGCTGCCAGTTCATCGATGAAACTCTCATGCGCAAAGGAATTCGGCATGGCAGAGACGCCGCGAAACCACGAGGCGCGGGCGATCGGTGGCATGTCGTGCACCTGCACGCGCATGTTGCCGAAGGCGTAGGGCGGGATTGCGGTGCGGTCGCCCATTTCGGAGGTCATGTTGCCCGTCACCTTGCCGGTCAGGATCAGGGCGAGCGTCGGGGCGAGGTTCGATGGGTAGCGCGTCTCGAAATCGTAACCTGCAGGACCGCCTTCGAGGTCAAGGCCACCCCTGATATCGATGATCTGGCCCGCGCCCTTCGGTTCCCAGCCATGCTCCTGCTCGCGGGTGAGCTGGACGCGGACGGGCCGGCCGACGGCGCGCGAGAGCAGGGCCGCGTCGGCGGTCACATCATCGGAGCAATTGCGACCGTAGCAGCCGGCCGCTTCCAGCCGCTCGACCACGATTTGCTCCTCCGGCATATCGAGGAGCTGGGCGAGATCGCGGCGCATCCAGTGCGGGTTCTGGGTGCCGGACCACACGACGAGTTCGCCATCGGCCCAATCAGCGACCGCGCAGGAAGGGCCGATCGATCCATGCATCTGATAAGGCCAGACATAGGTCCGGTTCATGGACGGCGATGCGCCGGCGAGGCCGCCTTCGACGTCGCCAGTCTCTTTCAAAAGACGAGTTTTCTCCTTGGGGCCATCGCGCAGCGAAGCTTCCACGTCGTTGAGGTCCGGCCGCTCGGGCTGTTCGCGCCAGAGCACTTTCAAGCGCTTCATCGCCTCGATGGCGTTTTCCTCGCGGGTCGCGACGACGCCGACGAAATCGCCTTCGGTGACGACGGCGACGAAGCCCGGGATGGCGGCGACCGAGCTTTCATCGACGGAGATCAGGCTCCTGCCCACCATCTCGCCATGGTCGAAGCCGGCATGGGGCGGACGGATAACGCGGCCGTGCAGCATGCCGGGCACGCGAATATCGTGTACATAGGTCCAATCGCCGGATGCCTTAGCGGCGATGTCGTTGCGGCGTTGCGGCTTGCCGACAATGCGATAGGCCTCGACGGCCTTCAAGCCGATCGTGCTGTCGAGTTCTATCCGTTCATGCCGGCCGGTGATCAGTTCGCCGAAGTGTATCGACCAATCGTCATGGCGGATGACGCCGCTTTCAATAATGAACTTGCCGATACCGACATCGCGCAGCTTTGATGCTTCCACCAGCAGATGTTGCCGGGCCGTGGCGGCTGCCTGCCGCAGCGGGATCGCCGTCACCTGTATCGTCTCGCTTGCAATGGTCGGACCCTGGTCGGACGTTGCGGAGGTGGTTCCGAGAACCATCGCGACGCTGTCGAAATCGACATCCAGTTCCTCGGCGACGATCTGGGCGAGCGCGGTGCGGATGCCGGTGCCGAGATCGACATGGCCGCAAAAGGCGGTCACCGTGCCATCGGCATGCAAAGCAAGATGGATTTCGGGGCGGTTCGATGTTCCCGGCCGGATGACCAGCAGGATATCGGGCGCATCGAGATAATGTTCGAGCGGTTTTTCGCGCGGGCCGGTCATGACGCGGCCCTCATCAGTTCGGCTGCCCGGCGGGCCGCCGCCAGGATCTCGACATGGGTGCCGCAGCGACAGAGTTGGCGCGCGAGAGCCGCCCTGATCTCCGTCTCGCTGGGATCGACGTTTCGTATGAGTAGGCCCGTGGTGGCGATGATCATGCCATTGAGACAGTAGCCGCATTGGGCGGCCTGCATTTCGATGAAGGCTTGCTGCACGGGGTGTGGATCGGCCGCCGTGCCGAGGCCCTCGAGCGTTACAATCTCGCGGTTCTCCACGGCCTGGCAACTGAGTGTGCAGGATCGCACGGCACGGCCATCGACCAGTACCGCGCAGGCGCCGCATTCGCCGAGTCCGCAGCCGAATTTCGGTCCATTGAGTTCGAAGTCGTTGCGCAGGATGTAGAGCAGCGGCGTCTCGGGTGCAGCGTCGATGATTCTCATCTCGCCATTGACCTTCAGGCTAAGGGGGCGGGTCTTCACGCGTACCACCTCGCGCCTAAACCACCAGATGCCAGCGTCGAATGCGCGCACTGGCCGGACAAAACTGCATTCCCCTGTGGGTTATTTTCTTGCGTACCCATTGCGGATATCTTAGCCACCAATCATTGGCATGCAAATGAATATTGCGCCTGTCCAATGCGGAATGAGGCGCCGCTTCAGCAGATCTTGCGCAGCAGTTCGATCAGCATCATGCGCTCGCCGGAGGTGAGGGGGGCGAGAGTCTCGTCAGTGACCGCCGCAGCGGTCGCGATATTGCGGTCGATCACGGATTGGCCCTCTGGCGTCAGCGACAGGATGAGTCGGCGGCCGTCATTGGGGTCCGGCGCGGTTTGCACGAAGCCGCGCGCCACGAGCCGGTCGATGACGCCCTTGATCGTGGCGACATCCATTGCGGTTTCGCGGCCGAGCTGGTTCTGTGAGCTCGGCTGGATTTCCCTCAGCTTGCTTAGTGCCGCCCATTGCGTCGTTGTCAGCCGGTCGCCCATCCGGCCGGTGAAAATCGCGACATGCCGCTGGTTGGCCTGGCGGAGGAAGAATCCGATCTGCTGGTCCACGCGGTACTCGGAGCGCTCTTCCGCTGTTTCTTCCTGCTGTTCCATGTGGTTCTCGCTGCCTGCTCTCGCAATCGTTCTGGATTGCGCCATAGCTTTGATTTGGTTTAACTAGCCAGACTCATTTGTCAACGAAGCATCCCGGAAACGTGGCCCTCGCTTGACAGACGGATATTCGAGGTCGATACTTGTTTGCATACAAATGAGTTTTCCTGTCTCCGGCATTGGAGCGAGATATGGTCAAGCAAATCGTCGAAGCCGCCGAGAATGGCAAGATCCGCTGTGACGCCTGTCCGGTAATGTGTTTCATCGCCGACGGCCGGTCCGGCGCATGCGACCGCTATGCCAACGAGGGTGGTGAACTGATCCGCGTCGATCCGCTGACCATCATCGAGGGCACGGTTTCGGCGGGCGGCAAGATCGTGCCCTTCATGCCCGATCATCCCGAGGATGAGTGGAACGGCGATCTCGTCAATGCCCGCAAGCCGTTCATCACGGCAGTCGGTGCCGGCACGACCTATCCCGACTACAAGCCGGCACCCTTCATCGTGTCGCAGAAGCAGAACGGCGTCGACATGGTCACGGTCGTGACCGAGGGCATTTTCAGCTATTGCGGCGCCAAGGTGAAGATCGACACCGACCGTTTCCTTGGACCAGAGGCGGCCGCAGTCCGTGTCGATGGTGAGCCGGTCGGCCATGTGATGACAGGCGAGTACGGCTCGCAGATGCTGTCGCTCGGCGGTGTGCATCACCTCACCGGCGGCTCGAAGAAGGAGGGCCGAGTCACCTGCGATGCGCTCTTGCGGCTCTGTAACAGCGAAGCCGTCGAGATGGTGATCGACGGTGGGGCAAGCATCATCGTCCAGGCCGGCAAGGCACCCATCATCAACGGCGCGGAAGAGCATCGCATGCGGGTCGGCTGCGGCTCGGCGACGATCGGCATGTTCGCAAAGCAGTGGAAGGACATGGTTGACGAAGTCGTCGTCGTGGACGACCACATTACAGGCGTACTTTCCGAGCATCAGGCCGGCAAGCTGCTCAACATTGCCCCCACTGGCATCAAGATCAAAGGCAGGCGCTCGACGCCGGGCCGCTATTTCCAGGTTGCCGAACCCGGCACCGGCTGGGGCGGTACCAACATCGACGATCCGTTGATTATCCTTGGCGACTTCGATCCGAAGACTGCCTATCCCGGCTTGCGCATGCTGATGGTTTCCACCACGGGTGAGCAATACGGCTACTATATCCTCGACGATCAGTTGAGGCCGGAACTGCAGACCCTGCTGCCGGCGCCCGTGCAGGAATCGGTCGAGATCATCGCCGAAAACTGCGAGCCGGCGCTGGCAACGGTGCTGTTCATGGGTGGTGCGGGCGGTAGCCTGCGCGCCGGTGTCACCACCAATCCGGTGCGGCTAACCCGTTCGGTGAAGGAAGCTCTGACACATGTATCCTGCGGTGGTGCGCCGGCCTATGTCTGGCCAGGCGGCGGCATCACAGTGATGGCCGATGTCACCGAAATGCCCTCGAATTCCTTCGGTTATGTGCCGACGCCAGCGCTGGTCGCGCCAATCGAGTTCACCATGCGATTAGCGGATTACGAGGCGCTCGGCGGCCATATGGAAGCGATCATTCCGATCGAGCAGGCGATCGAGCTTGCAGAGCGCAAGGTCGCGCCGACGCAAGGATCCTGGCCGACCTCCGAGCGCAATTTCAAATGGGGCGCGTGATGAGCGGACCCGTCGCCAACTACATCGACGGAGACAGGAGCGGCCGACTGCATCTGCAGCACGGACCTATCGACCTGATCATCGGTGTTGATGGGGCGGTTTCGCTCGAGCTCGAATCCTATTATCGCCACCACGCCTATGCGCTGGCGAACCGGCGATTCCAGACGGTGCTGGAAGAACTGGTCAGCGAATTGCCGCTGTTGAAGAGCCAGGTATTTCCCGACAGTCCAGTGCCGAACGGATCGACCGCCAAGCGCATGATGGCCGCCGTCCGGCCATTTGCCGAGACCCATTTCATCACGCCGATGGCGGCGGTGGCGGGTTCGGTGGCCGACGAAGTGGTGGCGGCGATGTTGGCGGGCTTCACCCCCGAGAACCGGCCGCGCCGGATCTATGTCAACAACGGCGGCGATATCGCGCTGCATCTCGATCCTGGCGCGGAGTTCCATGTCGGCATGTCCCGCGAGGATGGCCAGGAGCTTGGCGCCTTTGCGGTGGATGCCAGCCAGCCGACACGTGGCATTGCCACCAGCGGCCGTGGCGGGCGCAGCCTTTCCATGGGCATCGCCGATTCCGTGACGATCCTCGCCCGCAACGCGGCTGTGGCCGATGCGGCTGCCTCGCTGGTTGCCAATGCTGTCGATCTGCCCGGTCATCCCGCTGTGATGCGCGCACGCGCGATCGATGTGGTCGATGACAGCGATCTCGGCGAGCATCTGGTGGTCACCGGCTGCGGCGAACTTGGCTATCACGAGATCGGCCAGGCGCTGGAGGTCGGCGCCGCTGAGGCCGAGCGCTTCATATCCGGCGGTCTGATCCATCGCGCCGCACTTTTCCTCAAGGATCATGGCCGGATTGCCGATCCGGACCAGCACGACACGCCCGCATTGGAGTCCAAACGCTATGCCTGACCCGAAGATCCGCAAGTTCTTCACCACTGTCGAAGAGATCATGCATGAGGGCGGGCCGGTGGCGGGCAAGCCGCTGAAACGCGGTGCGGTGCTGGCGGTGATCGAAAACCCGTTTGCCGGCTCCTACCACGAGGAAATCTCCGGTTTCATGAAGGATCTCGAACCGCTCGGTCTCGAAATGGCAAAGCGGCTGATCGCGGCGCTCGGCGGTGACAAAGCCGATATCCAGGGCTATGGCAAGGGTGCCATTGTCGGCCAGGCCGGCGAACTCGAACACGGCGCGCTCTGGCATGTGCCGGGTGGCTATGCGATGCGCGAGGCGCTCGGTGATGCAAAGGCGATCGTGCCCTCGACCAAGAAAGTCGGCGGGCCGGGAACGCGGCTCGACGTGCCGGTCACCCATATCAACGCCTCCTATGTGCGCAGCCATTTCGATGCGATGGAGGTCGGCATACCGGACGCGCCGCGCGCGAACGAGATCGTACTGGCGCTGGTCATGACCACCGGGTCGCGCATTCATGCCCGCGTCGGCGGCCTGAAGGCCGAGGACATCAAGGCACAGGACGGACTGCGGTGAACGCGGAAATCCGCAAGCTCGCGGTCTTCGTCGAAGAGGTCCATAGCGAGATGGGGCAGGCAGTCTCGCCGCCAACGCGCAAGGCGGCGGCCGTGGCGGTGATCCGCAATCCATTCGCCGGACGCTATGTCGCCGATCTCTCGCCGCTGATGGATATCGGGGCCGAACTCGGTGGACTGCTTGGGCGGAAATGTGTCGAGGCGCTGGGCATTTCGCCTTCGCAAGCCGAGAGCTATGGCAAGGCCGCGATGGTTGGCGAGGATGGCGAACTCGAGCATGCGGCTGCGATCCTGCACCCCACGATGGGCAAGCCGTTGCGCGAGGCGGTCGAGAAGGGTGCGGCGCTGGTGCCATCCTCGAAGAAACGCGGTGGTCCGGGCCAAGTGCTCGACATTCCGCTCGGTCATAAGGATGCGGCCTATGTGCGCTCGCATTTCGACGGCATGGAGGTCTGGCTCAACGATTCACCACGCGCGGGCGAGATCATGGTGGCGGTTGCGGTGACCGACAGCGGCCGCCCGCTGGCGAGGGTCGGTGGTTTGAAGACGAATGAAATCGAAGGCAGGGACGGGCTTCGCTAACGACTTGACTTCAGTCACATTGATCGACAAATTCGTTTGTATACGAATGAAAATCAGGGAGCCGTCTTGTCAGAATTTCCGCAAGAGAAAGCCGCACAGCGACAGGTCGCGGGTATCGATGTCGGCGGTACTTTCACCGATCTAGTGCTTTTCGACTCCGCCAATGGCACGGTGAGGCTCGCCAAGACCCCGACGACGATCGAGAACCAGGCTTTCGGCGTGCTCAATGCACTCGATGCCGCGGAGGCGGATATCGCCTCGCTCGACCTGATCGTCCACGGCACGACGACGACGACCAATGCGGTGCTGGAGCGCAATCTCTGCAAGACCGGCCTGATCACCACGATGGGTTTTCGCGACGTGCTGGAGCTCGGCCGCCGCACCCGACCCAACGCCTATGGTATGAAGGGCGAGTTCCGGCCGATCATTCCACGCGACCTGCGGCTTGAAATCCCCGAACGCATGGACGCCTCGGGCCGGGTGCTGACAGTGCTCGACGAGAGCGCTTTGCGCGCGGCCCTGAATGCGCTGATCGCGGTGGATTGCGAGGCGCTGGTCATCCACTTCCTGCATGCCTATGCCAACCCCGCCCATGAACTGCGCGCGGCCGAGATTGCCCGCGAAATCTGGCCGAACGGCAATATCACCATGGGCCACGCGCTGCTCTCCGAGAGCCGGGAATTCGAGCGCGGCGTGACCGCCGCCGTCAACGCCTCGGTGCAGCCGTTGCTCCGGCGCTATGTCGAGCGGCTGGCCGACCAGCTTGCCAGCCGTGGCTACAAGCACGATGTGCTGGTGATGAACGGCAATGGCGGCATGGTTTCTGCACGCTTCGTGGCTAATGAGGCGGCCAAGACGGTGATGTCAGGGCCCGCGTCGGGCGTGATGGCCGCTGCCTACACCGGCCGTCGTGCAGGCATTCCCAACCTCATCACCTATGACATGGGCGGCACTTCGACCGATGTGGCGCTGATCCGTGATGCGGAGCCCGCCGTCTCTAACGAGATCGAGATCGAATATGCGATGCCGATCCATGTGCCGATGGTCGACGTCCGCACTGTCGGCGCGGGAGGCGGTTCGATCGCGCGGGTGACGGCCGCGGGCCTGCTTCAGTTGGGACCGGAAAGCGCCGGCGCTTCTCCCGGCCCGATCTGTTATGGGCGTGGCGGCACGCGGCCGACGATTTCCGACGCCAATCTGCTGCTCGGCCGGCTCAACCCGGCGCGGCTGAATTCGGTGCCGGGCGGCATGTCGCTCGATGATATCAGAGCGATTTTCCAGAAAGACCTTGGTGACCGGCTCGGCCTCGATGCGACGGCAGCGGCCGATGCCGTGATCCGCATCGCCAATGCCCGTATGTCGGATGCGGTTCGGATGGTGTCGGTCAGCCTCGGCGAGGACCCGCGCGATTTCGCGCTCTTTGCCTTTGGTGGAGCGGGGCCGTTGCACGCTTCGGCCATCGCCCGTGAACTCGGCATCCCCAAGGTGCTGGCGCCATCGCGGCCGGGCATCACCAATGCTCTGGGCTGCGTGGTGGCCGACCTCCGGCATGATTTCGTCAACACGGTCAACCGGCCGGTGGCGAGCGTCGATATCCATGCCGTGCATGCGCTGTTTGCCAAACAATCCGAAGAGGGCAGGCGGCTGATCGGCAAGGAGGCGGTGGCGATCAGCGAGATCCGCGAAATCTGTTCGGTCGATATGCAGTTCATCGGCCAGACCCATCTCTTGCGCGTGCCGCTGCCGGGACCCGCGCCAACGCTCGCCGAATTGCAGTCTCGCTTCGAGGAAGCCTATTTCAACCGCTTCCATGTCGAACTCAACGAAATCCGCGCCAATCTCGTCAACGTCAACACCTCGGTTATCGGTCGCCGCGCCGAGATCGATCTTTCGATGCTGATCGATCCGGCGGGCCGCAAGGCGAATCTGGCCGAGGCAAAGACCGGATCGCGCGACGTATGGTTCGGCAAATGGGTCGAAACCCCGGTCTACTGGCGTGACCACCTGCCGGCCGACGCGGAAATATCTGGCCCTGCAATCGTGGAGCAAATGGACACGACCATCATCATCGAACCGGGTGATCACGCCGTACAGGATCGTGACGGCAACATCATCATCACGCTGGGAGCTGTGGCATGAGCATCGATCCGATCACGCTCTCGGTCATCCAGTCTGGCCTGCAGCAGGTCTGCGACGAGATGGACCTCAGCTTCTCTCGTGCGGCGTTTTCGCCCGTTATCGCCGAGGCCAACGACCGTTCCGATGGCATCTATTCGGCGATCGATGGCGCGCTCATTGCCCAGGGCGCGGCCGGCCTGCCGGTCTTCGTCGGCACGATGCAATATTCGACGCGCGTGCTGATCGAGATGATCGCGTCTGGCAAGGCGATCGCCCCGAAGCCGGGCGATATCTATATCGTCAACGATCCCTATCTCGGCGGTACGCATCTGATGGACGTGCGCTTCGCCATGCCCGTCTACCGCAATGGCGAAATCTTCTGCTGGCTGTCCAATACTGGCCACTGGCCGGATACGGGCGGCGCGGTGCCCGGCGGGTTTTCGGCCTCCGCAACCTCGGTGGAACAGGAAGGCCTGCGCCTGCCGCCGGTGCGGTTGTTCAAGCAGGGCGTGCTCGATACTGAGATCTACGCGATTATCTGCTCGAATATCCGGGTGGCGGATCAGCGCATCGGCGACGTCAAGGCTCAGGCCGCGGCGCTGCTGGTGGGTGAAAAACGTCTCGCGCGCATTCTCGATCGCTACGGCGACGACACGGTGACTGAGGCGATCGAGGAATTGCGCAAACGGGCATCGGATCAGATGCGCGCCAATTGCCGGCTGATCCCCGATGGCGTCTACCGGTCCGTCGCCTATGTCGATAGCGACGGCGTGGTCAACGAGCCGCTGGAAATCCGGCTGGCGATCACGGCCAAGGATGGCATTCTCGATTTCGATTTCACCGGCTCGTCAAAGCCGTGTGCCGGGCCGATGAATTCCGTACTGGCGACCACGCTGTCGGCGGTCTATCTCGGCATGCGACACATATTTCCCGACGTGCCGATCAGCGCCGGTGCCTTCGAGCCGCTCAGGGTGAAGACACCGGAGGGCACGTTCCTCGATGCGCAATATCCGCGCCCGGTCTCCGGCTGTGCGGCGGAGGTCAGCCAGCGCATTGCCGAAGCCGTGTTCCTGGCGCTTGTCGAGGCTCTGCCCGATCGCGTGACGGCGGCACCGGCCGGAAGTTCCGGCAATTTCGCGCTCGGCGGCCATGATCCGGAGCGCAACCGCGGCTTCGTCATGTACCAGATCTCCGGTGGTGGTTACGGCGGCAATGCCGATCATGACGGGCTCGCCAACGGCTGCTCGACGATCGGCATTTCCAAGGCGCCGCCGGTCGAGATCATGGAGCAGCAATTCCCGGTTCTCTATCATCGCTATGCGTTGCGCGAAGGTTCGGGCGGCGCTGGGCACCATCGTGGTGGTTTCGGACTGGATTACGAGATCGAACTGAGGCGCGGCGAGGCGACGGCGAGCTTTGTCATGGATCATGGCCGTTTCGGACCGCCCGGCGTGCTTGGCGGCAAGGACGGCCGGCCGAACTCAGTTCTGGTCACCCAGAGCGGCAAGGAAATGGTGCCGGAGCATCTTTCGAAGGCGCAGGATATTCCGCTCAAGCCCGGCGACCGGGTGCGGGTGGGCACGCCGGGCGGCGGCGGGTATGGCGATCCGCTGACTCGAGATCCGGCTGCCGTGGCCGAGGACGTGCGGCTTGGGCGCTACACGCCGGATGAGGCTCGCGCGCTTTTCGGCGTGGTGATCTCGAGTGATTTCACGGCTGACATGCCGGCCACGAAGGCGGCACGCGGTCAGTAACCGGGAACGTAATAGGGATCGTCGTAAACCGGGTCGTCATAGACGTCGGGGTCGCGGTACACCCGACGGCGGCGATACACTTCCCGATCGGCATTGGCCGGCCGTCGGGGTTCGTCACCATAAATGTCGTCATAACCGCGTACGGGTTCGTAGATTTCCTGCTCGCGGACATTGTCGGCAATCTCGACGCCGGGATTGCTGAGGTTGGTCACGACGACCGCTGTCCCGTCGGGCACCCTGCCATAAAGGTCTGCAACGTCCTGGTTGATCATGCGCACGCAGCCTGACGAGACGGATTTGCCGATCGTCCACCATTCCGGCGAGCCGTGAATGCGGTAGAGCGTGTCTTCCTTGCCCTGGAAAATATAGAGCGCGCGGGCACCGAGCGGGTTTTCGATCCCCGGCGGCATGCCGCCATTGTCGGCGCTGTATTTGGCAAGCTCCGGCTGGCGGGCGATCATATCGTCCGGCGGCGTCCATTTCGGCCATTGTCGCTTGTACTGGATCTTGCCGCGCCCGGCCCAGGCAAAGCCCGCGCGACCCAGACCGACACCGTAACGCATGGCCTGGCCATTTGGATAGGTGAAATAGAGGTAATGGCTTCCGACATCGACCACGAGTGTTCCGGGCGCCTCGCCGGTCGGGTCGGACACCATCTGGCGATAGAAGCGCGGATCAATCTTCTGATAGGGGATGGCGGGCAGAGGGAACTGTTCATCGGCCTTGGCCGCATAAAGCAGCGCCCCGTTGGCCTGGCTCACCCTAACTGTTTCGCTGCGTACTTCCTCCCGTACGGTTTCATTTGCCGTCGACGAACAGCCGGCGAGACCTGCCACAGCAACACTGCCGATACCGCAAAGAAATGTCCGACGGTCTATCCCTGATTTTGCCATGAAAACTCCAACGAAAACACACGAGGACGAGGCGGATCATAGCATCGACCCCACTATGCGCATAATCGCTGATATAGGCGTTTGTTCCAGTGGATGGAAGGACGGCGCGCTTTGACGCAGCCAGTCAGGCGTGACCGCGATGCTGCAATTGGTTGAGATCGCGCGATCCGGCCGCAGCGAGATGGAACCGGCGATCGGTCGCGACCGGGTCAATCCGGGCGACGGAGGGCAGCACAGTGGCTTCGATGCCGTTCCTGGCAAGCACGGCAAGTTCCCGGGCAACCTGACGATGGGCTGCGATAGGGCCGTCATGCAGCCGCACCACGCGTTTTCCCGCGAATTGCGAGAGGTCGGCGGGCGCTTCCATGCGCTTGGCTTCGCGGCGGCCAAGCTCGAGGACTGCGTTGGGGACGCTGCCGTCGAACACGATGACATCCGCCGACTGAAGCGCGCGCATAGCCTTCAGCGTCATTAGTTCGGGATCGTCGTGGCCGGCATCGACGAACGCGACGGAAGTCGCACGAGGCGTTCCGGCGGTCGCGATCTGGCGTGCCTCGAATGCCAGTTCCGACACCTCCTGGGCGCCGGGCGTCCGTTCTCCGAAGGCGCGATCCACGAACCTTTCCCAGAACGTCCGCCGTTGCGCTGATGTCTCGAGCATTGCCGAGACGCGATCGCGGATATCGCGGGCGAGCCCCGCCCAAGCGCTGAGCGTCCGGGGCAGTACCGCCTCGATGCGGCGGCGAACCGCCTGCGCCAGAATAGGGGCCGCGCCGTCGGTCGAGATGCCGATCACAAGGGGCGAGCGGTTGACGATGCTGCCGAACTTGAACTGGCAGAATTCCGGCTGGTCTATGACATTGACCGGCACCCCGGCCTCACGCGCGCGGTCGTGGAAGGCCTTGGCCTCATGCGGTTCGCATTCGCCGACCACCAGAGCGAAATGCTTGAAATAGGCGCCTTCCCAGTGGCAGTCGTGGTGGACGAAACGCGGTTGACCGAGAAGATCGCGAAAAGCCGGGGATAGCTCAGCGACAAGCGCAAACAGGTGCACTTCGGCGCCGCATGCGGCCAGAAGCTCGGCTTTCCAGGCGGCACCTTCGCCGCCGCCGGCGATGAGTACCGGCTTGTTCTTGAGGTCGAAGAAGACGGGTAGCGTGGCCAGCGCGCCGATGCTCGACCCACGTCTATTCCGCTGCGGCCGCAAGACATCCATCGATGATCCCCCTGATTTCGCCGCGGCACGAGCCGCAATTGGTGCCGGCGCTGGTCTGCTTGCCGACGGCTTCGACGGTCGAGCAGCCGCCACGGATCGCCGCGATGATCTGATTGATGCCGATCGAATTGCACGAGCAGACGGTAGCGCCCGGGTCGGGCCTGCCGGCGCCGGGGCGGCCGGCCACGAGCGCGAAGCGCGTCCTGAGATCGGCATGCCGTTCGGTGAGTTGCGCGACGGCCCAGTTGCGTGCGACCGCGACCGGCGATCGAGCAAGAAAGAGTGCCGCCAGCAACCGGTCCCCATCGAAGAAGGCGATCCGGATGTCACCAGTCTGCTGATCCGAATAGCCAATTGGCTCGATATTTGAAGGCAGGGCAAAGGCTGTCCGGCTCCACGAGGTCCAGTCCTCGATGATCTGATCGAAAGCAAGTTCGACACGCCACCCGCCATCCGCCTTGGCTCGCGCCCAATAGGAGGCATGGGCCGGGTCGGGGCAAGTCGTCGAGACCGCAAAGCCATAATAGGCAGCGGCGAGGGGGTTTGCCGACACGGCGACGTTCTTGGAGGCGGGCTGGCCGGAGAATGGATCGGTGATGCCGGGCACCAGTGCATCGATGCGCGCCTTGGCGGCGAACTGGTCGTTCCAGTGCATCGGCGCGAAGATATTGCCGCGCATCTGGCGTTCCGTGATCAGCGCGCGCACGATTGCGCTGCCGTGCGGGCTGTTGATCTCGACAAGCGACGCGCTTTTGATCCCGAGTTCCGCGGCGTCCTGAGGATGGATTTCGGCGAAGGGTTCGGCGATATGCGCCGACAGCCGAGCGCTGCGGCCGGTTCTTGTCATGGTGTGCCACTGGTCGCGGATGCGGCCCGTATTGAGGGTGAGGGGATAGTCCGCGCTCGTTCGATCGGTTTCCGGCAGGTCGGCCGCGATGAAACGCGCCTTGCCGTCTGGGTGGTAAAAGCGGCCGTCGGCGAAGAAGCGGCTCGCCATTGGTTGCGATCCGCTTGGCTGCGGCCACTGGAACGGCGAAAGCCTGTCGTAAGCGCCCTCCTCGATCGCGGCATAGGCCCCGATGTCGAAATCGCGGGTGCCTTCGTTCTCGAAGGCCGAGAGCGCGGCATGCTCGGCAAATATGTCGGCAGATGACCGGTAGTCGAAGGCGGCCGCATATCCCATGCGCTGCCCGACCTCGGCCATCTGCCACCAGTCCGGCCTTGCCTCCTCCGGCAAGTCCAGAAAACGTCTCTGGCGGGATATCCGCCGCTCGGAATTGGTGACCGTGCCGTCCTTCTCGCCCCAGCCGAGCGAGGGCAGCAGGACGTCGGCGTGCCGGGCGGTGTCGGTGGCCTTGAGGATGTCGGAGACGACGACGAACGGACAGGCCTTGATGGCGGCTTCGACCACGTCCGCGTCGGGCATCGATACGACCGGATTGGTCGCCATGATCCAGAGTGCCTTGATGCGTCCGTCGGTGACGGCCTTGAACATGTCCACGGCCTTGAGACCCGGCCTTTCAGCAATGGCCGGCGACTGCCAGAAGCGCTGGACCCGGTCGCGGTCGTCGGCATTCTCGATCACCATATGCGCCGCGAGCATGTTCGCGAGGCCGCCGACCTCGCGGCCGCCCATCGCGTTGGGTTGGCCGGTCAGCGAGAACGGGCCCATGCCGGGCCGGCCGATGCGGCCGGTGGCGAGATGACAGTTGATGATCGCATTGACCTTGTCGGTGCCCGACGAGGATTGGTTGACACCCTGGCTGTAGCAGGTGACGACGCGTTCGGTGGCCTCGAACATCTGGAAGAAGCGGCGCAGATGCATGGCCGGCAGCCCGGTGCGATCCATCAATTCTTCGAAGGAAAGGCTCGCCGCCGTCGCGAATGCTTCGCCGAAGCCGGTCGTATGTTCGGCGACGAAGTTTTCGTCGATCGCCGGCGTCTTGGCGAGATGGGCGAGCAGACCCATGAACAGTGCGACGTCGCCATCCGGTCTGATCGCCAGATGCAGGTCGGCGATGTCGGATGTCATCGTCCGGCGAGGATCGATGACCACTACTTTCAGGCCTGGTCGCACGGATTTGGCCGCAGCGAGCCGCTGGTAGAGCACCGGATGGCACCAAGCCATGTTCGAGCCAGTGAGGATCACGAGATCGGCAAGTTCGAGATCTTCGTAGGTGCCGGGCACGGTGTCCGATCCGAAGGCGCGGCGATGGCCGGCGACGGAGGACGACATGCAGAGCCGCGAATTGGTGTCGATGTTTGCCGAGCCGATGAAGCCCTTCATCAGCTTGTTGGCGACGTAATAATCCTCGGTGAGCAACTGTCCCGATACATAGAAGGCGACGGAGTCGGGACCGTGATCGCGGATCGCGTCCGAGAATTTTGAGGCGACGAGGTCAAGTGCCGTATTCCAGTCGGTCCGCTCGCCGGATATCTCCGGATGCAGCAGCCGACCGTCCATATCGATGGTTTCGGCGAGCGCCGAGCCCTTCGAGCAGAGCCGGCCCAGATTGGCTGGATGATCCGGATCACCCCGGACCGAGACCATGCCCGCGTCATCCGTCGCGGCGATGATACCGCATCCGACGCCGCAATAGGGGCAGGCGGTCTTGACCTCCGCCATTCCTATTCCGCCGCCATCAGTTGTTCCTCAAGTGCGATGAACAAGGCGCCATTCTCGTTGCGGACGGGAATGGTTCGCACCGCGCCTTCGTCCGCACCGAGCGCCTTGCCGGTTTCGAGCGAGATGACCCAGTTATGCAGCGGGCAGGTCACCGAAGCAGCGTGGACGATGCCTTGGCTGAGCGGCCCGCCTTTGTGCGGGCAATGGTCCTCGATGGCGAAGACCTCGTTGTCGGCCGTACGGAATACCGCAATCTTGCCCTGCGGGGTCTTCACGCAGCGTGCACCGCGTAGGGGGATCTCGTTGATGTCGCCTATGGCAATCCAGTTCATGTCAATCACCTTCACTCCGCTGCCTGGGAATAACCGACCGTCGCCATCGGTCGGAATTCATGCTTGTCCTTGCCCGAGACGCGCTCGGACCAGGGATCGACCTGGGCGAATTTCTGGCTGAAGATGAAGCGGTCGTAATAGGCTTGGCGCTTGTCGTGGTCGGTCATGATCTGGCGGCGGATTTCGTCCAGTCCGATGCGCTTCGCCCATTTGTAGATGCGCTCGAGATAGCGGCCCTGTTCGCGATACATCTGGGTCAGCGCGACGATGTATTCGAGCGCCTCGTCCTCGGTTTTGACCAGTCCGAGCACCTCGGTGCCCTTGATGTCGAGGCCCGCCGCGCCGGCGAAATGGATCTCGAAGCCGGAGTCGACGCAGATCACCCCGATGTCCTTGCAGGTGGCTTCGGCGCAATTGCGTGGACAGCCGGACACGGCCATCTTGAGCTTTGCGGGTGTCCATGAGCCCCACATGAATTTTTCGATGCGGATGCCGAGGCCGGTCGAATCCTGCGTCCCGAAGCGGCACCAGTCCGAGCCGACGCAGGTCTTCACCGTGCGCAGGCCCTTGGCATAGGCCTGGCCGGAGATGAAGCCGGCCTTGCCGAGATCAGCCCACACGGCGGGCAGGTCTTCCTTCTCGATGCCCAGCAGGTCGATGCGCTGGCCGCCGGTGACCTTGACCATCGGGATCTCGAACTTGTCGACGACATCGGCGATGGCGCGCAATTCTCCGGAATTGGTAACGCCGCCCCACATGCGCGGCACGACCGAATAGGTGCCGTCCTTCTGGATATTGGCGTGGACGCGTTCGTTGATGAAGCGCGACTGATAGTCGTCGGCATATTCGTCCGGCCAGTCGCAGACGAGGTAGTAGTTGAGCGCCGGCCGGCACTTGGCGCAGCCGCAGGAGGTCTTCCACTCCAATTCCTGCATCACGGCCGGAATGGTCTTCAGGTGCTTGGCCTTGATCAGGCGGCGCACGTCGTCATGGCCGAGTTCGGTGCAGCCGCACATAGGCTGCACAGCCTTGGGATTGTAGCTGTCGCCGAGCGTGATCGCCATCAACTGTTCGACGAGACCCGTGCAGGAGCCGCAGGAGGCCGATGCCTTGGTATGGGCGCGCACATCATCGAGCGACGTCAAGCCCTTGGATGTGATCGTTGAAGTGATTTTTCCCTTGCAAACGCCGTTGCAGCCGCAGATTTCCGCATCATCCGGCAAGGCTGCAACGGCCGCCATAGGGTCCAGCGGGGCACCCCCTTGATAGGCCTGTCCGAAGATCAGCGTCTCGCGCATCTCAGAGATGTCGGTCGCCTTCTTCTTCAAGTCGTTGAACCAGGCGCCATCGGATGTCTCGCCGTAGAGCACGGTGCCGATGATGCGATCCTGTTTGATGATCAGGCGCTTGTAAACGCCTGCAGTGGCGTCGCGGAGCACAATTTCCTCGCGGTCGTCGCCATCGGCAAAATCGCCGATCGAATAGAGGTCGATGCCGGTGACTTTGAGTTTGGTCGGCGTGTCGGAATGCACGAAGGCCGCCGATGTATCGCCGGCCAGATGCGAGGCGGCGACGCGGGCCATCTCGTAGAGCGGTGCGACGAGACCGTAGACCTGTCCGCCGACTTCGGCGCATTCGCCGAGCGCCAGGATATGTCCATCCGAGGTTGACATACCGTCATCGACAACGATGCCGCGATTGACCGCCAGGCCGGCGTCACGGGCAAGCTGGACATTCGGACGAATGCCGACCGCCATAACGACGAGGCTGGCGGGAATGATCGTGCCGTCGGCGAGCTCCACGCCCTCGACCTTGCCATTGCCGACGATGGCCTCGGTGTTGGCCTTGGTCAGCACCTTGATGCCGCGTTCCTCGACAGCCTTCTGCAGAAGGTAGCCGGCGGCAGGATCGAGTTGGCGCTCCATCAGCGTGGGTGCGACGTGAAGGACGGTCACATCCATGCCACGCAGGTTGAGGCCGGCCGCAGCTTCGAGGCCCAGTAGCCCGCCGCCGATGACAACTGCCTTGGCGCGCGATTGAGCCGCGAGCAGCATGGCCTGCACGTCGTCGAGATCGCGATAGCTCAGAACGCCGGGCAGATCGTTGCCGGGAACCGGGATGATGAAGGGAACGGAACCGGTGGCGATCACCAGCTTGTCGTAGCTTTCCGTAACGCCGTGGTCTGATGTGACCGTGCGCTTGTCGCGGTCGATTGAAACGATCTTGTGGCCCTTGTAGAGGGTCACGTTGTTTTCGATGTACCAACCATCGCCATGGATGACGATTTCCTCAAAGGTCTTCTCGCCCGAGAGCACCGGCGAGAGCATGATCCGGTCGTAGTTGACGCGCGGCTCGGCGTTGAAGATGGTCACCTGGTATTGGCCGGGTGCCTTCTCGAAGAGGTTTTCCAGCATGCGCCCCGGCGCCATGCCATTGCCGATAATGACGAGTTTCTTGGTCATGGATTACTCCGCGGCTTCGACGAAGCGGTGGCGTTCGTAGAGGAACTTCAGCACAGCTTCGCGGCATTTGAGATAGGTCCGGTCCGAGGCGAGCTCGATCCGGTTTCGGGGGCGGGCGAGGGGAATGTCCAGCACTTCGCCGATATGGGCGGCCGGGCCGTTGGTCATCATCACGATGCGGTCGGACAACAACACGGCCTCATCGACATCGTGGGTGACCATGACCATGGTGTTGCCGAGCCGGTGGTGGATTTCCATCACCGCGTCCTGCAGGTGGGCGCGGGTCAGTGCATCGAGCGCGCCGAAGGGCTCGTCGAGCAGCAGGATCTTCGGTTCCATCGCCAGCGCCCGGGCGATGCCGACGCGCTGCTTCATGCCGCCGGAGATTTCCGCCGGGCGCTTGTCCTTGGCATGCGCCATCTGCACCAGGTCGAGATTGGTCATGATCCAGTCATGACGCTCGGCCTTGGTCTTGGTCGAGCCGAAGACCTTGGTCACGGCGATGTTGACGTTCTCATAGACCGTCAGCCAGGGAAGCAGGCTGTGGTTCTGGAACACTACTGCCCGTTCCGGTCCTGGCGCATTGACCTCCCGGTTTTCGAGCAGCACTGCGCCTGTCGAGACCGGCGTGAGACCGGCGATCAGATTGAGCAGCGTGGACTTGCCGCAACCGGAATGGCCGATGATCGAGACGAACTCGCCCTTTTCGATGGTCAGGTTGATGTCGCGCAACACATCAGAGCGAGTGCCGCCGCGGTCGAAATGCTTGGCGATATGGTCGAGCTTGAGATAGGCCTGCATGATCGCCTCCTTAATTGGTCGCCGCGCCGCGGGTGATGAACTTGCCGACAGCCGAAACCAGCTTGTCGAGGAAGAAGCCGGTGACGCCGATATAGGCGAGTGCCACGATGATGTCGGGCAGGCGCGAGGAGTTCCAGGCATCCCAGATGAAGAAGCCGATGCCGACACCGCCGGTCAGCATCTCGGCCGCGACGATGGCGAGCCAGGAGAGGCCGATGCCGATCCTTAGGCCGGTGAAGATGTAGGGTGCGGCCGAGGGCAACATGATCTTCCAGAAGAATTCGAGATGGTTCAGCCGCAGCACCTGGGCGACGTTGCGGTAGTCCTGCGGGATGTTGCGCACGCCCACCGCGGTATTGATGATGACCGGCCAGATCGAGGTGATGAAGATCACGAAGATCGCCGATGGATTGGAATTCTGGAAGGCTGCGAGCGACAGCGGCAACCAGGCGAGCGGCGGCACTGTGCGCAACACCTGGAAGATCGGGTCGAGCCCGCGCATCACCCAGACCGACTGGCCGATGACGGCGCCGATCAGCACGCCGACGATTGCCGCCAGACCGAAGCCATAGGCGACGCGCTGCAGCGATACCAGCACCCGCCAGCCGAGCCCGATATCCTGCGATCCGAAATCGAAGAAGGGATGGGCGATCAGGTCATAGCTTTCCTGCCAGACCTGCGACGGCGGCGGCAGGGACGAGCCCGGCGCGGAACAGAGCAGCTGCCAGATGCCGAGCAGCAGGGCCAGCACGATCATCGGCGGAACAACATTCTTGGCGACCGACGCGGCAGCGCCCTTCAGATCGAACTTTTTCGAGGGGCGCGGCGCAAGCGCCACGACTTTGGCTTCTGTTTGCGGCTTTGCCGTCTTCATTGGCTTTTCCATGCGAGCCAGAGCAGTCATCGGTCACTCCAATAGTTTGGGAGGGGCCGGTGCCTTGCGGCGCCGACCAGAAGGGTCAGGAAGAGGCCTTGATCGAAAGGCTCTCGAGGTAGGCGGCGGGGTTTTCCGGATCGAAGACCTTGCCGTCGAAGAAGGTTTCCTTGCCGCGCGAACTGGTCCCGGGAATGTCGGCGGCAGCCACGCCGAGATCCTTGGCCGCGCCGCGCCAGACGTCCTCGCGATTGACCTTGTCGACCAGTCCCTTGATATCCGTATCCGGCGCCAACTTGCCCCAGCGGATGTTCTCGGCGAGGAACCACAAGTCGTGGCTCTTGAACGGGTAGGACGCGTGGTCCTGCCAGAATTTCATGTAGAGGTCGGTGCCTTCGGCGACCCGGCCATTGCCGTAGTTGATGTCGCCCTTCAGGCGGCCCAGAATGTCTTTCGGCGGCACGTTGAACCACTGGCGCTTACCGACGATGGAGGCCATTTCTTCCTTGTTTTCCATCTTGTCGCACCATTGCTGGGCTTCCATGAGGGCCATGACGATGGCCTTGGCGGCGTTGGGATTCTTCTCAACCCATTCGGTGCGCATCGAGAAGGCTTTCTCCGGATGGCGCTTCCAGATCTCGCCGGTCGAACAGGCGGTGAAGCCGATGCCCTGGTTGACCAGTTGTTCGTTCCATGGCTCGCCGACGCAGAAGGCATCCATGTTGCCGACCTTCATGTTCGCCACCATCTGGGGCGGGGGAACGACGATGACCGAAACGTCCTTGTCCGGGTCGATGCCGCCGGCGGCGAGCCAGTAGCGCATCCAGAGGTCATGCGTGCCGCCCGGGAAAGTGACGGCGACCTTGACCTCGCCGCCCGCCGCTTTCTTCGCAGCGAAGGACTCTTTCAGCTTGGAGGAGTCGAGGCCCGCGCCGGTCGCGGCATATTCCTTGGAAACCGAGATTGCCTGGCTGTCGAGGTTGAGGCGGGCGAGAATGGACATCGGCACCGGCACGTTGTTCTGCGTCACCTTGCCGGTCTGCATGAGATAGGGCATCGGCGTCAGGATATGGGCGCCGTCGATGCCGTTCGCCTCGCCGCCGAGCACCAGGTTGTCACGGGTCGCACCCCAGGAAGCCTGCTTGGCGACTTCGACGTCCGGCATGCCATGCTTTTCGAACAGGCCCTTTTCCTTGGCGATGATGAGTGCCGCCGAATCCGTCAGTGCGATGAAGCCCAGTTTGGCGCCGCTCACTTCAGGGCCGGCCGATGCGGCGAAAGCGCCAGAGGGAAAGGCGGTCTTGACGGCGCCGATCAGGGCGGCGGCGGCTGATGTCTTTAGCAGGCTGCGGCGGGTCAGGCCGGTCATCATTATCTTGGTCATCGCACTTCCCCTTTTTTGGGCGGAACCTGAAAATAAAAAACGCCGCTCGGAGATTGCGTCCATGGGATGGGAGTTTCCCGGAGCAAAAACCTTGCGACGTCGATGTCTTTGTTGAACGCTCATCGCGCGTTCATGCGCCTGATCGCCATTGACCGGGCAAATTCAGTGACGCAAGCAGCGTGCCAGTTTTACGTGGATCACCCAACTAATTGAAAAGAAATCTGAAAACTGTCAATCTTACGGTTGCCTCATTTTTAATCTGGCAGTAATCTCTGCCGAAACTTTGTGCGGCGCGGCAACTCGGGATCATAAATTGTGCAGGGCAGCAAGCCATGGCTTACGCTTCGCCGGCCGGGAAATCTGACAGCGAAGGGCTTTTCACGGCAAATGCGGCCACGTATTCGGCGAGGCGAGCGGGGTCGAAAACGTGGCCGTCCATGAAGTGATCGCCGACTGAGGCGCCCTCGACCCGGATGTCGCCATCGGATGGTGCGGCGGCATGGCCAAGTGCCAGCCGGTAGAGGTCGGGTCGGTAGGCGGATGCAGCCAGTGCAATGTCTTCCTGCCGCAACGGTGCCTGGCCCCAGCGCATCATCTGGCTGTAAATCCAGAGCGCCTGGCTGGGGCGCGGATAGTTCGCCGCTCCGGCGTGGAACGAGAAATAGTTCGGAATGATGCGCCGGTGGCCTTCGGCGTCGAGACTGAACTCTCCGGCCAGAACATTGCGGATGATATCGTTCGGAGCCGCGATGTAGCGGTTGTCGGCGAGCGTTTGTGCCAGCGCATCATGGTTTTCGGGCCGATCGCACCAGCGGGCTGCGGCATCGAGCGCGACAATCAGCCGGGAGACCGTTTCGGGGTGGGTCTCCGCCCATTCGGGCCGCATGCCGATGACCTTTTCGGGCGCGGACGGCCAGATGTCCTGCTTGGCGGCCACGATGCGGCCAACGCCGCGCCCGGAGGCCACCATGTTCCACGGCGCGCCGACGCAGAAGCCGTCGATCGCACCGGCTGCCAGCGCATCCGAGGTCATCGGCGGTGGAACGACGACGAGCTTCACATCGCGATCGGGATCGATGCCTCCGGCCGCCAGCCAATAGCGGAACTCGTAATTGTGCGATGAGAAGGGGTAGGTCATGCCGAAGGTCGGCTGCGGCTCGCCGCGCGCTCGCATGCTGGCGAGCACGATTGCCAGCGCCTTGGCATTGTCGAGCGCAGCCGCATTGACCGCGAGATTGGCTTCGTCGCGCATGCGCGCATAAAGACGCGTGGAGAGTGTGATCGCGTTGCCACCCTTGCCGAGCGAGAATGGCGTGATGGTGGGCGAGGGGTTCGAGCCGAGGCCGAGCATCGCCGCCACAGGCATCGGCGACAGCATATGCGCGATATCGAACTGGCGGAAAGCGAGGCGGTCGCGCACATTGGCCCAGGACACGTCCTTGACCAGATCGAGCGTGATGCCTTCCTTTGCCGCAAAGCCGAACTCCGCCGCGGCGATCAGTACGGAGGCATCGACCAACGGAATGAAGCCGGCGCGCAGGGTGCGCGAACCTTCGCCGGACATTTTGCCCGGTGCAGCCAGGCCTGAAGCACCTTCGCCGGACAACGAATTTCCTGATATTGTCATCATGTTCACGTTCAATGCTCCCTCGCGATCAGCGCATCAGCAGCCCGGCTGCGGTGACGACGCTCTGCGCGATCTCGGACATTTTCTTCTTCTCGTTCATCGCCGTCTGGCGCATCAGCGCGAAGGCATCCTCCTCGGAAAGCCCGCGCATCTTCATCAGTATGCCCTTGGCGCGCTCGACGATCTTGCGTTCCTCGAGCGCGGATTTCGCATCCGCCAGTTCGCGCTGCAGCCGGCTGAAGGCGTTGAACCGGCTGACGGCCATGTCGAGGATGGACTTTACGCGTTCCTTCTTCAGCCCATCGACAACATAGGCCGAGACGCCCGCTTCGACGGCAGCCTCGATGGAGGCGGTGTCTGAGCGGTCGACGAACATGGCGATCGGCCGTTCAAGCGTGCGCGTCAACTGGAAGAGATGTTCCATCTGGTCCCGGTCGGGGTTCTCGATATCGATCACGATGACATCGGGCGCGAGCGAATCGATGATCCGGGCGACGCCGTGGACTTCATGGATGACCGTGACGCGGGTGTGCCCCGCCTCGCGCAGGCCTTCCTCGATGATGGAGGCGCGGATGGCGTTCTCGTCGATCACGAGGATGGTGAGTTCGGGCGCGGACATTGTCCAGTCATGACGCAGCGCAGCAAATCTTGCAAGCGTTTTGCCTAAAAAATACACTTGAATAATTGTGATTAAAAAATAGACATTATGGAAATCTTTGGTCGGAACCTTGCGGACAATAACGCCCTGCTTCTTCCTCATTCGTGAATATCGTGCAAAGTCATGGTCTTGCCTCGTCAGATTCGATCTGGGAGGATGCTGATGGAGGACGGCGACAAATGCGTGATTTCCAGCTTCCCGGCCGGTCGCCGGTTCGTGCGACCGATGCGATGGTTGCCACGTCCCATCCGCTTTCGACGCTCGCGGCGATCGAGATGCTGAGATCGGGCGGCAATGCCATGGATGCCGCTGTGACCGCGGCAGCCGTTCAGGCGGTGGTCGAACCGCAATCGACGGGCATCGGTGGCGATTGCTTCGTGCTCTATTCGCCGAAGGGTGAGGGGAAGGTACTGGCGTTCAACGGCTCGGGGCGGTCGCCTCTCGCGGCGGAACTCGATTGGTACCTGGAGCGGGGTTTCGCCCAAATCCCGGAAACGGGCGCCCATGCGGTGACCATTCCCGGCGCAGTGGATGCCTGGTGCCGGCTGCTCGCGGATCATGGGAAGAAGGGCATCGATGCGGCGCTGGCGCCCGCCATCCGCTATGCCGAGAAGGGCTGTGTGGTGCATGATCGCGTCGCCTTCGACTGGGAGGAGATCGCGCCGATACTGGCCCAGGATGAATATAGCGCCCGGATGTTTCTGAGGGATGGGCAGCCATTCAAAGCCGGTGACATCCATCGCCAGCCGGAACTCGCGCGCAGCCTCCGGCTGATCGCGGAAAAGGGTAGGGCGGGTTTCTACGAAGGCGAGGTGGCCGGCGACCTGGTGGCACGTCTCAGGGCGCTTGGGGGGCTTCACATGCTTGAAGACTTTGCCGCGACCAAAGGTGACTATGTCGTGCCGATCAGCGTCAACTATGGCGGCCACGATATCTTCCAGATGCCGCCGAACAACCAGGGTCTGACCGCGCTCCTGATGCTTAACATCCTCTCGGGCTTCGATCTAAAGAACCTCGATCCAGACGGCGCGGAAAGGCTGCATCTGGAGATCGAGGCGGGCCGGCTCGCCTATCGCGATCGTGACCGTTATCTCGCCGACCAGGACAGAGTGCATGTTCCGGTCAGGGAACTGCTGTCGAACGAATATGCTGCGGGCCTGCGGGCCGCAATCGATCCCGACAAGGCAATGGCTGAGCTTCCCGCTGTGGAGCTGCCCCGAGGCGACACGGTCTACATTTCGATCGTCGATGCCGATCGCAATGCGGTGTCCTTCATCAACTCCACCTATCATTCGTTCGGCGCTGCCGTGACGGGGCCGAAATCCGGCGTGGTATTGCAGAACCGGGGGACGAGCTTCCGGCTCGAAAGGGATCACCCGAATGTCATCGCGCCCGGCAAGCGCCCGCTCCATACGATCATGCCGGGAATGGCGGTGAAGGATAGACGTGTCGTCATGCCCTTCGGCGTCATGGGCGGCGCATACCAACCCTTCGGCCACGTGCATCTCATGACGAACGTCATCGATTTCGGCATGGACGCACAGCAGGCGCTGGACGCGCCGCGCGTCTTTCACCGCGACGGTGTGGTGGAAGTGGAAAACGGGGTCGCGCAATCGGTCATTGATGGCCTTTCGGCAAAGGGACATAAGGTCAAGCGGTCGGCAAAACCCTTCGGCGGCGGGCAGGCAGTGGTTATCGACTGGGAGAAAGGCACCCTGACCGGCGCGTCGGATCACCGCAAGGATGGCTGCGCGCTCGGCTATTGATCAGGATTTCGCATTCGGGTGGGCGTGGATCGGGTCGACCCAGTAGACCTCTTCCGGCTTCTCCACCGGATCGACATCCGTGATATTGACCACGACTGCCGTGTCGTCAGAGCGCACCAGCACGCATTCAAGAGGGTTGGCCGGGTCGGCGTTGATTTCCTGATGCGGCACATAGGGCGGCACGAAGATGAAGTCGCCGGCATCGGCTTCGGCGACATATTCCAGCCGCTCGCCCCAACGCATGCGCGCCTTGCCCTTGACCACATAGATCACGCTTTCGAGTGCGCCGTGATGGTGGACGCCTGTCTTGGCATTGGGCTGGATCGTCACGGTTCCCGCCCAGATCTTCTGCGCCCCGACGCGCGCGGTCGTGATGGCGGCCTGGCGGTACATACCCGGCGTCTGCGGCGTGTTGTCGTCGAGCTGGTTGCCCTTGATCACGCGGATGCCGTTGTGCTTCCAGTAATCGGGGGCGTGGTGGTGATCGTCGTGATCGTGGTCGTGATGATCGCCCATGGTTCCCTCCGCATATGGCTTTTTGGATTATAGGCACGGGCAAGCGATTGTCACCCGGGTCCGGTCGATCCGGTGCCGACGGGCACAAGGCGACGACTCGATCCTTCGAATTGTATGCAATGCATAAAATATTGCCTAAAAAATATGCGTATAGATATTGATGATGTAATATTGATCTATCCGCTCACTCGACACGGCGCGCCGCCAGAATCGATGCGGACTATAAAATTAATAAAAACAATATCTTACGTTTTTGAATTTTCCGAATTCCGTCTGGCATACAATTTGCGTTTCCCTTTACAGGGCGCATGACGCGCTGTTTCAGAGGGAGCCTGCCATGTCATCATTTGAAATTTCCCGCCGCTCGCTGATCAAAACCGGTCTGGCCAGTCTTGCCGCATCGGCCATGCCGCTTTCCCTAGCCCGGGCACAGTCCCCCGTCATCGTCGGCATTGTCTATGTCGGCCCCCGTGACGATTTCGGTTGGAACCAGGCCCATGCGGTCGCTGTCGAGGCGCTCAAGCAGGTGCCGGGCGTGACGGTCGTCGAAGAAGAAAACGTGCCTGAGACCGATGCGGTCGCCAAATCGATGGAGTCGATGATCAATATCGATGGCGCCAATCTCATCCTCGCCACCTCGTTCGGCTATTATAAGCCCTTCGTGCTCGAAATGGCGGCGAAATATCCGGCGGTTGCCTTCCGCCACGCAGCGCCGCTGTGGAACAAGGACGCCGATCCGAAAAATGCCGGCTCCTATTTCCCCTATCTCAACCAGGCGCATTACGTGAATGGCGTCGCAGCCGGGCTTTCAGCGCCAGGCGGCAAGATCGGCTTCGTCGCGGCCAAGCCGATCCCGTCGGTTCTCTCCAACATCAATTCCGTGCTGCTCGGCGCGCGCAGCGTCAATCCCAATGCGACCGTTCGCGTGATCTTCACCGGCGAGTGGTCGATGCCGGTGCGCGAGGCGGAAGCCGCCAATGCGCTGGTCGATGCGGGTTGCGAAGTCATCACCTGCCATGTGGACAGTCCGAAAGTGGTGATCGAGACGGCCGAAGGCCGTGGCGTCAAGACCTGCGGCCACAATGCCTCGCAGGCCTCGCTGGCACCGAAGGGCTTCATCACCGGTGCCGAATACAAGTGGGAAACGATTTACAAATCCTATGCCGCCGATATCGCGGGCGCCAAGGAACTGCCGAACTTCCTGGTCGGCGGCTACGACAAGGACATGCTGCGCTCGACGCCCTATGGCGCGGCCGCCACGCCTGAGGCGATCAAAGCTGCCGATGCGGCGATTGCGGCTCTGACCAAGGGAGAGCCGATCTACAAGGGCACGCTCAAGGACAATACCGGCAAGCTCGTCGTCGAAAAGACCTACGACAATTACGATCCCTATCTCGACGGCATGGGCTGGCTGCTCGAAGGCGTGCAGGGCTCGATTACCTGATCCGTCGCATCTGCGGAAATACCGGGCGGCCAATGTCGCCCGGCATCGAAACGAGCGGCAGGAGAAGGTCATGGCAATAAGCATAGACGCGGCGGCGGCAGTGCCGGTCAGTCGAGGCCAATCGGTGGCGGGGCTGAAATTCGCCGAGGCCGTCATCATTCCGGTGGCGGCACTCGTCGCATCGGCGCTGCTGTTTTCGATCTTCCTGCTGCTGCTCGGCAAGTCGCCTTTGATGTTCTTCGGCCTGATCTGGACGGGTGGCTTCGGTTCGAGCTTCTCTTTCCAGAACACGTTGCAGCGGGCTGCGCCATTGGTGCTCACGGGGCTCGCCTTTGCCATTCCAGCGCGGATCGGCCTGACCATGATCGGCGGGGAGGGCGCGTTGGTGCTGGGCGGATTTCTTTCGGCTGCCGTCGCCATTCCGCTGGTATCCAATGCGGTGCCCGTGTTCCTGACACTGCCGCTGATGGCGATAGCGGGCATGCTGGCGGGTGCCTTCTGGCTCGGTCTGACCGGCTGGCTCCGGCACTATCGCGGCGTCAACGAGACGATCGCCTCGCTGCTGCTCTCCTACATCGCGATTGCGATCATGAACTTTTTCGTCGAGGGCGGGCTGCGTGATCCGGCCTCGGCCAACAAGCCATCGACCATGCCGATCGGCGATGCCTATCGCGTTGGTGCCATGCCCGGCACCGATGTGCATTGGGGGCTCGGCGCGGGCATCATTCTCGCCATCCTGCTGCATTTGCTGATGACTCGCACCACCTTCGGCTTTGCCGCGCGGATGACCGGCGGCAATCCGCGTGCCGCCCAGGCACAGGGTCTGCCGGTCGGCTTCCTGCTGGTGACATCCTGCGCGATTGCCGGCGCCTGCGCCGGGCTCGCAGGCTTTTTCGAGGTCGCGGCGATCCATGGTCAGGCCAATGCCTCGCTGGTCGCGGGCTACGGCTTCACCGGCATTCTCGTTGCCTTCCTCGCGCGCCAGGTGCCGCTGGCGATCATTCCGGTCGCCGTCCTGTTCGGCGCGCTGGCTGCGGCTGGCGGCATCATCCAGCGGCGCATGGGATTGCCGGATGCAACGGTTCTAGTGCTGCAGGGACTGATCTTCGTCGTGTTGCTGACGTCTGACACGCTCTACGGCCGCATACCCTTCCTGCAGCCGAAATCCGGGAGTGCACGCTGATGGAAGACTCCATGCTCGTCACGGCGTTGATCGCCATGCTCGGCGGCGCGATCCGGGTTTCGACGCCCTTCATGTTCGTGGCGCTCGGCGAATGCCTGACCGAGAAGTCGGGCCGGGTCAATCTCGGTCTCGAAGGCTCGCTGGTACTGGGCGCCATGGTCGCCTATGCCGGTTCCTACCAGACCGGCAATCCCTGGTTCGGCGTGGTTCTCGCCGGTCTCTCGGGCATGTTCCTCGGCGCCATCCACGGCTATATCTGCAAGCTGCCCAAGGTTAACGACATGGCGATCGGCATCGCCATCATGAGCTTCGGTACCGGTCTCGCCTTCTTCTTCGGCAAGCCCTACATCCAGCCGACGGCACCCCGGCTTGAAGCCATCCCGCTTGGCGGCTGGACAGGCGACCCGCGTCTGGCCCAGGCGCTGGAAGTCAATCCGCTGTTCTTCGTCGGCATCGCGCTCGGCGTCTTCCTCTGGTGGGCGCTGAAGAACACCAAATGGGGCCTCATCGTGCGCATGACCGGCGACAGTGCGCCGGCGGCGAAGGCGATGGGCGTGTCGGTCGATCTTGTGCGCTTCATCGCCACCTCGATCGGCGGCTTCATGGCCGGCATCGGCGGCGCATTCCTGTCGCTCTATTATCCCGGTTCATGGAACCAGGGCCTGTCGTCGGGGCAGGGGCTGATGGCGGTGGCGCTGGTGATCTTCGCGCGCTGGGGACCGCTCCGCTGCCTGCTCGCGGCACTGCTGTTCGGCGCTGCCGGCGCGCTGGGGCCGGCGCTACAATCGATCGGGATTTCGCAAGGCTACTACTTCTTCAATGCGGCGCCCTACATCCTGACGCTGTTCATCATGATCGCCTCGGCCCAGTCGAAATCGGCTGCTCGTGAAGTGCCGGGCGAGCTCTCCATCAATAAATGAGGTCACGGTCATGGCATCCATGGACGAACGTATCGAGGCGGCAATCATCAAGGGCGGTATCACGCTCGCCGCCGATCCCTATCCTTGGCCCTTCGACGGCAACTGGGGCCCGCACAACACAGCGCTCGTCGTGATCGACATGCAGACCGATTTCTGCGCGCCGGGCGGTTATGTCGATTCAATGGGTTACGACATTTCGCTGACGCGCGGCCCGATCGTGCCGATTCAGAATGTGCTGAAAGCCATGCGCGCGAAGGGCTATTTCATCATCCACACCCGCGAGGGGCATAAGCCCGATCTCTCCGACCTGCCTGATAACAAGCGCTGGCGATCGCAGCGCATCGGCGCGGGAATCGGCGACCAGGGGCCGTGCGGGCGCATCCTCGTGCGCGGCGAACCGGGCTGGGAAATCATCCCGGAACTTCAGCCCGAGCCGGGCGAGGCGATCATCGACAAGCCGGGCAAAGGCACGTTCCTTGCGACCGATTTCCAGCTTGTCCTCAGTATGAAGAACATCCGCAATATCGTCTTCACGGGCGTCACCACCGACGTCTGTGTCCACACGACCATGCGCGACGCCAATGACCGTGGCTACGAATGCCTGCTGCTCGAGGATTGCTGCGCGGCGACCAAGGTCGAGAACCATCTCGCCGCCATCGACATGATCAAGATGCAGGGCGGCGTGTTCGGCGCGGTTTCAAATTCGGCAGATTTCATCGCCGCGCTGCCGGAGGCGAGCTCATGACCGAGACAGCCAAACGCGCGCCTTCGCTCGAAGCGCTCGGCATGACCAAGACTTTCGGCCATTTCACGGCGCTGGGCGATGTGTCGCTGCGGGTCGAAGCCGGTTCCTTCCATGCGCTGCTCGGCGAGAACGGCGCGGGCAAATCGACGCTCGTCAAGTGCATCATGGGCTTCTATGCCGCCGACAAGGGGCAGGTGTTGCTCGATGGGCAGGCTGTGTCGGTCAAGTCGCCCAAGGATGCGTTGGCCAATGGCATCGGCATGGTCTATCAGCATTTCACGCTGGTGCCATGCCTGACGGCGGCGGAGAACCTCGTCATCTCCCGCGCCGACGCGCCCACGATCATCGATTGGGCCAAGGAGCGCAAGGCGCTCGACGCCTTCATGCAGACCATGCCGTTCCGGGTGCCGATGGACACGCAGGTGTCGTCGCTGTCGGCCGGCGAAAAGCAGAAGCTGGAAATCCTCAAGCTGCTCTATCTCGACCAGCGCTTCATGATCCTCGACGAGCCGACATCGGTGTTGACGCCCGGCGAGGCCGACGAGATGCTGGGCCTGTTGCGCGGCATGACGGAACGCGGCGAGATCACCGTGTTGATGATCAGCCACAAGTTCCGCGAGGTGAAGACGTTCTGCGATCATTTCACCGTGCTGCGGCGCGGCCGGCTAACGGGCGACGGCGATGCCAACGCCTCCACCGTCGAGGACATGAGCCGGATGATGATCGGCGACACTGAAGTGAAGGAGCGCGCCGTCCGCGCGTCCATCGCTGAGAAGAAGGATGTGCTCGATCTCGCGGGCCTGTTCGCCGAGGACGAACTGGGGCTGCCGGCAATCCATGCGATCAATCTCAAGGTCAGGTCGGGCGAGATCGTTGGCATCGCCGGTGTCTCTGGCAATGGTCAATCCGCGCTTGTCGAGACGCTCTCGGGCCAGCGCCAATTGAGCCAGGGTCAAATCTTCGTCCGTGGCAAGGATTTCACGCCGACGCGCGGCAATTTCGATCGCTTCAAGGTGTTCGGCCTGCAGGAAGAGCCGCTGAAGAACGCGGCGGTCCCACGCATGAGCGTCGCGGAGAATATCGCCTTCAGAACCTATGACAAGCCGCCGCTCGCCAGTTTCGGCTGGTGGATGAAGCCCGGCCCGATGCGGCGCAAGGCCGAGGACTTGATCAAGAAATACAACGTCAAGACCACATCTCCGGACGCGCCGATCGAGGCTCTATCAGGTGGAAACGTGCAGCGCGCCATTCTTGCCCGCGAACTCTCGGGCGACGTCGATGTGCTGATCGTTGCCAACCCCTGCTTCGGGCTCGACTTTGCCTCGGTGGCCGATATTCGTTCGCAGATCATGGAGGCCCGCAATCGCGGTGCCGCCGTGCTGCTGGTCTCCGAGGACCTCGACGAGATCCTCGAACTCGCCGACCGGGTGGCGGTAATGTCGGGCGGCACGATCACTTATGTCTCGCCCATTGAGGATACCGACCGCAATACGATCGGCCAGCACATGGCGGGGCACTGAGATGATCGAGGTGCCCGCACGGCCCTATCCCTTTCCGCTCGACCCAAGACACACTGCACTGGTGGTGATCGACATGCAGCGTGACTTCATCGAGCAGGGCGGCTTCGGCGACAGCCTCGGCAACGATGTGGCGCGGCTCGAAGCCATCATTCCCACGGTTGCCAGTCTGATCAGCCTGTTTCGCAGGCAGGGCTGGCTGGTGATCCATACCCGTGAGGCGCACAAGACCGACCTCTCAGATTGCCCGCCATCGAAAATCCGACGCGGCAACCCTTCGCTGAAGATCGGCGAGGCCGGCGCCATGGGCCGGCTGCTGGTGCGTGGTGAACCCGGCAACCAAATCGTTGAGGGTCTTGCACCGATCGATGGCGAGGTTGTAATCGACAAGCCTGGCAAGGGCATGTTCTGGGCGACGGGGCTTGACGGGACGCTAGCGGAGCGCGGCATCACGCATCTGATCTTTGCCGGCGTCACCACGGAAGTCTGTGTCCAGACCTCGATGCGCGAGGCCAATGATCGCGGCTTCGAATGCCTGCTGGTCGAGGATGCGACGGAGAGCTATTTCGCCGAATTCAAGACCGCGGCGATCGAGATGATCGTGGCGCAGGGCGGCATCGTCGGCTGGGTCGCGCCGCTTGGGGCGCTGGAGAAAGCGGTCGCGGAGGCAGGGGCTCATGTCTGAAGAAAGACGTGGGAAGGCCGGATGATGGTGATCAACGATCTCGCCACGCTTGCCGAAGTCCAGGCGATCTTCGCGGCCTATGAGGCGGCTTTGCTCAGAAACGATAACGATACGCTTGCCCGCATGTTCCTGGAGCGGGACGAGACAGTGCGTTACGGGCTCAACGACGTGCAGCACGGTTACGTTGAAGTGCTCGCCTTCCGCGCGACGCAGGCGCCTTTCGAACGTAAGCTTGACCGCACCGTCATCACCAGTTACGGCACCGATTGCGCGACCGCCCAGACGCTGTTCATCCGCGACGATGCGCCTGATAAGATCGGCCGGCAGACGCAAGTCTGGGTGAGGACCGCGACGGGCTGGAAGGTTGCGGCCGCGCATGTGAGCATGATGGATGAACTTAATGGGCCTTGACCCCAACCGGATTGAACCGTGCTGAAGAGAGTGCCGCGCACATCGGCGGAGGATATCCGCCGCCAGCTTTCCGAACGCATTATCGGCGGTGAACTGGCGCCCGGTGCTGTGCTGGACGAAACCCAGCTTGCATCGGAGTTTTCCGTCTCGCGGACGCCGATCCGCGAAGCGCTCAAGCAATTGGCGGCGAGCGGGCTTGTCGAGCAGAAGCCGCATAGCCGGACGATCGTCGCCAAGCCCGATAATGATGCTTTGACCGGCATGTTCGAGCTCATGGGTCATCTCGAGGCGCTTTGCGCGGCGCTCAGCGCCGAACGGATGACCTCCGCCGAACGCCGTGCGCTGGACCAACTCCATGGCGAGATGGCGGGCGTGGTCTCCAACGGCGACCGGTTGAGCTATATCCGCTACAACGAGTTGTTCCACAATGCGATCTATACCGGCTCGCATAACAGCTATCTGGAGGATGTGACGCGGCTGACGCGCCAGCGGCTGCAGCCCTTCCGCCGGGCGCAGTTCTCAACGCTCGGACGCCTTGCCAAGTCGCATGCCGAGCACGGCCTGATCGTCGAGGCGATCCTCAGGGGCAACGGCATCGATGCCCAGAGTTTCATGCGCGCGCATATCACGCTGGTCGAGGACGCCTGGAACGAATTCGCCGGCGGTTAGCGCAGGGCATCCGCGATGGCGCGGAATGTCGCAAGCGTCAGCTTGTCGAGCGCGTCATCGACAGGTAGGGGCTGGGACGAGAACTTCACCGCAGTGACCCCGGCGCCCTTATCGACATAGATCCATTGGCCATGAATGCCGATGGCGCAAAAGGTGCCGGGGTGATCGGTGGGGATGTACCACTTCGAACGGTATCGCGCCTCGGGCAGCAGGTTGGTCATGTCACCCTTCTGCCAGGCCTCGGGATCACCTGATGTCATGATGTCCTTGATCCAGGCTTCGGGAATGACCTGGCGGCCATTGGCCTTGCCGTCCTGCCGCATCATGTCGCCGAAACGCGCAAGATCGGAAAGCGTGACACAGATGCCGCCGGCCGTGCGGGCGGCGCCGTTGCGATCCACGGTGATGAAGCCGCTGCTCTCGGCACCCATCGGCTGCCAGAGATAACGTGACAGCATTTCCGCCATCGGCAAGCCGCCGGCGTTTTCGAGCACCCAGCCCAGCAGGTCGGAATTCGGCGAGACATATTGGAAGCGCTCGCCGTGTGGGCCATCATCCCTCGGCAGCGTTGCGAGGAAATAATGCAGCCCGCCCTGATAGGGAAAGGCGCCGGGCGGATTCCAGTCCATGGCGACACGGTAGCGGGCGACATCGCCGAGCGGATCGAGATAATCCTCGATGAAGCGGACAGACACGGTCATGTCGAGGAGGTTGCGTACCGTGGCATCACCATAGGCGGAACCGATGATCTCCGGCACGTAGCGCGAGACTGGCGCATCCGGATCGAGTTCGCCGCGATCCGCCAGCACGCCCGCAAGCGTGCCGGTGACGGACTTGCTGACGGAAAAGATGATGTGACGGGACGAGGCGGTGGCCGTAGGCCCGTATTGCTCGACTACCACCGCGCCGCGATGGAGAACCATGAAGCCATCGGTATGGCTCTGCAGCAGCCCGCTTGATGCGCTCGATCCATCGACCATGACGGCCGCGAGGTCCAGTATCCTGCCGCGCGGCAGAGGGACGGTGCTCGGCGCGCACTCGATCGGTTGGGTGGCGATGAGCCGATCGACATTATGGAAACCGCGAACGTTGAATGGATGCGTGCGCCAGTTGGCAAGCGAGGCTTCGGGATAGTCTTCTTCGAGCATGTCACGATCCGGATCGATTAGGGCACAGGCTTTTGTGGCACATGGGCATCGCCGGTCCATCGGCTGCTTATGCAGGCTTGTTTTCGCGGGCACTCGGCGACGATAGGGCGAACATGCCCGCGGCAATGATAAGGCCGGCCCCGGCGAGGGTCGTGAGATGCGGAATCTCGCCGAAGAACAGGTAGCCCCAGAGCGGCGCCCAGAGCATGCCGGTATATTCGAATGACGTGACGACGCTAGCCTTGGCGATGCGGTAGGCGTTGGTGAGCAGGGTCATGGCAACCGCTGCGATGACACCGCAGGAGGCGATCAGCAGGAAATCCCGGGTGTTCGGCATCGACCATCCACGGATCAGGAAATCGATCGAGGGATGACCGGCCTCGTGCACGCCTATCGCACCGAAGAAGCCTGCGATCATCAAGGCCCCGGTGAGATAGACGCCGTTCTGGTAGAAGGCCATCACGGGGGCCGATGTCTCGGTACCCATCTTGCGGGCCATCAGCATTGCCAGCGCATAGGTCACGGACGAGAAGAGCGACAGCAGGGCGGCCGGTTCGAACAATCCGGCGCCGGGCCTGAGCATCACCATGACACCGACAAAGCCAACCGCGACAGCTGTGATACGGCGCCAGCCTATCGACTCTCCCAGAATGGGTGCGGCGAGCGCCATCGCGAAAAGCGGCACGGTAAAGAACAGCGCCACGGCATCGGCCAGTGGCAGGGCCGGAAACGCCATGTAATAGGTGGTATAGGCCACAAGCATCAGGGCTGAGCGGGCCACGAGCTTCCAGAATTCCCGGCCGATCAGGGAGCTGAGGCCGCCGTCGAAATGCACCATGACGAGAAGAATGGGCGCAGAGACAAGGCAGCGAATGGATACGACCTGGGTCAGGGCGTAGTCGCCCGACACGGATTTGATGATCGCATCCTGAATGGAGAAAATCAGAATCCCCAGGCAAAGATAGCCAATTCCAAGCGCGGCGCGATTCTGCAAGCTAGTCTCCCGATCTGCCGCCCTTCTACATTATCGGGAGATTTTTGCCTTCCCGACCGCGACATGCATGGCGCGGTCTGGCTCGCGCTCATCTTTTCGTTGCAGAACTCGTCATCGACCGCGCCGCCGCCGACATCGCATCACGATAGGTGGCGAAGGGACCGGCAAGCCATATCACCCGGTCGCCTGTATGAATCAATGCCGATTTGGAAATCGGGTCGAATATGAGATTGAAATTCGTCTTAGCTTTGCTGCGCATTCTGGATCTCCACGGGCTCATGTGGCTGTAAAATGCCAGCTGGATCGAACTGTTCCAAAACGGCGCAAAACGCGTGCAAACAGGGTGAATGAAGGGTTAAGAGGGGGTTCGCTCTATTAGGCATCTTGCAAATGCCATATAATACGCGCAATGTGCGTCGCCTTGAGGATCTTGAACAGGAGGAGAGCCATGTCTTTCCCACTTGACGCTGCGTCCTGCGTGATAAGACCCGAGCAGTTTGAAACGATCAAGCATGTCTATGAATCAGTGACCGCCGAAGAGTGGTTCACGCCGTCTTCCAAGCGCCGTGAGCAATTTGCCGCTTATCTGATGGAAGCATATCGCAACGGCTTGACCGATCCGTTCGAACTGAGAACGCTGGGCCGCGCTGCGGCGCGTGAGCGTTTCGCCATTCACTAATGCAACGTCAATGCAACGTCGGCGCTCCCAGCAAGGAGTGCGCGATCACGGTGAGGTTGGCCATATCGGGCGCCATCGTGTAAGCCGCCACGCGCTCGGGAAGCTCTGACTGGCTGTCATTGCCCGCGAATACGAAGGGGATGTCGAGTTCGACCAGGATATCGGCGATCGAGGTCGCCGCCTGCCGATCCAGCGCTGTGTCGAGGATTGCTGCCGAAATCGCCTGGTTTTCGAGAATGCTGGTGATCTGCTGCTTCATCGCCGATGGATCGTTGAGGCCAAAGCCGGCATATTCAAGCGCCAGCCGCATCTCGCTGACGAATTCATTCTGGATCACCAGAATTTTGGGCTGCAGCGGGTTTTGAATCTCCTGCATTTGCATTCTCCTTCGGCTGATCAACCGGATGGGAGATATTTTGTTCCAGCAATAGTTTAGCACTGGCCATCGCGGCGTTATTCGCTCAATCCTTTCGCACTGCTCCGGAAAACAGACTAGCGCCACGCGTCTCCAAGAGTTTCAGCGACGTATAGTCGAGGATTGATAGTCCGCCATCGACAACCAGCGTCTGGCCGGTGACGAAGGACGCGTCATCGCTAGCGAGAAAGGCCACGGCGTTGGCGATCTCGGCCGGCGTGCCCATGCGGTTCAGCACGCCGGGTGGAAGCTCCCATTGCCCGCTCGCTGTGCCGGTCGGGTTCTCGCTCGCATCGAGATCGGTGGCGATCCAGCCGGGGCTCACGCAATTGGCCCTGATGCCGAAGGGTGCGCCTTCGACGGCAAGCGAGCGGGTCAGCGCCTCGACCGCCGCCTTGACCACGCAATAGAGGCCCCAATTGCCGTGCAGCGTCGCCGTCGAGGATATGTTGACGATCGCACCGCCGCTGTCGCGCATCAGGGGCAGGGCATGGGACGAGACGAAATAGGTGGAGTCGAGGTTCGGCCCGCGCATCTTGTCCCAACGTGCGCCCGGGGCATCGTTCTCCTCGATACCGGAGCGGCGTGAGCCGATGCCCGCATTATTGACCACGACATGCAGGCCGCCCCAATCGGCGATGTTCGAGATCAGGTCGCGCACATCAGCTTCATCGGCCAGATCGCACGGGAAGAAAGTCGCGCGACCCCCAAGCGCCGCCGCTTCCGCCTCGACCCGGGCGCCCTTTTCGAGGTTGCGCCCAGCGAAGGCGACACGCGCGCCTTCTTCGATGAAGCGATGTACTATGCCCCGGCCGATACCGGAATTGCCGCCGGTGACCAGCACGATCCTGTCCTTGAAACGCATGCTCAGAACCTCCGCGCAGCAAATATGTCCGCCATCCGGTCGATCTGCGCCTTCTGATAAGCGACGAAATCGGCATTCGGCTGCTGGAAGTCGAGCCTTGTCTCCAACGGGTCCGGCGCGTCGATCGACGAGCCGGCAAGCGTCGCGATCACGGCATGTCCGCAAAAGGGCACATGGGCCTCGGAATAGCCGCCCTCATGGACCAGCAGCAACCTGCCGCCGCAGAGCTCGTCCGCCGCCTGCATTGTCAGTCGTGTCATATCGCGGAATGTACGGGAGGAGGCGAGCATGCGCGAGAGCGGATCGACGCCCGAGGCATCAAAGCCGCAGGCAACCACGATCGCGTCCGGTTTGTAGGCATGCAGCGCCGGCAGCACGATCCGTTCGAAGGCATGGAGATAGCCAAGATGGCCGGTGCCGGGAACCATGGGCACGTTGATATTGTAGCCTTCGCCGCGTCCGGCGCCGCGATCCTCCACCTTGCCGGAGTCACGCGGATAGTTGTTTTCCTGATGCAGCGAGATCGTCAGCACGTCGTCGCGCTGGTAGAAGATTCCTTCGGTTCCGTTGCCGTGATGGACGTCCCAGTCGATGACGGCTATGCGAGCTGCGCGCTTCTCGGCGAACGCTGCCTCGATCGCGATGGCGATATTGGCAAGCAAGCAGAAGCCCATCGGCTTATCGGGCAGGCAATGGTGTCCCGGCGGACGCGACAGGGCATAGGCGTTTCGCTGCTCGCCCTTGAGAACCGTGCGAAGCGCCTCGGATGCGAGACCGGCCGAGAGGGCGGCGATTTCGTAACCGCCAGGTCCGAATGGCGTACGCTCGCCCAGTTCGCCACCTTTTTCCGAGGAAAGCCGCTTGAAAGCACCGACATACGAAGCCGGATGGACTCGGCGCAGTTCCTCCTCCGTGGCGAGAGGCGCAGTAGAGACTTGCAATTGCCGAATTAATCCCGTGACTTCCATGAGATTCTTGAGACGCCGCTTCGTCTCGGGGTTCTCAGGTAAACCCCCTGCCACGAGCGGCTGCACCAATCCGCCCACAGGCATGATAAAGGCGTAGGACCCGCCGGAGTGCCAAAAACATTTCTCGTCCCACCAGAAGCCGGTTCCCGATACGCTCGCCGCCAATTCCGAATCCTCCTCGCCAAAGAGACTCGTTCATAGCACGGGCGGCGCCCAATGTCGGAAGAGCCAACGGGTCTGATGGTTCGAATACTAGGCCTTCTTCTTCGGAATGAATGGCCCGCCGGTCTCGCCCCAGCCCCACTTGGGCATCGGTGCATTTTCCCAGACCTTGGCGCCGGGAGCGGAGTTGATTACCGCCAGCCGCGTGCCCCATTCGAGATAACCGACCAGGGCGGAGGCGAATTCCGGATCGGCCGGCAATTCGAGATCGGTATAGGTGTCGAGCAGCAGGTTGATCCAGCGCCGGCGCATCGCTTCGGTCAGATGCTTGCCTAGGTGATGGCGGACCATTTCAGGATGGCCGCCGCGCTCCGTCGAATAGAGCGGTGGCCCACCCAGCACTTCGGCGAGGAACATGGCGACATGTCGGGGATGGCCCGCGTCCATGCCGGCGAAGACCGGCGAGAGCAGTTCGTCCTGATGGACGCGGCGGTAGAATTCATCGGTCAGGTGGTCGAGCGCATCGATGCCACCGATCCATTCGTAGAGTGTGGGTACTGTCAAAATTGATCTCCCTTTGGCGGAAAGATATGGAGATGCATGGACGCTATCAAGCGGTGGTGATGGAAACATTTTGAGCCTTGTTAGTTTGCGGATCATCGATCAGGAAACGAGGAGATCCGCCATGCATGTCACCCGCCGCACCGTTCTGACAGCCACGACCGTCGTCGCCAGTGCCGCAATCATCGGGACGCCGCATGTCTTGCGCGCCGCATTACCGCTGAAACAGCCGCCGCTGCCTTTCGCCGAGGATGCGCTGGCGCCGCACATTTCCGCGCGGACGGTCGGCCTTCATTACGGCAAGCACCACAAGAAATATTTCGATACGCTGAACGAGGCGGCCAAGGGCACGCCCTATGCGGACATGGAGCTTGTCGAGATTGTGAAGGCATCTGCGGGCAAGGACGCCGACAAGAAGATATTCAACAATGCTGCGCAGGCCTGGAACCACGTGGCCTATTGGGATCAGTTCGCGCCCGGCGGGCCCAAGAATCCGGAAGGCGATCTCGCCAAGATGATCGACGAGACATTTGGCGGCTACGATGCATTAGCGGAAAAGGTCGTCTCGGTTTCCGATACGGTCTTCGGCACCGGCTGGGTCTGGTTGACCCGCGACGATGATGGCAAGCTGGCGCTGGTCGGCTACGAAGACGGCAACAACCCGATCGCCGTCGGCCGCCCCGCCTATCTCGGCATCGATATCTGGGAGCACGCCTATTATCTCGACTACGAGAACCGCAAGCCCGAGCACATCAAGGCGGTGATGAATAATATTGTCAACTGGCGGGTCGTGGCTGACAGGGTAGCTGCGGGATAGGGAAACTGTTGCTCACCATTGCCCAACCGCTTCAGCGGCGGCCGGGCGGGTTCTCGAAATGCCTGCACAGCACAAATTTCCACTTGCATCAAATATGCGATCAGATGCATCTTTGAGCTGTGATGCTGGTTGTTGTTTATTAAAAGTTTGGCGTGCGGGGGGTGAGGATTTATGGCGAGCAGGCGTAAATTATATGGTTCGGAGGGAGACGATACACTTGCGGGCAGTTCCGGCGTCGATTGGATCTGGGGACTGGAAGGCCATGACATCGTTCGCGGCTATGGCGGCAATGACAGCATCGCGGGCGGTGCTGGAAATGATGTATTGTACGGCGGGCGTGGCGACGATTACCTGCATGATACAGAAGGAGACAGTGAACTTTACGGCGAAGAGGGTAATGATATTCTTAGCGCCGTGTACGGTATATTTACCCTCGTTGGTGGCGCGGGTAATGACCGTCTCTACGCCAGCGTCGCCACTGGTCTTTTTGACGGCGGCGGCGGTCGTGATCTTATTTCGCTCGGCACTCTTGCCGGCGGCGTCGCGAGCATCACGGGCGGCACAGGGGACGACACGATCGTCCTACAGAACGCCAACGGTAACAGCAATCTCTCGATAGACGCCGGGGAAGGTTTTGACACGTTAGGGTTTACGGTTTGGGATCCCTCCACAGTGGACGTCGACTGGAGCCGCGTATTGAATGTTGAAAGCATCGAATGCGAAGTCGATTACGCGAAGTTCATCATCAGCGATACCATCTTCGAGCACAACGAACATTGGAGAATTTCCGGCACGCAACTGGACGCGTCAGCTGTTACCAAAGGCACCGTTGAACTGATTGGCTCTTTTCGCAGTGCCGACACTTTGGTCGGCGGCTCTCTTGACGATGTGCTTTTTGGCGACTGGAAGAATGATATACTCAAGGGCGGTGACGGAGACGACAGGATCGACGGGGGCCGCGGAGAAGACATAGCTTTGTTCGATGGAGATTTTGCGGATTACTCCATCGCATACGACTTCAAAAAGGGCATCGTGACTGTAACTGATGTGGGCCCCGGCGAAACCGACACGATCAGCAATGTCGAACTCCTCCGTTTTGACGACCTTGATTATCATGTGGAAGTCTTGGGGTTCACCCGTACAGGCGGTGCAGGCAACGACAAGCTTGCGGGTGGCAACGGCAACGATATCCTCATAGGGCGGGGTGGAAATGACCAACTGGCCGGCAAGAGAGGCGCCGACTGGCTCGACGGCGGAGCCGGCAACGACACGCTGAGGGTTAGCACCGTGGGTTCCGGCGATGAGGGCCACGACACTCTACTTGGCGGTGAGGGCAATGACGAAATCTGGGTTAACGGCGGATATGGCTTTATCGATGGCGGGGCCGGCCTGAACAGAATCAATGTGTTCGGAGGGGTACATACGATTTTGGGTGGTGTTGACGGAGATGCTATCTGGGTTAGCGATGCGCTGGGAGGGACGGTGCTGAGCGGCGCGGGCGATGATTTCGTCATGGCCTATGGAACGTCACTATTCGTTGACGGCGGCAAGGGCAATGACGTTTTGCAAGGCTGGCCCAGCAGCCATAAGATGGATGTCGATTTCGACGGGGGCGAGGGCTTCGACACGTTCGTTGTGTTCGAAGCCAGGTTAGTCGATTGGAGTCGCCTGATCAATATCGAGAGGCTGGAAGTCGAATTTATAGACACCGCCATATTCGAGCTGACGGATGCGATGTTTGCTCGCCAGTCTTCATGGATCATCGATTTTTCGGACTCGAAAGACGGGTTTACGCCAGATGATCCGCCTGTGCTCATTGACGGTTCCGGTGTAACGGCGGGACAACTCACACTGATCGGCCGTGACCTTACCGGGGACACCTTGATCGGCGGCGCCCTGGATGACAGCCTGTCGGGTTTGAATGGCAACGATATTCTTGACGGCGGCAAGGGCGACGATTTCATCGATGGCGGGAAGGGCGTCGACGGCGCAGTCTTCAGCGGCGCGCTTGCCAATTATGCGATCTCCTACGACGAGGAATCGAAAACCTATCAGGTGACCGACAACGTAGGCGACGATGGCACCGATACGATCAAGGATATCGAGAAGCTCCGTTTCACCGATCAAGTTTATTGGTTCTGACGCAACGAGGTTGCTATTCCGTGCTGGCGCCGCCCGCATAGAACGCCCGCGCATCCCGGCTCGCCTCGGTCCGTGAATCAGCCCGCGTGTAGAACATGTGCCCGCCGCGATACTTGGTGAGTTCCGTCCGCCCTTTGGCGAGTGTCGGGGGCAGGTGGTCGAGCACGTAGCGGCTGGCGCCGTAGGGCGTCAGCACGTCGCTGTAACCGTGCATCACCATCAGCCTGAAGCTTGGAATGGCGGACAGGAGGTCGCGGATATCTTTCGAGGCGCCGGCATCGGCGCGGGAGCTCTCGCGTCCTTCGCCCCAGTTCCAGCGGCGGTTCACATCGAGCGACAGCAGGTTGTAGGTCATATCGCAGGCATAGTTGAGTTCGTTGCGGGCGTAACCGGCAAAGACTGAACCATATGCACGGGTGAAGCCATCGAGCACCGGGTCATCGGAGCGGTCCAGCGGCGTTTCCGGATAGGCATCCGGTGCCGTGTAGCCTGCGTCATAAGGGCTTGCGATCCGGCCGTCTTCGGTTTTCGAGAAAACGTCGCCGACGAAGCCGCCGGCCCGGACGATCTTGTCACGGTCAATGCCGGTCATTTCGGCGAGTTTCGAATAGAACGCATCGCCGTCCGGTCCGGATGGCGTCGCGCCGGCCAGCGAGACCATGTAGTCGGTCATCGCATAGTGTTCGGCCTTGGCGACAGCTTCGGGGCTGAATGTGTTTGTGCGTTCGAGTTCCGCCGCAGCGATGGATGGAAGCTGCAATGCGGCGCCAAGCGGATAATCGGTTGCACCGAAAATCAGCCGTGCTTCGATCAGCGGCGAGACCATGATGATGCCGGAGATCAGCATGCCCTGAGTGTTTTTCAGCGCCATTCCGACCTTGGCCGCACGGAAGCCACCATAGCTTTCGCCGAGCAGATATTTTGGCGCGGAAGTGCGGTTGTTGTGCTGGGTGTAGAGTGCGATGACCTTGGCAATCGTCTCGGCGTCCTGCCTGACGCTGTAGAAATTGTCGGAATTGTTTGCGGCCCGGCTCCAGCCGGTGCCGACCGGGTCGATCAGGACGAGGTCGGTGAAGTCGAGCCAGCTGTCGGGATTATCTTTCAACTCAGGTGTCGCGCCATCGTCGTTGCCGGGGCCGAAATCGAGAACGCGCGGTCCGACCAGGCCGAGATGAAGGTAGGCGGAGGCGGCGCCCGGCCCGCCATTGAAGGCGAAGGTGAGGGGACGCTTGCCGGTGGAATCCTTCGCCACATAGGCGGTGTAGAAAATCTTGGCCGAAATCTTGCCGTCCTGGCCGAAGAGATCGAGCGTGCCCGCTGTCGCGATGTAGGCGATTTCGCGTTTTGCGGTCTTCAGGACGTGGCTGGTCTCGGCATTGGCCGGCAGGAGTTTGAGTACTCCCTCGGCGGGCGTGTTATCCCGTGCCGTCCCAGCATACGCCGGCGCACTGTCCCGCTTCGTCTCAGCGTTGGCCGACGCGCCATCCCGCGCGTTCTCGGCGTAGGCCGGCGTGAGCATAAGTGCGGTCGCCGTGACGACCAGGGGCAGCAATGCGCGAAGCTTCATCTGGATTCGGTCTCCGTTTCGATACGGTTGCCCGAACTCTAAGGCGGCATTCAGGCCCGGGACACTCAATTAATGTTGATCCCGGTTTTGAACCCGGGTGCGCTGCCTGCAACTGGGTCTGGCGCCGAACGAAACCTTGCGCCGAACGGGGCAAGCCCGCTTGCCGTCGCTGCAATCTGGATGGTAGCTAGAGGTCGAGACCTACGGGACTCGGGCCCACCTGAAAGACATCCATGGATAAATCAGCATCCGCACCTGGCGAAGCGTCGGATTCCGCTCCGCCGCCCATTGTTTCGCCGGCCGTTCTCCGCTGGGTTCTGCCGGTTACAATCCTTGGCTCCAGCATGGGCTTCATCGATGGATCGGTGGTGAATGTCGCATTGCCGGCAATGCAGTCGTCGCTGCAATCGAACCTTGCAACCATGCAATGGGTCGTCAACGGATACATGCTGACGCTCGCTAGCCTCATACTGCTCGGTGGTTCGCTTGGCGATCGTTATGGACGGAGGCGGATCTTCATCCTCGGGCTTATCCTGTTTGCCGCTGCCTCTTTCTGGTGCGGCATGGCGCCGAGTGCCGGGATGCTGGTCTGGGCGCGGCTGGCCCAGGGCGCGGGCGCGGCACTGCTCATGCCTACGAGCCTTGCGATTATCGGCGCCGCCTATCCGGAGGCGGAACGCGATCGCGCGATTGGCATATGGGCTGCGTCCGCCGGCCTGTTGACCGCGCTTGGCCCGCCGCTCGGCGGCTGGCTGGTGGATGTGATAGGCTGGCGCTCGATATTCTTCATCAATCCGCCGATCGCGCTTCTTGCGCTGGTGCTCGCATTGAAACTGCCTGCCGACCGCCGACCCGAGAAACCGAAGCGCCTGGATTGGGCGGGCTCGGCGCTAGCGGTCCTGACGCTCGGGTTGTTCAGCTACGGTCTGGTGGCGCTCGGCGACGGAAGCGCCGCGACGGGCCTCGCCACGCTTGGAGCGTCGATCGTCGCGGGCATCTTGTTCCTCGTCGTGGAGAGCCGGTCGAAGGCGCCGATAATGCCTCTGTCGCTGTTCAAGAACCCGAATTTTTCGGGCGCCAATGCGGTCACCGTCCTGCTTTATGCCGCACTCAGTGGAGCGCTTTTCATTCTACCCTTCCTGCTGGTCAAGGTGCATGGCTATAGCGCCACGGCCGCTGGTGCCGCACTGTTGCCGTTCTCGGTAATCATCGGGCTCGGTTCGCGCTGGGCAGGCGGCCTTTCTGGCAAGCTAGGCAAGCGGACGCCGCTGATCGCAGGACCGGCGCTCGCCGCGACCGGATTCGGTATCCTCGCCCTGACGGGGCACATTGAGAGCTACTGGATCGGTGCATTTCCCGGCCTGCTCCTCTCCGGTCTTGGCATGACGATCAGCATTCCACCCTTGACGGCGGCGATCTTCGACGGCACGCCGGAAGAAGCGAGCGGCACCAGTTCGGGGATCAACAATGCGGCTGCGCGCGGTGGCGGCCTCCTTGCGGTGGCCGCGATCGGGCTGGCGTTCGGCGGCGCCGATCTCACCGAGATCGATGCGGCATCTCTGCAGTCCGCGTATGCCATCGTCATGGCCGGCGCTGCCGTGCTTGCACTGTTGTCGGCAGGCTGTGCCGCCATTTCAATCAGCCCGGTTCGCAAAGCCGGCTGAGCCACCCACAATCTTCCTGACATTTTTTCTCCGCGTGCGGGGAATAAGGCACGCGATCTTCCGTTCTTCCCCTCGAAAGCAGCGTGGAAACGCGAACCCCGGGGGTTTCCAGGCCGCTTCTCGTCAATAGCTGGCCAGTTGGCCAGCGTCCACACGACAACTGGGTGCAAATCCAAATGCGCCGAAAATCGATTGGAAGGACAGAAGATGACTGACAAGAAGAACCCGGATATCGAGACGACCGACGGCGAGCAGATTTCGCTGTCCCGCCGCTCGGCCCTTCTGAAGCTTGGACTTGCGACTGTCGCGGTCTATGCGGCACCTGCTCTGCTGACGCTGAGCGAGGCGGAAGCAGGTAGGCGCGGCGGTTCCGGCAAGAAGTCGGGCAAGAACACCGGCAAGGGCCGGCGCAGCAGGCGATCGAAGAGGTCGAGACGGTCGCGGCGCAGCAGGCGTTCCCGCCGCAGCTGATAGCTGCTGCACGTGAGACAGACGCGGCCGGTCGCGACCGGCCGCGATTTCTTCGTCAAGACGAGTTTCAGAGATGACCATCCATCGCTTCGAGATTTACGGCGAGCCGGTCGATTTCGTCGACTGCCGAGAGGTTGCGAAGGGATTCGCATCCATCCTGCGGGGTTGGGAGGTGAGCGAAGTGCCTCACGATCCGGCCATTCCCGCCTATGTCACATTCTGCCGGGCGGGAGGCATCTACGATTGGAACACGCCCTGGCTCAAGGGTCGCAATCGCCGCGATGACAATCCAAGCCTCGACCTGATGGAAGCGGTCTGCGATTTTCATTATGAATTCATCGATTGGTTTACCGACCGGAACCCGGCGCATTTCTGCGTCCACATGGCGGCTGTGGAGTTCGGCGGCAAGGCTGTGCTCTTTCCCGCTATTCAAAAGGCCGGAAAAAGCACGCTGGCGCTTCATTGCGTGCAGAGCGGTTTTCGATTGCTGGGCGACGATGTCGTGGCGATCGATGGAGGCACGAGCGAAGCCATCGCGTTGGGCCTGTTACCGCGCATGCGGCTGCCGCTTCACCCATCCTTCGGACCGGGTTTCGTGGATTTTATCGGCCGCCAAGCCGGGCTTTCCGACAAGCGCTGGCGATATGTTTCCCTCATCGAAGGGCAGATCGCTCCCTATGGTGAGCGTTTCCCTATCGGCGGCGTGGTGATCCTCGATCGCCGCAAGGGTATGAAGGCGTCAATTTCGCATGCGCCCGACAGCGCTGCGCTAAAGGCGCTGATCGATCGCAATTTCGGCGCGCTCGGTGATCCCGGACGCATATTCGATTGCTTCAGAACGCTGGTCCGCGCCGCGGATTGCCGCGTGCTGGCCTATTCGGATCCCGAGGAGGCGGTGGCTCTTCTCGCCAAAACGTTCGGCGATGCGTCGAATCCAGCAAGGGAGAGGGAACATGCCAGCGCCTAGCCGGCAATTCGTCCGCTATCGTTCTGTGCGCGAGGAGCGTGTGGACGACGTTCTTTTCCTTATCGATCAGGAGGGCAAGGCGATCCATGCGCTGGCGCCAATCGGCGCGGGAATCTGGTCGTTATTGCAGACGCCGGCTTCAATTGCCGAGACCAAGCGGATATTGAAGCAGGCCTTTCCGGGTGTTCCGGCCCGGCGCATCGCCATGGATGTGGATGAGATATTTGCCGAGTTCGAAGATTTCGGGTTGATCCAGCATGCGCGCTGACACTTCAACTCCGGCAGAGGCCGCTTATGTCGAGCAATCCCCAGCCGAACACATCGTCGCGGCCCGGTGTGCCGAGATCGTCGGTCTGGTTTTCGAGCACGATACGAACCTCTTCGTTGGAGAAGCCGGGATTGTTCGCCTTGATCAGCGCTACGGCGGCGGTGACGAAGGGCGCGGCGAAGGATGTGCCGTTGCGCGGTCGCTGCCCGCTGACGGAGGCTGCGGTCCAGACATTCACGCCGGGCGCCGCGATATCGATATGGCCGCCCTGCGCCGCGCGCCGGTAGATCCGTTTGTTATGGTCCACGGCGGTCACGGCGATCACATTAGGGTAGGCAGCCGGATAAACCGGCTTGGCGCGCGGGCCGTCATTGCCGGCTGCGGCAACGAGAACGATCTCCCGGGCCTGCGCATCGGCAATGACCTTGTGCAGAAGCGCATTGTCCGGCCCCGAAAGGCTCATGTTGATGACGCCGATTTCACGGGATGCCAGGATATCGATGGCCCGCACGAGATCGAGGCCGGCGGCGATATCGCCTTTGCGGAAAGCATCGACAGCAATCAGTTCCCAACCAGGCAGCAAACCCGTCACGTCGCCCTTGCCGACGAGAAGGGCCGCCACCGCCGTGCCATGCTTGGCACCAGAGCGCTCCGCTTCTCCCTCTATCAGGGGCATGGATGTGATGCGGCTTGCGGCGAGCGAGGGATGCGCCGTGTTGATCTGCGTGTCGATAAGGCCGATCGGTTGGGCCGGGCCGCACCGGAGCGAGTTCGAGTCCTCTGGCCAACCCGCGATATGGCGGACGAGGCAGCGCTCGCCGATGCATTGCCGGGCGTCCGGCCGGTAGTAGTGATTGAAATCGACCAGTGCGGCTGGTGCGACCGCGCGCACCGCCAGCCGCGCGGCATTGAGCGTCATGCGACGCGGAACCTGGAGCTTGACGATGTCGGTGTCTTCAAGCGCCAGGCGGTGGCGCTCGACGATCCGGTAGCCGCCCGCAGTGAGCGTCGCGATCGTATCGTCGCTGAGACCGCTCGCGATCAGCATGCCCGGCTCGTATTGCGCAGGACGCGTCTCGGCGCGCGAAGCACGCCGCTGACGCGGTCGGCGCTTGCGGAAGAGTTCGAAGATCGCCGGGCGGTCATCGTCGATGCGTTCGCCACGATCGCGGTTGCGTCCGCCACCCCTGCCGCCACCGCCGCCATCATCGTCGGCGTAAGCCGAGCTGATCGAGGGCGTCATGCCAGGCTCGTCGAAATCGGTCATCGTGAAGGCGACCGCTGCCAGCATTGCGATCACGCTATTCCAAAGTTTGCTAGATTTGGTCATGATGCGTTCAACCGGTCAGGCTTGAGGGACAGCTGTTCCGGTCAAACGTTGTGGCAGACGATTTATTCCGTGAGAGCGCAAAGAATCTGGCGGAGGAGGTAGCCATGTCTCAGGTAATTTCGTTCAGTGCACGGCTTATCGGCTTCCTACCCAATATGCGTCGCTTCTCCATCTCGCTCACCGGTTCGCCGGATATCGCCGACGATCTGGTCCAGACAGCCTGCGAGCGTGCGCTTGCGCATCAGGAGAGCTTCGACCCTGACACCCGATTCGATGCCTGGATATTCCGTATCATCCGCAATCTCTGGATCGACCAGGTGCGGCGGATCCGGACTGCCGGTCCGCGCGAGGAAATAGACAATCACGCGGCCGTCCTCGGCGTCGGCGGCGAAGGCGATGCGCTGGCGCGGATGGAACTGAAGGAAGTGGCCACGGCGATGGCAAGCCTTTCCGCCGACCAGCGCGAGGTGCTCGTTCTGGTCTGCATCGAGGATTTCTCGTACCGGGACGCTGCCGACATGCTCGACCTGCCGATCGGTACAGTAATGAGCCGATTGGCGCGAGCCCGGAAAAATCTCGCGATTGCGAGTGGAATAATTCAAGGCAAGGACCGTTCTTCGGATGAGAAAGGTTGAGGCAGATGACCACAGCGGATTTTGACGATGAGACATTGATGGCCTTTGCCGACGGGGAGGCGGACGAGATCACGATCGCGCGCGTGATGCGTGCCATGGCGGGCAGCCCCGCGATCGCGGCGCGTGTCGAGATGTTTCGTGCCACGCGTACCAAGGTTGCGCAGTCCATGAAGCCTCTGATCAGCGAGCCGGTGCCGCCCGGACTCAGGTTATCGGTCGATGCGATGATCGAGCGCGACGCTGAGGCAAGGGCGCTGAAGGCCCGAACGCAGAAGGCGCCCGAACAGAATATCGTTGAGCTCGCGCCTTGGCTCAAAAAACGTCCTGGGCTCAGGACGCCGCCATGGTTCGCGCCGCTCGCAGCCTGCATCGTGCTGATGATCGGAGCGGCCGGCGGCTATGTCGCCGGCGTGACGATGCCTGCTCAGGTGCAGCCTGAATTCGCTTCGATCCAGGATCCCGCGATCATCAAGGCGCTCTCGGAAATTCCATCCGGCGGCCATGTCGATTTGCAGGCATCGGGCCGCACGCTGGAACCAGTGCTCAGCTTCAAGCTGGAAGATGGCACGCTATGCCGCGAATACAAGCTGCGCGAAGCCAATGCGAAGGGCGTGATTTCAATCGCGTGCCTGGACAATGACCGCTGGCAGACGCATCTGTTGATGGCTTCGGCGCAGCCTGAAGAAGGGTATGCCCCGGCGGGTGCCGCCGAGACGATCGATGCTTATCTTGCCTCCATTCACGCAGGTTCGCCGCTCGATGGTACGGCTGAGGAGGAAGCACTTCGTTCGATCCGGCGCTAGCGGATCGAGGAGCGAATGCTATCGACCACGTTCGGTGGCAGATGGGAAGCGAGATCCCGCAGGCGATGCCGCAACTGATCATAAGCGCGATCGGGGGCACTCTGCGCCGGCGCGACGCTGAGCCTGCCAAGCACGAAGGCTGCGGCCGAGGCTGCGAGCACCGCATAGAACGGATAAGTCCGCACGGTCGTGGTGACCGTATCCGTCGCTGTGCCTGCGGAGTGCGCTACCGCTCGGCCAGCCTTGTTGCCCATCTTGGCCAGCGACCCGCTCAGCGTTTCGACCTGCTCGCGCAGCGCCTTGAGCTGCTCGTTCAGGTGCTGGATCGCGGTCTGCCGTTCCTCATTCGTCATCATGTTCTCCTGACCATCATCGCCAACTTTCGTTCCATCCTTGCCGACTACGGCCAGGGGTACCTTTTCTCCGATTTTCGCTGCCATGACGGCCTCCTTTTGTGTTGCCGCCTTAACGTGTGCCAGCGAGGGAAGTTCCGATTTCCGGAACAAAGCCTCGACTCGGCGGTTGCTTGGCAAAAGGAGACAGTCATGCGAAAGCTTCCATTTCTCACCCTCGCGGCCGCAGTCCTTGTTGGCGGTGCAACATCGCTTCAGGCGGCCAATGAAGCCGAATTCCTCAATTCGCTCGATGGACAATGGTCGGGAGGCGGCATGGTCAAGATCAGGACCAATCGTGACCCGATCAACGTGACTTGTAATTTCCAGTCGAACGGAATCGAAACCGCGCTTTCTCTCGACGGCAAATGCCGCGGTCTGCTGGTTGTCAGCCGATCGATCTCCGTCGACCTGAAGACGGACGGCGGCCGGTATCACGGCCAATACCTGGGCGCGGGAACGGGCCCCGCCAATCTGGCGGGATCGCGCGAGGGTAACCAGATCAACCTGACGATCAGGTGGGCCAAGGAGGTCAATGGCGACCGCCGTGCGGAATTGAAAGTGCGCAAGGTCGGCGACAATGGCATGAAGCTGACGACTGTAGATGTCGATCCGGAAAGCGGAAAGCGCGTGGTCACCAGTGAAATCAATCTGGTACGGGAGTAGTCGCCCGCTGTTTGCGAGCTGATGGGGAAGAGCCGGTTAGCATTATCGGAAAATCAGGCATGACTGTCGAAAGCACACTGTTCGAGCGAAGTGATTGGGTTCCCAACAATCCGACTTTGCCTGTGCTTATCTATCGCCGGGCATTGCCCTTGCATGCCGACATGGCGGCCGAGTTTGAGGAAAGCTTCAGGCAGAACGGCTGGCAGGGCCTGTGGCGCAACGGCGTGTTTTCCTATCAGCATTATCACACACATGCCCATGAAGTGCTGGGTATTGCTCGCGGGCAGGCGCACTTGCTGATCGGCGGACCTGCCGGACGCAAGATGAAAGTCGGTTCGGGCGACTGCCTGGTCCTGCCTGCGGGGACCGGACATATGCGGTTGAGCGCGAGCGACGATTTCCTGGTTGTCGGCGGCTATCCGCCGGGTCAGCATGCCGACATCCGCACGGCTGATCCAGGTGAGGCAGGGCTTGCAGCCATCAAAGCGGTGGCTCTACCGCGGACCGATCCCATCGAAGGGCGAGATGGCGCTCTTGTGAAGCTATGGAAATCGCACGAGTGAAACGTCCTAAAGCGCACTTGCTCTCGAACGGATTTTGAACCCGGGTTCACAGCCTTTGCGGACAATCTTGCAGCGAAGAGGTTGTTCGCTGCGATTTTTTATGTAGGACAACGGGCGGGTCCGCCATCCTTAGTCAAGCGTACCCGACGGTCGGCTGGACGACAGGGAGTTCGCATTGAGATATTTCGTGACGGGAACCGCTGGTTTCATCGGGTTCCATCTTGCTAAGCGGCTCCTGGACGATGGGCACTCCGTCACCGGTTTCGATGGCATGACCCCCTATTACGACGTATCGTTGAAGGCGCGGCGCCACGCGATTCTCAGGCGTTACGAACGCTTCCGCCCGGTGATCGGCGTGCTGGAGGACAAGGACGCGCTGCTGGCTGCCGCGCAGGAAGCCGAGCCCGACGCGATCATTCATCTCGCGGCACAGGCCGGCGTCCGCTACAGCCTGGAAAACCCCAAGGCCTATGTCGATTCCAATCTGATCGGCTCGTGGAACCTGCTGGAAGTCGCCAAGCACATCCGCCCTGCTCACCTGCTTCTCGCATCTTCCTCGTCGGTCTATGGCGCGAACGAGAAAATCCCCTTTGCCGAAGACGACCGCGCCGACGAGCCGATGACGCTCTACGCGGCGACCAAGAAATCCATGGAATTGATGGCGCACAGTTATGCGCATCTCTACGATATCCCGACCACGGCATTCCGCTTCTTCACGGTCTATGGTCCCTGGGGCCGGCCCGATATGGCGCTCTTCAAATTCGTCGATGCTATCCTGCATGACCGCGAGATCGAGATCTATGGCGAAGGCAAGATGAGCCGTGACTTTACCTATGTCGATGATCTCGTCGAAGGGATCGTCCGGCTGATCGGGATCGTGCCGGATGAAGGGAACCGCATCGTCGTGGATGGCGTGTGTGATACATTGTCCCTCCAGGCGCCCTTCCGCGTCGTCAATATCGGCGACGGTCACCCGGTCGAGCTTATCCGCTTCGTCGAGACGATCGAGCGGGCCATCGGCAAGCCGGCAATCCGCAAGTTGTTGCCGATGCAGCAAGGCGATGTGCCGCGCACCTATGCGTCGTCCGGGCTGCTCAATGCGCTGACCGGATTTACGCCACAGGTTGATGTGGAGGAGGGCGTGAAGGCCTTCGTCGATTGGTATCGTGCCGAGATCATGCGATAGCGGCGCAAGCGGGGATAGATCATGGAATTCAAGACCTTCGACATTTGCGGACCCTTGTTGATCGTGCCGAAGCGTATCGGCGACACGCGCGGATGGTTTGCCGAGACATTTCGTGCCGATCTTTTCCTGGAGAATGCTGGGCCGGTGGAGTTCGTCCAGCACAATCAGTCGATGTCGGCAGCCAAGGGTACGGTTCGCGGGATGCATTTTCAGCTGGAGCCCATGGCGCAGGGCAAGCTCGTGCGCTGCCTGAAGGGCGCTATCCTCGATGTTGTCGTCGATATCCGCCGGTCGTCGCTGACGTTCGGGCAGCATGTCTCAGCGGAACTGACTGCGGAGAATGGGCATCAACTCTGGGTGCCACCCGGCTTTGCGCATGGCTTCGTCACGCTTGTCGAGAACACGGAAGTCTTTTATCTGGTGACCTCCCGCTACAGTCCCGCGCACGACCGAGGGCTGTTGTGGAGCGATCCGGCACTTGGCATCGATTGGCGGATCCGCGAAGGAGAGGCCCAGCTTTCGGACAAGGATCGGAAACTGCCTGTGCTAAATGATCTCCAGGACCTTTTCGACTAACATCCATGTGATGGGAATATCATGCGTATATTGGTGACAGGCGGGGCGGGCTTTATCGGATCGGCGCTTGTTCGCCATCTCGTAAGAGACGTCGGCGCTGAGGTGCTCAACGTCGACAAGCTGACCTATGCCGGCAATCTTGCATCGCTGAAGACCATCGAGAATGCCCCGAACCATCGTTTTCTCAAGGCCGACATCTGCGATGGCGTGGCCATGCATGCCGCGTTCACGGAGTTCCGGCCAGATCGCGTGATGCACCTTGCGGCGGAGAGCCACGTCGATCGCTCGATCACAGGTGCTGCCGATTTTGTCCAGACCAATGTCATGGGGACGTTCCAGTTGCTGGAAGCCGCGCGTCGCTATTGGAACGGCTTGCAGGGCGCCGAGAGGGACGCGTTCCGTTTCCTGCATGTGTCGACAGATGAAGTCTACGGCTCTCTTGGCGACGAAGGACTGTTTCACGAGACGACGCCCTATGATCCGTCGTCACCCTATTCCGCCTCCAAGGCGGCCAGCGATCATCTGGCAATCGCCTGGCAGCGGACATACGGCCTGCCCGTCGTCGTGTCCAATTGCTCCAACAATTACGGACCCTATCATTTCCCGGAAAAACTGATCCCGCTCATTATTCTCAATGCGCTCGAGGGAAAGCCGCTGCCGGTCTATGGCCAGGGCGTGAATATCCGTGACTGGCTCTATGTCGAGGACCACGCACGCGCGCTTGACCTGGTTGCTTCGAAGGGGCAGGTGGGCGAGAAATATAATGTCGGTGGCCGCAATGAGCGCCGCAACATCGACGTCGTCAGCCGCGTGTGCGAAATCATGGACCGGCACAATCCATCCGGCGGTCCGCACGAGCGCTTGATCAACTATGTCACCGACCGTCCCGGTCATGATGCACGCTATGCCATCGATGCAACGCGTCTGGAAACCGAGTTGGGCTGGAAGGCGCTGGAGACGTTCGATACGGGAATAGAGAAAACCGTGGCCTGGTATATCGAGAACGGCTGGTGGTGGAAGCCGCTTCGCGACAAGGTCTATTCCGGCGAGCGACTGGGCGTCTTGAAGAAGGATTGATCGATGCGGATCGCGGTGACCGGCAAGCAGGGGCAGGTGGCGCAATCGCTGGCCGAGATCGGACCCGATAGGGACGTCGAGATCGTTCTCGTGGGGCGTGCGGAACTCGACCTGCAAGATGCTTCGACAGTGTATGAAGCAATCTCCCGGGCGAAGCCGGATATCGTTGTCTCCGCCGCTGCCTATACTGCTGTGGACAAGGCCGAGTCCGAACCGGGCCTAGCTTTTGCAGTCAATGCTGCGGGTGCCGGGGCGGTTGCCGAAGCGGCGGCAAGGCTGGGTGTTCCGGTCATTCATCTCTCGACGGACTACGTCTTCGACGGCTCGCTGGATCGGCCCTATCGCGAGGATGACGAGGTCGGGCCGGCGTCGGTCTATGGCGCATCCAAGCTCGAAGGAGAGCGGCTTGTTGCTTCTGCAACGCCAGATCACGTGATCTTCCGCACGGCATGGGTCTATTCCCCGTTCGGTAACAATTTCGTCAAGACTATGCTCCGGCTTGGAGAGACGCGGGGAGAGGTCGGTGTGGTCGCGGACCAGATCGGTTGCCCGACGTCGGCGCTGGACATCGCCGAAGCGATCATCGCCGTGGCCGCGAAACTTGCAGCGGAGCCCTCATCAGACCTTCGCGGTATCTTTCATCTCACCGGATCGGGCCAGGCGAGCTGGGCCGATTTTGCCGAGCATATCTTCAGGTCAGCCGTAGCCGCGGGCAGGACGCCGGTAAAGGTGAACCGGATCACGACTGCGGATTATCCGACGCCGGCCCGGCGTCCGGGAAATTCGAGGCTGTCTGGCGAGAAGCTGCAGCAACGATATGAAATTCAATTGCCGTACTGGCGAGGGTCGGCGGATCGTGTCATCAGGCGCCTGTTGTCGGATGTCTAAGGGAGAACTGCATGAAGGGCATCATACTTGCCGGCGGCAGCGGAACGCGGTTGCATCCGATGACGATTGCGATCAGCAAGCAAATCCTGCCGGTCTATGACAAGCCGATGATCTATTATCCGCTGACCACGTTGATGCTGGCTGGCATCCGCGAAATCCTGATCATTTCGACGCCGCATGACATGCCGCATTTCCAGAAGCTGCTCGGTGATGGCAGCCAGTGGGGTATCTCGTTGTCCTATGCGGTGCAGCCGAGCCCGGATGGTTTGGCACAGGCCTTCATCATCGGCGCGGACTTCATCGGCGCATCGCCCTCATGCCTTATCCTCGGCGACAACATCTTCTTCGGTCATGGACTGCCCGAATTGATGAATGCTGCGAAGGCAAAGGGCAGGGGAGGCAATGTCTTCGCCTACCATGTCGTCGATCCCGAGCGCTACGGCGTGGTCGAATTCGATGACAAGATGAAGGCTCTCTCCATCGAGGAAAAGCCTCAAAAGCCGAAATCCAACTGGGCGGTGACGGGGCTCTATTTCTACGACGCTCAGGTCATCGACATTGCCGCCAACCTCAAGCCGTCGTCGCGCGGCGAGCTCGAGATCACGGATGTCAACCGGATCTACCTGGAACGCGGCGAACTGGACGTCTCCATCATGGGGCGGGGCTATGCCTGGCTCGATACCGGAACGCCCGACAGCCTGCTCGAGGCGAGCGAATTCGTGCGCACATTGGAGAAACGCCAGGGATTCAAGATCGCCTGCCCGGAAGAGATTGCCTTGGGGCAGGGTTTCATATCCGAAGCGGAGTTCGAGGCGCTCGCTTTGAAATTCGGCAAGAGCGACTATGGGCGCTATCTGAGGTTCGTGCTGAAGGATTGGTCATAGCTCGTACCAAAACAGGACTGTCATCTCTGCCCGCTAGGGTTTTCATCCTTAGGCGTCGGCGCCGATCGGTTCGCGGGCACCGTCACGCGAAGGAACCAAGCCTCAGGCCCCGGCGCTGAAGAACAACAGGCGGGTTAAGCTCGTATAGTTCGACTCCGAAATCATCAGTGCGACGAAGACGAGCACCAAGATAGGCGGAAGCAGGATCACGTATACAAGTGCAAGCCGCTCCCATGCCATGTGCATGAAGACGGCGACGATGAGTCCTGCCTTCAGCATCATGAAGACGATGATCAGGGACCAGCGCAGGTAGCCCTGGATGCCGAAATAGTCGACCATGTAGGAGCAGGCGCTGAGTATGAAAAGCCAGCCCCAAACCACGAGATAGAGCTTGATCGGATGCTGCTGGGTGGACGTCGCTGCCGTGTGCGTCACCCCGGAATCCACTGTCGTTTCTGACATCGCATCACCTCACCAGAGATAGAAAAACGCGAAGATGAACACCCAGACGAGATCGACGAAGTGCCAGTAGAGGCCCATGATCTCGACGACTTCGTAATTGCCCTTGCGGCTGGTGAAGAAGCCCCGTCGCTCCGTGTCGAAATCCCCCCGCCAGACCTTGCGTGCGATGATCAGGAGAAAGAGCACGCCGAAGGTGACATGGGTGCCGTGAAAGCCTGTGATCATGAAGAAGGACGAGCCGAATTGCGCCGCCCCCCAGGGGTTCCCCCAGGGCCGCACGCCTTCATGGATCAGCTTCGACCATTCGAACGCCTGCATGCCGACGAAGGCGGCGCCGAGGATGGCGGTCAGCAGCATGAGCGCCGCAGTCTTGCGCCGGTCCCTGCGGTACCCGAAGTTGACGGCCATGGCCATGGTGCCGCTGCTGCTGATGAGCACGAAGGTCATGATCGCGATCAGGATGAGCGGGATCTCGTGGCCGCCAATGGTGAGCGCGAAGACCTTGCTCGGATTGGGCCAGGGGACCAGGGTCGACATGCGAGCCGTCATGTAGCTGAGCAGAAAGCACCCGAAGACGAATGTGTCGCTCAACAGGAAGATCCACATCATGGCCTTCCCCCAGGACACGTTCTTGAACGCGCGCTGGTCCGAGGACAGATCCGCGGCAACGCCGCGCAGCCCAGCGGGCCGTACAATGGGTCCGGTTGCGTGAGTTTCGGCAGTCTGCGACACGATCGATACTCCCTATGAGAGCAATTGCCCGCAAATCTCGATGAAATCCCGCGCCCAGCCGGCAAAGAGCGCGAGCAGGATCAACCAGACGACAAGCATGAAATGCCAATAGGTGGTGCATAATTCGACGCCGAGGCGCATACCCGATGTCACCTCGCTGCCCCGTGCCTTGATCATCGTTCGGCCAAGCGCCAAAAGCCCGCCGAGGATGTGAAGGCCATGCATGCCCGTTATCACGTAGAAGAAGCTGCTCGCCGGATTGCCCGCCAGACCGTAGCCTTCGGCTGTCAATTCGCGCCATGCGAGGATCTGACCGGCGAGAAAGAGGACCGCCAGCGCAAAGGCAACAAAGAGAGCGAGCCTCATCGTATTGGCGCGACCGTGCTGCGTTTCGAACCCCGCCCATTCCAGAGCGACGCTGCTCAAGATCAGCACCGCCGTGTTCAGCCAGAGCTGACGGGGAAGCGGCGTCGACCACCACTCGCTTTCCCCGACGCGCATGAGGTAGGCGCTGATGAAGAGGCTGAAGAGAGAGCCGACGACTGCCAGAAACACGCCGAGACCGATCTTGGCCGGTTCCATCGGCGGGCGCTCCCCGATGGCCGGCTTTTCGAGGTGTCCAACCTCCAGCCACGGCCGGGATGTCAGGCGCTGGCGGGTCATCCACCAGATGACGACCGCCGCGATGCCCGCGAGGAAGATCAGCATGACGGTCATGATGCCGCCTCGCGCGTCATTGGGCTGAGCCCGGGCTGGTTCTGCGGGATGAAATCCTCCGGTGCCCCGGGCACGCTGTAGTCATAGGCCCACCGGTAGACGACCGGCAGTTCCTTGCCCCAGTTTCCATGCGCCGGCGGTGTCTGCGGCGTCTGCCATTCGAGCGTCGTGGCGCGCCATGGATTGCCGCCCGACGGCTTGCCACGTGTCAGGCTCCAACCCAGATTGAACAGGAACAGCACCTGCGCCGCGCCGACGATCAGCGCAACGATGGTGATGAACTCGTTTAGGGTATGCGCCGAAGGCGGCATGAAGGACATCTCGCCCAGTTCGTAATAGCGGCGCGGCACGCCAAGCAAACCGATATAGTGCATGGGAAAGAAGATCGCGTATGCGCCGACGAACGTGACCCAGAAGTGGATCTGGCCCATGACCTCGTCGAGCATGTGCCCCGTGATTTTTGGATACCAGTGGTAGATGGCGCCGAAGACCACCATGATCGGCGCCACGCCCATCACCATGTGGAAGTGCGCCACGACGAACATCGTGTCGGAGAGCGGCACATCGACGACCACATTGCCGAGAAACAGCCCCGTCAGCCCGCCGTTGACGAAGGTGACGATGAAGGCGAGCGCGAAAAGCATCGGCAGCGTCAGATGGATATCGCCGCGCCAGAGCGTCAGAACCCAATTGTAGACCTTGATCGCCGTGGGCACCGCGATGATGAGCGTGGTGGTGGCGAAAAAGTATCCGAAGGCCGGATTCATGCCGCTGACATACATATGATGCGCCCAGACGACGAAGCTCAGCACCGCAATGATGAGGATCGCCCAGACCATCATCCGGTATCCGAAAATGTTCTTGCGTGCATGCGTGCTGATGAGGTCCGAGACGATGCCGAAGGCCGGAAGCGCCACGATATAGACCTCGGGATGGCCGAAGAACCAGAACAGATGCTGGAACAGGATCGGGCTGCCGCCCCCATGCTTGAGCTGCTCCCCCATCTCGACGATCGCCGGCATGAAGAAGCTCGTCCCGAGCAGCCGGTCGAACAGCATCATGACGGCAGCGACGAACAGTGCCGGAAAGGCGAGCAGCGCCATCACCGTCGCGGTGAAGATGCCCCAGACGGTCAGAGGCATGCGCATCAGTGTCATGCCGCGCGCGCGGCCCTGCAGCACGGTCACGACATAGTTCAGGCCGCCCATGGTGAAGCCGATGATGAACAGGATCAACGACGACAGCATCAGGACGATGCCCCAGTCTCGACCGCCAGGCGTGCCCGACATCACCGCCTGGGGCGGATAGAGCGTCCATCCGGCGCCTGTCGGCCCGCCCGGCGCAAAAAAGCCGGCGACCAGCACTAGCACGGCGAGCAGGTAAATCCAGTAGCTGAGCATGTTCGCATAGGGGAACACCATATCGCGGGCGCCCACCATCAGCGGAATGAGATAGTTGCCGAAACCGCCGAGAAACAGTGCGGTCAGCAGGTAGATCACCATGATCATGCCGTGCATGGTGATGAATTGGTAGTAGCGTTCGGCATCGATGAAAGTGAAGTAGCCGGGAAATCCGAGCTGCAGCCGCATCAGCCAGGAAAGCACCAGCGCCACCACGCCGATGGCCGTGGCGGTCAGCGCATATTGGATGGCGATCACCTTGGCATCCTGGCTGAAGACATATTGTGTCCACCAGCTTTTCGGATGGTAGAGTTCCACATCCTCGACTTCGGCGGGCTGTATGATGGCTTCATCGCCCGTTCGGACATCAACCATATTCTTCCTCCCGGTTCCTCCCGGCGTCTCACATCCCAATGCCCAAGCCGGCGGCTTCAGTCCGCCGGCGGATTTTCCACCGATGCGGTCATCTGCGAGAAAGTCTGCTGCTCGCGCAGCCAGGCTTGATAGGTGGCCTCGTCTTCGACGACGACCGTGCCCCGCATCTGCGAGTGAGCGACACCGCAGAGTTCCGCACATAGAATTTCGAAGGTTCCCGTGCGCGTCGGGGTGAACCAGAAATAGGTGACGCTGCCGGGGATCATGTCCATTTTCGCCCGGAATTCGGGCACATAGAAGTCGTGCAGAACGTCCGTCGAGCGGAGCAGGATGTGAACCGGCTTGCCGATGGGCAGATGCAGTTCACCGCTCTGGACGATGACGTCGTCGAGGCCTGCCGCATCGCCGGGATCCACCCCCACAGGGTTATCGGCGCTGACCGCGCGCGTATCGGCCCGGCCAAGTTTTCCATCCGTTCCGGGAAGCCGGAAACTCCATAGCCATTGCTGGCCGAGTACCTCCACGGCGGAGGCATCGGAGGGCACGGTCACGAACTGTTTCCACACGATGAGGCCGGGCGCCAACATGGCTGCCACGCCGATCGCGGTACCGATGGCAAGCCACGATTCGAGCCGGCGGCTCTCGGGCTGGTAGGCTGCGACATTTCCAGGGCGATGCCGGAAGCGCCAGACGCAATAGGCCATGAAGGATACGACAAGCGAGAAGACGACGCCGGTGATCCAGAAGGTTATCACGATGGTATCGTCGATATAGCTCCAGTTTGACGCGATCGGCGTCCACCACCACGGGCTCAGCAGGTGGAACACGATGGAAGCAACCACCACCACGACGAGAAGCAGCACTACGGCCATTCTGCCCCCCTGACCCGGTCACGACGCCATCGCACATGATCCGGCAAGAGAATTTTTAGCATTATCTCATAAACATCTCATACGTGCAAACCACGGGCTGAGATGCCTTATCAGGCGCCGCTCATCCCGGCTACTTGGAAAACTGCTTCAGATAGGCAACGACATTGGCGATGTCGACTTCGTCCTTCAGCCCCGGAAACACCATCTTGGTTCCCTTCACCTTTTTCCTCGGATCGTGGAGATAGTCGCGCAGCGTTGCTTCATCCCAGACAAGTCCGCCTTCGCCGGCGGCCAGCATCGCCGGTGAGTACTTGAAATCCGGATGCGTCCCCGCCTTGCGGCCCAACACGTGGTTCAGCGACGGGCCAACCTTGTTCTTGTCGGTGTCCACCACATGACAGACCGCGCATTTCTTGAACACGGCTTCGCCTGCTGTCGCATCACCCTCCTGCGCGTGGCCACCGAGAGCCGAAACAAACACAAGTGGCAGACTGATGAAAATTGCACGACACTGCATGATTCCCTCGCTCCGTTGCACCGGTCCCTCCAGGAAACGGCGGATTCAATCAAACTCGTCTCCCGATACTCAGAGCGCTCCATCCTCCTCCATCGGGACGATCAGTTTGCGATAGAAGTGCCAGGTCGCATGACCAAGGACGGGCAGGACGATCGCGAGTCCGATAAAGAACGGGATCATGCCGGCGACGAGCAAGCCCGCGACGATCAGGCCCCAGAGCGCCACTGGCCAGGGATTGGCAAAGGTGGCACGAATGCTCGCATTGATCGCCACGCCTGTGCGGACATGACGGTCGAGAAGCAGGGGGAACGTCACCACCGTCGTCGCGAGCACGACGACGGCGAAGAAGAAGCCGATGATATTTCCCCACAGGATCATGAACCAGCCCGCCGGGGTCGTGAACACATCCGACACGAAGGAGAAGATCGACGCCGGAGCAGTCTCGCCGAAGCTTGCGACATAGATTCGCTGGGCCACCATGAGCCACACGATGAACAGCACCAGCAGCAGGACACTGACGGCGATGATGGACGGCATGGCTGGCGAGTGGCGCACTTCGAGCGCATGAAACCAGGAGCTATCCAGCCCCTGCTCTCGACGCCGACTGATTTCGTAAAGGCCGAGCGCTGCGATCGGCCCCAGAAGCGCGAAGCCCGACATCAAGGGATAGAGCAGCGGCACCAGGTTCTCACCAACGCTCCAATACGCCAGGACGATGCCGGCGATCGGGTACATCAGACAGAGAAAAACGTAGTGCGATGGCTTCGCGTTGAAGTCTTCCAGCCCCAGCCTCAGCGCATCCATGATGTCTGCGGTGCCGACCTTTCGAACCACGGGGCGCGCATATTCGCCGCGCGCGTTGACCATGACATGAGATGTCGCCATAGCGTCTCTCCCTCCCAGTCGCAATCCGTTGGCAGCGTACATAGACTCGTCATGCGTTCGCCGCCAGAACCACAACCGGAACATTATCAGATCCGGCCGGGTTTGTCGCCTCCTCGGCAGCGAGGCCGGACGGAAGATGCCTATTCCAGCGATCGACCTTTGCGATGTGGGAAATGGTGCACGCCCCCGCGGCACCGCTCAGTGCAGATCTAATTGAGAACTGCTGGCCGCTCACCCTTCAGGTTCTGAGCCTGGGGAGCGACCGGGCTTGACGCAAAAAAGCCGCCACATTTCTGTGACGGCTTTGATTTGGTTGCGGGGGCCTGAAACCACCGAGACTTGTAACCTCAGACCATATGCGTTCAGCAAGAGGCGGAAATCATTTCTTCATAAGGCCCCTGTCACGGCAGCTTCGCGCCACTAGCGGTCCAAGACGCTCAAGACGTTGTCGCCCTATGGCGGCGTCGTGCTTTCCGTTGGCCGACAAAGGCTATTTCATAGTGATGGTGAGGTCGTCTACACCGAACGTTAGCATAAGTCCGTTGCGCTCGACCGATAGCTCCAGATAGACGCCGTTGGAATTTTTCAGCCACATCTTGCCGCGACTGGTTTTACCAACAACAAAACCAGTTCTCGTAGCGGTGTACCGACCCGCGAACTGCCGCCTGGATTTAAGATTGTAGACCGTGCCAGTGGCTTTGATCGAAGCAAAGCCGGTCCCGCCGAACCCAAGGCCATTGATTTTAAATGGATAGCTATGGCCGCCAATATGCAGGACGCCTTTTCCCATTCCGACGGTCAGATAGTAACCGGCCTGGCGCTGAACAATATCGACGGTTCCGCTGGGACGGAGCTTTTTATCAGCGGCCTCCGACCACGTCGACGCGACTAAGAAAGCGAGGAATGCAAGGGCAAATTTAGGAAAAGGGGTCATAAGATCCTCAGTGGGACAGTTCAACCGGACGGAATCCCCTAGCCATCGCAGCAAACTATCTTCAAACACGGGCTTTGTCTAGAAATGTGCAGCTCGCAGCACAGTAAACACTATGATCTGATCAAACCCACCCAAGTTGCCGCAAACTACTAACTAATTGGACTTGGCCGCCTTAATTTGAGGTGTTGGGAGCAGAACCACGGACCGAGCTATTCGACCGTGATCGTGATTGCTGCTCCGCGCCAAAAGCGGTCAAGACGCCTCGGAAGACCGCGCGGTTTGGCCAATTGAGTGGCGCTGGCCAAGCCTATGGGTCGGACGTTCCCTAAGTAGGTCGGTCGCGACGGCGTCGCGGCTGCGCCAATAAATTAGTTCATCACGCGTCGGGGTTGCCCTGGATGGGGATTAGGCTCCAGACTCAATCAAGCCCACCAGATGACAAGAGCAGCGATGTAGCATGTCGCTGCGAAGTTGAGCATCAGCTTGTCATATCGTGTCGCGACACGCCTCCAATCCTTGAGACGGCAGAAGGTGCGTTCAATAATATTTCTGCGCCTGTAGGCGACAGGGTCGAAGGGTTGCATCCTCTTTCGAGTAGGGTTGTTGGGAATGACCGGCTCGGTGCCGCGCTTGATGAGGAAGTCGCGTAAAGCATTGCTGTCGTAAGCAGTGTCTGCGGCGCATAGGCGGCTCGGAGGCAGAGGCGCGAGCAGCGGAATGGCAACGGGTGCGTCGCCACGCTGTCCAGGCGTTATTCGCAGTGCGATGGGACGGCCGCAACCATCGACAACAGCATGGATTTTTGTCGATCTGCCGCCTCGCGAGCGACCGATTGCTTCGCCATCCGCCCCCCTTTTCCGCCGGCCGCTGATCGATGGGCCTTGGCAGTGGTGCTGTCGATCATATGGATATCCCGATCGCTGGTTTGCACCAAAGCCTCAAACAACCGACGCCAGATTCCCCGTGCCGACCAGCGATGAAACCGGTTGTAGATTGTCGTTGCCGGTCCATAGCAGGTAGGACAATCTTGCCATCGACAGCCCGACCGTAGCACATGAATGATCCCGCTGATCACCCGGCGGTCGTCAGTGCGATGCGCGCCGGGTTGATTGGTCGGAAGCAGAGGCGCAATGACGGCCCACTGCTGATCGCTAAGCCAGAACTCTCCTGCCATGATCCAAAGCTCCCATTGTCATGGCAGTGAATCACAAGGCAAAAATACAATCAATAGTTTGATTGGGTTTGGAGCCTAGTGCGAGACATCTGTTGCGAAGCGGCTGACAAGGTGCGTCGGATTGTGAGATTCCAACGTTACGCCCTAGGTCGTGTGGACATTTATCTGATCCACAGGTCGATAGCAGCGATTGTGACGACTGCGCGGTGATTTCTTGCGGGAAGCGGGTGGCAACTCTGCGAAAGTGCTCGAGTTTCGAGAAGCAGCATTCGATGAGGTGGCGCTGAGTATAGAGGTGCTTGTCCAGCGGATGTTTTTGAGCGCGAGACGGATTGTTGGGGATCACCGCCACAGCGCCTTTCTCTGCGATGACGTCTCGCAGATGATCGCTGTCATAAGCGGTATCGGCCATGACGATGTCGGCCGGCAGGCCTTCGATTAGGGTATCGGCTTGCGGCGCATCGCCCTTCTGGCCGGCGGTCAGCGTGAAGCGGACCGGGCAGCCGAGACCACGCACAGCCATGTGTATCATATTAGAGCGCTGGCAGATTCACGCAGCCTGGCCCGGTCTTGATGAGAGTTCAGTTGCAGCGCTGGCCGGGGCATATCAAGTCGATGTTCAATCTGTCGACGTGATATCCTCGGCAGAAGGTGATCGGCGGTTCTTAAAGGCGAGACTGGCTTTGCTTTCGATCTCATTGGGACAAGGCGGAGTTGAAATGCACGCATAATATTTGGACAGCAGTCATATCGGTGAACACTGTCCAAACTCTGGCGGCTCAGCTTAACGCTATTGTCAATTTATGCTTTCATTTTGCCAAGGACCACGTGATAGTCTCCCGAAGACGTCCGGAGAAGTAGTATGAGCGTAGAAATGCAAGTAGCCACACTGGTGATCGGTGGCCTTGTGATTTGGGTAGTTGTCAGTTTTTATTGGCTGCGCGTTCTGGCCTGTGCCGGACTCCTTGTTGTTTGGGGTGTTGTAGCAGTGCTGGGGCCAATCTATCTGGCGGCCGAGGCCTTCCAGGGAGGTCAAATCGACAAGAGCGTGTTTATCTTGCTTGTCTGTGCTGTCACTGGCGGTCTGTGGTACTTTGCATTTAATGCTGCCCGCGATTGGTATCGTCGAATGAAGAGAGTTGGTTTCTCAAAGAAGCGCTGGAATGCACGGTGACGACCCGGCAATCAAACGCTCGTCATCAGCGGCAGTCACATTCTGGTTCCGCTCAAAACCGCATCTCGAACTCGAACGGAAGGTGTGCTTCAAGCACAATCGCTGGTTTGGGTGTGCGAGCCCGGCAACGACAACACAATTGGCGGGTTAAATCGAAAGCGTCTCAGATTTCATCGCCGTGTTCGACCGGATTATCGGTTTGTCAGCCCTGAAATGATGGTGCTTTGTAAGTTAACCAACATGCCTCATGCAGCTTTTCATTCGCAGCAATTCTGATACGTAAATATTTTAGTAACCAAGACACGGCTCGCCTTTCGTAAGGTGCTGGCCAGGGAAAGCGTCGAGACCTGCATGGGAAATGAAATTGATATCAAGAGCATTCTGGGTTTGGTCAGGCGGCAGATCTGGATAATTGTGTCAGTTGTAATTGGCATCCTCGCGCTTACTGTACTTGCTACTCTCTCGCTTACCCCGAGTTATACAGCAACGGCCAAAGTTCTGGTCGACCCGAGCTACAAGGATTTGCTCAGGCCAGCGGCCGACACTCAGTATTCGAACACCGACAACTTCAAGGTCGATAGCGAAGTCGCGCTGATTGCCACCGACAATGTCATGCTACAGGTCATTCAAGACTATGGTCTCGTGAATGACAGCGAATTCGGCGTGTCCTTCAAACCCGCTAGCGACCTATTGACACGCCTAGGCCTGAGACGATCCACTCCGATGACCGGATCGCGGGCGTTGGCTCTCGTCCTTGGCAATTTAAATAAATCAGTCGATGTTGCACGTGACGGCCTCACCTACCTCATCTCGGTCTCCGTGACGTCCCAAGATCCTGCCAAGGCAGCAAAACTGACAAACGCGCTGGTCGATGCGTATATTCAACAGCAGATCCAGTCAAAGATCTCTCAGGTCGTCGCCGGCCGTCGAAGCCTGCAGACACGCGCTGACGAGGCAAACAACGCACTCGTCGCCAGTGAGAGGCAGTTTGATCAGTTTTTGACTGAGAATCTCGATCGCATCGAAAAGGAGACTGGGTCGACTGACATCTCTCGCCTGCGCGCTGAACTTGAAAGAATTCAGAAAGAGCGCAATGAGCAGTCGGGCGCCATCCAATTGGCCGAACTCAGCATGAAGTCGGGGGACTATTCGGCGATAATTGGAGCGTTGCAGGACGAGGCTTTCGCTCAGCTTGAGTCGCGCCGTGCGAAACTCAGCTCCCAATTGGCACTTTCGGCGGAAAATAGTGCTGACGCCCTGGACCTTCGTGCAGAACTTCAGAAGGTAGAGAAGTCGCTCAAAAATCGCGCTGCCGCTGAGGTGAACTCGATCAAAAAGGAGATCGCGACAGCGGAGAAGAATGCCGGCGATGTGCGCCAGCAACTTCGCACGTCAATCCTTGCCAGCAACTTGCCTCCAGAAGTCCTGACGAACATTTATTCGATGCAGCAGACTTCCGAGATCGCACGTACCCAATATCAGAACATGTTGGCACGCATTCAAGAACTTGATGCACAAGCGACCCTGCAGGTTCCCGATAGCCGGGTGGTCTCGGCCGCCCTCGTGCCGGCAATTCCATCATTTCCAGACAAGCGGATCATACTCATCGCTGCCTTCGTCGTTGCGCTCGGGCTCGGCTTTGGCTTTGCTATTTTGCGCGAGCATTTCATCGGAGGCTTTGTAAACGACGAGCAGATTGAATCTGTGCTGAGAGTTCCTTTGGCTTCGGTTATGCCTCGTCAATTGGCAGGAGAAGTGACGCATTCGATTGCCGACCTTACGTTAACGGCGCCCTTATCGATGTTTTCCGAAGGCGTTCGCCGGATCAGGGTGAAAATCGAGCAAATGCTTTTCAAGCGCAATGGCGGGAAACCATTGGAAACTCGTGACGGCATCACCATCCTCGTGTCGTCGACCGAACCTGGTGAAGGCAAGTCCACCGTTTCCCTTGCGCTTGCGAGAACTCTATCCGCATCAGGAAAAAAGGTCGTGCTCATCGACTGCGACCTTCGCAAGCCTACTATTCACAAGCTGCTTGGGCTTGAGGCGAGCACTGAACTGGTAGAATTGCTTCGCGGCAATGAGATACCGCAGCTTTTCACCAAGATCACGATCAAGGATCCGTTGAGCAACCTCACTGCTATCGTTGGCGGTAGGGTAGGCGATCAAGCGACAGATGAATTGCTAATGGGTGACAGAATTTCCCGTCTCCTCGCTGCCGCGAAGAAACACTTCGATTACGTCGTCATCGATACGCCGCCGGTCGATCCAGTTGTCGATTCCCTGTATCTGGCGCGCCACGCGGATGTAATCGCCTTCATCGTTCGCTGGGCAAGCACCTCACAATCGTTGGCGAAGAAATCTATTGCCGCTTTGGTTGAAAGCGCCCAACCCGGCACGCCCGTCGTCGCTGTGCTCAATCAAAAAGAACAAGCTAAGATTGCCGGATATTACAGATACTCGGGTTATTACACAAAATAGTATCGTATTTGGGATTTGCGTATTTCTGTTGCCGTAGACTCCTCCTTCTGCGCCGGATCGACAGGGGATAAACATCCAGCGGTTTGATGATGGTCTCGCAGTAGTCGACGGGGCCAATCGGCAACATCTGCGGATTGGCTCGACACGAGCGCCGGACGATGTTCGCCAATGAGGAAGTTATCGCTTCGGCGAGTGATCGAGTTCCGCCTGGGCAAAATAGCGGAGGCCTGGGGTAACATCTCATTGTTCCAACGGAGGTCGCGGGTCCGACACGCCAGAGCTTGCATCTTGCCGGCGATGTCTCTCGGCGGACCAGATCGCTTCTGCAATCGATCTCGACTGTCTTGCCACTCATGGCTGTATGTGCCGAGCTCCCGATGTTGGCGGCGGTCGCGGAAACCGTCGCCGCCGGTCGCGGTGGGTGTTCGGATTCGACCAAGCGCCGGAGTGGCGTTCGGTCGAGAATTTGTTCGCCGTTCTGCTTGTCACTGCTCCGTTTTCTAACGAGTGGGCCGGCGACAACCTTGGAGCAATTCATTTCCTTCGGTCAGCGACCGCTTCATCTCCCAGATTCAGGCTCCGAAAGGCCTTAGGCATGATACACTTTTGCACGCGACAGATGCCATGGACCTTACCTGCCGCGCCCTGAGCTTTCGGGGCTCTTTCACCCCAACAGCAAGTTCAATATGCGCGAAAGCGTGCGAACCGCCCACTCGTGGCATATGTTCATACCGCCGTAATGAATATATTCAGTAGAAGCGTCCGCCTTGTCCAGATTGTCTGTTTAAAGTACGCATGGTCGGCGCAGATTCCATTTTGGCAAAAAGTGTGCCTAGGCAGCAATTGGTCGTAGCAAAGGGTGAATAGGCTGGCTTTAAGCGGGATATTCATATAAAAAATTGCGCCGCTCTGGATAGTTCTAGTGAGTCCGCTATTGGTTACTATGGGCGCTGAGTCTCCTTTTTGAGCATCACGGCATAAGTGATTTGCTGTTTAGACGGCGACGCGCTCAATATTTGATCAATAAAGTTTTATGACAACTGCACGAAGCTTTCGCGGTTAACTATTGACTAACTATGGGGGTGACAATAGCGCAGAAATACTGTAGTTCCTGTTGTTAACTAATTGTTAACGGTAGAGTTCTTGGTCTAAGGGCCGTGGATAGGTGTTTCCAGATGAGTGAGATGGATGCAGGTATGGGTTCCATGTTGTTGCAACCTGTTGCCCAACAGGAAAATATTGATGCGCGCCAATTTGGAGCTTATCCGAGCCAGCTTATATTCAAGCGTGCAGTGGACATTGCTGTATCGTTCGGCGCTCTGCTTGTTCTGTCGCCATTTTTCATCATTATCGCATTGGCGATTAAATTCACTAGCCCTGGGCCCGTGCTCTTCCGGCAAGTCAGATGGGGCTTGGACCAGCGAACTTTTGAAGTGCTCAAGTTCCGCTCAATGCGCTTCGAAGAGTGCGACACGTCCGGCGTGGCTCAGACCGTGGAAAATGATCCGAGGTTGACGCTCGTTGGGTCGTGGTTTCGCAAGTCGAACATCGACGAACTGCCCCAGTTGTTCAATGTGCTGATCGGCGACATGTCATTGGTTGGGCCGCGCTGTCATCCGGTCGGCATGCTCGCCTGCGGAAAACCATATGAAGAATTGGTGAGCAATTATCATCAGCGTCACAAGATGCGACCAGGCATAACAGGCCTCGCGCAAGTGCGAGGTCTCAGAGGGCCGACTGTCCAGGGGAGCAAGGCTCGCCAAAGGATAGTCTGCGATCTCTACTATATCCAGCACTTTTCCCTCTGGCTGGATGTCAAGATCATCGCGTGCACAATTAAGAACGAGCTGTTTGGGGGGACCGGCTTTTAGTCTTTAATTTGATGGCTCCTCGCAGGAGCTAGAGTGGGGAATGTCAACTCGTGAAAAAAATTCTTGTTACAGGCGGCGCAGGTTTCTTGGGCGCATTTCTGTGCGAACGACTGTTGGCTGAAGGTCATCAGGTCACTTGCCTTGACAACTATTATACCGGCGCGAAAGCAAATATCGGCCATCTTCTCGGCCGCAACGGCTTCAATCTCATCGAACAATCGGTCTGTGATCCTGTCGCCGGAGCCTATGATGAAATTTATAATTTTGCATGCCCGGCGTCTCCGCCGAATTATCAGGCTGATCCGATATACACATTCAAGACCAGTGTTCTCGGCACGCTGAACATGCTCGAGCATGCCAGGAAATGGGGCGCAAAAATCCTCCAGGCATCCACTTCGGAGGTCTATGGCGATCCGCTCGTCCATCCGCAGAACGAACCCTATTGGGGCAACGTCAATCCGATCGGTGTCCGATCCTGCTACGACGAGGGCAAGCGTGGCGCCGAAACCCTGATCTACGATTTTCAAAGGCAACACGCGATCAACGTTCGCGTCGTGCGCATCTTCAATACCTATGGCCCAGGCATGAACCCGGGAGACGGTCGTGTTGTCTCGAACTTTATTGTTCAGGCGCTGAGGGATCAGAACATAACAATCTATGGCGACGGCCGCCAGACGCGGTCGTTCTGCTATCGTGACGATCTCGTCGAAGGCATCATCCGGCTGATGAACGCACCCGACAATGTCTCTTTTCCGGTCAATATCGGGAACCCCGCGGAATTCACCATCCGTGATCTGGCGAATATCGTGCTTGAGACCGTGTCATCGCGGTCAAAACTGATTTTCGTCCCGCAACCTCAAGATGATCCGATGCAACGGTGCCCCGATATATCTCGGGCCCGGGAGTATCTTCGTTGGGAGCCGAAGGTGGCCCTTCGTGAGGGGCTTGTGGCTACAGTTGAGTATTTTAGTGAGCGAGTAGCGATCCAAGCCGTTCAGGGCGTGAAGATCGCGTAGGGAGCGTAGGATGAAAATAGTAATCATCGGATCAGGCTATGTCGGCTTGGTCGCTGGCGCGTGTTTTGCTGAACTTGGACATCACATAATCTGCGTAGACAATGATGCTCGCAGGGTTCTGGCCCTCAGGAATGGAGTCATTCCCATCTACGAGCCGGGTCTCAAGGAAATGGTAAAGGCAAACGTGGCAGTTGGTCGCCTAAGCTTCACAGAGGACCTTGAGAGCGCACTCAAAGGTGCGCGAGCCGCCTTCATCGCAGTCGGGACGCCGCCGCGTCCCACGGATGGCCACGCCGACATGAAGTCTGTGTATGCGGTAGCTCGCGCCATCGGCGAGAAGGCGAGCGGGGACCTGGTGGTGGTTGATAAATCGACTGTTCCCGTCGGGACTGGCGACGAAGTCGAGCATATACTTAAAAGCGCTAACAGGCCGTTCCGCTTCGCAGTAGTTTCCAACCCCGAATTCTTACGCGAGGGCGCTGCAATTGACGATTTCCTCAGGCCGGACCGCGTTGTCATCGGGGCAGAAGATGGATGGGCTAGGGAAATCGTCTCACAAATCTACGATGTCGAGAGTTTCAAGTGCGCGTCAATGCTACACACTTCTCGTCGCTCGGCTGAACTCTTGAAATATGCCGCCAACGCCTTTCTGGCGATGAAGATCACGTTCATCAACGAAATAGCCGACCTTTGCGAAGCTGTAGGCGGTGATATACGCGACGTAGCTGATGGCATCGGCCTCGACAGTCGAATAGGGCGAAAGTTCCTCAATGCCGGTCCGGGCTATGGCGGGTCGTGCTTCCCAAAGGACACCCTCGCCATCTCGAAGATTGCGCGCGACTATCGTGTAGAACTCCGTACGGTCGAGACCGTAATACAGGTCAACGAGAGCCGGAAGCGTGCGATGGCGCTGCGCGTTCTCGATGCCTGCAACGGCTCGGTCCAAAATAAGACGATTGCGATCCTCGGCCTGGCTTTTAAGGCCGACACGGATGATATGCGTGACGCGCCATCGATTCCGCTCGTGCAAGCGCTGCAGGATTTCGGAGCCCATATCCGTGCCTACGATCCTGAAGCGATGGATAACGCTCGGAAGATATTCTCGAATGTCACCTTCTGCGGAGGAGTGCTCGAGGCGGCTGCTGGAGCCGACGCCGTCGTGTTTATGACCGAGTGGAATGAATTCCGGCACATCAATTTGAACACACTGCACTCAAGGATGGCCTCATCCGTCTTTGTCGATCTCCGTAACCTGTTTTCGGAAAACGTGGTCGCCGCTGCCGGATTCGACTATTGGTGCATAGGCCGCAAGAATGCCGTGGCACAGACGTTGCGCGATCCGCTCGCCGTGCAGCGAAGGATTGCTGCGATATGAAGCCGCTGCCGTTTTCCAATGTAGAGTTCCGAATTGGAAGGGACGAGAGTTCAGCGATGTGCTGGTCCCAGCGAAAAGTTCGAACTGGCTGCCCGTGCGGACGTGGGCGCAATTCCGTAATACCCCGCCCTGCACTTCAAAGCCCATCCAGTGGGAAATACTGCTGGGCGGTTACATGAGCAGCCGCCTGGAACTGCGAACCGGCGGTGTCCGGCCCCCGTGGCATTCCGTCCTCGGAATGCGACTCGACCACATTGACTGGCCTGACGGCGTGCAATTGATTATTGACCGTGCGGCCTCGGGAGAATCCGGCTATTGCTGTGTCCCCGATGCAAGGGAATGCGTAATGTGCTACGATGATCCTGCGCATTTGTTGATCGTTAACAATTCTGTTCTCGTTTTGTCGGATAGCACTATCCTTCAACGTTGCAGGGCACTGCTTTACCGGGTTCGCGTGGCTGAGACGATTAAGGGTGCGGATCTAATGCTGGAACTTTGCAGAACCGCCGAAGCAAAAGGTCTCAGTATCGGATTGGTCGGCGGCAAGGATGACGATGTCCTCGAGGCGCTGCGTCGTGAACTATATCTTCGATTTCCACGCCTTCAGATTGTGATTGCGATATCGCCGCCGTTCGGTCCAACTTCCGAGGAAGAAGATCATGCCCAATTGGACGCGATCCGGGCATCCGGTGCCCAGCTGATCTTTGTAGGTCTTGGCTGCCCAAAACAGGAACGCTGGATGGCGAAGCACCACGCGCATGTCAACGCCACGATGGTCGGTCTTGGCGCGGCTTTCGATTTTATTTCGGGCGCGGTCAAGCCATCCGCGCCATGGGTGCATCGATATGGATTTGAATGGCTGTATCGGCTTGCATCGGAGCCTCGACGGCTATGGAGGCGGTATCTCTTGACGGCACCCAGGTTTTTTGCATTGGTCGTGGTGTCCCATCTGAAAAGCAGCGTATCGCGAGCGCGGCAAGCCTGATGAATGATCGCTGAGGGAAGATCTTGGACCTGAAGTTTTCGGTCATCATACCCGTGTACAATAGACCCGTCTTGCTTCGGCGGGCGCTTCTGTCATGTGTAAACCAGAGTTATAAAAACGTCGAGATCATAGTCATCGACGACTGCTCGGCTATACCTGTCGAAGACATTTGCAAGAATCTGGGTGACGACAGAATACAGTGTATCAGAAACAACGTAAATCTCGGATTCTCGGAATCTCGCAATCTGGGATTGGCTTTAAGCACCGGAGACTATCTGAGTTTTCTCGACTCGGACGATGTGTTGTCCTTGGACAAATTCAGCCGTGTTGCTGACTTCATCGACAGCTCTGGTGCCGACATAGTGATTAATTCTCAATATCGCGTGCTCTCGTCGTTGGATGATTTCTTTTGTGTCGAAATATTGCCGGACATTCAGAGGGTGAAATTGGGGAATCTCGCCGAGAACATGTTCAGGACAGGCGACTTTATCCAAGCGAACTCATATACCGTAAAGCGTGAGATCGCAGCGTCCAAGAGGTTTGATAAAAGATACGGAATTTGGGATGATAGCCAGTACATCCTGTCGTGCACGCAGGTCGCTGAAAATATTCAATTCTTGAACGAGCCGCTCTCGGTTTTCTTCGATCTCGCGGATCCGACCCGGGCTTCTCAAAATCGCTCCATTGAGCAGCATGAGGATATGTTGAAGTATCTCTCCAATGTATCATTTGGGCGAGCTCCAATCTATTTCCGCGCTTTGGCCGTATCCGACTCAATCTTTTACGCTGACCCGCTCTCCGCAGTCCGGTTCCTATGGTCGGGTATCCGCAACGGCGTGAGCACAGAGCGCTCTTTGTTCTACCTCTTTCGGTGCATTGTGGGCTTCGGCAGGGCAAAAAGCATAAGCATCGCGATTAAGGCTTTCGCGCAAAGGCTTCGCGGACGCGGCAATTCCGAACAGCAGACTGCTTTGCGAGACCTACTCATGGGGCGCTCCAGCAACAATGTCAGCGGGCCGCCAGCGGTCTAGTGGGTTCGGAGGTGATTTTGCCAGTCGTGAAGAGCGTAAAATACTCCAGGAGCGCTGTTGGCAGCGTTATGGCGCAGGACCTAGAGCCGGATCGAGCATCCCGAAAACGCGGAGGCAATGTGACAACGCCTATCAAAGTACTCCTTGTGCACAACCAGTATAAACTACGGGGTGGAGAGGACGCGGTTTTTGAAGCGGAACGGTCGATGCTTGAACGCGGGGGGTATGAAGTAGAGACGCTTTGTGTTTCAAATCATGACCTCCAAAGCACGATGTCGAATGTGGCCGTCGCATTGCAGACACCCTACAGCCCTTCGGGTCATCGCAGAATGGTCGAGGCTCTCGCTGCGGCGAAGCCCGACATTGTGCATGTCCATAATACGTTCCCCATTCTTTCCCCTTCGATATTTTATGCATGCTCAACGGCAGGCGTTCCAGTCGTGCACACATTGCATAATTTTCGAATTTTGTGCGCCAACAGCTTCCTGCTTCGTGACGGAAAAATATGCGAGGACTGCATAACAGGATCTCCTCTCAACGGTGTTCTCCATAAATGTTATCGGTCGTCCTACGTCGCTTCCCTGGCAACGTGTGCCAACATAGGCGTCAACAAATACCTTGGTACGTGGTCCAAAAAAGTTGACAGATTCATTGTACTAAGTGAATTCGCCAGAATGAAATTTCATGACGGTGGCATTCCTGCTGAGCGTATTTGCCTGAAACCCAATTTTGTTCGGGCCCCGGTTTCTCATCCTCTCTGGAAGACCAGGAGTGGTGCCATATACATCGGCAGACTTAGCGCCGAAAAGGGCGTCAAGTCGCTGATCGAGGCGTGGCGAGGAATTGACGTGCCGCTGACCATCGTCGGCACCGGACCGGAAGAGAGCAATTTGAGGGAGCAGGCTAAGGACAACGCAGCGATCAAGTTTACAGGGTTCGTTTCGCCGAAAGCTGTTGGCGAGATGCTCTCCCAGTCAGAGGTTACAATTGTGCCAAGCATCTGGAACGAAATGTTTGGCATGACCGTGATCGAGGCAATGGCCTATGGCGTGCCTGCCATTGCTTCCAGGATTGGGAGCCTGAAGGAACTCGTTGCCCATGGGCACAACGGCCTGCATTTTGAGCCGGGCGATCCGGATGACCTTCGTAGCCGCGTCAGGGAGTATTTTTCGCCACATTTTGATCGCCAGACGATGGCCAGAAATGCGCGGGAAGAATTCGAGAAGAAATACACTGAAGAGGAAAACCTCGAGAGACTGTCGGAGATCTATGCTTCCGTTCTTGGAGAGCGCCGGTCCCGAGATCCGAAGTCGCTTGCATTTAATGCAAACATGCGGGCGCCAGCATGAACGTTTCGGTTCTATTACCCGTAAAGAACGGTCTCCCATATCTTAAGGAGGCGCTTTCCAGCATTCTCTCGCAGGATGCGGTGGAATTGGAAGTGATCGCAATTGATGATTGGTCGACCGATGGCACGCTGGAATATCTTGAGGAATTGGCGGCAATCGACAACAGGGTGATTGTAGCCGGAAATCCCGATAGCGGCCTCGTTTCGGCGCTGAACTTCGGCCTGAGCATCGCTAGTCATGAATTTGTCGCCCGAATGGATGCCGACGATGTCGCGCAGCCGATGCGGCTCCATCGGCAGGCGGTCTATCTCTCGCAAAATCCCGAGGTTGCCGTCGTCGGAGGACAGGTATGCCACATCGACGAGAACGGGAGTAAGACTCTTGAGCGGACGCTTCCAAGGAGCTCGACTGCGAACAAGTTCTGGTTGGATTATATGTGCCCTGTCGTCCATCCTGCAGCAATGATGAGAAAATCCGCGATCCTGAAGCTTGGCGGATACCGGGCGGCATTTCTCGCGGCAGAGGACTACGATCTTTGGCTGAGGGTGTGTGATGACGGCAAGATCGTGAATTTGCCGAGCTATGTCCTCGACTATCGCATCCATTCGTCGAGCGTTACACAGAGGAAAATCCAACAGCAGATCATGTCGATCGTCTACGCGCTCTACTGCACCGAAATGCGGCGGCGGAGTGGGGCGGATCCCGTTCTCGGCCGGACCAAACCGATCGAAACGGCGGATTTCGACGGCCTGCCGGTGAAATGGCGCGATCTTCTCGCACTACTCACTCTCAACTATGCCGTAGACTGCAGTCCCAAGGCCTCAATCGGCGGCTTGATCAACGATGCACTTCGCGTTCTCGAGAGCCGAAGCCAGACAGGAACCCTTCGCGCCATGGCTCTCTGGGTTCTGTCGAGGGCGAAACGCAAGACCATGGACGGCGCGTCGATAAGTTGGAGTCGGTTGCTGATGGCGGTCTTGTCGAGCCCGCAAACTTTGATGGCATCGACGGCACTGTTCTTCAATCGTTATCGGCTCATGCAGCAGCCGGCCGACGGCATCCTAACCTTGGCGCCCTGAAAAAGGGTAAGCTGGCAACTCGAAATCAATTTTAGCGGCTAAGAACAATGGCAACAAGCGAGTCGAATAACCAAGCCTACGAAGCCGATCGGGAGCCGGCTGCTCGCGAACGCGCGCCTGAGGTTTCGATCGTAATCCCATGCTACAACCGTAAAGATATGGTGACAACAGCTGTGGGCAGCGCGCTGGCACAAACAATGAAGTCGATCGAGGTGATTGTTGTCGATGACGGATCGACGGATGGCGCCGCGTCGTCGTTGGAAGCAATCGGGGACGCCAGAGTTAGAGTCATTCGCCTTGCTCAGAATTCCGGCGGTGCGCATGCGCGAAACGTAGGAATCGAAGCTGCGACGGGAAAATATGTAGCTCTACTGGACTCGGATGACTGGTGGCATCCCACAAAGCTGGCCAGCCAGCTCGATTTGACGAGAGACACAGACGCGCAAGGAAATTGGGTCATCTATAACAGGATAGAGCGGAGGGGAAAATTCTCTTCCATGTATCATCCCCAAAGGCCCTTCGATCATACGCGCGATGATTTGGCCCGTTACCTGCTTGTCGAGAAAAATTATATGCAAACGAGCGGCTTGCTGGCGCCGACGCAGTTCTTCAAAAAGGTTTGGTTCGATGCGGCCTGCAAGAGGCATCAGGACGTAGACATCCTGCTGCGTATGCGCGATGCGGGCGCGCGCTTCATATACTGCGACAAGGAGACCGTCGTTTATTTGGATCACGACGGCGGTGATAGGGTAGGGCAATTGAAATCGGTCGATCCAACGCTCGATTGGATGCGGAGTCACGCGCGGTATCTGAGCGGTGAAGTGAAGGCCGAGATGCTGGTTTACTACGTGGGCGAGCAATTGCTTCGCCAAAGAAAGCCGATCGGAGCATTCTATGTATTTCAGGGGGTGCTCACCTACCCGCCAATCATTAAGTCTCTGTTTGTGAAATGCTGGTCTGCTCTTGCCAGATCCAAATCCGCGCGGGAACGGGAGGCATCGCAGTGACAGACGAGACCATGGCGCAAGCTTCATACCCGGGCGTATCAGTTGATAGTCGCCCCCAGCCGTCCGACGCAGCGCTGATCAGATATGGCGATTTTGCTCTGTTTCTGTGCCTGTTTCTCTATTGCAATTCGATCTGGGTATGGCCCACCGATGCACAGGCAGGCGCCGGCTTCGAAAGGCCTTTTGCGAGTTTGCACCGGTATGCCTGCTACATGGGCTTGATTTGGCCTTTCATCGCTGCGAGGCGTCTGACCTGGACCTGGTCGTTCCAACAGTTCGTGCTCTTTCTGTTCATGATGCTTACCGGATTCTCTGTGCTTTGGTCGATAAGCGAGTCGTTGACCTTCAAGACCGTCTTATCCTTGGTATCCTCTGTCGTCTTCTTCCAATACTACGTCGAGAAGTATAGTGGCAGGCTCGTTCTCAATCAACTCATCGTGGCCTCGACGCTGGTGCTTCTGCTGTCGGTCGCCGCAGCCCTTGCCCACGTTAACGTTACATTGATGGCCGGTTTTCATGAGGGGCTTTGGCGCGGCTTTTTCGTTCACAAGAACCCGTTCGGCGCGTTTGCTGCATTTTACGCATTGCTCGTGTTTTATGCCGCCGGCAGACTAGGCTATGGCACCATGGCCAGGACCTTGATGCTAGTGCTTGCGGTTGTCGTCCTGCTAAAATCGAGCTCGTCAACTGCTATTCTGGCACTTGGTTCCGCCGTGGTGTTGGTGACGGGTGTCGTCACGTTGAGAACCATGACTAGAAACGCCATCCTGACGTGGCTGCTCATCGCCATTTGCGCAGCGCCGGTGGTGTTCGGCATTTGGGCATATTTCGCCGATGTGCTGGAACTGGTGGGGCGCGACTCCACTTTTTCGGGCCGGGACCGGGTTTGGCCCTATTTCTTGCGGATCATTGAAACCAATGGGTTTTGGGGCACCGGATACGGAACACCTTTCCTTCCTGGTACGTTCGCTATTGACGCTCAGGAATCCTTGTTCTGGTCGGTTCGTTCGCCACACAACGCGTTCCTTGGTCTGGCGCTTAACGTTAGTTGGATAGGCGCGGGTCTTTTCGCTGCCTGGCTCATGGCGAATTTGTTCTCGGCCGTGAGCCTGTCGCGCGTCACGAAATTCGGAAGTCTCTATTTGGGATTCTGCGGATTTTCGATGCTGCTCTGCCTTGTTGAGACGACGGGTTGGGCGGATATCACGCGGGGCGATTTCTTTTTCCTCTATGTGTCGGCTCTGATCGCCGGCCAGGAAATCATGCACGGCGCGGGGCCGGATCCGGAAGTGAAATCTTGAGGTCTTTTGCTTGATGGTTTCCTTATTTGCCTCTCTCATTGAACTGGCGCGTCGCTTTAAACGCAGGGTATTTGCGCCCGCTCGATGGCATGCCATCGAAGTCAGAGTTCGTTGGTGGCTGCACGGGCGTGGACTTGGTGGCAAGCCGGCCTCACACACGCTGTCGCACAAGCTTATTGTGTCGATGACGTCCTATCCGCCCCGATATTCGACACTGGCACTTTCGCTCAAATCCCTGCTCATGCAGTCCATGCGAGCGGATGAAGTGGTGCTTTGGATCGCTGACGACGATTATGCTCGCCTGCCGATGGACGTGTTGAATCTCCGAGTGTCGGGGCTTTCGATCAAGACATGCAAGGATTGGCGGCCGTACAAGAAGCTGATCCCGCAACTCCTTGAGACACCAGATGCCGCGATCGTCACGACGGACGATGACATCTATTATCCGCCGACGTGGCTAAAGGAATTGGTCGAAGGGATTCGACCCGGCGCCCGGGAAGTGTTGTGCCATCGGGCTCATAAGATCATCTATAGCGACGAACAAGGGAAACCGGATCCCTATCTCGAATGGGTTCATGGGACGTCCGACACCAGTTCCTCTTCCAGGATTTTCCCGACGGGTGCGGGAGGAATACTTTACCCGCCCGGAATCCTTCACCCGGATGTGACAAATCCGGATTACTTTCTCACCTATTGCCCGACCGGCGATGACATCTGGTTCTTCTTCATGGCCGCCAGAACCGGCGCGTCCTTCCGGAAGGTGGGACGGGTCCGTCCTTTGATTGCGTGGGATGGAACGGAGGACAGTGCGCTTTGGAACAGCAATCAGTTGGCGACGGGAAATGACCGGATGATAGCCGCCATGGTGGAACGATTCGGTGACCCATGGGCGAAGAGCGGGATGCTTCCGCGTGATGAGCGCAAATTGGATTATGGGTCTGCCCGATGATGAATGCCTCGATCACAGTCAATCCGATCGGTACCTTCCTGCCGATCTCGATCCCAGACGGCTTGTCAGAGCTTTATCTGGACGGGGTGCTGAATGACCGTCGCAACGACACGACGATGGAGATGGACGGCTACAGCGTCTATCTGGCATTGAAGGCATTGGATTGGATGCGTCCTGGTGGCTTTGCCGGCGAGCGTAAACAGATCGTCGATGCGCTTCTTACCAGAATGTCCCAGTGCGACGGTTTCTTCAGCCACGGCGCCTGGACAGGTTCGCCGGAAGAAATCCATTTCAGGTTTACCGCCACCGCCGTTCGGCTTTTGCTCGAGGGATGGCAGGATGGTCTCTGCCGACTGGAAGACCTTCGAAGTGTCCTCGACAGGCATGTCAGCTATTCGGAGACGCTTCCTGTCGGATTGTGGTTTCTGCATGATTCCCTGGAGTTGGCCGAAACCCGCGCACTTGATCCATCACGGCCGACCTCCAACCACGCCTGGGGTTCCTCGCTCAAGAACTGCATGGTGTTGAACACGCATCTGGACACTTTGGCGACGCTTATTCATTGCCTGAACAGAGGGGTGATCCCCGAGGCCGAGGCAGCGTCTTACCTGGACCGCGTCAGGTCGGCTCTTGATGCGCTGCAGGCTGTGCTTGAGCAAAACCGGTCGCTCAGCTGGAAGATCTTCTCTTTCTTTGACAGCAGGTTCCGGGAACTTACCTTTTCGCTGTCTTTCCTTCCAGAATTTCCGAAAAGGAAGGCGCGCGGAGCCTTGAGGCGAACGGTAGTCCGATTGCGGAGACACATTCGGAGCAAAATGTTCGGGTTCCAGTTCAGCGATGGCTATCTTGAGCGCGACATCAGCCTTTGGGGTACGGGCTTCGAGTATCATATTGTCAACATCTATGATTTGCTGCGTGTGATCTATGAAATGCGGGACAATGTCCATCTCCGCAATGGGACTTGGCCCGTCCAAGACTGGATAGCCATAGTGGACAACGCGTTGGATTACACTTGCCGTGCGCCCTATTCGATTGAACTGATCGCGAGTACCATGGAGACCGGCCGCGCCATATATGTGTGCGAGGCCATACTCCTGCGGCTGTCCCTGGACGAAAATTTCAGGCCGCCCCAGTCCTGGGTGAAAACGTATTGTGCGGTCCGGCGCCGCGTGCCTCCCTCGGCGGCGATCCTTGGTTATGATCCGTTTGTCGTGAGCAAGAGCAATTTCGAGTTGGGAAACATAGAAAAGATACGGCTTCGCGATGGTCGATTGCTGATCGTGGACATCTCGGCCGAGAAATTCACGCTCCTAGGGAAGACTGGCGATGAGTAACCCTTCAGACGGGCAGGGACAGGTGATCGTCCGCGGCATTTCGTGGTCCTTTCTATCACGAATGACGACGCAGCTGTTCCAGGTATTCATTGCCGTCATCACAGCAAGATTGCTCTCGCCGGAGGAGTTCGGACTCGTCGGCATGATTCTCATCTTTTCGGGGTTTGCCCAGGTACTGGCGGATATGGGGATCAGCGCCTCGCTCGTGCACCGCCAAAATTTGACTAATTCAGACATTTCGACCGGATTTTGGCTGCAGATCATGGTGGGCGGAGCGATAAGCTTGCTCTTCTGGTCGCTCGCGCCGGCGATTGCGCGTTTCTACGCGTTGCCCGAATTGGAACCGCTGACGAAGATCATTTCGTTGACCTTCATGTTTCTGGCGCTCGGCCAAACGCAGGCAGCGTTGGGCCAGAGGGAATACCGATTTGATCAAATAGGAATTGCCTCAGTGATCGCAACAATCGCCTCCGGGATTGGATGCGTCTCGATGGCCTACTTCGGATGGGGCGTCTATTCGCTCGCATGGCAGCCGGTGATCAGTGCGGCGACGTTTACCGTCGCGATATGGGTGATCTCACCCTGGCGGCCGTCGTTTGCCTTCGAGAAAAGCGCACTGGGCTTCATGTTCCGCTACGGGGGCTATCTCAGCGGCCATACGATCCTCAATTACTGGCTTCGCAATGGCGACAACCTCGTCATCGGCAAGGCGCTCGGGGCTGTCGATCTCGGGCTTTACGGCCGTGCATATACGCTCATGTATCTGCCTCTCAATATGATCGGGCTGATCGTGGGGCAGGTGATGTTTCCCGTCCTTTCCAGGCTGCAAGATGATATCGACAGCTTTCGCGAGACGTACACTTACGCGCTGCGCGCCATCGCCTTCATCCTGTTCCCTTTGATGGGGGCCGTATTCGTATTGTCCGAACAGATCATTGTCCTGATGTTTGGCGAGGCCTGGGTTGGGGCGGCGCCGGTGCTGAGAATTCTCAGCCTGGTCGGGCTCATGCAATCGATCGTCTTTCCTGTCGGGTGGATTTTTACGGCGCTCGGAAAAACCAAGGAACAGTTCCAACTCAGCATATTCCTGGCTGTCGTTTTCGTCGTGGCGATGGCCATCGGCGTGAACTACGGGATACTCGGTGTCGCCACCGCCTACGCCGCTTGGGCAGCCATTTCGGCAGTGGCAAATCTCAAGATTGCGATGGGATATATCGAACTGAGTCTCCGCAAGACGCTGTTGTTGTTACTTCCGTCGCTGGCTGAATCAGGCATCGTTATCCTGCTCTCGGAAATGCTGCGGCAGTATCTGCTGAGCAAACTACCGACTTTGGAACTGACAATGATTGTCCTGAGCTTCGGTCTTGCTGCCTATGTCGTCCTCTGCTTACTCACGCGAAACAAAATATTGTTCGATCTGCTAAAATATAGACGCGCCGCAGCGACCAAAGGTTAGATGCGAGCGATGAAAATTCCGTGATTTCCATATTTGATTATGGACAGAATTGATGCACTGCCGCATACTTGCGCCATGCGGACACACTGAATGAGGGAGTTTACTCATGCGTTCGACGTCCCACCTTCTCTCGATCGGCCTCATAGGGCTGTCCTCAATCTTCTTTATCGGCTTTGATCGGACGGCGGCAGCCGAGCCGACACCGGACCTGAAGAAACTGGAAAGTGACGCGGCCTCGGGCAACACGGAGGCGTTGATGCGGCTAGGCGATTTCTATTCGCGTGGGGCCGTGACGCTGGATGTTGCCAAGGCACTGTCCTTCTACGAGAAGGCCGCCACAGCTGGCAATGGTTACGCCTTCATACGTATCGGCGAGATCTATCGCGACGGATTGCTCGTCCCTGTCGATTTCAAGAAGGCGATCGAGAACTTCCAAAAGGCGGACGCCGCAAAGGTGCCGGCGGCGAAGATTCGGCTTGGTGAAGCCCATATTCGCGGTGAAGGCGTGGCCGTGGATCAGCCGAAGGGCCTTGCGCTGATCGAGCCTCGTGCAGCATCCGGCGACAAGGAAGCGCTGATGCGGCTCGGCGATCTCTATTCGCGCGGCCCGCTCGCGCTGGATGGTCCCAAGGCTCTGGCATATTACGGTAAGGCAGCGATGGCCGGCAACGGTTATGCGTTGGTCCGAATCGGCGAGATTTATCGCGATGGAACACTCGTTCCGGCGGACGCCAAGAAAGCCTTCGGCTATTTCGAGACGGCTGATGCCGCCAAGGTGCCAGCTGCTAAGGTTCGGCTCGGTGAAGCCTATATTCGCGGCCAAGGCGTCGATGTCGATCAAGCCAAGGGTCTCGCGCTGATCGAGCAGGTCGCGGCATCCGGCGACAAGGATGCGCTGATGCGGCTCGGCGATCTCTACTCGCGCGGACCGCTGACTTTGGATGGCGCCAAGGCGCTCGCCTACTACTCGAAGGCGGCCGCGGCGCTGAATAGCTATGCTTTCATCCGCATCGGCGAGATTTATAGCGACGGATCGCTCGTTCCAGCAGACTACAAGAAGGCATTCGAGAATTTCGAGAAGGCGGATGCCGCGAAGGTTCCGTTTGCCAAGATTCGGCTCGCTGAAGCCTATATTCGCGGTCAAGGGGTCGCTGTCGATCAGGCCAAGGGTCTCGCATTGATCGAGCCGCTGGCAATCGCTGGCGACAAGGACGCATTGACGCGCCTCGGTGATTTCTATTCGCGTGGCCCACTCCCTTTGGACGGCGCAAAGGCACTCACGTATTATGAGAAGGCTGCGTCGGTCGGCAATGACTACGCCTTAATCCGAATCGGCGAAATCTATCGTGACGGTCAGCTTGTGCCAGCCGACTACGAGAAGTCGTTAGCGAATTTCGAAAAGGCAGATGAGGCTAATATTTCCGTCGCCAAACTGCGCATCGGTGAGGCGTATATTCTTGGCCGAGGCGTGAAAACTGATCGAGCCAAGGGCGTTGCCTTGATCGAGACCCTGGCCGACAACGGCGATAGGGATGCGTTGATGCGGCTCGGCGATCTCTATTCGCGCGGTCCGCTGGCACTGGATGGCCCAAAGTCACTCGGGTATTACCAGAAGGCGGCCGCAGCGGGCAATAGTTATGCGCTGATCCGTCTCGGCGAAATCTATCGTGACGGTGCTCTCGTTCCCAAGAATGCGAAGGAAGCCTTCAGCTATTTCGAGAAGGCCGATGCCGCGGACGTGCCCGGTGCCAAGATACGGTTGGGTGAAGCCTATGTCCGCGGCGAAGGTGTGGCCGCGGATCCATCCAAGGGGCTTGCGCTGCTTGAACCGCTTGCCGTAGCCGGTGACAGTGACGCCATGATGCGGCTCGCCGACCTCTATTCGCGAGGCCCCGTGGCTCTGGATGGTGCCAAGGCGATTTCGTTCTATGAGAAGGCGGCCGGGGCCGGCAACAGCTATGCGCTGGTCCGGATCGGCGAAATCTATCGCGACGGCCTTCTGGTTCCAGCCGATTTCAAGAAGGCATTCGAAAGCTTTGAGAAAGCCGACGCAGCTGGTGTTTCGGCCGCCAAGTTGCGCCTAGGGGACGCTTATGCCAAGGGGCAGGGCGTGAAGGCCGATACTGCCAAGGCCCTTGACCTTATTAAGCGGGCTGGTGCGACCGAGGCCTATGCGCTCAAATATCTGGGTGATCTTCTTTCGCGGGGCGATTACGTCAAGTCCAATGCAAAGGGCGCAATCGAGACCTATCTTGCGGCTGCGAAAGCTGGCGACAACTGGGCCTATTTTCGGCTAGCCGAGATCTATCGGGATGGCCAGATCGTCAAGAAAAATCCGGAACTCGCAATCCAGTATTTCAAGGACGCGGCGAAGCAGGGTAACCCCTATGCTATGATAGCCTTGGCGCAGGGACATATCGGCAAGCGCTTCGGCCGGCTGTCGAAGCCAGAATGGGGTTTCAAGGAGATCGGAAGGTTGGCTGCCGGCGGCAGTCCCGAAGCCATCGTCGCTCACGCCTCAATTCTATATTGGGGGCCTAATGGAACGAAGAATGATCCTCCCCGGGCAATCAAGTTGCTTGAGCGTGAATCCGCCAAGGGGAATGTCGAGGCCACTCGCCAATTGATCAGCTTCTATCGAGATGCCCCTGGGGGTAAGATGAAGCGATCCATCCCGGCTGCCGAAAAGCTCATTACTGCCAGACGCGATCAGTTTACTCCGACGCAGTTGATCCGGGAGAAAATTCTGCTTGCCTCGGCAAAGGCAGAAAACACGACAGGCTATTCCGAGGTTTCGGATTTGCTCTACACCGCACCTTCGAGCATTCAATTGGAAACGCTGCTGGCAATCAAGAGCTCGAACCCCAACGCGTTCGTCTATTTCACGCAGAAACAGTTGAAGAAGAGAGGCATCTACAAGGGTAAGACGGACGGCATACTGACAAAGTCGACCATTCGGGCGATCAACGTCGTGTGCCTGCAAAGCGTTTCCGCCGAGCGCTGCAAGAAAGGACCGTTGGATTACGACGCGGCCCGGGTCATTTCGGTGATCGTGGATCCGACGCGAGATGCGGTGGACGCGCCGATGTGAGCGGTTTCCTGACCACGCAGATGGGTCAGGAGCGCCCTCAGGTTAGAAATGGGCTCAAAAAGTCCGTTTCTACCAGGCGAAATCACTCCAGGTGATTGCGGATTTATTGTCGATGACCAGCACAAGCGTGGCATCGTAAGCAGTGCCGGCTCCATCGGCGTCATAGTAGAGCTCTCCGGTCTGCCGATCATAAGCCAACCGATCCTCAAGATCGGTAAACTGTGATCCCGCAAACGCGGCCTTGCTAAGGCTATTGCCATCTCTGAAGATGCGGCCGAGGTCGATCACGTCCCTGCCGTGTCTGAAGTCGGTGATGTGATCCACGCCGTCGCCGATCCCGTCAATGACGAATACGTCTTTCGCCCGACCGCCGGTCATAAAGTCGTTGCCGCCCAACCCGTCAAGAGTGTCGCGGCCGCGCCGGCCGATAATCACGTCGTCACTGTCGCGGCCTGACAGGTCATCAGCAAAGCGTGTGCCCTCTATAAGCCTACCCTCGCCATCGGCGTAAGTCTCAAAGTTGTGTGATATGCTGTTGATCTCGAGTTGCCCTTTACCGCCCGCGACCTCGGAACCGAATTCATACCCGTTGACATAGTCATCCGAAGACACCAGGCCTTTCCGCACCAGGTGATCGATGATGTCCTTCATATTCAGCGTGACATCGTCGTAGTCTTCAGTGGGAATGAGCGCGATGTATCGCCATGTCTGGAGTTCGCCGCCGTTGAATGGAGCTTCGTTCATGTAGGTGACGATGTCGGCGCGATAGGAGCCATCGCTATAAGTGCCGACCTTTTCTCCGTCTCCGAGATCGCCTTTGTGCGTCCATACCATCAGTTCAGTGGTGACGGTGGAATCGCTTCCAATAAACTCGTCCCGGAACCAAAGATCGTAGGTGACATTGAACAAGTCAGTGTTTCCGGAATAGTCAACATCATGGGAAACTTCGAAGGACTTGATGTCTGAGATCTGGCCGCGTACGGCATCAGTTGCATTGGGGTTCGACGAATACCCGACCATGACGGAAGGATATGATTTGACAGGTCCGTCCGGACCCCAATCCCATGTGCAGACAATATTCTGATTGAAGGAGTCGGTGCTGAAGCTGATTGACTGGATGAAATCGGTCCCATTGACCAGGTCACCCTTATTCCAGACGTTGTTCTTTATTCTGTATAGTCCCGACTGCATCCACTCGTCGTCGCCATCCAAAGTAATTAGTGCCACCGTAACGCTCCCCGTTCTTCAGGTTTTTTGCAGCGTACGAAAGCGATGGAAAGAAACAGTGCTGGATTTGCTTACAGTTTTAACGATGTTGTCGATTGGTACACTTGTGCCTCCCTTGGGGGTAGCTATTGCTTTGCAGGAAGAGATGTATTCGAAAGCGGCGGGGGCTTGCCGAAGCGAAGCGAATTTCTGTCTATTCTCTTGATATGGCCTCGGTCTTTTCGAGTTGAAAACTCGCCTTTAGCCGCCAGCATAACAGGTGAACGGATACGTTTTCTGCTTGCCCCACTTCACGCAAGGATCGACACTTAATGGTAATGCGACGTTGCTCGCGTGCGGGCTAGGCGCCTGCTTAGGTGAAGCCAGATATTCTTCGAAAGAAGGTTAGAATATGACCAACACAACGATAGCGGAACATCCTGACTTCGCCCCACTCGTGTCGGTCGTAATCCCTTGCTTCAATCGCATTGTCAAGTTGCGACGCGCCATTGAGTCCGTGTTGCACCAGACCGAGAGCAGCGTCGAGGTCATCATTGTCGATGATGGATCGACGGAGGATGTCCAAGGCGCACTTGCATCGATACAGGACAGCCGATTTCGTTTTGTGCGGCTCGAGGAAAACGGAGGCGCGGCCAAGGCGAGGAACCGGGGCATGGCTGAAGCGCGTGGCAGGTTCCTCGCGCTACTGGATTCCGATGACTGGTGGCTACCGCAAAAGCTCGAAATGCAACTGAAGATAGTCGCTGATCGGCCGGTGTCCGACACGAACTGGCTGGTTTACAACAAGATCGTGGTCAGAACGCTTTGGGGAGATTTTCCCAACCCTCTGCGCGGCTTCGATCCTGATCGGGACGACCTGGCATATTACTTTGTCGTCGAGCGCAATTACATGCAGACGAGCGGGCTGCTGGGGCCGCTGGCATTGTTCAAGAAATATCCCTTCGATGAGCACCTCAAGCGCCATCAGGACTTCGATCTGCTGCTGCGAATGCGAGCCGATAACGTTCGCCTTCTCTATTGCGCGGACGAGAACGTCATCTACGACGACACCGAATATGAAGGCCGGATCAGCAAGGCGTTCCGGCCCGGGCCTACACTCGATTGGATGAGAAAAGCATCCAGGTTCATGAGCCGGCACGTACGTTCTGAACTCTACGTCTATTATCTAGGCGTGAAGATGTTCCGCCACGGTCAGTACTCGGGTGCTTTCTACATTGCCGTAGGGGTTTTGCTCTATCCGCCAATGTTCATCGAGTTGTGCTCGAAAATATCTTCCAAGCTGCGGTCCTGAGATTTATGCACTTTTCAACTTGCGTCGAATCCTGGGAAAATGGTTCTCCGCGAACCAATCCAGCGTGTGCCGAATTCCCGTTTCATAATCCGTCCGGCACCGCCATCCATCGAGGAGGCGCTCGGCAACGGTGAGGTCGGGACAACGGTTGGTGGGGTCCTGTGGAGCCGGCGGACAGTACACCAATTGTGTACCTGGGACTAGGTCGGCAATATATCGTGCCACATCGATCACCGAGATTTCGCGGCCATTGCCTATATTGACCGGGCCGACGTAGTCGAAGTCGCTTTTCCAGAAGAGGCGGGAAAGGCCCTCGATGATATCATCGACATAGCCCCAACTCCGCGACTGCTCGCCGTCACCGTAGATTGTCAGCGGTTCACCCGACAGCGCCTGCGAAATGAAGTTCGACACGGCCCGACCGTCGTCGGGCCGAGTTCTCGGCCCGTAGACGTTGAAAAGCCGCGCGACACGGACATCCAATCCATGAACACGGTTGTTCTCGAACAAGAAAGCTTCGGTACAGCGCTTGGATTCATCATATGACGAGCGGGGGCCGGTGCAATCCACGGAACCGCGATACGATTCCGGCTGCGGCGTAACCAATGGATCGCCATAGACCTCGGATGTGGACGTATAGCAGAAGCGACCGTTTGGCTTGAGCAGTTCTTTCAGGCGGAAAGCACCGATGATATTAGCGGAGATTGTTCGCGTTGGATCGTTTGCGTACCAAACCGGAGATGCCGGTGAGGCGAGATGGAGCACTTCGTCGAACAGCTGATCGCTCCGGAAAGTCTCGACATCGGCGTTCGAAATCTTTACCCGCGGGTCGCGGATATACTTTTCGTTGCCGGCGGAGCCGGTCCAGAGGTTGTCGACAACAACGATCTGCCCAACATCCTGACGCTTAAGCATCGAATTCACAAGATGCGATCCAAGAAAACCAAGGCCGCCGGAAACCAGAACTCTCTTCATTTGACTACCCCTTGAACGAAACACTGGCTCCAAAGGCCCACCTTTATTTCGCTGTTCCGTTTTTTGCTGCGGCGAGGGCATCAACATGCCCAATAGTATCGACTAGCAATTTTCCGTACTTGGCACATTTACTGACTAGTTTCGTCAGGAAACCAGAGCCGTTTGTATTAATCCAATTCAGCGCGGGCTCCATTGGGTTAATATTGGATTTAGCATATAAGACTTTCCGAAATATTGATAGTGTTCCGTTTTAATTGCCGCCGAACGTGGTAAAGATTGGAAGTTACACAAGCATCGCGAGCGTTCTTCGAGTGGGTAGGCCGATGCGGAACAATTCCGTTCTCGCTTTTGAAACCTCGGTTGGCAAGAATTCGGACGATGCTATGAACCGATGGAAATGCGCGCTATTAGAGAACAACCGTCGGATCGGGGTCGTTGGGGGTAGGGTTTGGCAGAACTGATTGAGGAGTCGTTCGGCGAACCGCTCGTGTCGATCATCATTCCCGCCTATAACGCAGCCGCGTTCATCGGCAGGACGTTGGAGAGCGTGCAGGCTCAGACGCATGCCATGCTGGAAATCATCGTTATCGACGATGGCTCTACGGACAATACGCACGATCTGGTCCTGAAAGTAGCCATCGTTGATGCGCGCGTTCGCGTGATATCGACCGCCAACCAGGGTGTCGCCGCCGCTCGAAACAAAGGCGTGGCGGAAGCCGCCGGCGGCTATATCGCTTTCGTCGATGCGGACGATCTGTGGCACCCGAGCAAGATCCAGAAGCAACTCGCCTTGCTTCGCTCGTTACCCGATGAATGGTGCGGGGTCTATGCACTCTACCATTTCATTGATCTGGAAGATCGGATTATCGGGCATGGCGGTTCCCGGGCGCCGGGCGGATACATCTATGCCCGGCACATGTCGTACAAATTCATCGGTAACGGAAGCACCCTGCTGCTGAGAAGGGAGGCAATCGACAGCGTCGGCGGATACGACCCCGGCTATGCGGCCGCAAAAATCGGAGGATGCGAGGATTTGGACTACGAACTCAGATTGTTCGCACGGTACAAGGTCGCGGCAATCGCAGAGCGGCTTGTCGGCTATCGGGTGTATGATGGCAATATGTCGTCGGATCACTCCCGAATGGCGAGATCAATGACGGAGGCCGTGGAGCGGGGAATTCGACGTGGCCCGGCGCTCAGTGACTACGCCAAGGTCAGCGCGCGTGCCTTCGTTCTCGGATACAAGATGATCCAGATGTTGAGATCTCATCGGTTTGGCGCAGCGGCGCGATGTGCGATGACTTTGACAGTGCAGGCACCACTGGTCCTCTTGTACAGGTTGGCCAGCTACGCCAAATTTGTTTCCCTCAAACGTCGCAACGGCAAGCATGCTTCGCCACCAGGGCCACTTTTCCGCAATATGGCCGCCGAACCGGTGCCGCCGCCTCGCGAGCAGTTTTGGGATCGGCGGCGAATGCGATTGCTTGGCGAGGAGGACGCGCGTCTCGAAGCCTCGTTGTTTTCTCGTCATGCCGGCGATCTCTAGCCAACGGGCAAGGTGATCACTCACTAGGTGGCGACCGATGATCATTGTGCCGCCGGATAGGCCGCGCTAAGACAAGTATCATGCGGGCCACCAGGCACGATGTGACGGCGGGACGAAATGCAGCCACAGTTTCAGAATTTTGCGATGATGCGCGTTCTGGCCGCCACGACCGTGATTTTCTCCCATTCCTATCTGATCGCCGATGGAAACGAGAAAGCCGAACCCTTCGTCAGGCTGCTCGGGGAAACCAATATCCTTGGCATCTACGGTGTGTTCGTATTCTTTTTCATCAGCGGCTTTCTCGTTACACGCAGTGCTGCGTCGAGCAGCAGCGTCGTGTCTTTCGCCGTCAAGCGCGTGCTGCGGATCTATCCGGCCCTGATCGTGTGTTGCCTGCTCTCCGCGGGCATTCTCGGATCGATCTTCACATCGGTCGCACTCAGCGACTACTGGAGTTGGCTTCTGCCGTTGCGCTACACGGTCAAAACCGCGATGTTACCCTTCACTGGCTGGCAAGTGCCGACCGTATCCTTTCCGTCCTTCGGGCCGCATACGCTTAATGAGGGGATGAATGGTTCGCTCTGGACCATCAGCCAGGAACTCTATGCCTATCTGATCGTCGCGATCCTTCTCTTCCTAGGATGGCTGAATTTCAGGGTTATCGCCGGGATTGCCGCAGTCCTGGCGTTGGTGGGTGTGGCCATCCACTTTACCGGGTCTGCGAATCTGCCGTCGCAGATCGCGGAATTCGTGATCGTCGTCCCGTACTTCTTCGCTGGATCCCTCGTTTACTTCGTCCGCGAACGATGGGGGTTGAGCGGACGTCTGGCAATCGCGATATGCATCCTGATCCTGCTTTCGGGATTTACCGGCTATTTCATGCTTGGTTTTCTCCTCGCCGCCTACCCGGTGCTCTGGTTCGCAACTACGGATAAGATCCAGTTGCCGGCTTTGGAGAAGGTTGGTGACATATCTTACGGCCTCTATCTTTACGGGTGGCCGTTGTTGCAGGCGACACGAGTGATCCTCGGTGACTACTCGACACCACTGTTGCTATTTCTCGTCGCCTGGCCGACGACGGCGGTGCTCGGCTATCTGTCGTGGCATCTTCTCGAAAAGCGCGCACTCGCATTGGCGCCAACACTGAGTGCAAGGCTTTCGCAAGGAGGAAAGGCTTTCCGCCGAGGCAGAACGCCGGAAGTTCCTTAGCTCCAACGAATTGTTGATTGATCAGGTGGACGTCCCTGAGCGCGTCACGCAGGCCATGATGAGAACTGCGTTTCGTGCGTCCTGCCCGCTGTGAAATTCCGTCTTCAGGTCACGCAGGCCCAAGCCATGCAGCATGGCAACCGCGGCAGCCGTGCTTCCGTAGGGCACAATTTCGATGGTGCTGCTCGCAAGATTGCCCGCGAGAAGTTCGCGGACACCGCCTTCGGTGAAGCGCCAGAGATCCGCTTGATCCAGGCTTGGCATCAGCGCCGGAAAGGAAATGATAAGGGAGCCGCCCGGCCGCAGCAGTGATAACAGGATGCTCAGGCTGACCGCGACATCGGGTTGGTACTGAATGACGTCAATTGCGATCACGCAGTCGAAGAGTCCGCCACCGGGTGCCGCGAAGTCCTTGTCTAACGCACTCCTGCCCGGGGCAACGCTCACCGACCTGGTGTCTTTCCCGAAACGTCTGGTCTGCGCGGAGTCCCCGAACTCGAGAACGTCGCCGGTAATGTGATCCTCCTGAAGCTGGCAGAAGGCCCTTGCAAAGTGTCGATCGATGGCTTGTCCGTGAACGTACTCGATCTCCTGCAGCGGAATGCGACGTTGTAGATAACCCCAGCGCACGAAGCCCGCACGTGGCGCACGGTTGCGAACGTGGAAGTTCCAGGCTTGGGCAGCAATCAGGATCGGTTGCTTGACCATCTGCTTAAAAGCCCACAGATGGCGCCATAGGCGATGAAATTGCGGAGACTGGAATTGCAAGCGTGCATGCCGCAGTGCCCGCACCAGGCGCTTCGAAGGCGGGGTGGCCGATGCGACATACTGTTCCGCGCGTTCGAGCAAACGTCGTTCCGGCTCGCCGCCCTCCGACCAATCCCCGGCTTTGAAGGCTGCTTCGAAACTCAGCGAATACGTATCATCGGGGGCGACGCGATATTTTGCCCAGATCCGGTCAGCCGCATAGATCTTGGCAACGAGAAATGCCTTCACGAAGAAGACCACGTCATCGTGGAGGAACTTGAAATCCGGATCGCATGCTCCCGATCGCTCAAGCAGAGCTCTCCGGAACATCATGGCCGACGGATAGGGGGTTACCTCATCCACGCCGCGCGCCGTTTGGCGCAGGATCACTTCGAGAAGACGCCGCGCGTCCTGCGGCGTATCAGGTGGAATTCCCAGCACTGACGTGTATTTCTTCAAGGCATCGCGCGGTTTGCCGGTCCAGGAGTACCAGAATTCGACCTTGCCATAGACGATATCGACTTCCGGGTGGGCGGCCATAAGTGCGACCTGCTCGGCGAGTTTTTCCGGCAGCCAGACATCGTCGGCATCCAGCATTGCGATGAATTCGCCCGTCGCCGCCGAAAACCCGACATTGCGCGCGATGCTTTTGCCGAGGTTGGCACGGCCGGGATGTTCGAGAATATGAACACGTTCCGGATATCTGGCGGCAAATGCTTCAGTGATCGACCGGCTGTTGTCGGTGGAGCCATCGTCTACCAGCACAAGCTCCCAGTTCAACCACGTCTGCGCAGCGACACTTTCGAGAGCGTCGCTGATATAGCGATCGGCGTTGTAGAAGATCACGATGCAGGAAACGAGGGGTTGTTCAGCAGGTGCCATCTTGATCTTCGCCTATCCGCTCGCCTGGTTTCGGATACGGTCGGCAAGACGCCGGCAGCGGCCATAGGTTCCGGTCAGCCCGATAATCGCGCCCACGAACTGTTGCAGCAGCAGGGGTCTCGGCATGTCCGCCGGTTCGTGGCGGAGATCGACCAGTTGCCGGAGCATCGATCTGATCCACCAGTATATGAACTGCCGCGCCTTGTTCCGCATCAGCGGGTCGGTGTCCCGCATCTTGGTGAGAAAGGCCATGCAGCCCGTTCCCCAGCTGCGTCTGATCTGCCGGCGAAGGCCTTCCATGTCGGGCCTGTGCTCGTGCCTGATCAGCATCTGGGGTTCGTAGACAAGCGCGTGGCCGCTTCGAACAATGCTGTAGAGCGCGTCCAGATCACCGCCGCCGGGTAGGGGGGCGCCCATATCAAGCGCGACGTCAAATCCGCCAAGGTCGCGCATGACATCCACGCGGAAGGCCATGTTGCAGCCGTTGCCGAAAATGGTGGTGCAGGGATAGAGTGGATCGGACCGATGCTGCTCGCGGAAGACGACGGGCAAAAAGCCCTTCCGGAAACCGCCCATCTTCTCAACCGTGATCTGTGCCTCGGTCGCGAGTGCGTAAGGCAGCGTCTGGCCGGTAAAGGCGCCGGCAGCCGGCTCCAGAGCCCAGGCCTGTCGCAGGCCGTTCAACCAATTGACGTCGGCCACGGCGTCATCATCGATGAAGGCCAGGATTTCGCCCCTGGCTTCTGCTAGGGCCCGGTTGCGCGCGAAATTCAGTCCGATCTGCTTTTCGAGGACGTAGCGAACTCCCGGAAAGGACAGGGCGACCTCACGCGTTTCCTGCGTGCGCGATGCATTGTCCACAACAAGTACGTCGGGCTGTTCAGATCCCTCGGGGAGGGCGAGCCTGGAAATTGACGTCAGGCACCGCGCGAGAAGATCCGGATGATCCTTGGTGCAGATGACGATGGTGGTCGAAGGCATGGAGCGCCCGGACTGGGCACTCACGACAGGCTGCTCCAGACACGCCGTTTCGATATCACGCTTGACCCAGGCCTGTATTTGATCGGCGGTCAATGTGCTACCCGCCGCGACCGGCCCCATCAGAAACCCGACCGGGCGTGGTCCCCGCCTGACGTCGATGGCAATGCCCGAGCAATTCTCTGGAAGCGTGAGCGATATGGGTGCCTCGAAGTCGAATTCCCGGATAGCGTATTGCATTGCTATCCTTCTCTCGGTGAATCTAGGTGCGTTCCATCCGTTTTCGTTATCGTCCAATCCAGCCGGGGGCGGATCGCGCCGTGCCACGCTTCGAACCAGCCATGCCGGCCATTGCCGCTATCGAGCAGCTCGCAGCCCATTACCCGTGTGAACTGGTGAACCAGTTCCTCGCCTTCATGCACCTCGAGCGTGAGATAGATCGGCCCATTGTTCATCAGATCGGCGGGAACCACACATCGTTCCTTGTAGAAACCCACGTCGCGGAGCGCACGCTTGTCCCAGCTTCCCACATCAAACAGCAATAGTCCCTCGGCGTTGTGGACCAGCCAGGTGATATCGAGATCCGCCGAAGGTACTCCATTCCAGTACTCGACTTCGAAGACGAAAGGTTGGCCGATGGTGATAGGCTCGCTCGGGTCGCCGCCAAGTGGAGTAATCGCCACCCGCCGAAGACGGAGGCGGTCGTCTCCGGGAGCTGTTTGCGGGTCGTGCCAGGTGCGCTCCGACCAGCCTTTCATGGACGACGATTGGCGCAGGTAGGCATTGAGAACCTCGTCGGTAGGTCCGTCTTTTGTCAGTCTGCCGTTTTCAAACCACAGCGTTCTCTCGCAAAGAGCTTGCACGGCCGTGAGGTTGTGGCTGACAAAGATCACGGTGCGCCCGCTTCGGGACACCGTCGACATGCGCTCAATGCATTTCTTCTGGAAATTCACATCGCCGACGGCGAGCACCTCATCGACCAGCAGGATCTCGCTTTCGAGGTGAGCGGCAACGGCAAAGGCGAGCCGCATATACATGCCGCTCGAATAATGCTTCACGGGCAGGTCGATGAACGACTCGATGCCCGCAAAGGCGACGATCTCGTCGAATTGACGTGCGATGTCGGATTTGCTCATCCCCAGGATGATGCCGTTGAGGAATATGTTGTCGCGGCCGTTCAGTTCCGGGTGAAAGCCCATGCCGACTTCAAGGAGCGATCCCACTCTGCCCGTGAACGACACCCGTCCCTTGGTGGGTGTGGTAATTCGAGACAATATCTTGAGGAAGGTGCTTTTTCCGGCGCCGTTGTTGCCGACGACGCCAACGATTTCACCGCGTTTGATCGAAACGCTCACATCCGAGAGGGCCCAGATGCCTTTTTCAGCCGCCTGTGCGGGCATCCGGCCGCGAAAAAGCGCTTTGCCCGCATTCGTCAGAGTCTCGGACAAGGTGTTCCAGGACCCCCTGCTATATTGCTTTGACACGGACTCGACCTCGATCGCCGTGTCCACCCCAAGTCCGGGCTTAGATGACATCAGCAAACCGACTCTCCATGCGGCAAAATGTAAGAACCCCTACTGTGAGCATCAGAAAGGCGGAAACCGTGGAAATTGCAATTGCCTGCCATGGGTCGGTCGCTGCTCCCGCCGCCCAATGGAAGCCTTCGAGAACACCGGTCATCGGATTGAGTGCGAGCAGCCAATGAACCGGACCAGGGAACAAACTAAGAGGATAGACCACCGGAGAAGCAAAAAACCAGGCCTGCGCCAGAAAAGGAACTATGTGTTTTACGTCCCTGTAGACCACATTTACCGCGGCTAGAAAAAAGCCGGCGCCGCACGCGGCGACAAATGCAATCAACGTGAGGGGTACGAGCAGGAGTATTCTCCAGCTCGGCTCGACGCCGTACCAGGCAAGAATGACCAGCATCAGTACGAAGGAAACCAGGAGATCCACGAGGTTCGACAGAATGATCGCCGAAGGAATTGCAAGACGGGCAAAATAGGTCTTTGAGACAAGATCGGCGTTGTTGACCACGCTTGTCGAGGCATTGAGCGCCCCGTTGATAAAGAAGGTCCAGATAATTAGCCCGGATATTATGAAGGCGGGATAAGGCAGGCCGTCGGACGGAAGGCCGGCAAATCGGCCGAAAATGACGGCGAAGAGCACCAGCGAAATTATGGGCTGAAGCAAGATCCATGCGACGCCGAGAAACGTTTGGCTATAGCGGACCTTGAGGTCACGCCATGCAAGGAAGAAAACGAGCTCCCGCGAAGCCAGAAGCTCCGTGACCGCAAACGCCGCGGACTTGCCCGCGGGCGTGATAACAATCGTGCCGGGGTCGGAAGGCGGTCGCACCCACGACTCAAAAAATGACCTGCCGAATGGCATAATTGTTTTCCCATGGCATTCGCCTGACAGGAAGGTACCAAGCAATCCGGTGGCCGTCAAAGGCAGAGGCATTTTACACTGAAATAATCAATGTTTACCTTAATGCCGCAGCCAAGCTTTTCCGAACTGGTTCGACTTGACGATCTGTGCTTACTTATTGAAACGTTGGGACAGCGACGCAACTATGAAAAGCAGCTTGGTCACGAAAATTCGTGAAGACTTGCAACTGGAGACGTAGATGGCAACCGGATCGAAAAGAAGTCTCTTTGCAAGAATCCGGGGGCGATTGATCAGGGAATTCTGGGCGCGCTACATCTCGATGCTACCTGTTTCGCCACTGAGCGCCGGTGGTGGCTTTGAGCGCGGAAACCCGATCGACCGGCTGTATATCGAGAGATTTCTTGAGCAGTACAAGGATCGAGTCCGGGGGCGAACCCTGGAGGTCGGCGACGACTCCTATACCAGGACGTTCGGAGGTGACAGGGTGGCGCAGGCTGATGTCCTCAATGTCACTGCTTCCCCAGAGGTGACGATCGTCGGTGATCTCAGCCGTATCGAAACCCTGCCGGCCGAGGCCTTCGATTGCATGATCCTCACCCAGGTGATTCAATATATTCACGAGCTTCCCACCGCCGTGCGAACGATCCACCACGCGCTCAAGCCCGGCGGCACTGCTTTGATCACTGTGCCGGCGGTCTCGCACATCGTGGCCGATCACTGGCGCGACCGCTGGCAGTGGCTTTTCACCGCAAACTCGTTGGGCGACCTCTTCGCGCCGACTTTCGGCAGGGAGAATGTCATCGTGCAATCGCACGGCAATTGCTTCGCGGCGACCACATTCTTCTACGGCCTCGCCCAGAAGGACGTCAGCAGACGCAAGCTGGAGCCGTTCGATCCCAGCTATCCGATCGTTGTGACTATGGCGGTTCGAAAGAGCGGCGGCGATGTCGTCTGAGAGCGCGGGCACCGTCGCCGTGGCCATCGCGTGTTATAATCACGGGCGATTCCTGGCCGAGGCGATCGAGAGTGTGCTCGCCCAGATCTGTCCGGCAAACGAGATCATTGTCGTCGATGATGGTTCCGCAGATGAAACCGAGGTGGTTGCGAAGAAATATTCGACGGTCACGTATGTGTGGCAGGCCAATCAGGGGCTTTCGAGTGCGCGCAACACGGGCGCGCGCCACGCCCGATCCGACTATATTCTGTTCCTCGATGCCGATGATCTGCTTCTTCCGAATGCGATCGCTGACAGTCGCGCGTGCCTTGAGGCAAATCCAACAGCCGCCTTCGTGTCCGGGGGCCATCAGATGATCGATGCGAAGGGCGCGGAGTTGACGCGCATTCCCACTCGTCTTGACCGGGAGGGACACGTGGGCTTGCTGGCGGGCAATCATATCGCAATGCATGCGACAGTGCTCTACAGGCGCCAATTGCTGCTGGACGCCGGCGGCTTCGACGAAAGTCTGCGCGCATGCGAGGATTACGATGTCTACCTTCGCCTTTCCCGCCAATACCCGATTGCCGCCTATGACTCGATCTCGACGAAGTATCGGCGTCACGAAAGCAACATGACGGGAAACCCCGCCCATATGCTGCGATACGCAAAGGCGGTTTTGCAAAAACACCGGCCAGCCGCCGGAGACGATCCAACGCTTGAGAAGGCGTGGAGAACTGGCTGGGATTTCTTCGAGGATTTTTACGGCCGCGAACTTGCCAGACTCTCGCTCCGTCGCCTTGCCCGACCGTCGACCATGGGGCTTGGGCTCAAGAGCCTGACGTCCGGATTCGAGGTCGACGATCATTTCGGCCGAAGGCTCGCGATGACCGTGAAGTCGGCTATTTCCTCGAGAGTCAGGCGATTTGCGTCCCGGCGGAGTTCAACGCCTTGAACAGCCACCTTTCAGGAAAGCTCAAAGTCCTTGCCGGTCGCGCATGGCGAAAATTGGGGCTGCCCCAGCCCCAGCGTCCGGCGATCCTGATGTACCATCGCATCGCCATCGCCGCCGGCGACCCGTGGGACCTCTGTGTTTCACCGGATAACTTCACGTCACAACTGCAGGCTCTGAAACGACGTCGATGCGTACTTTCTCTACCGGAGTTTGCCGCGAGACACGCCGACGGAAGCCTGCCCGGCAACGCCGTGGCCATTACCTTCGACGACGGTTATGCCTGCAATGCCGAGATCGCGGCGCCCTTGCTGGTCGAGGCCGGGCTGCCCGCAACAATATTTCTCTGCACCGGCATGATCGACGCGTCGCGCTGGTTCTGGTGGGATGCGCTCGAGGAAATTGTGATGACCCATGCAGGCAGCACCCTGCAACTCGATGCCGAGACCGAACCAGTGCAACTCGGGCCTATCGATGCGTCCGAGGTTCGTCGCCGGTGGCGCGCATTCATTACACAGCCCACGGCGCGCCAAGCCGCCTATATTGCTCTCTGGTCCCGCCTGAAGTTCATGAGCGAACCGGATCGCCAGGCGGCGATGATCAGCCTTCATACGCAATCCGGTGTTTCCGCCAATGCGCCTGTCGCGGCGCGATCCATGAGCCTCACTCAAACTCGCGTACTGGCGAGTCGGCCCGGGATCGAGATCGGTGCCCATACGGTCACACATCCGGCGCTGGGCGAAATTTCGTCGGATGCGCAGCGCCTGGAGATCACGACAAGCAAGGTTGCCTGCGAAGGCATGATAGGCAGACCCGTCGTATCGTTCGCCTATCCCTATGGCAGTCACACCGCCGAGACGGCCCGTCTGGTGCGAGAAGCGGGTTTGATGCAAGCCTGTACCACTATCGCCGAACCAGTATCGGCAACTTCGGATCGCTCGACACTGCCGCGTTATCAGGTACTCGACTGGTCCGGAGATGTTCTTGTTCGCAAGCTCGGTCTGTAAGCCCGGGACGTGCAAATTTAAGTATCCCATCCGCCCTGCGGCCAGCCGACTGTCCATGGTTCCGTTCGATCGCTTGCCCTCTCCTTCCCCGAAGTCGGCGAGGCGAGATCTGCCTTCACGCTGAACTTCCAGCCGCGGCAGGGCGGGGTCGCATGAGAGTGTCCCGTACCCTCATGATCGGGCGCTCCATGCAGTACCAGGACAAAATTGCGATGGTCACGGTGACCGCCGTCACGCACAAGAAGCGCAGCGCCGTTGGCTCCGACTGTGAAGGCAGGTATCGGTAGAGCGCCGCGATCGCCATGACATGGTACAAATAGAGGCCGAAACTGATCCGGCCCAGGAAAACCATGGGTGCCCACTTCAGTATGTAGAAATCGCGACCCGAGGCAACGGTGTTGATGAGATGAACCAGCGGGTAGAGCCCGGCAAGCTCCCCCAAGGACCAGACGGACCAGAAAACATGCATGTTGGGGATGTCCAGCACTGCAAGCCAGAGGCTCGCTCCCAGCAAGCCAAGCGAAACCATCCAGTTCATTCGGGGGCCTTGAGCGTCCCGGCTTCTCGCAATCGCCAGCAGCGATCCGACCGCGAGTGCGTCCCAGGAAGCGGGGGGCAGCACATGGACCCAAAGCACATACGGTCCCATGGCGATGACAACGATTCTGTATAGCAATGAAAGTGCTATGAAGCCCCAGCAGAGAGTGCCGTAATGGGTCTTTGGCACAACGAAGATCAACAGGGGCCATAGAAGATAAAACTGCTCCTGGATGCAAAGCGACCACATATGCCCCAGTATCCACGGCTCCCAGTTGTTCACCCAGGCAAAGAGAAAATTGGTCGTGAATGTCACATGCCAAAGCCAGGTGTCCCGGACATCCGCAACATTGAAATACAGAACCACACCGAGCATCAGGAAGTAGGGAGGAAACGTCCTCAACACTCTGCGGACGTAGAAGGAAAACAGGGCGCTTTGCCGTCTGAAATCGACCTTGTCCCGCGCGCGAATGAGCATCGCCGTGATGAAGAAACCGCTGAGAACGAAAAAGAAACGCACTCCGAGATGGCCGAATGGCAGTTCCAGCGCGTCCAGCCAGCTATGATCGGCGATGATCACCAAAACCGGCAGCGCTCTCAAGCCGTCCAGCGCCAGCGATCTCATCTCATTGCGCTCCCACACCAGCACCCGCCCGCTGCCCAGAATTCATCGTATGCCGATGAATCCCCCACCTTTTTGTGCCAAAAGGCGGATTTGAAGCAAGATATCAGAAGCTTATCGTATTGTTTCTCTCAAGTCTAAGGCGAGATGAAAATATGGTATACTTGCGTCCGTTGTTTCGCCTTCGCCAGTCGATTTCGAAATTGAATTCCACTTCTGGGGTGATTGTCATCTGCCCTCAATCTCGAGCGGACGACGTCCATTGATCCCCTTCCTTGACACTGTTTTGGCGCCTCCATATGGTTTCTGAACCAAATGGTCAAAAAACAGGGGATCAATCACATGACCAATGAAATCATGATTTCACGCCGTGCGGTCATCGCTTCGGGCATCGCGCTCGGGGTCAGTACGCTCGCTCCGTTCGCGCGGGCGGCGACGCCGCTCAAGGTGGCTGGCATCCATGCCTCGCCGGTCGAAAATGCCTGGAATTCCTGTCTTCATGCGGCACTTCAGGATGCGGCCAAGGAAGGCGTGATCGAGTATGTCTTCTCCGAGGGCGTTTCCGGCACCGACTATCCGCGTGCCATGCGCGAATATGCCGAGCAAGGCAACAAGCTGATCATCGGCGAGTCCTATGCGGTGGAAAAGGAAGCGCGCCAAGTGGCGGCGGATTATCCCGACACATCCTTCGTGTTGGGTTCCAGCGGCAACGAGGAAGGCTCGAACTTCGGTGTCTTCGGCACCTGGAACCATGATGGCGCCTATCTCGCCGGCATGCTCGCGGGCAAGATGACCAAATCGAACGTGGTGGGTTCGGTCGGTGCGATCCCGATCCCCGAGGTCAACATGTTGATCAACGCCTTCGCCGAGGGTGTGAAGGCAGTCAACCCGGATGCCAAGCACCTCGTCGCCTTCATCGGTACGTTCTTCGATCCGCCCAAGGCGCGCGAAGCGGGTCTTGCCCAGATCGATGCCGGCGCCGACATCCTGTTCGGCGAGCGTATCGGCACGGCGGACGCCGCAAAGGAACGCGGCATCAAGTCGGTCGGTTCGCTGATCGATTATTCGCCGCGTTACCCCGACACCGTTTTCGCCAACGCCCTCTGGGGTTTCCGCCCGATCCTGAACGCGGCCATCGCCGATGCGCAGGCCGGCAAGCCGGTCGGCAAGAATTACACGCCCTTCGGTCTGATGAAGGAAGGCGGCAGCGACATCGCTTACGTCAAGGGCGTGGCACCGGCAGATGCAGAAGCCGCGATGGAAGCCAAGCGCGCCGAAATCAAGGCCGGTACATTCGAGGTTCCCAGGAACATGGAAGAGCCGAAGTAATTCGGCCCTGTCATGATCCAAGATGCCACTGCGCTTGCCAGGGCGATCAGAAGGGGAACCTCAAGCGCAGCCGATGCGATGCAGGCGTCCCTCGATGCCGCTGCCCTGCATGAAGCCCTGGGTGCGATTGCCCATCTCGACTCCGGGATGGGCATGGCTGCCGCGCGGGCAATGGATGATGAACGCAGAGCCGCTCCCGGTCGTTTTGCCAACCGCGTCTTCGGCGGCGTGCCCACGTTGGCCAAGGATCTCGGCGGGCCGTTTACGGGTCTGCCGGTTACGGCGGGATCACGGTTGTTCAAACGGACAGGCGGCGAGGCGGATTCCGATCTGGCGAGCCGCTTTCGGGATGCCGGCTTTTGCCTGTTCGGGTTGACCACGAGCCCCGAATTCGGCCTGTCGCTGGCGAGCGAGCCGGCAATCGGTCCGATCTGCCGCAACCCGCTTGATCCCACGTTGACGGCGGGCGGCTCCTCTGGCGGTGCGGCGGCGGCCGTCGGAGCAGGTATCGTCTCAATCGCACACGCAACGGATGCCGGCGGATCGATCCGCGTGCCTGCGGCTTGCTGCGGGCTGGTAGGTCTCAAGCCCAGCCGTGGCGCGATGCCCGCGGGGCCATCCTTCGGCAATCATCTCGGCGGCATCGCCAGCGAATTGGCAGTGACCCGATCGGTGCGCGATACGGCTGCCATTTTCGACGCTCTGAGCGGACAGGTGCGTGGGCCGTTTGCCGATGTTGCGCTGATGCCTCCCAACGGTCGGAAGCTGAGGATCGGGGTCCTCGCCGAGGCTGGCGCGGCCTATCCGACATCGAGCGAGCGGAGCGGTGCCGTGGAAGCCGCAGCAAAGAGCCTCGAAGCCGGCGGCCACAGTTTGGTGTCCCTGGCATGGACCAATTTCGAACCCATGATATCGGCTAGCGGCAAAGTCTTCGGCGACATTGTTTCGGTCAATCTCGCGGCCTTGGTGGATTCGCTCGGGCTCGATATAGTCCGGGCGGAGACTCTCACGCGGGCTTTCGTGATGCGCGGACGTGATATGATCGGCACATCGCTCTGGGACGCGCTGAACGCGGGCGTGCTGGTCAGCCGCGACCTCTGGCAGCTCTTCGATCGCGTCGATGTGATTCTGACGCCCATGCTGTCCTCGCCGCCGCTGCCGATAGGTTCATTCCCATCCGACCACGGAGATGTAGACCTTCATCTCGAACGCATGACGGCTTTTGCGCCGCTCGCGTCGCTTGCCAACATTTCTGGGTTTCCGGCGATCACGTTGCCCTTTGAATCGGATGCCGACGGCCTGCCGTTGCCGATCCAGATCATGGCGCCGATGAGCCAGGAGCCGCTGCTTCTCGCGCTTGCCGAAAGGCTGGAGTCGGAAGGGCGCTGGCAGCACAGGTTTCCAGTTGCGGGGTTGGCTGCATGAGCACACCGGTTCTCGAGATTTCAGGCGTCAGCAAGCGGTTCGGCGACAATCTCGCCAACAACGATATTTCCATGTCGCTTGCCAAGGGTGAGATCGTTGCGTTGCTCGGCGAAAACGGTGCCGGCAAGACGACGCTGATGAGCATCCTGTTCGGCCATTACGTGCCGGATGCAGGGCGTGTCCTGGTCGATGGCGAGGAACTGCCGCCGGGCCGGCCGCGCGCCGCTATCGGCGCTGGCGTCGGGATGGTTCACCAGCATTTCTCGCTGGCGCCCAATCTCACCGTGCTCGAGAATGTGATGACCGGCACGGAGAAGCTCTGGAAGCTGGGATCCGGCACGGCGGCAGCGCGGAGGAAGCTCACCGGCATTGCCGAACGCTTCGGCCTCAAGGTTGATCCCGATGCGCGGCTCGGCGACCTCTCGGTCGGCGAACAGCAGCGGGTCGAAATCCTGAAAGCGCTCTACAACGATGCCCGCATCCTGATCCTCGATGAGCCGACGGCGGTGCTGACCAATATCGAAGCGGAGCGCCTGTTTGCAACGCTCAAGGAGATGGCGCGGCAGGGTCTGTCGCTGATCTTCATCTCCCACAAGCTCCATGAAGTCATGGCCGCTGCCGATCGCATCGTCGTGCTGCGCGGCGGAAAAGTGGTAGCCGAGCGCAAGGCAGCCGAGACCAGCAAGGCCGAGCTTGCCGAACTGATGGTTGGGCATCGTGTAACCCGCCCCGTGCGTGAGCCTTCCACGCCCGGTGCCGTGGTGCTCGAAGCGGCCGATGTCTGCCTGCGCATCGACGGCGTCGAGCGGTTGAAGAATGTCAGCTTCCAGCTTCGCGAGGGCGAAGTGCTGGGTATCATCGGCATTTCGGGAAATGGCCAGGCTCCGCTCGCGCAATTGTTGTCGGGCACACTGGCGCGAAGTTCGGGTGACTTGATGCTCTACGGACATCCGATCGGCAATCTCGGCGTGGCGGAGGTCGTGGAGGCCGGTATCGGCCGCATTCCCGAGGATCGCAACGGCGAGGGCGCGATCGGCGAAATGGCGATCTGGGAGAATGTCGTGCTCGAACGGCTTGCCGCCTATTCCAAGAACGGGTTGGTGGATCGAAGAGCGGGCATGGCCTTCGCGAGAGACATCATCGATCAATTTGATGTGCGCGGCGGCAATCCCGCCAGCCGTACGCGTCTGCTCTCGGGCGGCAATATGCAGAAGCTGATCCTTGGCCGCAATCTGTCGCAGCGTCCGCGCATCCTGATCGCGGCCCAACCGGCGCGCGGGCTGGATGAGGGCGCCGTCGCGGCGGTCCATGCGCGCATTCTCGAAGCGCGACGGCAGGGCACCGCCGTGCTGCTGATCTCGGAGGATCTCGACGAGGTCATTTCGCTCGCCGACCGCATCCAGGCGATTGTTGGTGGCAGGCTGTCGCCGCCGGTCGATGCCGAACATGCCGATGCCCGCAGGCTGGGCCTGATGATGTCGGGCGACTGGAGCCATGCGACGGAGGCCGCCCATGCGCCTTGAACGTCGCGAGCAGCGTCCGCTCTGGCTGATGATCGGCGCTCCGGTCCTCGCCATAATTGCCGCTCTCGCACTGTCCGGCATATTGATCGCCATCGCCGGCGCGCCGGTTTTCGAAGCCTATCGGCGCATCCTGATCGGCGCCTTCGGCTCGCGGCTGTCGGCCACCGAAACGTTGACGCGGGCGACGCCGCTGATGTTGACCGGCCTTGCGGCGGCCGTGGCTTTCCGGGCGCGGCTGTGGAATATCGGCGCCGAGGGCCAATTCTATTTGGGGGCGATCGCGGTCGCCGCCTTCGGCTCCAAGCTTCTCGCGGGTCTGCCCGCGCCGATCTTGATCCCGCTGCTTCTGGTGATCGGGGCGATGGCCGGCATGGTGCTGATCCTGATCCCGCTCTGGCTGCGCCTGCGCTTTTCGGTCGATGAGGTCGTGACCAGCCTGCTGATGAATTTCATCGCGGTGCTTTTCGTCTCGATGCTGATCGATGGCGTGCTGAAGGACCCGCTGGCCTTCGGCTGGCCACAATCGCAACCGGTGGCCGATCACGCGATGCTGCCGAAGCTGATCGCGCGATCGCGGCTGCATATCGGGCTCGCCATCGCCGTGGTGCTCGCCGTGATCGTCTATCTCATCCAGTCACGCACGGTCTTCGGCATGCAGTCGCGCGCCGCGGGGCTCAATCCGCAAGGTGCCGTGTTTGCGGGCGTGCCGCTCGGCAGGACGCTGGTCAAGGTTGCCTGCCTGTCGGGCGGACTTGCCGGTCTCGCTGGTGCCATCGAGGTCATGGGCGTCAAGGGCTATGTCACGACCGATCTTTCGCCCGGCTTCGGCTATGCCGGCATCGTCGTCGCCATGCTCGCCAATCTCAACCCGATCGGCGTGGTGTTTGCGGCACTTTTCACGGCCATCATGTTCGTCGGAGCCGATGGCATGAGCCGCAGCCTCGGCATTCCCACCTATATCGCCGACGTCACCGTGGCGCTGTCGCTGCTGACCATGCTGGTGGCGCTGTTCTTCACCCAATACAGGATCCGCCGATGAGCGTGTTGTTCGACATTCTCGCTTCCGCCGGGCTCTGGGCCGCGATCCTCAGGATCGCAACGCCGCTGATCTTCGGCACGCTCGGCGCATTGCTCTGCGAACGCGCCGGCGTCCTCAATCTCGGCATCGAGGGCATCATGACCTTTGGCGCGATGATCGGCTGGCTCTCGGTCTATCATGGCGCCGATCTCTGGACGGGACTGCTGGTCGCGGCGATTGCCGGCGGGATTTTCGGCGTGCTTCATTCGGTGCTGACTGTCACGCTCGGCCTTTCCCAGCACGTGGCGGGACTGGGCGTGACGCTGTTTGCCTCAAGCTTCAGTTATTATGTCTTCCGCCTGATCGTGCCGGTCGCGGGTACGCCGCCGACGATCGTGCCGTTCCAGCCGATCGATGTTCCGTTCCTGTCATCGCTACCGTTTCTTGGCCCCGCGCTCTTCACCCAGACCGCGCCGACCTATCTGGCGATCGTGGTGGCGCTGATCCTCGCATATGTTATCTTCCGCACGCCTGTTGGCCTGGCAATCCGCATGACCGGCGAGAACCCGCATGCGGCCGAAGCACAGGGCGTCAACCCCATGAAAGTGCGCTATGGCGCGGTGATCGTCGGAAGCGCGCTGATGGCTGTGGGTGGAGCATTCCTCACGCTCTCGGCCTTCAACAGCTTCTTCCCCACCATGGTGCAGGGGCGTGGCTGGATCTGCATCGCGCTCGTCGTCTTCGCATCCTGGCGGCCGGGCAGGGCGCTGTTTGGCGCGCTGCTCTTCGCCTTCTTCGATGCGTTCCAGCTTCGCCTGCAAACAGCTGTTGAAGGCGTGCCCTACCAGATATTCCTGATGACGCCCTACATCCTGTCCATTGCAGCACTCGCCGTCATGGCGCGGCGTGCCCGCGTACCACAGGCGTTGATGCAGCCCTACCGGCGCGGCGAGAGATAATCCCAAGGAGAGTTCCATGTTCGACCTGATCATTCGCGACGCAAACCTTCCCGATGGCCGGACGGGCATGGATATCGGCATATCAGGCGGCAAGATCGATGCAATCGAGAAGTCCATCGCAGCCGACGCAGGCGAGGAAATCAGCGCCACTGGCCGGCTTGTTACGCCGCCGTTCGTCGATCCTCATTTCCATATGGACGCGACGCTGTCGCTCGGCCTGCCGCGGATGAATGTCTCGGGCACGCTGCTCGAAGGCATCGCGCTCTGGGGCGAACTCCGGCCGATCGTGACGAAGGAGGAACTGGTCGAGCGCGCGCTGCGCTATTGCGATCTGGCGGTCACCCAAGGCCTGCTCTTTATCCGAAGCCATGTCGATACGTCCGATCCGAAGCTCGTCACGGTCGAAGCGATGATCGAAGTGCGCGAGCGGGTGAAGCCATATATCGACCTGCAACTCGTGGCCTTCCCGCAGGACGGCTATTATCGCGCTGCGGACGGCATCGCGTCCCTTAACCGCGCGCTCGACATGGGCGTCGATATCGTCGGCGGCATTCCGCATTTCGAGCGCACGATGGATGAGGGCGCTGCCTCGGTCGAGGCTCTCTGCCGCATTGCCGCCGATCGGGGCCTGCCGGTCGACATGCATTGCGACGAGACCGACGATCCGATGTCCCGCCACATCGAGACGCTCGCCGCCGATACCATTCGCTTCGGGCTGCAGGGCCGGGTGGCCGGCTCGCATCTCACCTCGATGCACTCGATGGACAATTATTACGTCTCCAAGCTCATCCCGCTCATGGTTGAGGCCAGGATCAATGTGATCCCCAATCCGCTGATCAACATCATGCTGCAGGGCCGGCACGACACCTATCCCAAGCGGCGCGGCATGACGCGGGTGCGTGAACTGATGGACGCCGGGCTCAATGTGTCCTTCGGGCATGATTGCGTCATGGATCCCTGGTATTCGATGGGCTCCGGCGATATGCTCGAGGTCGGCCACATGGCGATCCATGTCGCGCAGATGGCCGGCATCGAGGACAAGAAGAAGATTTTCGACGCGCTGACGGTCAATTCCGCCAAGACCATGGGCCTTGAAGGCTATGGCCTGGAAAAGGGCTGCAATGCCGATCTGGTCATCCTTCAGGCGTCGGATGTGATCGAGGCGCTGAGACTGAAGCCGACCCGGCTGGCGGTCGTCAAGGGCGGCAAGGTCATCGCCAGATCCGCGCCGCGCATCGGCGAACTCTTCCTCGACGGCCGGCCAAAAAGCATTGACGGCGGGCTTGATTACATCCCGATCAAGGCCTGAGGCAGGGCTTTATCGGGTCAGTGTCACTACCGGACGGCGCTCGTTTTTTCCGGCCTCGTCCATTTCATAACTATAGTCTTCCAGCATTTCGAGCGCCCGTTCGGTTGCCTCGATCTGCTTCCTGGCTTCCAGCACGGCCTTGGTGATCGCCTCGATCCGCGCCTTCAGCATGTAGCCGAGAATATCGGTCGCCGGCCGCGTCGCGATCCTGTCGAGATGCCGGCCGACGCGGGCACCGTGGCCTTCCATCTCGGCGGCATGGAAGCGCGCCTTGCGGATATCGTTCAGAAGCGTTGCGCGCATCCGCTCAAGCGGATCGAAAGTGCCGGGCTCGCGCTCATCGAGCACGATGTCGTTGACCAGTTTCTCGATCACCATCAGGCCCTGGAGATCGCGGGGATCGGCGAGTTCGGGATCGTAGCCGGTAGCATCGAAGACCTTGCGGCGGAGCGGATCGAGCAACAGGTCCTGCGCCTTCCGGGCCAGCACGAAGGCATCCGCGTCGCCACCTGAGTCGGGATGGGCGGATTTTGCAAGGCGCCGGTAGGCGGCCTTGATCGCCACATCATCCGCATCGCGGCTCACGCCCAGTGTGTCGTAGGGATCAATCATGCCTCCATGTAACCCCGGCAGGAATCGTTGTCCACACGTGGCCGTTTCAGGCCGGCCGATAGACCCGGTTTGCAGTGTCGTGGAAAACGTCCGTCAACGCCTTTGGACCGTGCTTTTCGACGGCGGCCTTGTGCGCCGCGAGAACGGAAGCATAGGTCGTCCAAAGCTTCTCGATCGGAAAGTTCGAGCCGAACATCAGCCGGTCGCTTCCGAGAATCTCCACGCCGCCATCGATGACAAGCGCAATCAGCGCCGGATCGTTGCGATGGCCGAACGTGCCGAGGCCTGAAAGCTTCGCGGAGAGGTTCGGCAGGGTGGCAAAATGAGCCAGGCCCTCTTTCCACGACGCTACCGTCTCGGGACGGTCATCGGTCAGCATGCCGCAATGGGTGAGGATGAAATCAGTCTTCGGGTTTTCGGCGACAAGTTCGGCGCCTGCGCGCATCTGCGCAGGAAAGAGTTGCAGGTCGAAGGAATAGTCGTAATCGTTGAGGCGCGAAACATTGCGGCGGACGGCCGGATCGAGCACCTGTTCGGGGTTCGGCGCGAAGCGGTATTCCGGCACGTCGTGCCAATGAAGCTGCATCCGCACGCCGCGCACCAGCGGATAGGCTTTGAGACGATCAAGCTGAGGGCGCACGTCTTCCAGCGTCATATCGGCATAGCCGACGATGGCATGTGGCCACCCGGTTTCCTTGGCGGTGTCGCTGACCCAGGCGACCTCCTTCTCGAAATCGGTCTTGGCCCAATTGGTCTGCACATAGACCGCCTTGGTGATATCGAGCCCGTCGAGTTCGCCCAGATATTCCGCGATCGGGTAGTCTCGGCGGATCGGTTCATAGGGTCCGAAGATGCGCGGCACCATTGGCCCGTTCAGCCAGGGAAGATCGTCGCGGCGCCAGATGTGGAAGTGGGAGTCAATGACTGAAGGCATGGGCTTTCTCCTTCCAGACGGCTGAGGCGCGGGGCGCCGGCCGGTCGAGGGTGAGCATGAAGCGGGCGATGGCATGGGCCGACGAGCCATCGACCAGGTCGTCGAGCCAGGGAAGCACGGCCGCGAGCGCTGCCGTTTCCGGCCGGAATCTGCTGTCGCCGGCAAGAGGCGTCGCTAGGGAAAGGCGATGGGCGAGATGAGAGAGCCGGCGCATCGAGCTTTCGAATTCCGCATGGCCGCCGCGTTCGAGGCCATCGGAGGCGATCACCACGAGTGCCCCTCGTGCCATGGCCGCAAAGCGGGGGATGGCGAGGAAGGCCTTGAGGGCGGGGCCGATGCGCGTGCCGCCGTTCCAATCATCGACGGCGGTCGCGGCGCGGGCGAGCGCAACCGTCCGGTCCTGCGCACGGAGTGCCGTCGTGATGCGGCTCAACCGTGTGCCGATAGTGAATATCTCGGTGCGTGGAATGGCCTGAATCGTGGCATGGGCAAGTGCCAGCAATTCGTCGGTATGGCCGCTCATCGAGCCGGATATGTCGATGAAGATCAGCGGGCGGCGCACCACCTCCTGGCGCCGGCGCAGGCGCGGTACGGCGAGGTCGCCTTCGGCACGGACGATATCGCGAAGCGAGCGGCGGAGATCGATCGCGCCATTCGAGTGGACACGAAGCTGTCGGAAGGAATGCCGGCGGGGCAGGGCATCGGCAAGCGCGCGCCGGAATGCGCCGAGGCCGATATCCGTTTGATCGAAATCGCGGGTAGAAAGCCTTTCAAACGCTGAAGCTTTGGCGCCACCTTGCTCCTGCTCCAGCGCGACCTCTCCCTGCGGCTCATGGCCTTCACGGTCGTTGACTGTGGTTTCGTCTTCCGTGGAATCCTGAAGCGCTGCTGCCCGCACCTCGCCGAAGAAGATGGCGCGGAAGAGGGCTTCGAACGCGCCCATTCGCTCGATTGGCGGCGCCAGCGTGGCGATGGCCGCATGGCGAATGTGCTCCATGCCGCGAGGCCCGAGCAGGGTGATGGCGGAGAGGAATGTCTCGGTTTGGTCAGGCGAGACGGCGAAGCCTTGGCGACGGAGTGCATGGACGAAGTCGAGGAATGGCGCGCATTCGCGGGGCAGGAGGGTTAGCGGCATATGCAAGCCTCCCGCTCTTTGCTGACGCGGGCGAGGCAGAAGTGTGTGGAAAGACGGCGGTTGAGCTTGCGCCCGCTTCTCCCCTTGGGGAGAAGATGCCCGAAGGGCAGATGAGGGGTTCTCAGCCGCTTGTGGGATGTTTGAGAGAACCCCTCATCCGACCCTACGGGCCACCTTCTCCCCAAGGGGAGAAGAGGGAGATCGTTGCTCCCGCTCATGCCAGTGCCTCATCCAGAATGCGCGGCAGTTCTGTGCGCATCAGGGCCAGGTCCTCTTCGTCCTTGATCAGCACGCCGATGGCCCGGCGGAATGCTTCCGGCCAGGGGCTGCCGCCCTTTTCGAGCACGGTAGCGGCATTGGCCCATTCGACCGATTCCGAAATGCCTGGCGGCTTGGCCAGCGGGCGTGCGCGGATGGCGCTGACGGCGCGGGCGACGGCGGAGGCCGTAGCCTCGGCGACGCCGGGCGCGCGGGCCGCGATGATCGCGGCTTCGCGGCCGGGCTCGGGATAGGCGATCCAGTGATAGACGCAGCGCCGTCGCAGGGCTTCGGCGAGTTCGCGGGTCCGGTTTGACGTGAGGATGACCACGGGCGGCTGGCTGGCGCTGACCGTGCCACGCTCGGGGATCGAGATCTGGAAGTCCGAGAGATATTCGAGCAGCAGCGCCTCGAATTCATGGTCCGCGCGGTCGATCTCGTCGACAAGAAGCACGGTGTGCTCGGGATTGCGCAGCGAGCGGAGCAGGGGACGCTCGATCAGGAAGCGGTCGTCATAGATATCGATATCGGCCTTGTCGGCCTGTCGGATCGCCAGCAGCTGGCGCTGGTAGTTCCACTCATAGAGTGCATGCTGGGCGTCGACGCCCTCATAGCATTGCAAACGGATAAGATCACGACCGAGGATCTGGGCGACCGCCTTGGCGGCCTCGGTCTTGCCAACACCGGGCATGCCTTCGATCAGCAGCGGCTTGCCGAGCCGGATCGCCAAGAAGACAGCGGTAGCCAGCGGCTCGTCAGCGATGTAGCGGCAGGCCGCGAAATGCTCGGCCACCGTTTCGGGCGAGACGAAGACCTCAGTTGCCGATTGCGTATTCATGATTGCGCTCAATGGCTTGCGCGGCTTTGCTGCAGCGCGCGCAGAATCCGCTCCGGCGTGATCGGCAGAGTATCGACCCTGACGCCGACCGCGTCGAATATAGCATTGGCAATGGCCGGGATTTGCGGATTCGCGCACATTTCGCCAGGCCCTTTCGCGCCATAGGGACCGTCCGCCGCCGGGCGTTCCAGAACGACGATTTCCGTATCGGCGAGATCGCCGGGGCCAGGCATCAGATATTCGTTGAAGTCCCGCCCGCCATGCTCGCGGTTTGGATAATAGGGCTCCGTCGTTTCATAGAGCGCATGGCTCATCCCCATCCAGGAGCCGCCGACCAATTGCTGCTCGACCATCTTCGGGTTCAGTGCCCGGCCGATTTCGAAGACGTTCTTGATCGAGAGCACCGTCACTTCGCCGGTCTCGTCGTCGACCTCTACATCGGCGACGGTGCAGGCATGCGCATAGCAGGTCGAAGGCTTCATCGCGCCCGTTTCCATGTCGGGATAGGAGCGGGGGATCAGGAACATGCCACGCCCGGAGATGGAACGGCCGCGCTTGAAATGGGCGACAAGGGCAGTGTCGAAGATCGAGATCGACCGCTGAGGCGCGCCCTTGACGTGGATGTTGCCCAAGCCGTCGGTATCGAGGTCCGACGCATCGGTCTCAAGTTCCTCGGCCGCGACTTCCAGCATCACCTGCCGTGCCTCCTTGGCCGCCTGGATCACGGCATTACCGGCGCGGTGGGTGCCGCGCGAGGCGAATGTGCCCATGCAATGCGGGCCGGTGTCGGTGTCGGCGGTGTCGATGATCACGCGATCGACCGGCACGCCGATGGTCTCGGCGCAGATCTGGCTCATGATCTGCTTCAGTCCCTGGCCAAGATCGACCGAGGACAGCGAGACCATGAAATTGCCGGTCGGCGTCGAATGTACCAGCGCCTGGGTCGGGTCGCCGCCGAGATTCATGCCGGTGGGATAATTGACGGCGGAGACACCGCGGCCTTTCCTGATGGCCATGGTTCAGCCCTCCCTCTTCATGGACGACATGGCGAAATATTTGTCCGCCAGCGGCCAGTTGGAAATGCGCGCCGCCTCCTGCATGCATTCGATCAGCGCGGCGCCCTCGGTCGGCTGTCTATGCGCCTTCATGTCGCCGTCGCGATACGCATTGATGAAGCGGAATTCGAGCGGGTCCATGCCGACGAGGCGCGCCAGTTTGTCCATCTGCACTTCGAGCGCGAAATCGCCGATCGTGACGCCGAAGCCGCGCATGGCGCTCGACGGCGTCCGATTGGTGTAGACGCAGTAGCTATCGACGAACACGTTCGGCACCGTGTAGGGGCCGGGGAAGTGGGCGGCCGATTTCTGCGCACCATAGGGCGAGTGGCGGGAATAGGCGCCGGCGTCGATATAGGCCTTCACGTAGTGGGCGACGATGCGGCCATCGTTCATCACGCCATCCTTGATGACGAGCTTTTCGGCGGCGCGGGGCGAGGAGACCTGCATCTCCTCCTCTCGGCTGTAGATGAACGATACCGGCCGGCCGGTGAGCTTGGCGCCGAGAATAGCGATCGGCTCGACGGTGACGTCTACCTTGCCGCCGAAGCCGCCACCAACAGTGCCTCCGACCATGTGCAGCTTGGCGCCATCCATCTCAAGGATGATCGATGTGTTGTCGAGCGTGAAGAACATCGCCTGCGTATTGGTGTAGCAGGTGAAACGGCCGTTGCCCTCGGGCATGACGATGCAGCCGGTGGTCTCGGTCGGCGCGTGTTCGATCGGGCCGGAGGAATAGGTCTCCTCCAGGATGTGGTCGGCCTGGGCGAAGCCGGCATCGACATCGCCGAAGCGGACCTTACGGCATTCGCCGCTGTCGTAACGGTAGTAATTCTGGCCGTGGTATTCGTTGACGACCGGCGCGCCGGGCTTCAGCGCGTCGTCGATGCTGAATACCGGTTCGAGCACCTCGTAGTCGATCTTGACCTTAGCCACCGCCTCGTTGGCGGCGCGCTCGCTGTCGGCGAGGATCGCGACGATCGCCTCGCCCTTCCAGCGCACCTTGTCGGTCGCCAGCACCGTCTCGTCCTCGGGGCCGACCTGGATGAGGGTGAGGATCGTGTAGACATTGTGCGGCACATCGGACGCCGTGAGGATGCGCACGACACCGGGATGCTTCTCCGCCTCGGAAAAGTCCACGCCTCGAACGCGGGCATGGTGATGCGGGCTGCGCACCATCTTCAGATGCAGCAGGCCGGGAAAATTGCGGTCGGCGAAATAGCTGGTCGTACCTGTGACATGGCCCAGAGCATCGACCCTGAGGCTCGGCTTGCCGATCTCCTTGAGGTCATCCTTGCGCTGGTCGGCGAAATAGGATTTGCGGACTTCCATGATCTCCCCCTCAGGCCGCGTTGACGGAATTGGAACGCGATGCGGCGAGGATCGCCTGCACGATTGGTTCATAGCCCGTGCAGCGGCAGATGTTGCCCGCGATGGCATCGACGACATCTTCGCGGCTCGGCTGCGGGTTGCGGTCGAGCAGCGCCTTGGCGGCCATCAGCATGCCCGGGGTGCAGAAGCCGCATTGCGTGGCAAAGCCTTCGTTGAAGGCGCGTTGCAGCGGGTGAAGTACGCCACTCTCGGCGAGGCCGGCGGTCGTCTCGATCACCGTGCCGCTGCAGGTCTCGGCGAGGGTGAGACAGGACAGCCTGATCTCGCCGTCGATGAGCACGGAACAGCTTCCGCATGTGCCCTGCTGACAGCCAGACTTTACGGACATGTCGCCGATCTTGTCGCGCAACGCCTTCAGAAGTGTTGCCCCGCTTTCGACGAACTCCGCCTTTTCCTCGCCGTTGAGCGTGAACTGGACTGGAACCTTGGCCATCATTTCCTCCCTGACCCGTTCACGCCAACAACAGTCGGCCGAGATGCACCGGCAGAACCTGCGTCCGGTACCAGGCGCTGGCGATGGCATCGGTGATGGGGTCGGTGCCCTCGCTCGCGACCTTTAGGGCGTCTCTTATGCCCTCGGCAGTTCGAGGCTTGCCGACGAGAGCGCCTTCGGCCGCGGTGGCGCGGATCGGGCGATCGGCCATGCAACCATAGGCGATGCGGGCGCTGGTGATCGCGCCACCGCTCTCCTCGAGGACGGCGGCGATTGTGATGACCGAGACACCTTTCGGCTTGATGCGGGAAACCTTTATGAAGCGGAAGGCATCTGTGTTCGGCAGCGCGAAGCTGATGCTTTTCACCACCGAGCGGGCATGGGCGGTGTCGCGCTCCTTGAGAAACCGTGCAAGTGGGACGGAAGCCCCACCGATCTCGACCGCCGCATCAAGTGCCAGAAGCGCAACACCAAGATCGCCATAGGGGGCGGGCGCAAAGAGATTTCCGCCGACAGTCGCCATGTTGCGGATGGCCGGGCCTCCCACCGAATGCGCAGCCTTGGTGAGACATTCGAGCCGTTCGTCCGCGATGATGCGCCCCATCGTCACCGAGGCGCCGAGCTTCGCCCGGCCGCCGGTTACGGTGACGGCCGATAGGGCCGGATCGGTGGTGCGGATATAACTTGAGAAGGTAACATCGCCCTCATTGGCGTCCCGCACGACCAGGGTGCCGCCGCCGAGGTAGCGTGCCGCGCCATCCGCGGCGAGTGCCGCCGCTGCGGCGTCGGACGTCGGAAAAGTCTGCAGCGTCAGAGCCATGACGTCCTCCTCAAGTGTTTTCGGCGAAATGCGTCTTCAAGGCGTTGAAACCGCCCTGGAAGACATTGATGCCCATGCCTTCGGCCACCTTGTCGGCCTCTTCAGCCGGCGCATCGAATGTCGCCGTCCATTCGGCGAAGGTACGGTCGCCGTCTGTCACGCGCTTCAGGGTGAGCGTGGCCTTGTGATTGCTGATCGGCTGCGGTGTTTCGATAATGCTGTAGCTGACCGAATGATCGGCATCGGAGAAGGCAAGAAGCTTCTCGCGGATCGTCGGGCCGGAGGCGAGCTGGAAATTCCGGATACAGCCGATCTCGTCGGCCGGGCGTGCGTCTTCGATCTTGCTGGCCACCATGCGCGGATGCCAGGAGGGCAGGCCATTGAAGTCGCGGACACGCGCCCAGACCTTTTCGATCGGTGCGTCGATGACGGAGGAAATGGTGATATCAGGCATGAGCTGGTTCCCTGTCGTGATCGTGATGGGACCATCATAGGGAGGGGCGGTGTGGGCGCTTATCGATCCGTCTGGCTGGCTGATCTTTCAGTCTGATAATCAGCCCAAGCGTTTCTATCGACAGAGTTCCGCGCCGCGCTCGCCGGCAGTGGCGACGAACCGGCCTTCATTCGACGCCGAGCGATAGACCGTGGGAGGCACACCCGTATGTTCCCGGAAGAAGCGCGAGAAGTTGCCTTGCGTGGTGAAGCCGAGATTGCAGGCGACCGAGATCATCGACTCGTCCGAGGACTGCAGGCAGCGCATGGCCTCGGTGATGCGCAGCGTGTTCCAGTAGACATTCGGCGTCACGCTCATCTGCTCCTTGAAGAGCGCGAAGAAGTGCGGACGGGAAAGACCTACGCTGCGCGCCACATCGTCGAAACAGATCCGCTCGCCGATATTGGCTTCCATCAGTGCCAAGGCTTTGCGGATACGGAAATCGCGGCCACCGCGGATCGTCTGGGCGCCGTCCTTCGGCCGGGCTGCATCAGCGGCATCCATGACATGATCGATGAAGCGTTCGAGTTCGTAAGCGGCGAATTCTTCGTCGCCATCGCCAAGACGATTGGGCAGGAATTGCGCCGCCTCGGCCAGCCACCGCTCGAGCTGCATCACGGGCTCGGCAAATGCCGCAGTGCCGGCGCGGAGACCACGGCGCGATGCGAGCCAATCCCAATCGATATAGAAGGCGAGGAACTGGCCCGGAATCTCTCCCTCGGCAAAGGTGTGATTGTGCGGTTCGAAGGAGTTGATCCCGATCGCCACGCCGCGCTCTGGAATGACGGTCTGGCCGCCAACCGTCATCGTGCCGGCCGATCCCGCCAGCCAAATCACGATATGAACCTCCGAATGCGCATGGGTGACCAGATTGCCACCGACATTCAGAAGCGAGACATGTCCGAACGGCCCCCGAAAGAGCCTTATCGATTCCGTCATCTGTTCCTCCCGCGAATGAGACCTCCAGTTTCGACGTGCGTTGCACGCCGTCATCCGCATCCAGGGAGTTTGGGTCTTCGGAGCGCTACAGTCAACAGTGCAAGGTTCTGACCAAGAGGAGGGCGGTCATGGCGAGGCGGATTATCAGACTTTCCGATTGGCGCCTTGTTTGGGATCAACCAGCTATCTCAGTATCCTACGGCCTTGCCGGAAACGGAACGGCTGTCCATCGCGCCGTTCAATCGAGCGCCGTCGCCGCTCTCGATCTCCTCAATGCTCCTGCCACCCACCAGAATTCCTGCGGCCTGGCCCCAGATCGGCCAATCGAAGTCGATATTCACGTCATGGCCCATTTCCGAAAGCAGCTTTCGCGTATCCCTGGAAAGCGCGAAGGGTTCCATGAACACCTTGTCGGGCTGCCATTGGTGATGGATGCGCGGCGCGTCGATCGCCTCCTGGATATTCATGCCGTGGTCGATGACGTTGATGATCGCTTCGAGCGTGATGGTGATGATGCGCGCGCCGCCGGGGCTGCCGATCACCATGAAGAGCTTGCCGTCCCTGGTCACGATGGTCGGGCTCATCGAGGACAACGGTGTCTTCTTCGGTGCGATCGCATTGGCCTCGCCCTGCACCAGTCCATAGAGATTGGCGACGCCGGGCTTGGAGGTGAAATCGTCCATCTCGTTGTTGAGCAGGATGCCGGTCCCATCGGCCACCACGCCAGCGCCGAAGGAGCCATTCAGCGTATAGGTCACCGCGACGGCATTGCCGTCCTTGTCGACGATCGAATAGTGCGTCGTCTCGTTGCTCTCGGCTAGGCCGAGCGGCTTGATGTCGTCGGATTTGCCGGCGCGGAACGGATCGATGGCGGCGCGGATCTTGGCGGCATAGGTCTTGTCAGTCAGCGTCTCGACTGGATTATCGATGAAATCTGGGTCGCCCAAGGCCGCATTGCGGTCGGCAAATGCATAACGCATCGCCTCGACCATGTAGTGGACGGTTTCCGAGGACTCCGTGCCGAGATGGGCGAGGGGATAGCCCTCCAATATATTGAGGATCTCGCAGATGATCACGCCGCCCGAACTCGGGGGCGGCGACGAGACGATCTCATAGCCGCGATAATTGCACTTGATGGGAGCGAGTTCGCGCACCGAATATTGCTCGAAATCGGCCTTTGCCAATATGCCGCCCTTCGCGGTGCTGGCCCTGACGATCGCATCGGCAATCGCACTCTTGTAGAAAGCGTCAGGCCCATCCTTCGAAATGCTTTCGAGGCTCGCAGCGAGGTCGGGCTGTTTCAACTGATCGCCGACAGCAAAGGGCTTGCCGTCGGTCTTCATAAAGATCGCTGCTGCGGCTTTGTCCTTGCCGAGCTTTTTGGCGCCGGAATTGAGCGTGACGACATCACCCTGTTGGAGCGTGAATCCGTCCTTTGCAAGCCGGATGGCGGCGGCCATCAGTTCCTCGCGCGGCCTGGTGCCGTATTTGACGCGCGCCGTTTCCAGCCCCATCACCGAGCCCGGCACGCCAACCGCGAGATAGCCAGCAGTCGACAGGCCTTTGACGACATTGCCGTCCTTGTCCTGATACATGGTCTTGGTGGCGGCGAGCGGCGCGCGCTCGCGGAAATCGAGGAAGGCCGTCTTGCCGTCCTTCAGCCGGACGGTCATGAAGCCGCCGCCGCCGATATTTCCGGCCGAGGGATAGACCACGGCCAGCACGTAGCCGACCGCAACGGCGGCATCGACGGCGTTGCCACCATTCTTCAGCACTTCGATCCCGGCTTCCGACGCCAGGCGATGCGCGGTCACCACCATGCCATTGTCAGCTTCCACCGGTTGCGGTGAGGCGGCGAATCCTTGTGGTACGGGCAGGATGAGCAGGGCGAGGGCGAGCGTAATGGAAAAAACAGATTTCAGCTTCGGGTGCATGGCACTCTCCCTTTGTCGAACCTACATGGTGTCGGTGGCAGCCTTCGGGTATCGCCGGCGCGGAACGCGCGTCCCGAAACAAAGTAGGAGAAAATCGATGAATGGCAAGCCGATCAAGATCCCTGGCCCCGATCATCCCATCACGATCACGCCGGAGACGGCCCATGTGACAGTGCGGGCCGGCGGGCAGGTCATCGCCGACACCAACCGGGCTCTCTCACTCGAGGAGGCATCCTATCCACGCGTGTTCTATATTCCCCGCGAGGACGCCAATATGGACCTGCTCAGCCGCACGGATCACGAGACCTATTGCCCCTACAAGGGCGATGCCGCCTATTTCAGCCTGCCGACTGGCGATGAAGGCAGGAATGCGGTCTGGACCTATGAGTCACCCTATGATGCCGTGAGCCCTATCAAGGATCATCTGGCGTTCTACGCTGCCAAGGTGGAGATCGAGGTTCGCGCCTGATTTGAGGTGCCATCGCCCCGCCGGCCGAGAGTTATTGAACGCTGGCGTTATCCAATTGGCGCACGGGGCGCGAAGACCACGCATTGATGGAATATGCGGCGCATCAATGCGTGCTGGCCGAACGACACCGATATCCCCCGCATATTTCCGTCTTTGGAACAGAGTTTCGTCGTTGCCTTATTTTTTACGAAAAATTGATCAATTTCCCAACTTTCACACGGCGGTAAAGATTCGGGCAGGATTTGGCGGGTACTCTACCGGCCATGTGAATTCAGAAGCGCCCGCAGGGCACCGTCGGGGACGTTCTTAGCGATTCGGGACGGGCGGGCTTCAAGACACGGAGAACCGAATGACCGCACGCATCGATAAGGATGCCTTCGCGGCCGTTGACACAGCGCGAGCTGCGACAGCCAAAATTTCAAAATCCAACAATCCATTGGCCGATGGCGTGATGTCGGGATACGCATGGGGCGGCGCGATCACCTACGCGTTTCCGGATGCAGTCGCCGATTATGCGAGGAAATACGGCGAAGAGACGAAGAAGGATTTCGGACAGTTTTCGAGCAATCAGAAAGAGATTGTCCGGTCGATCCTCGACCAAGCGGACGGTAAGGCCGCCAATGACCGGTTCTCCGTCGAAGGCTTCACCAAGCTCGATGTGAAGCAAGGATCGGAAAACAATGCGACGATCCGCTATGCCGATTCCAATGCCGCCAATCCGACCGCCTATGCATATTATCCCTCATCCGGTGCCACGGGTCGGGGCGGCGACGTATGGTTCGGCGACTACAGCGAGTATCAAAATCCCTCGCCCGGCAACTATGCCTATGCCACGATACTGCATGAGACCGGCCATGCGCTCGGCCTGAAGCACGGCCACGATGCGAGCAATTTCGACCGGATTCAGACGGTACTGAAGGGCAAGTACGACTCGCACGAATATTCCGTCATGACCTATCACAGCTTTGCCGGCCAGAAGAGTTCGGGATACACCAACGAGGATTTTGGCTACCCCCAGACCTATATGATGGCCGACATCGCTGCCTTGCAGCACATGTATGGCGCCGATTACACCACCAATGCGGGCAACACGGTCTATAGCTGGGACGAAGACAGCGGCGACACCCGCGTGAACGGTGCCCTCGCGATCGACATGAAGCCCGGTGCGAACCGCATTTTCGCCACGATATGGGACGGCGGTGGCAACGACACCTACGATCTCAGCGCCTATTCGGACAGGGTCGTCATCGATCTGCGCCCGGGCAAGAGCTCGGTGTTCAGCCAGGAGCAGCTTGCTGACCTCGATGCCGGGGGCGGGCACAGGGCCGGCGGCAATATCTACAACGCCTTGCTTTTCAAGGGCGACAACCGCTCGCTGATCGAAAACGCCGTCAGCGGCTCCGGGAATGACAGCTTGACCGGCAACAATGGCGGCAATTACCTGAACGGCAATGCCGGAAACGACGTACTGAACGGCTTGAAGGGCACAGACACCTATCACGGCGGCATCGGCGACGACGTATTTGTCTTCGGCAGATCTTACGGTTCAGACACGATCGACGACTTTTCCAACGGCGAGGATCGCATCAATCTGAGCGGGTTCAACCTGGACGGCTTCGCCGAGCTTCAGGGCCTGACGCGCGTTACCGGCGGCAATATCGAGATCAGGTTCGCCAGCGGCGAAGTGCTCACTCTGCTGTCGACCGGATGGGGTGAACTGGACGCGTCGGATTTCATTCTCTGAGCCGACGTCAAGTATATAGCTCTTGTGAAGTCAGTTCATGACTCGTCGTCGTCAACCTTACGCCTCGCTTCGGAAGGTGGGATTAAGACACTACTTGTATTTGAACTTCCGGGCGGCACATCTCTGTGAGTGGGTACTGACGGAAAACATGGCAGTAAACCGCCCCGCCCGGAGAATCCAGAATGGCACAAGCATTTTATAGTGCAAGTGAAAGTAATTGTTAACCCTAATTGCGACCAGCCTCGGCCGGCCGAGGCTGGTCGTCAAGCCACAAGCAACGGGGCTAAACCAGCAGCAGATCGTCGCTGACCAATGTGATTTTCCCACCGAGCTCGAGCGTAAAATCGGCAACGCCGTTTCCGTTCATGTCGCCCTGAAGCAATGTGTTTCCGTTCTTGAAATGGAACCGCAACTCGCCATCGGAACCGGAGAAGGCCGAATCGCCGATGAAAGTGAGGTCACCCAGCGCCGTCAGGTCGATGACGTCGTCCTGGTTCTGAGAGAAGCCAAAGATAAAGGTCTGAACCTTATTCTTGCCAAGGGTCCCAATCGCCTCGGTCGTCAAGAAAACGAATGTATCGCTGCCGATGCCACCACCGAGCCAATTGCCCGCTATCCCCGCGGTCAATATGTCATCGCCGCCGCCTCCCCAGGCGAATCCCTCTTTCGCCGTGCCGAGCTTGATGGTGTCGTCTTCATCGCCGCCGCCGGCTGCCTCGAAGCCATTGGCGTCCTCAACATTGCCGAAACCGTCATCCTTGATTTGACCTGAGGAAAGCGACAGGTCAACGTCGGCGCCATGCTGGCCCATATCATCCGAGATGTAGAACTCCAGAACATCGAAGCCCTTGCCACCCTCGAAACTGTCGAGGCCAGCAAGGCCAATGAAGTGATTGTCGCCCTTGTCGCCGACAAATGTGTCGCTGTGCGCCGTGCCGAAAATGCGCTCGATGCTGATCACCTTGTCTGCGTCACCAAATCCATCGATTATCTTTTGTTGTCCGAGATTTACGGAGATTCCGGCACTTCCGCCATATTTGTCGTCGAGATAGTACCGCGCCTCATCTAGGCCTCCGCGGCCATCCAGCAGGTCGGCGCCGTCGAGCCCCGCGAAGGCATCCGCCTTCTTGCTTCCGAGCATGCCGTCCTTGTAAACCGATCCCCGGAACTCCTCGAACTTCGAGATCTTGTCCTTGTCCCCCCAGCTGTCGGTGACCGTGCCCTTTTCGACGTCGAGCTTGATCCCCTTCGTGTCATCATCCCGGTAAAATGTGTCCTCATAACTCAGCGTATCCCAGCCGCTGCCGCCTTTCAGGAGGTCGTCTCCCTTTGAGCCGGCAATGTAGCTGCCGCCCGCGCCTGCAATGATAGTGTCGTTGCCGTGATTTTCGCCGAAGTTCAAATCATTGCCGATGCTGTTGCCGATGATCGTGTCGTCGCCCGCGCTCAGGAAAGATACGAATTCCCAGATGCTCTCGTCGCCGTTCAGGGTGGAGGCCAGGCTGACTGCGTTGAAGCTGCCATCGCTTACGGCAAAGAGCGTCCCGCCATTCTCATCGACGAACCAAACGTTGCTGATCTCACCCCCGGTCACAACATTGCCGCTGAAAGTAAGGTCGGTTCCGGTTAATATTATCTGCGCGCCGTTGGCATCCTCATAGAAAATGATGCTGGAGTCGTGTGACGAAATCGCCAATGTCTCCCCGTCGAAGAAATCATCGAAGAAACCGAACTCGGGCATATCGCTCCCGATTGTGAACTTGGCCATGGTAAATCTCTCCTAATAGTAGTTCAGCCGTGGTGTAATCGTAGCAGAACTATTCAGCTTTAGAAGTAAAGTTTATGGTTGGAGCGTGACGTCGAATTCGTATCAGGTATAGTCCACTTTCCTGACGCTAGGAGGTACCTGGCGTCCAGCCCGGCGGCGCCATCCTGAAGCCCGAAAACTCGAAACCCGGTGCCACCGTACAGCCCACCAGCGTCCAGTCGCCGAGGCTCCTCGCGCTCTGCCATTCACCCTTTCGAACAATGCCCTGCGGCCGCTCGCCGGCAAGGATATCCGGGCCGATGACAATACTGCGCTCGGTTTTGCCGTCGTCGGAAAGACTGAGTTCGAGCGGGGCGCCGGCATGGTAATGCCAGATTTCCACCGCATCGACGGTGTGCCAGTGCGAGCGGTCGCCGCCTTCGAGCAAATAATAGATCGCCGTCGAATTTGCCCGGCCGGCGATACCCTCGTTGTCGCGGAAGGTCTGGATATACCATCCGCCTTCCGGGTGGGGTTCGAGCTTCAGGGCGGTGATGATGTCTTGCGCAGTGGTCATGGCGGGCTCCGGTTGAACCGGATCACAGAAGAAAGTCTGTTTCCGTCAAGGTCAACCGTCCGGTGAGAACAATCTTGAGGTCCGCCGCGCGGTCGCCGTCTATGTCGGCCTCGACCACCGTATCCTGGCCATCCCAGAACCATCTGACTTCGAGGCCGTGGCCGGAAAAGCCCGCATTCTTCTTGTCGAGGAAATCGAGGTCACCCAGGCCACCGAGGGCGATCCGGTCGGCGCCGGTGCCGAAATCTGTGACCACGTCGTAAGCATTCCCGGCGCTGTCCTTGATGGTGGAAAACGCGAACAGATCGGCGCCCGCTCCACCGGCAAGTATGTCCGCGCCCTTGAGGCCTGCAAGAATATCGGCGCCTGCGTTTCCGGAGAGCATGTTTTGCCCCTTGCCGCCCAGGATCAGGTCGTCATCGTTTTTCGCACTGTCATAAGTGGTGCCGTCGCCGGCGATGTTGAGGCTGCCCGTCTCGGCGGCGAGCAGTTCCTCCACATGGGTCTTCGCCGCAAGGCCGATCGTCTTGAGAGCCGCCCTAATCGCCGGCGCGATTTCGTCGCCGATCGCCTCGATGCCGGCAACCCCCTTGATTTCTCCGGCGGCGACCGGGTCGTATTTATCCTCGTAGGAGAGAATCGCCTGGTGGTGGTTTGCCAGCATCTGGCCGGTCTTGATGGCTTCCTGAAAAGTGGCGCTGCTGTCCGTGTCGAACAGGCCGAAGGTCTCGGCCTCGACATAGCGGCGGTTGGCCAGGCCTTTCATGCCGTTGCCGTTAGAATTGTAGCGGATCTCGTACCAGGCCTCGGCGCGATTGCCGTCCTCGATCGCGGCCTTCAGCTTCGGTCCCAGCAGGCTCGGGCCATTCCAGCAGAGCGAAAACAGGGCTGCGCGCTCCTCGGAGTCGGGAATGCCGGAAAGCCATTTGTCGATCTTGGAATCATAGGTCGGCGCGAGTGCGTCCAATGCCTTGGCGACCTGCGCCTCGTTCCGGAAGCTGAATGTGCTGGGCACGTCGCTGTCGCGCTTGTTGTGCCAGTCGGACATCACCTTGTTGAGATTGGCGATGAGCGCTGAACTGGTGTTCGGTGCGTAATTCTTGTCGACTTCCGCCTCCAGCCTTTGGAGCAACGTATCGCTCCAGTTCCCGGCGCCGACGATGACGCGGAGCACCGGTGCGAGATTGTAGACGAGGTTGAAGCCGATGCCGATTGTCGGGTCGCCCACCGAATCGACATAAGGGGTTAGCGTCGAACCTTCGAGCAGGACGAGAAGTCCGGCTCGCTCTTCGCTATAGGCTTTCTTCCCCGAGACTTCGTTCCAGTTGAGCATCGATCCCGTCCGGTTGATGGGCGCAATCCTAGCCGACGCCGGTAAACAGGCCTTTTCAACGGGCATGATATCGGCGCTTTTTGCTTGCCGGGCCATATCCATGCTTTATTGAACGGGCAAAGCGCAGGCTATCGACATCCCGGGAGAACATATTGCAGATCCTCTTCATCCGTTGCCTGCTGGCCGCCTTGCTTCTGGCAATCCCGGCCTCCGGGCTCCTCGCGCAACCGACCGATGGCGCGATGCAATCCCTGCAGAAGAGCAATGCCGTCGTTGCGGCCGTCGAGGCGCTGCAGAAAAAGGTGCGGGCCGAGCTGGAAGAAGCGGCGCTGGCGCTCGAAGACCTGCGCAAGAGGGTGGACGAAGCCGCCAATGCCGACGCCGACCTTGCTCATTTGAAGGTAGAGACCGATAGCGTCGGCGCCTCGATTTCAACGGCCATGACGGAGCTTGAAAGCCGCTATAACCTGGTGGTCAAGCGGATCGAGGAACTGGGCGCGCCGCCCGCCGAAGGACAGCCGCCGGAGGGAGAATCGCTCGCCAGCGACCGCAAGCGCCTGCAGGGCGAAAAAGCCCAGATGAACACGATCGTCGCCGATGGCGGGGTGATTCGAGGCCAGGCGGATGATCTCTCGGATCATATCACCGACCTGCGCAGGTCGCTCTTTACGGCGACGCTGTTTCGCTACACCGAAATCAGCAGCCAGTTATTCGACGATGCTGCCAGGTCGGCGCAGCACGAATGGGCGGAGTTCTACGACATCACGTCCAGTTCACTGGATTTCATGTGGAAGTTCAAGCATCAGGGACTCTTTCTTGCATTCGGTCTCACGGTGCTCATCGCGTTGATCCTGGCTTTCCTGGTCCGCAGGCTCTTCCGCACCTTGATCGTCCGGGACCCCTCGGAGAAGTCTCCCGATTATATCCACAGGCTCTCGGTCACCTTCTGGTCGGCGACCATACCGGCGCTGGCCGCCGCGTTCGTGACTGTCTGCGCGCTCGGCTTCCTCTATACTTTCAATCTCCTGCGCCAGGAACTTTTCGACGTCCTCCGCGCGACGCTGTGGGCGCTGGTGGGCGTCTATTTCGTCTGGAAGCTGGCGCGCGGCATCGTATCGCCGAACAAGCCGCAGTGGCGGCTGATCAGCGTTTCGGATCGCGGAGCCGGATGGCTCGTTACCTTTGCCGTCGTTCTCGCCGCCATCAACGGTCTTTCCTATGTGCTGGCCGAGGCCAATGTGACGCTGGATGCACCCGTGGTGCTGACGGTCGTCGAAGGCCTGGTCACATCGGTCGTAACCGGCATCGCGCTGATCTTGCTCTCGTTCCTCCGGCCTCTTGAACAGGCGGAGGTGGCATCACCTATCTGGTTCAAGATCATGCGCACGCTGGTATTGCTAGCAGGCGTCGGCATCATCGCCACCGCCATGTCCGGCTATATCGGTCTTGCCCATTTTGCCTCGTCGCAGTTCGTCGTGACCGGCGCGATCATCGTCACCATGTATATCGGCTTCCTGTCGGGGCAGGCGATTTCGCGGCATGACGCACTCGCAAAGTCTGCGCCTGGACGCAAACTCGGCGCTTCCTACCAGCTCAATGAGATCAGGCTGGACCAGATCGGCCTGCTGGCGGGACTGGCCATCTACGCGCTCGTGCTCTTGCTCGGCATTCCCAGCATCATGCTGACCTGGGGCTTCCGCGGCGCGGATATTTCCACGATCTTCGTCAAACTCTTCACCGAGATCCATATCGGCAACATCAATATCTCGCTGCTCGGAATCCTCGCCGGCCTCCTGTTGTTCACCGGCGGATTTTTCGCCACACGCTGGTTCCAGCGCTGGCTCGACGGCAATGTGATGGCCCGGTCGCAGATCGATGCGGGCGTGCGCAACTCGGTCAATACGGCACTGGGTTACGCCGGCATCGTGATCGCCGCGGTGATCGGCGTCTCGGCCGCCGGCGTCGATCTATCGAGCTTCGCATTGGTCGCGGGCGCGCTGTCTCTCGGCATCGGCTTCGGCCTCCAGACGATCGTCCAGAATTTCGTGTCCGGCCTCATCCTGCTCGCTGAGCGCCCGTTCAAGGTCGGCGACTGGATCGTCAACGGCCCTGTCGAAGGTTTCGTCCGCCGGATCTCGGTGCGCGCCACCGAGGTCGAGACGTTCCAGAACCAGTCGATCATCGTGCCGAATTCGCAGCTGATCAACGCCGCCGTCGGCAACTGGATGCTGCATAATACGCTGGCGCGCAGTGAAATCCCGATCTCGGTATCCTATGACAGCGATCCGAAGCAGGTGATGGAACTGCTGCTGGAGATCGCCCGCAGCCACCCGCTGGTGCTGACCATGCCGGAGCCGAATGTCGGTTTCCAGAGTTTTGGCGAGTTTGCCCTGAACTTCGAACTCCGGTTCTACCTGTCGGACCTGTTCCAGGGCGGACCGGTGAGAAACGACATCCGGGTCGCGATTATCGAACGCTTCCGCCAGGAGGGAATCGTCATTCCGAAGCCCGAGCGCAATATCAATATTCGGGTCGATGGCGAGGGCGCCGCCCTTGAGAAGGACCTCGCGAACGCATTGGCGGAGGAGGGCCTGCCGCCCGAAATCGCAAGGCGCGTCATGGCCCAGGCGGAAAGCCGCCGCCGGATGCAGGGCGCCCGCAAGCGCGACGTCGAGCTTGCGGACGACAATGATGGCAGCCCCTTCGACGGCATGCACCATGCCGAGCGGGATGACACCAAGGATGATGACGATCACGATGGTGACGCTGACGACAATCGTTAGGCCGCCATCGTCTCCAGCATCACCATGTCGAGCATGAAAGAGCCGTCCGGCTCGATCGCGAAATGCTCGCGGATTTCGGCGGGTGCCGAATTCTGCAGGGCGCGTATCGCGTCGGCCAGCAATTGGGGCGTGGCCATGCGGGCGATCCAGACCGGAAAGTCCATCCGCAGCCGCCACGTCCGCAGGGCGTTCACGCCAAATCCGGCGCGGCCCAGCTTGTCGGTCCATTCCGAGATCGAATAGTCCCGCACATGCGATGTGTCGCGTAGCAGTTCGATCGATTGCAGATGGGTGTCGAGCAGGGGTTTGGCGGGCGCGTAACAATCGATGAAGACGGCCGTCGCACCGGGCATGAGCACGCGGCGGGCCTCGCGGAAACCGGCATCGACATCCTGCCAGTGGTGCGCGGAATAGCGACAGCCCAGCATGTCGAACGTTGCGTCGGCGAAGGGAAGCTTTTCGGCTGAGGTCTGGATGGTTTCGATGTTGCCGAGGCCCTTCGACTTCGCGGTCGCCGCGACGGCGGCGAGCATCTCGTCCGACAAATCCGAGGCGGTCACCTTCTTCGCATGCGGCGCCATCGCATAGGCGACATGGCCGCCACCGCAGCCGAGATCGAGCGCATGGTCAGGTGCCACGCCTTCGGTGATCTTGCCCAGCCGCTCGAGATCTTCTCCCTGCGAATGCACGGCGCTTTCGACATAGGCGTTGGCGCGAGGACCGAACTTGTTGGTGACGTTCCTGTCATGGACGGTTTGCATCGTTTTTCTCCTTCGATTTGCGCGGAGCATGTCACGGAATTATTCTGTTACAAGAGGAGAGGTTATCCTGTTATAAACCCTTCCATGTTCGAAGACGATCAAAAGAGATTGCTGGGGGAGTTCGTCCGCGCCCGTCGCGAACGGCTGATCCCGGACCAGCCGGCCGGGCGGCGGCGGACGCCTGGCCTCAGGCGGGAGGAGCTTGCGGCGCGCGCGGGAATCAGCGCCACATGGTGCGCCTGGATCGAGCAGGCGCGCGATGTGCAGGCGTCGCCGCATGCGCTGGGCCGGCTGGCAAAGGCCCTGCAACTCACCCGTGCCGAGCGCGCTTATATGTTCGATCTCGCTGGCCGCCGCGATCCGGATGCGGCAGCGCATACGGATGCCGAGGATGCGCCGTCATCCCTGCGAGCCACGGTCGCGGCAATCGATCATCCGGCCTATAGACTGGACCGCTTCTGGAATGCCTGCGCCTGGAACGAGGCGGCGGAAGAGCTGTTCATCGGCTGGCTTGGCGATGGCCACCAGCGCAACCTGTTGCGCTACATCTTTCTCGACCCGGCATCACGGGCGCTGATCCCGGATTGGGAAGACCGGGCGCGGCGGGTGCTCGCCGAGTTTCGCGCCGATTACAGCCACAGCCTGCACGACCCGGAAATGAATGCGCTTCTCACGACGCTTCGCCAGCAGAGCCCGTTCTTCGCCAAGGCCTGGAGCGAGCAGACGGTGCTCGACCGGGAAGGGGGTGTGCGTGTCTTTTCGCATCCCGCGCGCGGTCGGCTCTCTTACGAGCAGCATACCTTTCGCCCATCCGATCGCCCCGACCACAAACTGGTCATTCTGATCCCGGCTGGCTAGAACATTTGGGCCGGGTCGTGCAGTATTTGAAGAATGTCGCAGACAGGCTGCAACGACATTCCCGCACGCCCTAATATCCGCGCAAATTTCAATCGGGGTCGCATCAATGGCAGAGTTTCCGCAAAAGGCTAAGGTCGTCATCATCGGTTTGGGCGGCATTGTCGGCGCCTCGATCGCCCATCATCTGATCGAACGCGGTTGGGACGATATCGTCGGCATCGACAAGTCAGGGATTCCGACCGACATTGGTTCGACGGCGCATGCCTCCGACTTCTGCTATACGACCAGCCACGATTATCTCTCGGTCTGGACCACCCAGTATTCGATCGATTTCTACGAGAAGATGGGCCACTACGCCCGCATCGGCGGCCTGGAGGTCGCACGCGCCGGCGACGACACCTGGATGGAAGAGATCAAGCGCAAGCTCTCCTCCGCCAAGGCCTTCGGCACCCGCGCCCATTATGTAGGCCCGGCCGAGATCAAGGCGATGTTCCCGCTGATCGAGGAAGACAAGGTGATGGGCGGCATGTTCGACCCCGATGCCGGCCTCGTCATTCCGCGCTCGCAGACCGTCGCCGGCAAGCTGGTCGACGCGGCGGAGAAGTCCGGCAAGCTCCAGTCCTATTCCAACACCCCGGCCCAGTCGCTGATCGTCGAGAACGGCCATATCAAGGGCGTCGTCACCCATCGCGGCACCATCATGGCCGATCACGTCATCGTCTGCGCCGGCATCTGGGGTCGCCTGATCGCCGAAATGGTCGGCGAGGACCTGCCGATCATGCCGGTCGACCATCCGCTGACCTTCTTCGGCCCCTACAATGAGTTCGAGGGCACCGGAAAGGAAATCGGCTTCCCGCTGCTCCGCGACCAGGGCAATTCCGCCTATATGCGCGACACCGGCGACCCAAAGACGACCGAGGGCGGCCAGATCGAATGGGGCTATTACGAGCAGACCAATCCGCGCCTCTGCCATCCGCGCGACATCCTGGAAAAGAACCAGGCCCGGCTGTCGCCATCGCAGCGCGACCTCGAGATGGAACAGATCCTCGAGCCACTTGAAAAGGCGATCGAGCTGACGCCGATCCTCGGTGAGATCGGTTATAACGAAGGTCATTCCTTCAACGGCCTGCTGCAGGTTTCCGCCGCCGGCGGCCCATCCTGTGGCGAGAGCCAGAAGGTGCGCGGCCTGTGGTATTGCTGCGCAATCTGGGTCAAGGACGGCCCGGGCTATGGCAAGCTGATCGCCGACTGGATGACCGACGGCCGCACCGAGATCGACCACAACTCGATCGATTACGCACGCTTTTACCCGCACCAGTTGGAAGAGAAGTTCATCGAAGGCCGCTGCTTCGAAGCCGCCCAGAAGGTCTATTTCCCGGCTGTCCACACCCGCGAACCCTATGGCACCGGTCGTGGCGTCAAGCGCTCGCCCTTCCATGAGCGTGAGAAGGAACTCGGCGGCTATTTCATGGAACTCGGCGGCTGGGAACGCGCCCATGGCTATGCCGCCAACGAGCACCTGCTGGAGAAATATGGCAACCGCATTCCAGTGCGCGAGAATGAGTGGGACAACCGCCATTTCTGGCGCGTTTCCAATGCCGAACATCTGGCGATGACCGAGGATTGCGGCATCGTCAATCTCTCGCATTTCCATATGGTCGATATCGAAGGCCCCGATCATGTCGAACTGCTGGAGTGGCTCTGCGCCGCAAAGATCGGCGGCGACGGTAATATCGGTAAGGGTATCTACACCCACTTCCTCGACGACGAGGGCATGGTGCGCGCCGACTTCACTGTCATCCGCATGGCCGACCGCTGCCGCCTGATCAACGGCGCCGACGCCGGCCCGCGCGACTTCCATTACATGAAGCGCGTTGCCGAGGATCGCGGCCTCGACGTCACCATCACCGACGTGACCGAGAAGTTCATCACCATCGGCATCTGGGGTCCCAACGCCCGTGACACGCTGAAGAAGGTCGTCAAGGATCCGGCTGGGCTCGACCAGGAGAACTTCGCCTTCGCACAGATCAAGCAAATCGAGATCGGCGGAAAGAATGTCACCGCCTTCCGCATCTCCTATGTCGGCGAGCAGGGCTGGGAACTGCATATGAAATACGAGGACGGCCTCGCCGTCTGGGATGCGCTACGTTCGACAGGCGTCATGGCCTTCGGCGTCGAGACCTATGCGAACTCGCGCCGCATGGAAAAGAGCCTGCGTCTCCAGAACGCCGATCTGCTCACCCAGTACAACCTCATCGAGGCCGATCTTGCGCGCCCGAAGGTCAAGGAGTCCGACTTCCGCGGCAAGGCCAAGCACCTCGAATACAAGGCACGTGAACATCAGCCTGCGATGCTCTGCACGCTCGTCATGAGCGAGAACACTGACTCCAAGGGCGTCAAGCGCTACCCTGTCGGCACGATGCCGGTGATGGACCCGGACACCAAGGAAGTGCTGATCGACGAGCTCGGCCGCCGTTCCTACACGACCTCGGTCGCCTATGGCCCGACGATCGGCAAGAACATCGCGCTTGCCTATCTCCCCTGGTCCTACTGCCAGGAAGGCCGCAAGCTCGAAGTCTCGTATTTCGACGAGATCTATCCGGTCGAGGTCGCGGGCGTCGGCTACAAGCCGCTCTACGATCCGCAGAATCTCAAGCCCAGGACATGATTCGGACAGCGTCCGTCTGATCAGGCATTGGCATCTGAATTGTGCCGCCGGATGATCCATCCGGCGGCATTTTCGTTGTCGTACCGTCTTCGCGCGCCATTTGCCGAATGCGCAGCCTCGAAAATCGCTGGGGAAGCCGGACTCTTTACAATCGTGCGATTTCCGATGGTGGAATCTTAACTCTTCCGAAAAAGCTCGGCTGCTATTGCTGCCCGTAACAATCGATTTCTAAGAAGGGTGGACATGGATTTCTTGGGTGTTTCCGGAATGCACTATTCCGGTCAGTCGCTGAAAGGCAACCGGATCCTCGTCGCCGAGGATTCCAACGTCTTCACCTCGATGATCAGCCAGCGGTTCAAGGAGCTTTTGCAGATCGACGTCGAAATCTGCCGCACCTTCGAGGAGATGCAGGTCGCCAATGAGAAATCGGACCAGCCCATCCGCCTTGCAATCTCCAACATGAATCTCCCCGGGGCGGAGCAGGGCGAGGCGCTCGACTATCTCGTCGATGTCTCGATCCCGACCATCGTGTTCACCGGCACGCTGCAGGACACGACCCGCGATAAGCTGCTTTCCAACCAGATCGTCGATTACATCATCAAGGACAGCGTCTTTGCGGTCGATATGCTTGCCGAGGCCGTCTGCCGGTTCCTGACCAACCATCATCACCATGTCTTGATCGTCGATGACAGCCAGACCGCGCGGGCGCTGCTGACCACACGGTTGAAGCGCTACAATTTCAAGGTTAGCGTCGCAGAGAACGGCCAGAAGGCACTCGATATTCTCAAGGCCAATCGCGACATCACGCTGATGATCACCGATTACAACATGCCCGATATCGACGGGTTCGAACTCACGCGCCGGGTCCGCGCGCATATCGGCTCGCATCAACTCAGGATCGTCGGTGTTTCTTCTTCCACCGACCGCCTGCTTTCTGCACGGTTCCTCAAAGCCGGCGGCAACGACTTCATGATGCGCCCCTTCATCGATGAAGAGTTCTACTGTCGGGTCAACCAGAACCTCGATACGCTTTCGCAGATGAAGTATCTGATCTCCCGTCAGAAGAAGGCGTGAAGCGGGATTTACCGGGTTCCCAGTAAATTCGTTCTTTCTATTTGAATATTGTTAGTTCTAACGCGTTCAAATTTTGAAAACGGTATCAAATCCGGGCAGGGTTAACCGTTTTGAAAGCACGCCGGGAATAACGTGCGGGTCTGAAATCAAGCTGCTGGGCGTCACGCTGAAGGCGGTCTATCCGGATGTCGCGATGAGGCCGGTTACGGGGACGAGTGCAAGGGGACGGCCTGACGTGGGGTTTCGCAACACTGTAAGCAGGGCGACACGGCCGAAGAAATTCGAAGGCCAACGCGTGCTTCTCGTTGAGGACACCCGGCTCTACTCCTTTGCTGTAAGAAGCCTGCTCGAAGGCAATTTTGGATTGATCGTCATTCACTGCGCCACGTTTGCCGCCCTTCGGCACGAACTCGATTCGGATACGCGCGGTTTCAGTCTTGCCATCCTCGATCTTTGTCTGGCCGATGCCGCCAATGGCGAGGCCCTGGACCTAGTGCAGGCGCGCGCCATACCCTCGATCGTATTCTCCGGCTTTACTAGCGAGCGCCGGCGCGAAGAGATCATGAGCAAGGGCGTCGTGGACATCGTCTACAAGAACTCGCCGTCCTCGCTTGAAAGTCTTGGCTCTTCGGTCGACCGTGTGCTGTCACTGAGCCGGCCGCAGCTGCTACTTGTCGATCCCCAGGGCGAGAACGATTCCGCGATGGTGGCGGCGCTTGCGAGCTGCAGTTTCACGGTCAGTGTCTGCACCTCTACGACCGAGGCACTCTCTATCCTGGATGCGTCGCAGAATACCGAACTGGTCGTCGTGCGGAACGATCTTGCCGAAAAGGACGGCTATTGCTTTCTGGAACTGCTCAAGACGCGTTTCGGAGACGATGCCGTTCGTGTCATTGGCTTCTCGCAGAACAAGGGTCGCGATGATGTCGCACGCTTCCTGGGTGCGGGTGGGGACGATTTCGTTCACCTGCCGATAAGCCCTGCGGATGTCGAAAGCCGGCTTGTGCATACTCTGACGATCCACAAGCGGATACAATCGCTGCAGCGCATGGCATCGCGGGATTATCTGACCGACCTGCTCAATCGCCGCTACTTTTTCGATCGCGGGCCGAAGCTGGTGGATATCTGCCTGCGTCAGCAGGCGCCGGTCTGCGCGGCGCTGCTCGATATCGACCATTTCAAGCGGCTCAACGACACCCATGGCCATGAGATCGGCGACCTGGTGCTGAAGGCCGTGTCACGCAAGATCCTTGCCCTTGTGGGTGAGAAGCAGCATTTGCCGGCTCGTATCGGCGGCGAGGAATTCGCGATCCTGTTCACCAATCTCGATATCGAACAAGCCTACGAGTTCTGCGAGCGCATCAGGATTGAGATTGCCGCTATCAAGGTCGTCGTCGATGACGAAGACATTTCGGTGACCATTTCGATGGGCCTTGCCAGCATTTCGGATGCCGAGACGTTCGACAACTATCTGAACGCCGCCGACCAGTATCTCTATCTGGCGAAGCATTCCGGCCGCAACCGCGTGTTCTCCGATTATCAGGTCGCGCGCATCGCCGCGTCCTGACAGCCTTCGAAACCTTCGTTCGAATTACATCACGGCGCCGTTGATGCTCGGCATCGTCGACAGGTGCTTGCGGTCGGCGCGTTCCTGCTGCGGCGAGCGGCCATAGAGTTCGCGATAACACTTGGAGAAATGCGAGGCCGAGACGAAGCCACAGGCGACCGCGACCTCCACCACCGGCATCGAGGACTGCACCAGAAGGTGTCGTGCTCGGTCGAGGCGAATCTCGAGATAGTAGCGGGCAGGAGACCGGCCCATTTCCTGGCGGAACAGGCGCTCGATCTGGCGGCGCGAAAGGCCGGCCTTGTCGGCGATGTCGACCAGCGACAACGGTTCGGCGAGGTTGTTCTCCATGATCTCGATGATCGAGAGCACCTTGGAGTTCTGGACGCCGAGACGGGCGCGGAGCGGCAGGCGCTGGCGATCGGACGCCGAACGCACGCGGTCGGTGAGGTGCTGCTCGCAGACCCGGTTGACGAGGTTCTCGCCGAAATCCTGGCGGATGAAATGCAGCACCATGTCGAGGGATGCCGTGCCGCCGGCGCAGGTATAGATGTTGCCGTCGATCTCGAAAAGATCGGCGTGTACATCGGCCTGCGGGAAGGCTTCGGCGAAGCCGGGCAGGTTCTCCCAATGGATCGCGCAGCGCTTGCCGTTGAGCAGACCGGCCTGGGCCAACACATGGGCGCCTGTGCAGAGGCTGCCTACCGCGATGCCGCGATTATAGACTTCGCGCAGATAGGCGTTGACCGACTTGTTGCGGAATTCCTCGACATAGATGCCCGAACAGACCAGAACCATATTGGGCCGCATCTCGCCAGAAAGGAACTTGCGCTCCTCAGTCAGCGAGGTCTTTGCCGCAAGGCCGATGCCGGAGGAGGAATAGACTTGCTGGCCATCCACCGAGGCGAGGCGCCACTGATAGGCCTCGTAGCCGAGCATGCGATTGGCGATGCGAAGGGTTTCCACCGCCGCCGAGAAGGGCAGCATGGTGAAGTTGGGGACCAGAAAGAAAACGATCGTCCGCTTGATCGCCGGTTTCTTGGGCAGGGGAAAGCTTTCTGGCCGCATGGTCTTCCTCTCAATGTCGCATCGGAACAAAGTGGTCTATATGCGCCACATAATAATTGCGCAATAGCGACATGAAGTGGATTTTTTGCGCCACATTGGCGGGACGGTTAAAATAGCTGCGTCAGGGAAGGTGCGAATGGCGTCGCGAACTGGATATGAAATGGCTAAAGATAAAATGGATGCAATCTGAAATAGGATGCCGGCTCCGGACGTGTCGCCTAAAGGCTATTTCCGGAACCGGCCGATGGCTTTGTCACTTCGCATTCTTGTGCTCCGCGGACCGGAAACCAATGTCCTTCATGACGGAATAGGGCATCGATTCGAGGTCGCGCATCATCCGGTAATCCTGCCACTTTGCGACGATCGCCGCGATGAAACGGGATCCGGTGAAGTGGCTTGAGTGGCCGGAAAACTGTCCGGTCCCATAGGTGGTACTACGCATTTCAAGTCTCCTTTGTTGGTGAGGCTTGGCCTCTGTTGTGAAAGATACTCTCCCTGTCACATAAGACAAACGAATATGTCTTATGCAATCAATCAAGAAAATTGACGGAACGTTGCTGGTCGATGGCTTCGCGGATATCGTCGGCGACATAGCGGGGAAGGCGCGAAAGCTCCCGGCGCAGAAGGGCGTCCTGACGTGCCTTGCGGGCATGCCTCGCCCTGGTTTCGAAAAAGTCGGCGACGGTCGACGGCATGATCTTGAGCAGTTTCATTGGTTTTCTCCTTCATATTTTTTCGGTGTTCGATTGAGAACATCTTGACCTTGCGCTCCATTTGATGTTCAATCAAACGAAATGATCTGATGTTGTCATTCAGAAAAATTGATGGAGGATGTGATGGCGAATTCTCTTCCGGCGGCGCTGCCCCTGCTCGAACTCGACATTATGAAGACGTTCATCGCGATCTCGGAGACGGGTAACTTTACCACGGCGGCCGAGGCGGTGTTCCGCACGCCGTCGGCGGTTTCCATGCAGATCAAGAAGCTGGAGGACACTTTGCGTGTGCCGCTCTTCCGGCGTGACGCGCGCTCGGTGACGCTCACCCATCACGGCGAGATCCTGCTCTCCTATGCCAAGCGGATGATCGCGCTCAACAACGAGGCGGTGTCGCGCTTCGTCGTGCCGGAGATGAACGGCATCGTTAGGCTCGGTGCGCCGGACGATATCGGCGAGCTGATGCTGCCGGGCATTCTCAAGCATCTCTCCGAGACATGGCCGCAGCTTGCCATCGATGTGACGATCGAGTCCTCGGCCAATCTTCATCGCGGCGTGGAGGAGGGGCGGCTTGATCTCACGCTCTACAATTTCCTCAATGCCGTGCGCGCCGATCCCGCCGAAAGGGTGATGACGGAACGGCTTGTCTGGGTCGGCAAGAAGCACGGTCAGGCACACCTCAAGACTCCACTGCCGGTGTCGGTGTGGGATAGCGGCTGCATCTGGCGCACCAAGGCGCTGGAGGAGCTCACCAAGTCGGAGATCGAGTTCCGCATCGCCTATTTCTGCGGCAGCCATATGGGCCAGACCGCGGCGATCCGCGCCGATATCGCGATTGCGCCGCTGGCACGCTTCCTGGTGCGCGACGACATGGTGGTGCTCGGCGAGCGCGATGGCCTGCCGGACCTCGGCAGCTACGATATCGGTCTGGCGGTGCGCAAGGGCGCGTCCCAGCCCGCGCTTGCGGTGGCGGACTATATCCGTAGCGCGCTTGGCGACCTCGATATGCAGCCGGCGGCGGCCGTGGCGGCGTAGTTCAACAGCTGCGTAGACCTAGAAAATCGAAAGCGCGCCGATGGGCGCGCTTTTCGTTATCAAACTTTGGCTTAACGCTCCCGGCGCCGTCTCCGCCCGCCGCCGTCCTCGCCGCCCGCGGTGATCACCTTGCGCTCGGGCAGGGTTACGACCTTGGCAAGCTCGGGGAAGGCGTCCACCTTGTTGGGCATCGCCATGGCGTCGATGAAGAGCTGCTGAAAATGCGGCTCCAGCGCGGTCTCGATCTTCTCGATCTTCGAGACCTGCATTTCGATCTCGCGGCGGTGTTCGCGATTGAGCAGCGCCATCAGTGCGCCGGTGCCGGCGGCATTGCCGACCGCCTTGACCTCGGCGAGGTCGCAATCCGGGATCAAACCCAGGACCATGGCGTATTTCGGATCGATGAACGAACCGAAGGCGCCGGCGAAGCGGATCATATCGACCTTCTCGACGCCCTGTTTTTCCATCAAGAGCTTGATGCCGGCATAGAGTGCCGCCTTGGCGAGCTGGATCGCGCGCACATCGTTCTGAGTCACCGTGATGCGCTGTTCGCCATCGCCGCGCAGAAGGTATGAGAAGGTGCGGCCATTGGGGATGATGCGCGGGCTTTTAGCCGCCATTCCGCCATCGACCACGCCGTCTTCCGAGATGATGCCCGAGAGATACATCTCAGCCACGACCTCGATAATCGCCGAGCCGCAGATGCCAGTGACGCCGACCGAGGCAGCCGCTTCCTCGAAGCCATCCTCGTCGGACCACTTGTCGACACCGATCACCCGGAATTTGGGCTCGAGCGTTAGCGGATCGATGCGGACACGCTCGATCGCGCCGGGCGCGGCACGCTGGCCCGATGAGATTTCGGCGCCCTCGAACGCCGGCCCCGTGGGCGAGGAGGCGGCGACGACACGCTGGCGATTGCCCAGCACGATTTCGGCATTGGTGCCGACATCGACGAGCAGCATCATCTTGTCCTGGCGGTATGGCCCCTCGGAAAGCGTGGCGCCCGCGGCATCGGCGCCGACATGGCCGGCGATGCAGGGCAGCAGGTAGACGCGTGCGCCGCGATTGACCTGAATGTCGATGTCATGCGCCCAGTATTGCAGCGCGCCGGAAACGGCGAGCGCGAACGGCGCCATGCCGAGTTCGGTCGGGTCGATGCCGAGAAACAGGTGGTGCATGATAGGGTTGGCGACGAACACCATGTCGAGCACGTCGTTGCGATCGACGCCACCTTCCTCGCAGACCTTGCCGATCAGGCCGTTGATCGCCTCGCGCACAGCGACGGTCATCGCCTCGCGGCCATCAGGATTCATCATCACGTAGGAGACACGGCTCATCAGGTCTTCGCCGAAGCGGATCTGCGGATTGGACGTGCCGGACGATCCCACGATACGGCCGGACAGCAGCGAGACCAGATGCATGGCGATGGTCGTCGAGCCAATGTCGCAGGCGATGCCATAGGCTTCGTTCTGCAGCCCGGGGTATAGCGCTATGATGAACGGCCGGGAGGAATCCATGTCGCGATGGATCGCGGCGGTCACCCCCCAGTTGCCCTTTCGCAGGATGCCCTGCACTTGAGGTATAAGGTGAGGCGCAATCAGCAGGTCCTTCCAGCCCCAGTCTTTTTCGAGCATGAGCTTGAGCCGGTCGAGATCGCCCAGCGGCTTGTGCATGTCGGGTTCTTCGATCTCGACATAGCAAAGCTGCACGGCGGCATTGCGCTCGATCACCCGGTCCGTGGCGGCTTTGCGGACGACCTGGGCGTTGACGACAGTATCCTGCGGCACGTCGATGACGAGATCGCCGAGGATTTCGGCGGAACAGGAGAGACGCCGGCCTTCGGGCAGGCCTCGCACGCGGTCGTAGCGGTCTTCCTTGGGCCCACGCACCGTGATGTGATCATTCGACGAGACGATCTTGTGCTTGGCGAAATTGCCTTCCTGCACCACGACCTGACAGCGGCCACAGGTGGCCCGCCCGCCGCAGACGCTTTCGACATAGACGCCGAGCTTGCGAGCGGCTTCGAGCACCGGCGTGCCAACCGGGAAGCGGCCACGCTTGCCCGAAGGCATGAACAGGACGAGGGGATCTTTGTGTGTGCCTTCGGTCATGTTGAACTCATTCTCGGCGGGGCCATCAGTGCGCATTTCAAGTCTTCTTTCCCGGATTCAGTCCACTAGCAGACTGCACCCTCATTGCCGGGGACAATGTCCAAATCCCGACATGCAAATATCACCCTGCAGCTTTTCTGCAGGGTGATATCGTATTTCAACCAGTTTTTCGCCCGGCAATTACGCCGATGCGCCACCCGTACGAGCCGCGCGGCCGCCGCGACGGCCGGGAGCCGCTGACGAAGCCGCAGGCGTCGGTGCCTGTGCAGCGCCGCCTTCAGCCGGCTTGTAGTCGCGATAGGTCTTGATCCAGTGAGTGCAGTTCGGGTCGGTGCCGTTGAGCACGTTGGCGGCGCGGACGGCTTCCATCTCCTGCGGGCGGCACGGGTTCATGATTGCCGAGGTCATGCCGGCGCCGATCACCATCGGAATGAAGCCGCCGTTGATGCCGTGGCGGTGCGGCAGGCCGAAGGAGATGTTGGAGAGGCCGCAGGTGGTGTTGACCTTGAGTTCCTCACGCAGACGGCGGAGCAGCGCGAACACCTGGCGGCCGGCATCGCCCAGCGCGCCAATCGGCATGACGAGCGGATCGACGACGACGTCTTCCGGCTTGATGCCGTAGTCCATGGCGCGCTCGACGATCTTCTTGGCGACGGCGAAGCGGACGTCCGGGTCCATCGAAATGCCGGTTTCGTCATTGGAGATCGCGACGACGGGAACATTGTACTTGGCGCAGAGCGGCAGGATGGCTTCGAGCTTTTCCTCCTCGCCGGTCACCGAATTGACCAGCGGGCGGCCCTTGGCAACCTTGAGCGCGGCTTCGATGGCGGCGGAGACCGAGGAGTCGATCGCGAGCGGTACGTCCACCAGTCCCTGCACGATCTCAAGCGTCTTGACCAGCAGGCCCGGCTCGGTCTCGTTCGGATTGACCGAGGTGACGCCGGCATTGACGTCGAGCATGGTCGCGCCCGCGGCGACCTGTTCGAGCGCATCCCTGATCACGGTGTCGAAATTGCCTTCGATCATTTCGGCGGCAAGCTTCTTGCGGCCGGTCGGGTTGATGCGCTCCCCGATCACGCAAAACGGCTGGTCGAAGCCGATGATGATTTCCCGGGTTGCGGAGGCGACGATAGTGCGGGTCATTTGTTTTCCTTGGTGGCTCGGGACATGGCGGCTTCTTAAGTCGCTGTTCTGTTGAAGGCAAGTTTGGTGGGGTCGCTCAATCCATCGAGTGATCGACGAGCGTGTCCGGGGTTTCTTCCAGCATCTCGCGCATGTCGCTGCGCGGCGTCCGCTTCCAGGGCGTGCGGCCCTTCAAGACACCGGATTCATGGACGATCTCGGAGACGTATTCTTCCTGGCGGTAGGCCATGACATGGATGCCCGAAACGCCCTCGATTTCCTTGACCTCGTTGATGATGTCGATGCAGAGCTGCTTGCCTTCCTTCTTCTGGTCCTGGGCGCCTTCGAGGCGCGCGATCACGGAATCGGGAATGTGGATGCCCGGCACGTTCGACCGGATCCATTTGGCGGTCTTCGCCGATGCCATCGGGCCGACGCCGACCAGGATGAAGCATTTTTCGTGCAGTCCGAGATCGACAACCCGCTTCATGAAATCCTTGAACATAGGAATGTCGAAGCAATACTGGCTCTGCACGAATTGTGCTCCTGCCTCGATCTTCTTGCCCAACTGGAGTGCCCGGAAGTCGTAGGGGGGCGCGAACGGGTTGACAGCGGCACCCAGAAATACCTTCGGCGGCGTCGTCAGCTTGCGGCCCGAGAGGAATTTCGAATTGTCGCGCATGATCCGCACGGTCTCGAGCAGCGACATGCTGTCGAGGTCGAAGACCGGCTTGGCGCCCGGCTGGTCGCCGGCCTGTACCCCATCGCCCGTCAGGCACATGATGTTGGCGACGCCCATCGCCGCCGCGCCAAGCACGTCGCCCTGGATGGCGATGCGGTTCTTGTCGCGGCAGGCGATCTGCATGATCGGCGCATGGCCCATGCGGGTCAGCAGCGCGCAGATGCCGACCGACGACATGTGGCAGTTGGCGCCCGAGGCATCCACGGCGTTGATGCCATCCACCCAGCCCTCGAAGATCGCGGCTCGCTCATAGACATCCTCCGGATTGGCACTGTCGGGCGGATTGAGTTCGGCGGTGACGGCGAATTCACCCCGGCGCAGAACGCGTTCCAGCCTGCCGAGGGAGGAATGGCCGGGCAGGGGGTCGAGCGGCAGGTGCGGGCCGAGCGGATTTTCGTCGATATGAACCATCGGCTCAGGCGTCCTTCTTGATCACGGCATCGCGGTCGGCGGCGGCAAGCGCGGTCACACGCAGCCAGGCCGAGGTTTCGCGCAGCGACTGATCGACCGGCTTCTGCACGTCCATGATCTTGTCGCCATGCACCATGTTGCGCGATCCTTCCCAGGCCTTGACCCACACACACGGCATGTCGGGTTCGACCTCACAATTTCCGTTTGCCCGAACGCCTCCGCACGGACCATTGCGGAGCTGCTTGGGACAGTTCATCGGACAGCTCATGCCCGTCGAGGACAGCACGCACTGGCCGCACATGCGACAGTCAAACATCAGGCCCTTGACCCGCTTTTCGACGAATTTGATCGGAGCCTCGACCCGGCCGTAGCCGATCTTGTTCCACAGCGGATGGAGAGCCAAGAACATGTCGGCAAACTTGGCGTAGAACCATTCGAGCATCCTGGAATGGCGGACGGACCACAGCCGGATCGAATAGCTGCGCTTGCGGCGGCCGATCGCCGATACGCCTGATGGCGTGTAGGCGCCGGCCTTGGCCTTCGCGCCGGGACTAGCATTGCCAGGCTTGGCGTCAGCCATTGTCCCGCCCTCCCGCCTTGACCAGCGCGATCAGGCGGTCGCGGTCGTAGGCGGCTTCGAGTTCGGCCATGGCCTTGTCGGCTTCGGCCTCAAGATCGTCGGAGACGGGGGTCGGTTCGGCCTTGCGCCATTCGGCGAGATAGTCGTCGGTCTCGGCGGCACCGGTCCGCATCGCGCACATGTCGATCGCCTCGGTGAAGCGCAGCGATAGCTCCCGCTTGGCGTTGGTGCGGCCCTTCTTGATGATGACCTGCGCGGGAATATCGCGCCAATAGACGATGATGCGGTCTGCCATGAAAATCGGTACTCCCTTTTCCGGCACAATGGTCGGGAAAGGTAGAGTTTGCACGGCTAGTCACGACGTCGCAATCGCCTTATTGCGACAGCCGGAATCTCGTTGTGGATTGCAGGGCTTTTGCGGCTGCTTTTCACATGAAGAAGTTGCGAAACCCGTCCCAATAGTGGGGAATCTGGCTGATGAAAAAGGGGATGTTGGTGATGATCTCGTAGCCCACGAAGCTCACGATGATACCGAAGATGCCGCCGACGACGACACCCGCCCCCATCATCAGCCCATCGCGTTCAGTCAGTCCCAGGCCCATGAGCGCGAGCGCCAGCGACGGTCCCATATTGCCGAGCGGGATGGGGAGGAAGACGATGAGCGCCAGCACCAGCGCAAAGATTCCCAGCACGCGTTCAACCATGCGGTTGCCGCTGAAGAAACGCGGCTTGATGAAGCGTTCAGCCTTGTTCATCCAAGGGATGAACTTGTCGAGAACTGCGGAAAATGCCTTGTTGTCAAACGTGTATTCGCGCAGGCGCCTGGGTAGCCAGATCGTGTCGAGGCGCGAAAACGCCATCTGGCAGGCGATGAAGATGAGCGGCAGGCCGAGGATGAACGTGGCGCCGGGTGGCAGCGGCACAAGATTGGGAAGACAGAAGACGACGAGAAAGGCGCCGAAAGACCGATCGTCCATAGCATGGGCAATCTCGCCCAGACTGATCTTGTCGCCCGCCTTGGCGGAAACGTGGCGCAGCAATTCCGAAAGCTTCTCTGGCTTTTCACCGGCAATCTTATGACCCAGGCCGAGATCCATTTCTACTTCCGACACAACACACCCATCTTCCAGTCCTATCCAGCTTATCGCGCATATATTTATGTCACGTATATCAAGCCAATACGACAACGGATCATGAATGGTCTTTATTTGCGGCGATTGCCATCGTCATATTGTCACGCGGGCCGTGATAATCAAGCCGCGGCGCCGAGCAGGGCAGGCGTCAGGTCGCCATAGCCGGTAAAGCGGTATTCATAGTCGAGCTTGAGATAATCGGCAGCCCATTTGGCCTTTCGCTGCAAATCCTCGTCCTCGGTCTGAGCGAGATAGACGATCTTGGTATAGTTGCCGAACACCATGTCGCGCAGTTCAGGGTGCTTGTCGAGCTTCAGCGGTTCGATCACGAAAGCCTCGAACTGCCGGGTGATCAGGTCCGTGAGGTAGAAGGCGGTGAATTCCTTGTCGCATTCGGCGAGGAACTTCTCCGTGCCGGTGAAGAAGGCGTAACAGTGCGGCCCGGCAATGCGCTCGATGCCTTCCTCGGCGCAGATCTTGTCCAATTCGCCCTGGGTGCCGCATTCGGCATAGCCGATATAGATGTGCTTGATGCCCTCGGCGCGTGCCTCGGCGATCTTCGTCCGCATGGCCGGCGCGATCTTTTCCGGATGCACATGCCAGAGCGCCGGCAGACATTCGAGTTCGAGATGATCGAGCCCGTTGGCGTTCTTGATGGCGATAATCTCTCGGGCGATCGCGCCGCAGGCGATCACTCGTACCGTTTCGTGGCTCTGGACATCCGTCAACATGGTGGTCTTTCCCAAGCTTGCTTTGCCAATATAGGCGTGCCAACAGCCATTGAAAATGTCGCCCGCGTCATTTGCTGGCGTCAAAAGAACGGATTTTCGTCGTTGCTGTCTATTTTCAATCGGTTGTTCTGAACCAAATTGCCTTTCATGCGTTTAGTGGCCGGTGCAATCACTGCAAGTTCGTAAGGGTGTTGCCCAGTCATTGGCCGTGGCGCGACCGCGCTTCGGATACATCTATATTACGATTGGAGATCACGGTCATGAAGACATCCACTAAGATCGCGACAGCCCTTCTGGCGGTCCTTATGCTTGCATCGTGCGGCAACACCATCCGTGGATTGGGCAAGGATACGTCCAACACCGTCAATGCGACGGAAGACGCGGCCAAGGACGTCGTGGAATGATCAAGGCTTAGGGTTCAACTGGAGGCAATGAAATGATCAGTATCACCACACGCGTTGCTGTCGCGGTCGTTCTGGTGTTCGCACTGGCATCATGCGGCAACACCATCCGGGGCTTCGGCCGGGATGCCTCGAACACCGTCGATGCGACCAAGGATGCGGCGAACGACGCAACCAACTGATCCCGAAGCGAAAACTGGCCGCGCGGTACCCGCAGCGGCCAGTTCTTTATTCTCTACGCTGAAACCGGTCAGGCGCCGGCAGCGAGCATGTTGTGCTTGCGCTTGATGTATTCCTTGGCTGTTTCCACGGCAATTGCCGCGTCACGGCAATAGGCGTCGGCACCGACGGCCTTGCCGAATTCCTCGTTGAGCGGCGCACCGCCGACGAGAACGACGTAATCGTCGCGAATACCCTTTTCCTTCATCGTGTCGATCACGACCTTCATATAGGGCATGGTCGTGGTCAGCAGCGCCGACATGCCGAGGATGTCTGGCTTTTCGCGCTCGATCGCGTCAAGATAGTTCTCGACCGGATTGTTGATGCCGAGGTCGATGACGTCGAAGCCAGCGCCTTCCATCATCATGCCGACAAGGTTCTTGCCGATGTCGTGGATGTCGCCCTTGACGGTGCCGATCACCATCTTGCCCTGCTTCGGCGCGCCGGTAGCGGCGAGCAGCGGACGCAGGATAAACATGCCGGCCTTCATCGCATTAGCCGAAAGCAGCACTTCCGGAACGAAGAGGATACCGTCGCGGAAGTCGATACCGACAATGCGCATGCCTTCGACGAGGGCTTGCGTAAGAACGTCATAAGGCACCCAGCCACGTTCGATGAGGATATTGGTGCCCTCGATGATCTCTTCCTTAAGGCCGTCATAGAGGTCGTCGTGCATCTGCTGCACAAGTTCTTCGTCCGAGAGCTCGGAAAGAATGATGTCGTCGTCTGCCATGGCGATCCTCGTCGAGTTTTGGGAATCCGCAGTTTGCCGTAAACCGCATTCGACCATTACAGTTAGCGTCTGGGGTTTGCAAAGCGTTTTCGAAAACGACGCGGGCTGGACTGATTTACGACGATGCGTCAATCGTCTTTGAAAGGGTTGACGATTTGAGGCTGAGACGTGGTTCTCTTTGATTTAAGGGACAATCGCGCTCGTAACATCGAATCTTCTGATTGCCATCATTAGACGGATAGCGTTCTGTCTCATGCCGCAAATCGACAAATGCGTCATTTCGCGAACAGCGTCATCGGTGGCGCTTTCAGGAATGTTCCTTTTGCGGCATTGTTTAGGATCGCCGTGAACATTTCGGCCCCTCAGGCCCAAAATCACAAAGAGGAAGCAACCATGGACCAGACGACAGACCAGGCAGAAGGCGGCGGCCGCCGCGTTAGAGGTGCTGCCGCCCGCCGCGCAGCACGCACAGGCGGCGGTCCGGGCGCGTCGCTTCCCTATATCACCCGCAGGATCCGCGAATACGAGGTGCTGGAGGAAGAAGGCCTCGAGCTCATCGAGCGTAACGCCGACCTCATCCTCGAGGAAATCGGCATCGAATTCCGCGAAGATGCCGAAGCACTGGCGCTCTGGAAGGAAGCCGGCGCCGATGTCAGGGGCGAACGGGTGCATTTCCCCAAGGGCCTGTGCCGCGAACTCCTGAAGACCGCGCCGCCGGTTTTTACCTGGCATGCGCGCAATCCCGAGCGCAGCGTGCAGATCGGTGGCAAGGCGACTGTCTTCGCACCTGTCTACGGACCTCCCTTCGTGCGCGACCTCGAGGGCAACCGCCGCTATGCGACGATCGAGGATTTCCGCAATTTCGTGAAGCTCGCATACATGGCGCCGTCGATGCATTCCTCAGGCGGCACGGTCTGCGAGCCGGTCGATATCCCGGTGAACAAACGCCATCTCGACATGGTCTACAGCCATATCAAATATTCGGACAAGCCGTTCATGGGTTCGGTCACCGCGCCGGAACGCGCCGAAGACACGATCGCCATGGCCAAGCTGGTGTTCGGCGATGAGTTCGTCGAGAACAACTGCGTCACGCTCAACCTCATCAATGCCAATTCGCCGATGGTGTTCGACGAAACCATGGTCGGCGCGCTCAAGGTCTATGCCCGCCACAACCAGGCGACGGTGATCTCGCCATTCATTCTCTCGGGCGCTATGAGCCCGGTCACAGTGACCGGTACGCTGACGCAGATCCTCGCTGAAGTGTTGGCCGGTGCATCGTTCACCCAGCTGATCCGCAAGGGCGCGCCCGTGCTGTTCGGCACGTTCGCAGCCTCGATCTCGATGCAGTCGGGTGCGCCGACCTTCGGCACACCGGAACCGTCGCTGGTGTCATACGGCGCAGCCCAGCTTGCACGCCGTCTTGGCCTGCCGTTCCGTACCGGCGGCTCGCTCTGCGCCTCCAAGGTTCCGGATGCGCAAGCCGCGCATGAATCGGCCAACACGCTGAACATGACGCTGCTCGCCGGCACGAATTTTTCGCTGCATGCGGCAGGTTGGCTCGAAGGCGGCCTCGTGTCGTCCTACGAGAAGTTCATGATCGACCAGGACCAGCTCGGCATGATGCAGAAGATGGCGGAAGGCGTTGATCTCTCGGAAAACGCCCAGGCTCTGGACGCCATCCGCGAAGTCGGCCCAGGCAGCCACTATCTCGGCTGCGCGCACACCCAGGCCAACTTCCAGACCGCCTTCTATCGCTCCGCGCTCGCCGACAACAATTCCTTCGAACAGTGGGAAGTCGAAGGCGCCAAGCGGATCGAGGAACGCGCCAATGCGCTTTGCAAGTCCTGGCTCGACCAGTACGAGGCGCCGGCGCTGGATCCCGCGATCGATGAAGCGCTTCTGGCTTACATCAAGCAGAAGAAGGACTCGATGCCCGACGCCTTCACCTGAAAGGGTCCCGAAGCCAGGGAGAATGGCGGACGGTATCAGGTGGCCGACTGGATACAGCGGGACGTTTGGCGCCCGCATTACAAGCCGCCTGGCCGGACATAATGGGCAAGGAAGAGATCAGAATTGATGAGATCCGTGCGGCGCTCTCGCCGCACGGAATTTTTTTGCGCGGCGTCGTGCATTTCGATGGCGATGGGCCGGAGATATCAGGGGGCAGGGCGCGGACGGTTGTGCTGCTTGGCAATATCGGCGGCTCGATCTGGGAGCCGTTCTCGGAATGGCGGCAGGAGAACGAGAATGTGGCCGATCCACTGGACATGTGGTCCGTCGAGGTCATCCGGCCGGTCGCCGAGGCCATGGGAGGAACCGCATGGTTCCCCTCGGAAAAGCCGTGGCAGCCGTTCCAGCAATGGGCGATGCGTGCCGAGGGATTGAGGGCGTCGCCGCTCGGCGTGCTGATCCATCCGGATTATGGCTTGTGGCACGGCTATCGCGGCGCGATCGGGTTTAAGGAACACATCGAGTTCCCCGCATCAACTCCAAGGCCGCATCCCTGCGACCACTGTCCCGACAAACCGTGCCTGACGACCTGTCCGGCAAATGCAGTGGCCAACGATCATTTTCACGTACCGGCTTGCCGCACCTATCTCGCGGGAGAAGGCGACGGCACCTGTATGCAAGGCGGCTGCATCGCCCGCAATGCCTGCCCGGTCGGCGCCAGCTATCGTTATCCCGAGGAACAGCTCCGCTTTCACATGACGGCGTTGAGCCGCTGACTTGACATTTCGACCCCTCGCACTCAGGTTACATATAACCGGAGTGTTAGAGATGACCGCACCAGAGAAGCGCGAGCGGAACAGGCATAAGGCAGCGACCTATCGCGAGCGACAGCGGGCGAAGGGTCTGCGGCTCGTACAACGCTGGCTGCCCGACACCAAGTCGAAAGAATTCCTCGAGGAAGCCGCGAGGCAGTCGAAGATCGCGGCGGCGAGTCCCTATGCCGCCGAGGATCAGGCGTGGGTCGATTCCGTATCCTGGTTCAACGATCCGGCCAATGACGAGAGGTGAGGTCTGGACTGTTTCAGGTACCGGCTACGCCGGCAAGCCAAGGCCGGCTCTTATTATTCAAGATCATGCCTTCTCATTTCTGGATTCCATAACGATATGCCCGATCACCTCCGACCCTGACAATCTAGAACTTTTCCGCATTGATCTATTGCCGAGTGACGTAAACGGTCTGCGGCTGCGATCACATGTTATGGCCGACAAGATCATCACCCTGCCAAAAAGTCGCCTCGGCAAACGCATCGGCATTCTCGACGATGACGACCTCAAGCGCGTAGAAACCGCGATCATGATCTTCCTGGGTCTAGCTTGAAGAGACCAGCCGCTGACGCCGCTGGCTCATGAATATGTGCAGGATCACTGCAAACAGCACGATCAGCCCGCCGGCGAGCGTCTGGGGGCCGGCTTTCTCCCCGAATGCCAGCCACACCCAGAACGGTGAGAGCGGCGTATCGATCAGCGAAATCAACGCCGTTTCCATTGGCGGCAGGCGCCTGGAGCCGAGCGAATAAAGCGTCAGCCCGGCCGATGCATTGAGCAGGCCGAAAAGCACCAGGTAAAGCAGATGCGTCGGTGTCGCCGCTGACAAATCCGCGAAGGGCAGCACGATGACGCCGCTGGTGAAGGAGGCGATCACCGCACCGGCGGCGATATTCACCGAGCGATATTTCCGCACGATGATGATCGAGGCCGCCATGCTGGCCGTGCCGAGAAACGAGAGCACGTCGCCGAGCAGCGCGCCATCGTCGGAAAAGCCGACCATGATCACCACGCCGATCATCGCGATCGCGCTGGCGAAGATTGCTTCGCGCGACGGCAGTTCGCGCACGAAGATGAAGCCGAGCAGGGCGGCGATGAAGGGCAGGGTGGCGAAGATCACGGCATTGTGCGCGATCGAGGTCTGGCCGAGCGACGAGACGTAGCAGATCGTGCCGAAGATATAGTTGGAGATGTAGAGTACGTCCGGCCAGCCCATGTTGCGGAACTGGCTGGTCCATGTCCTTGGCGCAAAGGCGATGATGATCGCCAGCATGCCGATGGCGCCGAAGATGCCGCGTCCGGCGATCATCGTGGGATAGTCGAGCGCGATCAGCCGCGTGAAGAAGCCGGCGCTGCTCCAGGTGACCGCGCCCGCCGTGACGAAGATGATGCCGAAGAGATGTTCGCGACGTGGATCCATCATGCATGCGCCGGAGCGCCCCTCCGCTGGCTGGCGACGATATGTGCGACGACCGCGGCAAAGACCATGCCGCCGCCGATAAGAGTGTTGACGCCCGGCTTTTCGTTGAAAGCCAGCCAGACCCAGAGCGGCGCCATGGGCGCGTCGAGCGCTCCGATCAAGGCTGTCTCGACGGCCGGCAGTTTCTTGGAGCCAAGTGCGAAGAAGGCAAGGCCCACCGCCGAATTGGTGAGGCCGAAGAGCGCGAGCTGGAAGAACTGGATGCCGGTCACATCGAGCGGCGCGCCGAGCGGCCAGCAGATGGCGCCGGAGACGATGGCGCCGATGCAGGCCGACGCCATCGCGGACATGTGTGGGTTGCGCCGCATGACGATGATCGAGCAGGCCATGGTGCAGGTCATGCCGAAGGCCAGCATGTCGCCGAGCAAACCGCCATCCGATCCGAAGCCAACCATCAGGATGACGCCGAGAATAGCGAACATGCTCGAATTCATCGCGCTACGGCTCGGAAATTCCTTGAGGAATATCCATCCGAGGAAGGCCGCCAGAAAAGGGATCGTCGCATAGATCACCGCGCCATGGGCAACGGATGTATGGCCCAGTGAGGTGATGAACATGATCATCCCGGCGACCGTCAGTGCGATATAGGCCATTTCCGGCTTGCCGATTTCGGTGAATTCCCGCCACCAGTTGCGGCCCCGAAAGAGGACGACGACGATCAGCAGGCTCGCCGCCCCGAAAATGCCGCGCCAGGCGAGCAGCGTAAAGCTGTCAAGCGGGATCAGCCGGCTGAAATAGCCGGCAAGGCTCCAGGCGACAGCGGAAATCGTGACGTAGAGCAGGCCGAGCTGGTAATCGCGGCGGGGGTTCATGGATGGACCTGACGGGATAGGCGGGCGATTCCGAGAGTTAGAGCGCTTCATGGATAAATGGAACCATTCTGCCGGAGCAGGTTTTCGTCAGGACCAAGGCGGCGGGCGAGTGTCGTACCCTTAGGTACGGCCGAGACCGACGCCGCAGGGACTGGCGGAAAGATGCCCGGCCCTTCGGGTTGGCTGAAGCGGGCCGGCTCTTGGATCGGCCGGCTTGGCCGTATGCTTTGGCTACGACGCGCGCCGGCCGATCCAACATCCAACTCCGCTTGAGCCAACAGAATGATTCCATTTATCCATGAAGCGCTCTAAAATCCGCTCCGGGGTTTGTACATAAGGGTGATGGAAGGGCTGACTGAATAATTTGGCCCCTTGCCCAAATAATTTCACGCCTGACCCCAAGCTTTTGTCAGGAGCAAACGTCTTACACCTAGGATCAGGGTTTACCGAACATGCCGAATGGAATGGATTTGGTGCCCCTGACCCCGGGAACGGTGTGAGAGGGACGGCAGTTGGAACCCGAACTGATCAGAAAGGCAATTGGCGGCGACGCGCAAGCCTTTGGACAACTGATTGAAATGCATTATGATTTCATACATGCCACGGCGTGGAAATGGACGCGGAGCCGTGCCGATGCCGAAGATATCGCGCAGGACGTCTGCGTCCGGCTGGCAAGCGCGATCAGATCGTTTCGCGGCGAGGGCCGCTTTCGTACCTGGCTTTATGCGCTGGTCTTGAACGCGGTCCGCGATCTCGCCCGCAAGGCGGTTCGCGAGCGCCGCAAGACCGAGGAATGGAGCCAGGATCCGGCCATGCATGCCGACGAGACCCAAGAGGACGACATGCAGGAAATCTGGACCGCCGTGCAGACGCTCTCGCCAAAGCAGCGCGACGCCGTCATGCTGGTTTATTCCGAGGGCTTCGATCACAGCGAGGCTGCGGAAATACTCGGTTGCTCGGAACCCACGGTATCCTGGCACCTGCATGAGGCGCGCAAGCGGCTCAAGATCATTCTCGGCCGTGAAGTCGCGTGAAAGGAGGCGAGCCGATGGAAGAAGACCTGAAGAAGCTCGGCCGCATCGCCGCCCCGAAACCCACCGACGAGGCCCGTGCCCGCGCGATGAATGCTGCCATGGCCGCATTCGAGGCCGAGAAAAATTTTGCCACAGCACCCCAAGGAAACAGAACGTCACGTCGTCAAAGCTCCATCGCAACCGCTTTATGGAGCCTGTTCATGTCCCGCAAATTGATGCTCGCGAGCTCGGCGCTCGCAACTATCCTGATCGTACCCACCGCCGGGTATGTCACCTATCAGATGATCAACGACAGGACAATCATCCTGACGGATGGACCTGTTATCGATACCAAGAAGCAGGACGAGGCGCGCCTGCGCCAGGAGAAGCTCAAGGCCGAGCAGACCGCTGGGAAGCAAGAGGTTCAGAACCAGGTGCAAGCCGACGATAAGTCGGTCGAACAGCCCGAACTGGCCGACGTGACCAAGACCGAGCCCAAACCCGTCATCGCCGAGGAAACGGCCGACACATCGGGTAGCCGCGCCGACACTGAAGCCATGGTGCCCGGTGAGGATCAACGCCTTGCCGCCGCGCCGAAGGATCAGAAGTCGGCCGAATTCAATTCGACGACACCGGGCGATGCCGATAATTTGGGAGCCGCGACCAGCGAGATGGCCGAACCCGAGGTCGATGCCCTGGTTGCCGCCAAGCCGATGACCGTGCAGCCAACTGGACAGCTGATGCGCAAGAAGGTGCTGGGTGGCGCCACGATGAACGAAGGCATCATCGCCCAGCCGCCGATCCTGCTGCCCGAGGAAACCGGTGACCGTTTCACCTCCAAGGATGTCAATCCGGTGAAATCGGTCGTTTCCGAGCCGGTCTCAACCTTCTCGATCGATGTCGATACCGCATCCTACGCCTATGTGCGCCAGTCGATCATGAATGGCGGCCATCTACCGGAGCCCGACAGCGTCCGCGTCGAGGAGATGATCAACTATTTCCCCTATGACTGGAAGCCGCCGGAAAGCGCCAAGGAGGCGTTCAAGGCCAATGTCACCGTCATGCCGACGCCGTGGAATGCCAATACGAAGCTCATGCATATCGGCATCAAGGGTTATGACGTTCAGCTTGCCGAACAGCCACCGGCCAATCTTGTGTTCCTGATCGACGTTTCGGGATCGATGGACGAGCCCAACAAGCTGCCGCTGTTGAAAAGCGCTTTCCGCCTGCTGGTCAATACGCTGAAGCCGTCGGACACGGTGTCGATCGTGGTCTATGCCGGCAATTCCGGCACCGTTCTCGAACCCACCAAGGCATCGGACAAGCAGAAGATCCTCGATGCGATCGACAACCTTTCGCCCGGGGGTTCGACTGCGGGTGCCGAAGGTATCGAAGCCGCCTATCGGCTCGCCGAGAAGGCGTTCCAGAAGAACGGCGTCAACCGCATCCTGCTCGCCACCGATGGCGATTTCAATGTCGGTGTGTCGAGCGACGATGACCTCAAGGCCCTCATCGAGAAGAAGCGCAAGACGGGCATCTTCCTGTCAGTCCTGGGCTTCGGCACCGGCAACTACAATGACAGCCTGATGCAGGTGCTTGCGCAGAACGGCAATGGTGTTGCCGCCTATATCGACACGCTGTCGGAAGCCCAGAAGACGCTGGTGCAGGAGGCGACGAGCTCGCTCTTCCCGATCGCCAAGGACGTCAAGATCCAGGTCGAGTTCAACCCGGCCAAGATCGCCGAATACCGCCTGATCGGCTATGAAACCCGGGCGCTGAAACGCGAGGATTTCAACAATGACAAGATCGATGCCGGCGAGATCGGTTCCGGCCATCGCGTCACGGCGATCTACGAGGTGACGCCGGTCGGCAGCCCATCGGTTCTCAACGACGATCTGCGCTATGCCGGGAAGAAGGAAAAGGCCGACGCGCCCGTCGTGACCGACGCTTCCGCCTCAGATGAACTCGCCTTCGTCAAGATCCGCTACAAGAAGCCGGACGAAGACAAATCGACGCTGATCACCATGCCGGTCAAGGCATCGGAAGAGAAAGCCAATGTCGATGCGGCGGCGCCCGATGTGCGTTTCTCGGTGGCGGTCGCGGCCTTCGCCCAGAAGCTGAAGCAGGAAGCCCAGGTTTCGGACTATTCCTGGGATGCGATCGGGGCGCTGGGCTTGGCCTCGAAAGGCGATGACCGCTACGGCTACCACGCCGAATTCCTCAAGATGGTCGAACTGGCCAAGCGTTTGAAGGGCGAGTAACCCCGTTCCCAACCGAGCCTAGCTCATTACTCGCTCGTCACGCCCTCTCCCTGTCCTCGCGGGGAGGGGGTGAACCGCGTTTGGTTTCACGCTTTTGGAAACGCCTTTTCCAGCCCGCCAGATTTCTCCAGCCCGTCCCGGAATGCATGGAAAGCCGGGTGCTGCGAGGATTTGCCCACTTCGTTGAGCCGGATCTGCAGCCGCGCCGGTGCATTGGCACCGATCCATTCGCCGGTACGCTCGAGCTTCAGAGAGTTGAGAAATTTCGCCTCGGCCGATCGGTCGAGCCAGAGCCGCAATCCCTCGAGCAGGTTGTCGTCCTGAACTGGATTTTCCATCAGAAGCCTCAGGAACGACTGGTCGGCCTCGACGAAGCTTGCGAGCCTGTCGGCGACGGCGTCGCGATCGGGGAAGGGGGCAGCTGTCATCCGCAACTCAGCTCCAGACGAAATCGAAGGTCGAAAGCGACTCGCGGTTCATGCCCGTGAGGATGATGATCATGTCGTCTGCGTTGTCGCCGTCGATATCGACATGCAGCATGCGGCTCGCATTGTCGAACCACGCTTCGGAGTTCGCGCCCGCATTCGAATAGCCTGCCGTGGTCGAGTAGGCGAATGTGCCGGTCTGCAGGCCCTGGAACGAGAGCTTGTCCTGGGACTGGACGAAATCGTTGATCGTGTCGGTCACGCCCGTCCCGTTCGATTGGGTGGTCGATGTGAAGACGAAGTAATCCACGCCGGCATCGCCCGACACCCTGTCGACGCCGTTGCCCATGTAGATCGTGTCGTCGCCGTTGCCGAGCGAGATATTGGTGTTGGCGGAACCGGTCAGCACGATCTTGTTGATACCGCTGCCGCCGTTGATGTTCTCGACATTGGCGAAGGTCGCCGTGCCCGAGCCGGCAAACAGTATGAAATCCTCACCGCCGCCGAGATCGATGACAGCACCGAGATAATTGGTCGCGAGCGTTATCGTGTCGGACTCGCCGCCGCTAGTCACGGTCTCGACGTTTGTCAGGGTCGCCGTGGCGCCTTCAATGAAGGTAAGGGTGTCGGTGCTGCTGCCGAGCGAAATGGTGCCAACGAAATCGGTATTGACGGTGACCACATCGATAAAGTTGCCGCCGGTGATGGTTTCCGCACCGCCTACGGTCACCGTGTTGTTGCCGTCACCCAAAAACAGTTGATCGATGCCCGCGCCAAGGGTGATCGTCGACTGAGCCGAGCCGGAGAGAGTAACGCGGTCGTCGCCGTTGCCGGAGGTTATGGTCTCGATGCCGGCCAGCGTCACCGTGTTTCCGGATATCGCCAGTTCGATACTGTCGATCCCGGCATCGAGATTGACACTGCCGTTGTAGGTCGAGGAATTGATGACGATGATGTCGGAGCTGACGCCACCGGAGATGGTTTCGACGCCGGCGACGGTCAAGGTATTGTTGTCGAGCTTGTAGAGTTCCAGCCGGTCGCCGCCATCGCCGAGATTGATATGGGCGCCGGTGATCGCGGATGTAAAGATAATGTAGTCGGCCGCCGAGCCACCCGAGATCGACTCGATGCCGGAGACATTGGCGTTGACCGCGATGTTGCCCGACCACGAAAGAATGTCGTGGCCGCCCGCGAGATCGAGCATGGCGATGGCGCCGGAGGCGTTGATCGTCACGACGTCGGTATCTGTCGAACCGATGATGGTTTCAGCGCCGGTGACGGTCAGCGTGCCTCCGTCGGTGAAGCTCAGATAGTCGCTGCCGAGGCCCAGACTGACCGTGCCGCCCACCCAGCCGTTCTTCAGGATGATCCGGTCGTCCTGCGTGCCACCGGCAATGGTCTCGGCGTTGACGATGGTTGCGGTGTTGGCGAAATTGGCGAAGGATACCTTGTCGTCGCCGTCGTTGAGGTCGATTTCGCCCGATGTATAGGCCTGCGAGAAGGTGATGACATCCGAGCCCCAGCCGCCGGCGATGGACTCGATGCCATTGACGGTGATGGTCGCGCCCGAGGCATTGATCTGCAGCATGTCGCTGCCGCCGCCGAGGTCGATCGTGCCGCCCGCATAGGTCGCGCCGAGGATGACGAGGTCGTTACCCGCGCCGCCGGTCACCGTCTCTACATTGAGCATGGTGACCGTATTGCCGCCGGACGACAGGATCAGCGTATCGTTGCCGTCGCCGAGATCGATCTCGGACGGGGTGGATGATGCAAGCGTCACCTTGTCGTTACCGAGCTTGCCGAGAATGGATTCGACATTTGTCGCGGTGACCGTGCCGCCGAGATCGCTGAAGATTATCGTGTCGTTGCCGCCGGCGAGATCGTAGCTGCCCGAGGGCAAGGACGAGTCGACATAGATCGTATCATTGCCGGTGCCACCGGCCACGGTTTCGACATTGACGACCGTAACGGTGTTGTTGCCGCTGGTCAGCGTCAGCAGATCAAGGCCGCCCTTGAGGTCGATATAGACCGCCGTGGCTTCGCCCTGCAGCGTGATCATGTCGGCCGAGCTGCCGCCGACCACGCTTTCGATACCGGAGATCGTCGCTGTGTTGTTGAAATTGCCGAGCGTCAGAACATCGAGGCCGTCACCGAGCAGAATGGTCGAGCCCGTCAGGCCGCTCGCGACATAGACCGTGTCGGCGCCCACGCCGCCCACGACCGTCTCGACATTGCTGATCGACACGGTGCCGCCGCCGGCGTCGAGCGTCAGCTGATCACCGCCGCCGCCGAGATCGACGACCATCATGGCGGGAACCGCTGCGAGCGTGATGAGGTCGTCCTGGCCGTTGCCGATGAGCGTCTCGACGCCTTTGATGGTGATCTGGTTGATGCCGGTATTGCCGAGCTTGAGCGTATCGCTGCCGTCGCCGAGATCGATCTCGCCGTTGAACGTGCCGCCAAGCGTCACATTCTGATTGCCGGCGCTGCCGATGATGGTTTCGGTATTGCTGACGGTGATCGTGATGTTGGACTCGAGCGTCAGTGAATCGCTTCCGCTGCCGAGGTCGATGCGCATGCCGGTCTGATCGACTGTCACGGTGACGATATCCGACTGGTTGGTGCCGGTCATCGTCTCGACATTCGAGATCGTCAGCGTCGTGCCAAGGTTCACCGCGCTCATATCGAGCGTATCGATGCCGGCGCCGAGGTCGATCATGCCTTCGGTCAGCATGCCCTGGATGGTAACCGTGTCAGCCGACCGACCGCCCATGATGGTCTCGACGCCGTTCATCGTCACGTTGTTGACAAAGGCGCCGAGCGTCACCCGGTCCTTGCCTTCGCCGAGCGCGATGATGCCGTTGGTCAGTGCCGAGCCGAAGGTGATGGCGCTGGCGCTGTCACTGCCGGTGGAGGTGATGACCTCGACATTCTTGACAGTCAGCGTGCCGCCGCCATCGGATAGGTCGAGCGTATCGACGCCGTCGCCGAGATCGATCGACAGGCCCACGGCGGCGCCGGAGATGTGGACGAAGTCGTCGCCGGCGCCGCCTTCGATGTTTTCCACGCCAGCGGCGGTCAGCGTGTTGCCAGCCGAATGAAGGACGAGGGTGTCGGCACCGTTGCCCAGATCGACTGTGAATTCTCCCGATGCGGGCTGTGCGCCAAGCGTGATATGGTCGCTGCCGCCGCCGCCGATGATGGTTTCCGTACCGGAAATCGTCAGCGAATTGGTGGCTGTCGCCAGCGTCAGGATGTCCTGGCCCGCGCCGAGGTCGATCATCGCCTTGGTCAATTGTCCTGATGCCGTGACCGTGTCGTCGCTCGATCCGCCGACCAGCGTTTCGACGCCGGCGATGGTGATGGTGTTTTCGAAGTTTCCGAGTGTCAGCTTGTCGCTGCCGGCGTCGAGATCGATCTTGCCGCCGGTGAGCTGGCTGGTGATGGTGATATCGTCGGTCTTGCTCGATGCCGTGATGGTCTCGACATTGCCCAGCGTCAGCGTGTTGTCGAATGCGCCCAGCGTCAGCCTGTCATCGCCTTCGCCGAGGTCGATCGTCAGGCCGTTGGCCTGGGTCGAAAGCGTGATGACGTCGTTGCCGGAGTCCCGGCCGAGGATCGTTTCGACATTGCCGATCGTCATCGTGCTGCCGCCCTCGAAGAGAACGAGCTGGTCGAGGCCATCGCCAAGCTCGATCCGCATGCCGGCCGACGTCGTCTCGAGATAGACCGTATCGCTGCCCGAGCCGCCCATCACCGTCTCGACGTTGAAGACCGAAACGACGTTGACGAAATCGCCGAGGGTCAGCTTGTCCTTGTTGCCGCCGAGGTCGATCTCGGCATTGTCGGCGCGGGCGCTCAGCGTGATGATATCGATGCCGGTGCCCGCGACGATCGACTCGGCGCCCGCCACGGTCAGGCTGTTGGCGAAATTGCCGAGCCGCAGCCGGTCGGTTCCGGCGCCGAGATTGATGCTGCCGCGGGTGAAGAGGGTGAAAATGGTGATGTCGTCGTCGAAATCGCTGCCGGTGATGGTTTCGATGTTGAGCAGCGTGGCGGTCGATGCCATCGCGAACGTGATCGAATCCTTGCCGCCGGCAAGGTCGATCTTGCCTTCTTCGTATTGGCTGGCGATGTGGACGATGTCGCCCGAGCTCGATCCGCTGATCGTCTCGACATTGAGCAGGGTGAGCGTATTGGCATAGGCGCCCAGCACGACCCTGTCGCTGTCCTCGCCGAGATCGATGTAGGTGCCTTGCGCTTTCGAGCCAAGGATGATCGATTCCTTGCCGCCGCCGCCAAGGATGGTCTCGACATTGGAAATGGTGGCCGTGCCGCCGTCGTCCGAGAAAGTCACGCGGTCGTCGTCGCCGCCCAGGTCGATCCTGCCATAGGTGACCCTGGTCTCGAAGGTCACGAGGTCGATGCCGCTGGCGCCGCCGATCGATTCGATATTTGAGACCCGCACCGTGTTGCCGGTGCCCTGCATTCTCAGGCGATCGACGCCGCCTTCGAGATCGAGTTCCTGGTTGCGGATGGAGTTGGAAACCGTGATGAAGTCGATGCCCCTGGTGCCCGTGACATTGTCGATGTCGCCGACCGTTTTTGTCGTGGAGTTCGCTCTGGGGGCTGTTCTGGATTTGGCCATCGTCATGATCTCCTGCGCGTTCGCGAGCCGGGCGTCATGCCGACTCGCATCGATTGCAGCCTTAGGGGCGCTTCTGATGCAGGATCTTGATAGGCGGTGAAACTTTAGCGGGGCTTGTCCAAACGCAAATTTAAGTTGGTTGAATGATCAATTTAAAGGAGCATGCGGGATCGGAAGCGAAATCGGCCGGAACCTTGGTGGTTCCGGCCGAATGAAATCTAAGATGTTTCTCCGGCCTCAGCCGCGGCGGCCGCGCCGTTCGCGGGGAGGAGCCTGCTCCTCGGCCGTCTTGTTGCGCAGCGGGCCGATCTTTTCGACGATCAATTCGAGCGTCGGACGAGCGCCTGCGACATGGCTGTCCACGGCTTCGCGGATGGCGGCCAGATGCTCGCAGGAGGTACCGCAGCAGCCGCCGATGATCCGGGCGCCGCCGTCGATCGCCAGACGTGCATATTCGGCCATCAGCGGCGGGGTGCCGGAGTAATGGATCTTCTCGCCGCGGAATTCCGGGATACCGCAATTGCCCTTGACGATGATCGTCGCATCGGGCCTGGCTTCCGACATGGAGAGCAGCGTTGCCAGGATATCCGAGGCGCCGACGCCGCAATTGGCGCCGACCGCGATCGGGCCATCGCCGATATCGGATGCCACGCCGTGGATGTCCTTCGGCGGCAGCCCCATCATGGTCTTGCCGGCGGTGTCGAAGGAGCCGGTATAGACGTAAGGCATGCCGACCTTGACGGCGGCTTCCGCCGCGGCGCGGATCTCATCGGGCGAGGACATGGTCTCGATCCAGGCGACATCGGCGCCGCCGGCCTTCAGGCCCTTGATCTGCTCCTCGAAGGCATCGACCGCGTCCTCATAGGACATGGCGCCGAGCGGGATCAGCAATTCTCCGGTCGGGCCGACGGAGCCCGCGACAATGACCTTGCGCGGCGCGGCGTCGGCGACGGCGCGGGCGATGCTGGCGGCCTTGGAATTGAGCTCGTGCACGCGATGCTGGGCATGGTGCAGCTTCAGGCGATGGCGGGTGCCGCCGAAGGAATTGGTGAGAATGATATCGGCGCCGGCATCGACGAAATCCTGATGCAGCTTGGTGATGTTCTCGGGCTTGGCCTCGTTCCAGAGCTCGGGTGCCTCCCCCGCTTCGAGACCCATGGCGAAGAGCGAGGTGCCGGTGGCGCCATCGGCGAGCAGGATGCCCTTCTCGGCGAGCAGGTCGGAAAGCGGATTGGCGGACATGGCATTACCTCGGATTGATTTGAGAGAAGGATATAAAGATATCTTTATGTGATGTCCAGTGATTGACGCGTTTATTCGTTCACGCGGCGGGATTCCGTCCGTGGCTTGACCATGCACGTCCCAGATCCCTTTGCCTTGGCATGAGAGATCGGCCGGGGCACGTTTCCGTGCCACAGTTAGATGACCGGCCCTCGGAAGCCGGTCGTTAAGACACGTATCCGTGCCCCGTATTCGGTGGTTTTTCCCGTGCAACTCCGGTTCCTCTGCGTCACCGAACGGCTCGTGCCAACAAGGTTCTCGAACCCGTCGGCCTCCGATGTAGATACGCCATCCATCGCTGGCATGGCGTTTGCGGGACCATCACCCCCGCATTCCGTTCGGGCCTCCAATGCCTCACAGGCACGCCCGGGCCTTTTTCAGCCCGGAGGAGAACCATTTTCTGCACGGGCCCGATCATGAGGCTTTGCGTCGCCTCCCCATGACCAGCACCGGCTCCGCCCCGCCCGCATCGCCATGCGGGGTAGCCGAGGGTAGAACGGGAATGATTCTCTCACAGGTTTTGACGGCGGGGATGGGTGGTAAGGAAAATATTCTTATATTTCTTATAATCCGTTGATTTTGCTTGGAAGAAAATGACTCCGAGCCTGGGAATCCATTCACCAATTTCGGCCAGGTGAGCAGGGCTTACGGCGATCACCCAGAACTTCGCGCCGAAATGTGTTCGGCGATGAACGCGGCGTCCTCACCGACCCCGAAGAACAGGCCCGACTTTAATGTGTGCATCCAATGCAGGCCCAGAAAGTAGAGGCCAGGGCAATCGGTGACGCCGCGCTGTTGTTTCGGCGCGCCCTGGGCATCGAAAAGGTCCATGTCGATCCAGCGATAGTCGTACTCATAGCCGGTGGCCCAGATGACGGTCTTAATGCCTGATGCTGCGGCGTCGAGGTTGAGCACAGGCTCGATAGATCCAATATGGCGGGTATGGCGGGACGACGGCGGTTCGGCAGGTGGCAGATCCAGCCCTCTCGCCGCAACATGATTCTCGGCCGCCAGCACGAAATCGGAGTAGGTGCTGTCCGCTTCCGACAGGAGTTGCTCGGCATTGCCGTTGAAATGGAGTTGCTCGCCATCGGTGCCGCGAAGATATCCCAGCACATGACCGCCATTGGCCGCGAAGCGGCGCAAGTCCACATCATAGCCGCCGTTAACACCGGTGATGAGGGCGGTGGGCAGAGGTCGCCGGTCAGGGAAACTATCGATGGTGACGTCGAAGCGGCCGAGTTCGGTTAGCCACCAGAACAAATCGCGGCCACGATATCTTCGAGGCACGCGGCGATGACGGCTGATGCTGAGATAGACAGTGCGCCCGGCCGACAGCAATTCCTCAGCGATCTGGCAGCCCGATGCTCCGCTACCGACGACGAGTACCGCACCCGACGGCAGGGTCTCGGGATTACGATAGTCGGCGGCATGGATCTGAGCTATGCGGGCAGGGAGACGGCTTGAAATGCCGGGTACCAAAGGTCGCTGGAATGGGCCGGTCGCGACGACGACATGACGTGAGGTGAGGTCGCCTGCACTGGTTTCAATCTGGAAACGGCCGGATGCCGTGCGCTGCAGCCTGATAACTTCGACGCCGGGGCGGACGGGAGCTTCGATGTGGCGCGCGTAGCTTTCGATGAATTTGGCGACATCGCGATAATGCGCAAAGACATCCGGCTCGGGACCGTCATAGGCCATTCCGGGCAACGCCATCGTCCAGTTGGGAAACTGGAACCGCAGGGAATCCCAACGCTCGCCGTGCCAGCGTTCCGCGATCCTGCCGCGCTCGAGGACCACGTGATCGCGGTTCCGGGAAGAAAGATGGTAGCTCATGGCAAGCCCGGCCTGGCCGCCGCCGATGACGACAGTGTCATGCTCGCTCATGGGTTGACTCCAAGGGAAAGTGCCCGTCCGCAATGTTTGATATTCAACCTGACCTTAGATATTTGATCAAGAAGTAAAATACTCCTCTGGCATCCCGGACCGGTTCAGGGCATGTTGTGACTGTGGAGATCGTGCTTTGGCAGTCGGAGGAACGCCTATGCGCTGTTTTACTGTACTCGGCCCCTCGCAGACCGGTAAGTCGACCGTGGTCGACAAGCTCGGCTCGCTGGAGGGAACGCCTCGGAAGTCCAATTCCCCCTATGGATTGAACCTCACGGAATTCAGTTTCCTCAACGAGGCGTGGTGCGCGCTGGATGCGCCGGGAGGGAGCGAGGCCCTGGCGCATGTTCAGAATGCGCTGCTTGCCAGTGATGCCTGCATATTGTGTGTTTCCCCGGCGCCTGAAGAGGCGGTGCTCGCGGCACCCTATCTCAGGATCATCGAGGCCTCGGGGACACCCTGCATCCTCTTCGTCAATGGGATGGACCAGCCGAAAGGGCGGCTCAGGGATGTGATCGCGGCGCTGCAGGATTATGCCAGCCACACGCTGCTGTTGCGCCAGATCCCCATCCGCGAAGGCGACAAGATCGTCGGTAGTTGCGACCTGATTTCCGAGCGCGCCTGGCGCTATCGCGAGGGCCAGACCTCTTCGCTGATCGCCATCCCCGACAGCGTGGCCGAGCGCGAGCACGAGGCACGGGCGGCGCTGCTCGAACATCTCTCGGAATTCGACGATTGGCTGCTCGAGGAACTGATCGAGGACCGCGAACCGCCCTCCGATGCGCTTTATGACATATCCTCGCGGGTTCTGAGGGAAAACCGGATGATCCCGGTGTTGATCGGGGCCGCAAGCCACGGCAACGGCATGATGCGGCTGATGAAGGCGCTGCGCCACGAGGCGCCCGATGTCGGTGCCCTTCGCGAACGCCTCGCTGCTGCTGCTGATAATGTCGATGCCGGCAAACTCAAGGCCGTGGGGTTCCATGCCTATCACCGGCAGAATGTCGGCAAGACGGTGCTGGTTCGGGCATTGAGTGACGGACTGAAACAGGGCGCCTCGCTGGGCGGTTCGGGTCTCGGCGCAGTGCAGGATCCCGCGAACGGAAAGGCCGGCACGCCTTTCCAGCCATCCGCAGGGGATGTGTTTGCGGCGGTCAAATCCGACCACCTGGCTGTTCCGTCGCTGCTCACTGCCGATGCGGCCATCGCACCGCCGGACTGGACCGAACCGCCGACGCCGATGCTGGAAAGAATTCTGGTTCCCGGCAGCGAACGCGACGAAACCAAGCTCTCGGAAACATTGGCGAAGCTTTCGGAAGTGGATCGCGGGCTGAAGGTCATGCAGGAGGAGAGCACCGGCGCCCAGCTTGTCTGCGCCCAGGGGCCGCTGCACCTGCGCGATCTCTGCCGGCAGCTTGCCGACGTCTTTCATATCGCTGCGACCGAGCGGGCGCCCAACCCGATCTATCGCGAGACGATTTCCAAGCCGGCGGAGGTTCACTACCGCCACAGGAAGCAGACGGGCGGTGCCGGGCAATTCGCGGATGTGAAACTGAGCATACGGCCCAACGGGCGCGGCGAGGGTTTCAGGTTCAACGAGACCGTCAAGGGCGGCGTGGTGCCGCGCAACTATATCCCGGCCGTCGAAAACGGCGCGCGCGACGCGATGGACAAGGGGCCGCTCGGATTCCAGGTCATCGATGTCGCGGTTACGCTGTCCGACGGCCAGCACCATGCCGTCGACAGTTCCGAACATGCCTTCCGGACCGCGTCGAAAATGGGCGTCCGGCAAGCACTGTCGGATGGCGCGGCGGTGCTGATGCAGCCGGTCTTCCGCGGCGAGATCCATGTTCCATCGGTCTATTCGGGCAGCCTCGTTCAGATCGTGTCGGCACTCAAGGGACAGGTGCTGGGCTTCGACCGGGACGAGACCGCCAAGGGATGGGATATTTTCAGGGCGCTCATTCCCGGTGGCGCGCTCGACGAACTGGCGCGGGCGCTACGTTCGGCCACGCAGGGCATCGGTTATTTTTCCAAGAGCTTCGATCATTTCGAGGAACTCTACGGCAAGGAAGCCGATGCGATTGTGAAGGCGCACGGGACGGCGCGCGCCGAGCATTGAAGGGGTCATTTGGCCATATTCAGTCGGTAATGCGGAAGCCGGCCGGCATTTCCGCAATGGAGGCGACTTGCGACGTCACGTCGGACACCGATGCGAGCCTTGGGCCTTTCCATAGGCGTTCGATCATGGCGGCGACTGCATCCTCGGGGCCGACGAACAAGGCGGTGACGCTGCCGTCCCGCTCGTTGCGCACCCATCCAGCCAGCCCGAGCAGCCTGGCCTCGCGGGCGGTCCAGTCACGGAAGCCGACGCCTTGCACGCGACCTGTGATGCGGACTTGAAAAGCTTGCTGCTGGGCGGCCATGACCTCGTCTCCAGGGAGCGGAACGCGATTATAGCGCGATGTCGAGTTCGGGATAATGGCGGAAAACGCAATGCTCGTTGAAGGCGGCCCGGCGTGGCGAAGCGAGATAGTCCGCGATGTTAGGCCGGCCTCTTACCTTCTCCCAAAGCCTTTCGAGGCCGGGATAGTGCCCGGCATAGTGCTTCATGGCCTTGGGGAAGGCGTAGCTAAGTCCTTCCATCACCTGGAACAGGGAAAGATCGACATAGGTAATGCGATTGCCGACAACATGGCCGCTGCCATCAGGGTTCTGCTGCAAGACGCGTTCGAAATAGCCGAGGAATTTGGGGACGCGGTTCTGGAGGAATTCCGATGTGCGGGCTTCGGCTTCCGGCTTCTGTTCCTCGAAATACTTGGATATTGCGATCGGATGGTGTGTGTCGTGCGCCTCGGCGACGAAATCCGTGATGGTAAGTTGCAGGCCGTTGGCAAACCAGCGGAGCGGCTCGCCCGCAGGCGCCAGCCCGAGCTTCGGGCCGAGGTAGAAGAGGATATTGGCCACGTGCGAGACGATCAGGTCGCCATCTTTCAGGAACGGCGGGGCGAAGGGGATGTGCGGCTCCGATGTGCTCTTCATGAGCTTGATCATTTCTCTGGTGCCGCGATCGGGTTCTCGCGCGACGTCGATGTAAGCGGCGCCGGCATCCTCCAGCGCCAGCCGGACGAACTCGCCGCGACCCTGCATGCCGTCCCAGTAGTAGAGTTCATAGGTCATGTGAACCTCGCGACTTTGGTTGTCTGACGAGAGGTTAGCACGGATTTATGGTGATGGCAGGAACAGTTGCACGCTTGGCTGAACCCCTCACCAAGCGCGTCCATGCCTTCGCCTTTGGCTCACGCGGACTTGCTATCCTCTCCCACAAGGGGAGAGGTAGATTCGCGGCACCGTCCTCGCCACAAATTCGACGTCGCGGAAAAGGCGCATCGGCGCCGTGAGTTTACCTCTCCCCTTGTGGGAGAGGATACGAAGGCCGCGAGAGGCGAAGCCGATCGCATGGCCGAAGTTGGTGAGGGGTGAAGCAACCCCGTGCATCTCACCACCGTTGATGCACATGCACCTTAATCAGCTCCTCGTAGACCTTCCGCACCTCGGCCATCACATCGGCCGGCAGGGGAGCCAGATCAGATGATGCCGCATTGTCCTCGGCCTGTTGCTTGTTCTTGGCGCCGGGGATGATGACGGTGACGGCGTCCTGCATCAGGATCCAGCGGAGCGCGAATTGCGCCATCGTGGCACCACCGGGGACCAGCGGGCGGAGTCGTTCGACGGCTTCGAGGCCGGTCTCGTAGGGCACGCCCGAGAAGGTCTCGCCCATGTCGAAAGCTTCGCCGTTGCGGTTGAAGGCGCGGTGGTCGTCCTTGGCGAACTGGCTGTCGGCCTTCATCTTGCCGGTCAGCATGCCCGAGGAAAGCGGCACGCGGATGATGGTCGCTACGTTCTTCGCCTTGGCCTGCTGGAAGAACAGGTCGGCGGGGCGCTGCCGGAAGATGTTGTAGATGACCTGCACCGAGACGAGGTTGGGATATTCGAGTGCCTTGAGGCCTTCCTCGACCTTCTCGACCGAGACGCCATAGAATTTGATCTTGCCCTTGGCGACGAAGCCTTCGAGGATTTCGAAAATGCCGGGGCGGTAATAGACGTCGTTCGCCGGGCAATGGAGCTGGACGAGGTCGAGCGCATCGACGCCGAGATTGGTCAGCGAACGGTCGATCCAGTCTTCGAGATTTTCCTTCGTATAGCCCTCGACGACCTGCTTGGGCAGGCGGCGGCCGGCCTTGGTGGCGACCATCGGGCGGGTGCCACCGCGCTCCTTCAACACATCGCGGATGATGCGCTCGGAGCGGCCGTCGCCATAGACGTCGGCGGTGTCGATGAAGGTCATGCCGGCGTCGAGTGCGGCGTGCACGGCGCCCTTGGCATCGGTCTCGCTGACATCGCCCCAGGAACCGCCGATGGCCCAGGCGCCGAAGCCGATTTCGGATACCGACCAGGGGGTGCGGCTGAACTGTCTTGATTTCATGATCTTGGCTCCTGTCTTTTCGCGCGGAACTTTTCAGGCCGGGCGAGGGGTGTCAAGCCGTGCCCCGCGCTTCTTAGGCAGCAGCGCCTGATAGGTGCGGTCGAGCATGCCGGTGACGGTCTCGGCATCGGCGCGGGAGAGGCGGATCAGCACCATCGGATAGTCGCGGTAGTGGTCGGTGAAGTAATAGAGATCGGGAAAGGCTTCGCATAGCATGTCGCGCTCGTCGGGTTCCACGCCCTTGATGAGCAGGGAATCACCGTCCTCGCGGAGCCGCGTGAGCAGCTTGCCCTTCACCTTGAAGGAGGGCGTGCCGTAGGAGGTCGAGGCCTCGACCAGCGGCCAGGTGAGCAGGATTTTGGTCAGGTCTTCGAAAGTCATGGGAGAAGCTTAGCACAACAAAAAAGCCGCGCGAATAGCGCGGCTCCGATGTTCGATATTGCTTCGACCTCACACGATCTTGCGCTTGGCCAGCACGTCGGTGAGCCAGTCGGTGCGCATTTCCGGAACCGAGGAAATCAGCTTTTCCGTATAGGGGTGGAAAGGTGGGCTGAAGATCTGTTCGGTCGGGCCTTCAGCCACCACTTCGCCGCGCAGCATGACCGCCGTGCGGTGGGCGATGCGGCGGACGATGCCGAGGTCGTGGGTGATGAACAGATAGGCGAGGCCGAGGTCGTCCTGCAGCTTCTTCAGGAGCTTGAGGATATCCTCGGCGACCAGTTGGTCGAGCGCCGATGTTGGCTCGTCGCAGATGATCAGTTCCGGATTGGCGGCCAGCGCACGCGCGATGCAGATGCGCTGCTTCTGACCACCCGAAAGCGCGGTCGACAGGCGTCCGGCATAATCCTCCGGCAGTCCGACCTGGCGCAGAAGCTCGGCCACGCGAGCATTCACTTCCGCCTGCGACTTGTTGAAATAGAAGGCGTAGGGCCGGCCGATGATCTCGCCGATCGTCTGGCGCGGATTGAGCGCCACGTCGGGCAGCTGGTAGATGAGCTGGATCTTGCGCAGGTCGTCCTTGGTACGATCCTTGGTCCTCGTCGACAATTCCTTGCCGTCGAACTTGACCGAACCCGAAGCCCTCGGCAGGAGTCCGACGACGAGGCGCGCGAGCGAACTCTTGCCCGAACCGGACTCGCCGACGACGGCGACCGTTTCGCCCTTGGCCACGTTGATCGACACGTTCTTCAGCACGGTGAAATCGCCGTACATGCCGACGACATTGTCGACCTTGAGCACGGTCTCGCCGCGATTGTCCTCGATGATGTCGCCGAAGTGATCGGCGGCCTTGCGTTCGGAGACCAGCGCCTGGGTATAGGCGTTTTCCGGCTTGTTGAGGATATTCTCGGTCGTGTCGAGCTCGATCATCTTGCCGCCGCGCAGCACCATGATGCGGTCGGTCACCTGGGCGACGACGGCGAGGTCATGGGTGATGTAGAGCGCCGCGGTGTTGAGTTCCTGGATCAGCCGCTTGATCAGTGCGAGGACTTCGATCTGGGTCGTCACGTCGAGCGCGGTGGTCGGCTCGTCGAACACCAGGATGTCGGGCCGGCAGGAGATCGCCATCGCCGTCATGGCGCGCTGCAGCTGGCCGCCGGAGACCTGATGCGGGTAGCGGTCGCCGAAGGTTTCGGGGTTGGGCAGGCCGAGCGAGCGGAACAGCTCGACGGCGGCCTTTTCCGCTTCGTCCTTCTTCATCAGGCCATGCTCGATCGGCATTTCGCAGACCTGCTGCATGATCGTGTGGGCCGGATTGAAGGAGGCGGCTGCGGATTGCGCGATATAGGCGATGCGCTGGCCGCGCATGTCGCGGCGGCCATCGGGCGAAAGATCGCGGACGTTCACGCCGTCGATCTCGACGCGGCCGCCGGTGATGCGGCAGCCGGCGCGTGCATAGACCATCGAGGAGAGCCCGATGGTGGACTTGCCCGCACCGGATTCGCCGATCAGGCCGACGACTTCGCCGCGCTTGAGTTCGAGCGAGACGTTGTCGACGAGGACAAGGCCGTTGACGGTCTCGACCCTGAGGTCGACGAGCTTCAGTATGGAGTCAGCCATGTCTCTTACATCTCCGCCGATGCGCCCGACGGACGGGCATTGATGGACAGGATCCAGTCGACGACGAGGTTCACGCCGATGGTCATGAGGGCGATCATCATCGCCGGCCAGAGCGGAGCCGCAAGGCCGAAGGAGATGGCTCGCCCGCTCTCGCGCACCATGCCACCCCAGTCCGCGAACGGCGGCTGGATGCCGAGGCCGAGGAAGGACAGGCCCGCCACAAACAGGAAGTTGAAGCAGAACCTGAGGCCGAATTCCGAGATCATCGGCGGCAGCATGTTCGGCAGGATCTCCCGGCGCATGATATACCAGTTGCCTTCGCCGCGCAGGCGTGCGGCTTCGACATATTCGAGCACGACGATGTTCATCGAGACGGCGCGCGCCAGGCGGAAGACGCGGGTCGAGTCGAGGATGGCGATGGTCAGCACCAGCGTCGGGATCGAGGAGCCGAACATCGACAGGATGATCAGCGCGAAGACCAGTTGCGGGATCGACAGCATGATGTCGACGAAGCGCGACATGATCTGGTCGATCACCGGTCCGCCGATCGAGGCGAACAGGCCGGCGACGGTTCCGATGAGGAAGGACAGGATCGTCGTCATCAGTGCGACGCCGATGGTCATGCGGGCGCCATACATAAGGCGCGAGAGCATGTCGCGGCCGATATTGTCGGTGCCGAGCCAGAACTGGGCCGAAGCCGGTGCCCATGTGTCGCCGACGGTTTCGGCTTCGCCATAAGGGGCGAGCCAGGGTGCGAAGATCGCGATGACAATGAATATCGCGATGATGACGATGCCAATCCAGGCGGTAAACGTTGGTTTGCGTCCGAAAATCTTCATCTCGATCTGCCCCTCACTTCGGTCTGCGCAGTCGCGGATTGACAAGGATACTCAATATGTCCGCGATGGTGTTGAGGATGATGAAGGCGGAGGCGAAGACCAGGCCGCAGGCCTGAACAACGGGCAGGTCGCGCTTGGTCACGCCATCGATCATGAACTGGCCGATGCCGGGATAGACGAACACCACCTCGATGACCACGACGCCGACGATGAGATAGGCGAGGTTGAGCGCGATGACGGCGACGATCGGGGCCGCGGCATTGGGCAGCGCGTGATGGACGATGACGCGCGAACGCGGCAAGCCCTTGAGGAAGGCCATTTCGATATAGGGCTGGGACATGATCGAGAGCACGGAGGATCGCGTCATGCGCAACATATGGGCCGTGACCAGCAAGGTCAGGGTGACCGCGGGGAGGGTGGCTACATAGAGCCGCTCGGTGAAGCCCATCGTGTTGTAGACCGTTGCCAGCGAGGGGAACCATGCAAGCTTGACGGCAAACAACAGGATCAGCAGGTAGGCAATGAAGAATTCCGGTACCGAGATCGCCGCCAGCGACAGGATATTGGCGAGCTTGTCGGGCCACTTGCCTTCGTTGATCGCGGCGAGAATGCCGAGGCCGACCGCAAGCGGCACGGCGATTATCGCGGCAAAGCCGGCAAGGAACAGCGTGTTCTGGAAACGCGGGGTGATCGATTTCAGGATGTCGCGCTTGTTGGTCAGCGCCACGCCGAGGTCGCCATGCAGCACGCCCCAGGCCCAATCGAAATACCGGAGATAGGCTGGACGGTCGAGACCGAGTTCCAAGCGGAAGGCGGCAAGCGTTTCAGGGGTTGCACCCTGACCGAGAACCGCACTTGCCACGTCACCTGGCAGGATTTCAGTGGCGGCGAAGATAAGTATGCTCACCGCAATGAGAGTTAACAATCCCAGAATGATCCGGGATACCAGCAGACGCAGCATCGAGCCGTCCCCTATTTTTATTGTCGGGTCTTTGCACCAATCGCCTCGAAGTCTGTCTGGCGGGTCGAGTTCTGTCATCCCCATCGATTGCCGCCGGCAGGCTCATGGCAGGACAGGCCGGCGAACCGGCCTGTCCCTGTTTCAAGCTATCAAGCGAACCAGGCCTTCTCGGCCACGCGGTTGTCGTCAAGGTCGTAGCGGGCATGCTGCTTGACGCCGGCAACCTTCGGCGAGTAGCCGTCGAGATAGTCGGTGATCGCAAAGCAGATCTGGCCGCCGTCCTCGGCGATCATTTCCTGGCACTTGAAGTAGATTTCCTTGCGCTTTGCATCGTCGAGTTCGATACGGGCCTCGGCGACCAGAGCATCGAATTCCGGAACGCGCCAATCGGAGTCGTTCCACGACGAACCGGAGCCGAACACTTCCGTGAAGTAGACGTCGGCGGTCAGGCGGCGGCCCCAATACACGGCGCAGAAGGGAACCTTCAGCCAGACATTGTCCCAGTAACCGTCGCCGGAGACCTTGTTGACGCTGAGGTCGATGCCTGCGGCCTTGATCGATTCCTGGTAGATCTGGGCGCAATCGACAGCCGAGCCCCAGGCGCCTTCCGACGTCTGCAGTTCGATCTTGGTGCCGGGCGCGAGGCCTGCCTTCTTGAAGTGGAAGGCAGCCTTGTCCGGATCGTAGGTACGCTGCGGCATTTCGGTGTTGTAGTAGGGGTTCAGCGCGTCGAGCGTATGGTCATTGCCCGGCGTTGCGTAACCGCTATAGACCTGCTTGATGATCTTCTCGCGGTCGATACCCCACTTGAGAGCAAGGCGCAGATCCTTGTTGGTGAAGGGATCCATGGTGACGCGGGACACGAAGCAAAAACGGTTGCCGGTGCCCTTGGTGCGGACGATCGCGAGGTTCGGGTCCTTCATCAGAAGGTCGACGGTACGCGCGTCGAGACGGTTGACCGCATCGACCTGGCCGGACTGGAGAGCGGCGGTGCGTGCCGCCGGGTCCTGGATGTTGAGGATCTCGACGGTTTCGAAGTTGCCACGGCCGGGCTTCCAGTAGTCGCCGCGGTTCTTGAAGACGAGGCGAACGCCCGGCTCGAAGCTTTCGAGCGTGTAGGCGCCGGTGCCGATCGGCATATCCCAGTCGGTGTGATCCTTGGGAACGATGACGAGATGGTAGTCGCCGAGGATCGCCGGGAAGTCGGCGTTACCGGATTTCAGCGTGATTCCGACCTGGGTCGGCGACAGTGCCTTCATTTCGGCGATCTGCTCGAGATTGCCCTTGGCCGGGGACTTCGTCTTGTCGCCGCGGTGCAGGCCGATCGAGTAGATGATGTCGTCGGCGTCGAGCGTCTTGCCGTTCGAGAACTTGATGCCCTGGCGAACATTGAAGACCCAATCCTGCGCGCCCGGCTGGACGTCCCAGGTTTCGAACAGTTCGCCGGTTGGGTTGCCGTCGGCGTCGAATTCGACGAGGTTGTTCATGATGCAAAGCGATGCCGCGATCATGACGGAGTCGGAATAGGTCGTCGGGTCGAGCGAGTCGGATGCTGAGCCGCCTTCCATGCCGATGCGGAAAGTGCCGCCCTTCTTGGGTTCCTGCGCCTCGGCCTTCGAGAACATGGTGGACGCCAACGGAATGGCGATACCTGCCGCAGCGGCGAACTGCATGAAGTCGCGGCGGGTCATGTGGCCACTGCGCACGCGCCGTTCGGCTTCGCGCAATTTATGTTCAAATTCACTCATTTCAGTCTCCCTGTTTTTACCTAGTCAAGACGGTGCTCAAGCTTGTTCCCCTGAGCTTAAATCGAAGATTTCATGATCCCCGGACGGCGTCAACAAAACAAATAGTGTCGCTGCCGGCGTGGTTAAGCGCTGGCCGGTCATAACAAAGCGGAGGGTCAAGAAGACGGGACGCCACGGCGTTCCCGAACGGATTGAGCACTATCCAGTATTGCAAGCGTCCGTATTTCCCAGTTTTCCCCAATGGCCGGCGCGCATGGCATGATACGTGCCGGGGCCTTGTCATGGTGCCTGGCGGAGCTTGGCTCGTTCCCTGATTTTTTTCTTTGACGGGTCCAAGTTCATCCAGGCGGGAGCCGACCGACCCCCGATGCAATTCTTGTTTTTCGCGCACGTCGTGGAACCCTGTCACCACGTGCTTTTATGTTGCTGAATGGAACTTACGGCTTATCTCAGAGAAATCAACACCCCCTTGCCGAGCGAATGCCATATCGGTGGGCAATAGATGACATTTGGCAGGTAAACGCACTTTACGAATGTGTATCATAGGTTGAGGGCACTATGTGCTCATAGCGCATAAGCGGCGGAAAACCGGGTTGCGGCAAAAAACCAAACACCTGTCATGGCCGAGCTTTGACACTTTCTGTTCAATGTGCGTCGTCGGATTACGACAACATTTTTTTTGGCCTAGCCCCAAAAAAAATTTTAAATCGCCCCTTAATTCGACCCCGATAACGATCCGGTAACGATGTGTGGGCTACTTGTCTCCTCACGGGAGGCCAAAAGCCCGCCGTCTCCGGATCAGGTATTGCGTACCGGAGCCTAATTTCAGACCGTGTTCCTGGTCGTGTCGCCAATGGCGCGATCGCGTTTGTCGCGCCGGGCAAACTTCAATTGGTCAGCATCATCCCTTTTGCGACCCCGCCCTCCGGGCCGTATTTCGTGATCCCGAGCGAGCATATGAACGCATTGTTGCGTTGCCTGATCTTGCGGACGTCGTAAGCGGCGCGCCGGACAAACCAGCGCTCGTCGCGCGAGCCCGGCGTGAGATCGATGCCGTTGAGCATGGCGAACCTGTCCAGTGCCTTCCGGTTGATCTTCAGGCTCGGACAGAGTTCGAGGATCTTGTAGATCTCGGAGACCTTTTCGTGGGGCGAGACCGGCTGCGCGGCAAGCGGCGCTGCGATTATCATTAGAGGCATGAGCATCATGGAAATTTTTCGCATGTGAACCCCGGCATCGTTTGCCGGCGGTTTCACCGCGAATCAAGATTCGACCCCCGCCGGTCGTGAAGAGAATTGTACAATTCAGCAGGTGCTAAAGCAATCATTTGAGCACTATTAAATTTAGCCGGCGAAATTTAATAGTCGCGGACAGCCCTGCGAAAGGCGGCTTGCGCGCGGCGCCGCGCGATGGCATTTGCGGTGCGGGCCAAGGAGAATGTGATGACCAGGGCAATCATGCTGCAGGGAACCGGATCGGATGTCGGCAAGACCGTGCTTGTCGCCGGCCTCTGCAGGCTTGCCGCCAATCGCGGCCTCAAGGTGCGGCCGTTCAAGCCGCAGAACATGTCGAACAATGCCGCGGTCAGCGACGACGGCGGCGAGATCGGCCGGGCGCAGTGGCTGCAGGCCATGGCCGCGCGGGTGCCGAGTTCGGTCCATATGAACCCCGTATTGCTCAAGCCGCAAACCGACAATGGCAGCCAGATCGTCGTCCAGGGCCATGTCTATGGCCAGGCGAAGGCGCGCGATTACCAGCGGCTGAAGCCGGAACTGCTTGGCCGGGTGCTCGAAAGCTATGAGACAGTCGCGGCGGGCGCCGATCTCGTCATCGTCGAGGGCGCCGGTTCGCCCGCTGAGATCAACCTGCGGCCGGGCGACATCGCCAATATGGGTTTTGCCCGTGCGGCCGGGGTGCCGGTGGTGCTGGTGGGCGACATCGACCGGGGCGGCGTAATTGCATCGGTGGCAGGCACGCACTTGATCCTGCCGCCCGAGGACCGGGCGATGATATCAGGCTATCTGATCAACAAGTTCCGTGGCGACGTGACGCTGTTCGATGACGGCATTCGTGCGATCGAGCGCTTTACCGGCTGGCCCTGTTTCGGCGTCATTCCCTGGCTTCGGGATGCGGGACGGCTGCCGGCCGAGGATTCCGTCACGCTCGAACGGCTGGCGAAGGGCGAGGCGAGGGCTCTGAAGATCGCGATGCCGGTCACGCCGAGGATCGCCAATTTCGACGATTTCGACGCGCTGAGGTCGGAGCCTTCGGTCGAACTCGTTTTCGTCAGGCCCGGCGAGCGGATGCCCTCGGACGCGGGGCTGGTGGTGCTGGCGGGTTCGAAGGCGACGATCTCGGATCTCATTGCGCTCAAGGCCGAGGGCTGGGACAGGGAGATCATGGCGCATGCGCGGCGCGGCGGACGCGTGATCGGCATTTGCGGGGGCTACCAGATGCTCGGGCGCAGGGTGCGCGATCCGCTCGGGATCGAAGGCAGCGTTGCCGAGGTCGAGGGACTCGGACTGCTCGATGTCGAAACCGTCATGGCGCCCGAAAAGCGGCTCGCGAATTCCTCGGCGCGGTCGATACCGTTCGATGCGGCGCTTTCAGGCTACGAGATCCATCTCGGCGAGACCGACGGGCCGGATCATCTCAGGCCCTATGTCGAGATCGAGGGGCGAGCGGATGGTGCGATGTCCGTCGATGGCAGGATCGCGGGGACCTATCTGCACCGCCTGTTCGACAGCGACGCTTTTCGTGCGCGGCTTCTGGCGAGCTTTGGGATCGAGGGCGGGCAGTCGGATTACCGGAAGTCCGTCGACGATGCATTGGACGGCGTCGCCGCCGAGCTCGAGCGGCATCTCGATCGGCGCTGGCTCGACGCGCTGATGGCCTGTTGAAACGAGCTGTTCAGCAACAGTTCATGTTGTCGACAATAAAGTTTCGAATAAATGGACCGCACCAGCCGTGCATAGGATGAACAGGCGTCTCCAACGTCTTTTATCGTGCTTTCTATTTTCAGCCGCGCTATGATTAGAACATCTTGACATAGTGGAGCTGAAACAAAGATTTCAGGCAAACGGGGGAAGAAATGAATTTGCCCAAACACATCAATATCCTGATGGCATCCGTCGTCACGTTTTCAGTCGCCATTTCGCCGATCGAGATCTCGGTCGCGTATGCGCAGAGTGCTCCCGCGGCGGAAGCGCCGGGCGATTCGGGCTGGCAGAAGGAATTCGAGCTGTGGCGCACCTCAAACAAGGGTGGCAAGCCGGCTGATTACCAGAAATATCTCCGCGTCTATCCCAACGGCAAATTCGCCAATGTCGCCAAGCGCCGGATCGAAGAGCTGAATGCCGCGACCCAGACGGCTGTTCCTGCCGACGAGACCGCGGCTGTCAACGACGTCTCCAAGAACGTGCCCGCCGACAATGCGCAATCGACCGCCGATGCGGCCAAGGATGTCGAGCTGTGGCGCCAGGTCTCCAAGACAGGCAAGCAGGCGGATTACGAGAAATACCTGAAGCAATTCCCCAACGGCAAGTTCGCCAAGGTCGCCAAGACCCGTATCGAGAATCTTGTCGCGAAGGCGAATGCGCCGGCCGAAGAGTCCGTCGAGGTCACCTCCAAGAAGGTCGAGCCCGCGCAGGACGACCAGGCCGAGGACCAGCAGGCCGAGGCACAGGACCAGGCAGACACCCAGCCGGACGCCCAGGACCAGGCCCAGACCGACGCTGCGGACGACAATGCCGCGACCGAGACCGCGCAGACGGAAGAGAAGCCCGCCGCCGGCGCTGACTGGGAACAGGAATATGCACTGTGGAAGGCCGCTTCGGACGGCAACACGGTGAACGAATACGAGGCCTATCTGAGGGCCTATCCGAACGGCAAGTTCGCGGCCATCGCCCAAGCCCGCGTCGTGCAGCTGACGGCCGCCGAACAGCCCGATCCGACGATTGCCGAGGGCGACGACACGCAGAACGATGCGACCAACAAGGCCAATGTCGCCGGCAACCGCAAGAACAACAAGCAGCAGCCCGACGATCAGGCCGCCGAGGACGACCAGTCCCAGCCGGCAGACGATCAGGCGCAGGACACGGCCAACACGCAGGATGACGATTCGGCAGCCGCCGATCGGCAGAACAGCATGGCGAAGAAGCAGGGCGGGCTCACCCAGCAGCCGGACCAGGCGCAGAACCAGGATCAGCAACAGCAGCAGGCCCAGTACACCGAAGGTTCCGAGGATATCGAAGCGTCCGTGCTCGACCGCGAGCAGCGTCACGAAATGCAGGGCCGGCTAAGCGCGCTCGGTTACGACACGCAGGGCACCGACGGTTCGTTCGGTCCGCGCACCCGTGATGCGATCGCCTCCTGGCAACAGGACAACGGCGCACCGGTCACCGGCTATCTCTCGGAAGACCAGATCGACGGGATTCGCGTTGCTTCGGCCGCGTCCTATGCGACCTGGCTGGCGACCGCTGCTCCCGTTGTGATCCGTCGTGTGCGCCCGCGTACCGAATGGGTCGTGGTCCGGCCGCGCGTTGTGGTCAGACGCCCCGCCGCTGTGGTCGTGGTCAAGCCCTTCCGCAACAGGGCGCGGTACAACAACCGCGTAAAGGTCAAGATCAGGTTCAACGGCGGCTGCCGCAAACGGCGCCGTTGCTGAGCGGTATCGATACATACTTTGAACGGGGCGCCTTGGCGCCCCGTTCTTGTTTCGGAGATGCTGGCGCATTCGCGACAGGCGGATGTCGATATGCCGATTGACTCGGGTGCATGGACCTTCTAGATTCCAGCCTGTTTGGTTCCCAGCGGGCATAAGCCCAAGGGATCAAAAGGGAATGGGAAGAATGGACCCAATCAGGGCGTTTTCATCCCGGCCGACCCCGCGACTGTAGAGCGGACAAGCAAATTCCAGGAGTGTTTTCAAAGCCTGACGTGACCAAGGCAATGTTGCCTGGGCGGACGGCGGAGAGAGTGCTTCAAAGCCACTGAAGGGCCTATGCGGCAACACGGGGCGGGACGCCTCCCATCTACGAATCGTCCCCCACGCGCAGAGGCAGAACCTTCGGGAAGGCGAGGAAGATGCGTTGGCTCATGCTTCGGCATGGGCCTGGACCCGTGAGCCAGGAGACCTGCCAGACAAAACGGGCGCATTCGCGCCAAAAAGGCTTATTCTTGCCAGCAGCACGGAGGTTGTTATGGCGCATTCCGCAGTTTCTACCCGGTCTACCTCGGTTTCGGCCATCCCGGTTTCGGATCGTCTCGTTGCGGGCATTCTCGCCCTGCTTCTCGGCTCGTTCCTGATCTTCGGCGCCGGCTTTGCGCATTCGTCCGTGTTGCATGACACCGCACACGACGTTCGCCACGCCAACGGCTTTCCCTGCCACTAAAGGGGCCATCAAATGATCGTCAAATATCTTCTGGCTGCGCTTGTGGCCGGATTGCTCGCTGGTGCGCTCCAGACGGTGGCGCAGCAGGCGAAGGTCGTTCCGCTGATTCTCGAAGCGGAGAAATACGAAAACGCGCCCGCCGAAAAGCATGACCACACGACCGGCCTGAACCTCACGCTGGTCAGCAAGGCCCACGCCCACGAGCACGAAGCAACGGCTGCTGCCGGTGCCGAGGAAGAGGGCGGCATGCTGTTCGGCGTCGGCCGCACGACCGGCACGCTGATGGCCGATCTGGTCACCGGTGCGGGTTTCGCGCTCGTGATGCTGGCCGTGAGCCTGCTCACCGGCCGGACCGTCACGCTCGCCACCGGTGCGCTCTGGGGCGCCGCCGCCTGGCTTTCCTTCCATCTGCTGCCGTCGATGGGGCTGCCGCCGGAGCTTCCGGGTTTCCCCGCCGCCGATCTCTTCGACCGCCAGATGTGGTGGGTCGGGACCGTCGTCGCATCCGCGATCGGGCTCTACCTGATCATCCTGCGCAAGGAGCCCTGGGCGAAGGCGCTCGGTGTCGTGCTGCTCATCGTGCCGCATGTCATCGGTGCGCCGCAGGCGGCTGATGAGACGACGAATGTACCGGCGATCCTTGCTGCCGAGTTCGCCGTGGCAACGCTTTCGGCCGGGCTGTTCTTCTGGCTCATGCTCGGCCTGATCATGGGCGCGATCAACGATCGCTGGCTGAAGACGGCCTGATGAAGGGTCTTGACCCTCGCGCTCCACCCGGTGCCGTCCTGGTGCTGGGCGGGGCACGATCCGGCAAATCGGCTTTCGCGGAAAGGCTGGTCGCGGAGACCGGCCTTTTGCGCCATTACATCGCCACCGGCCGGGCCTGGGATGACGAGATGCGCGAGCGCATCGCCAAACACAGGTCCGATCGCGGCGATGGCTGGCAGACGCATGAGGAGCCCGTGGCGCTGATCGATCGGCTCGAAGCGCTCGACCATCCGGGTAATGTGATACTGGTCGACTGCCTGACGCTCTGGGTCACCAACCTGATGATGGATGAGCGCGAGATGGCGGAGGAATTCGCCCGGCTGGCGGATTTCACATCGAACACCAAGGCGACGCTCGTCCTGGTTTCCAATGAGGTGGGGCTGGGCATCGTGCCTGACAACCGCATGGCGCGGGAATTCCGCGATCATGCCGGACGGCTTCATCAGTCGATCGCGGCCGCTGCCGCCGAAGTGTATTTCGTGGCGGCCGGTCTGCCGCTCAAGATGAAGGGTTGAAGCAATGCAGAAGATACCGGCCACGGTGATCACCGGCTTTCTCGGCGCGGGCAAGACGACGATGATCCGAAACATGCTGATGAATGCCAATGGCAAGAAGATCGCGCTGATCATCAACGAATTCGGCGATCTCGGCGTCGATGGCGACGTGCTGAAGGGCTGCGGCGCTGAAGCCTGCACCGAGGACGACATTATCGAGCTCAACAATGGCTGCATCTGCTGCACGGTTGCCGATGACTTCATTCCGACGATGGAAAAGCTGCTGGCGCGTGACGTCAGACCCGACCACATCATCATCGAGACATCGGGCCTCGCACTGCCGCAGCCGCTGGTCGCCGCCTTCAACTGGCCGGGCATCAAGACGGCCGTGACCGTCGATGGCGTGATCACGGTGGTAGACAGCGCCGCAGTCGCCGCCGGCCGTTTCGCCGATGACCACGATGCGCTCGACGCCCAGCGGGTCGAAGACCAGGGTCTCGACCATGAGAGCCCGATCGAGGAACTGTTCGAGGACCAGCTGACAGCCGCCGACCTGATCGTGCTCAACAAGGCCGACCTGCTCGATGCCGCTGGGCTGCAGTCCGTCCGCGACATTGTCTCCAATGCCATTTCGCGCAAACCGCGGATGATCGAGGCGCGCAATGGCGACCTGCCGGCCTCGGTGCTGCTCGGCCTCGGGGTCGGCACCGAAGACCATATCGAACTGCGCAAGTCCCATCACGAGCTTGAGCATGAAGGCGCGCCACATGACCATGATCATGACGAGTTCGAGAGCTTCATTGTCGAACTCGGCGCACTTGATGATGCCAATGCCTTCGTGGAAGCGCTGAAGCCGGTGATCGACCGCCACGACATCCTGCGGCTCAAGGGCTTTGCCGAGGTGAAGGGCAAGCCGATGCGGCTGGTGATCCAGGCGGTCGGTTCGCGGATCGACACCTATTTCGATCGGCCCTGGACGGCGAACGAGAAGCGCGGCACGCGGCTCGTGGTGATCGGCCTGCATGACGAGATGGATGACGTGGCGATCCTGCGGGATATCAGGGCGCTGGGTTGAGTTTGCCGCTCCGCTCGCCGTCGTGGCATAGTAGGCCGAGTGCTATTCAGGACGGTAATTGATGCATCTTCTTCTTGCCCAGAAAGGTTCGATATCGGAAGGCGACGAGGCGTTCGACCTCGGCCAGTCGCCGGGCGATATCCTGTTTCTGTCGGCGGCCGATACCGAGATTGCCAGCGTGGCAGCCTTCGCCAACAAGGCTGGGCCGCGCTGGCGGCTGGTCAATCTGGCGAGCCTCAAGCATCCGATGTCGATCGATATGTGGATCGACAAGACCGCGCGGCATGCCAAGCTTGTGGTGCTGCGGGCGCTGGGTGGAGTCAGCTATTTCTCCTATCTGATCGAAGCGCTGACGGCTGCGTCGAAGGCACACGGCTTCAAGTTCGCGGCGCTGCCGGGCGACGACCGCCCGGATGCCGGGCTTGATCCCTGGTCGACGGTTGCGGGCGAGGACTGCGCGCGGCTTTGGTCCTATCTGGTCGAGGGCGGCGAGACCAACATGGCACGGTTTGCCGGGATGGCAGAGGCGCTGGTTTCGGGTGGTGACAGGCCGGAGGTGGCGGAGACGCTTGCCAAGGCCGGGATATGGTGGCCGGGTAGAGGTGTGATTTATGCCGATGAGTGGGAGCGTGTGGTTTCAAAGCAACGTTCGCTCGCCGTCGTCACCTTCTACCGCGCGCTCGTCCAAAGTGGCCAGACGCAGCCGGTGGAAGCACTGATCGAGGCACTGACGGCGCGGGGCCTCCGCGTGCTGCCAATCTTCGTCTCCAGCCTGAAGGATACATTCTCGGCAAACACGATCCGCGAACTCTTCAGGCGCTTCTCGCCGGATGTCGTGCTCAACTCGACAAGTTTCGCCGTCGTCTCGCCGGGGGCGGAAAAATCCGGAACCGTGCTCGACGAGACCGGCGCGCAGGTGTTGCAAGTGATCTTTTCCGGCTCGACGAAAGAGAGCTGGGAGGGTTCCAGCATGGGGCTTTCGGCCCGCGACCTCGCCATGAATGTCGCGCTGCCGGAGGTCGATGGGCGGGTGCTGGCGCGGGCGGTGTCGTTCAAGCGCGCGGCGAGTTTCGATGAACAAGCACAAGTCAATATCGTTACGCCCGAGGCGCTGCCTGACAGGGTCGATTTCGTAGCCGATCTGGCGGTGGCCTGGGCGCGGCTTCGCCATCTCGAAAGCGCCGACAAGCGCGTTGCGCTGATCCTCGCCAATTACCCGAACCGGGATGGCCGGCTCGGCAATGGTGTCGGCCTCGATACGCCGGCCGGTTCGGTCGAGGTGCTGAAGGCCATGCGGGAGGCCGGCTATGTAACCGGCGAATTGCCAGCCGATGGCGATGCGCTGATCGCGCATCTGATGGCCGGACCGACCAATGCGGCGACCGACGGCCGGGTGATCCGCGAGACGTTTTCGCTCAGTCATTACAAGACCTTCTTCGCAACGCTTCCCGCTCTGATTCAGGATGAGGTGACGGGCCGCTGGGGTGCGCCGGAGAGCGATCCTTTCTTTCTCGATGGCGCGTTCGCGCTGCCGCTGGCACGCTTCGGCAATGTCATGACGGGCATCCAGCCGGCACGCGGCTACAATATCGATCCGAAGGAGACATACCATTCCGCCGATCTCGTGCCGCCGCACGGTTATCTCGCATTCTATGCCTTCCTGCGGCGGGAATTCCGCGCCGATGCCGTGATCCACATGGGCAAGCACGGCAACATGGAATGGCTGCCGGGCAAGGCGATGGCGCTTTCCGAGACCTGCTATCCCGAGGCGGTGTTCGGCCCGACCCCGCATCTCTATCCCTTCATTGTCAACGATCCGGGCGAGGGTACACAGGCCAAGCGGCGGTCCTCCGCCGTGATCATCGACCACCTGACGCCACCGCTGACGCGGGCGGAGAGCTACGGTTATCTCAAGGACCTCGAGGCGCTGGTCGATGAATATTACCAGGCGCAGGGCACCGATCCGCGGCGGCTGAGGCTGCTCAAGAAGCAGATCCTCGACCTCGCCGGCGATACGGGGCTTGGGCAGGATGTCGGCATTTCCGGGCTCGACGAGGATATGGCGCTACAGAAGCTCGACGCCTGGCTCTGCGATCTGAAGGAGATGCAGATCAGGGACGGACTGCATGTGTTCGGCGTGTCGCCGGAGGGGCGGTTGCTGACGGACCTGACGGTGGCGCTGGCGCGTTCGCCGCGTGGGAGCGGTGAGGGGGCGGGGCAGAGCTTGCAGCGGGCGATTGCGGGGGATTTGTTGGGTGGATATACATTCGACCCTCTCGATTGCGAGATGGCCACGCCTTGGACCGGACCGAAGCCAGACATTCTGGCCGGACTTTTCGACGGCCTCTGGCGCACCAATGCCGACACCGTCGAGCGGATCGAAATGCTGGCGGCGAAGCTGGTGTCCAGTGACATCGCGTGCCCGGATGATTGGCGGCAAACCCAATTGGTCATGAATGAGATCGAGACCCGTCTCAAACCCTCTATCGTGGCCTGCGGTCCGGCCGAAATCGACGCCCTGATGACCGGCCTCTCCGGCCGTTTCGTCGCTCCCGGTCCCTCCGGCGCACCGACGCGTGGTCGGCCGGATGTGCTTCCGACCGGCAGGAATTTCTATTCCGTCGATACGCGCTCGGTACCGACGCCGACCGCCTGGGAGCTGGGCCGCAAGTCGGCCGAATTGCTCGTCACGCGCTACGTGCAGGATCACGGTGACTGGCCGACATCGATGGGCATCACTGCCTGGGGCACATCCAACATGCGCACCGGTGGCGATGATATCGCCCAAGCCTTGGCGCTGATTGGCGCCAAGCCGGTCTGGGATATGGGATCGGCGCGGGTGACCGGCTACGAGATCATTCCGATGGCGGTGCTCGGTAGGCCGCGCGTCGACGTGACGCTGAGAATATCGGGCTTCTTCCGTGATGCCTTTCCCGAGCAGATCGCGCTGTTCGACCGGGCGGTGCGGGCGATCGGCGCGCTTGACGAGGACGAGGCCGACAATCCGATCGCGGCGCGTATGGTGCGTGAGGCGGAGACATCGGGCACACGTCAGGCCGGCCACCGCGTGTTCGGCTCGAAGCCGGGGACGTATGGCGCGGGCCTGCAGGCGTTGATGGATGAGAACCTTTGGGACGACCGCGCCGAACTGGCCGAAAGTTTCCTCGATTGGGGTGGCTACGCCTATGGCACGCAGGAAGAGGGCGAGGCGGCGCGCACACTCTTCGCCGAGCGGATGAAGACGATCCAGGCCGTGGTGCAGAACCAGGACAATCGCGAGCATGACCTGCTCGATTCCGATGATTATTACCAATTCGAAGGTGGCATGGCAGCCGCCGCCGAGCACCTGTCGGGCAGCCGTCCGGCGATCTATCACAACGACCATTCGCGGCCGGAGAAGCCGGTGGTTCGGTCGTTGGACGAGGAAATCTCGCGCGTCATGCGCGGCCGCGTGGTCAATCCGAAGTGGATCGCGGGCGTCATGCGGCATGGCTACAAGGGTGCCGCCGAGATCGCTGCGACGGTGGATTTCATGTTCGCCTTCGCCGCCACGACCGGCGCGGTGAAGGACCACCATTTCGAGGCGGCCTACCGGGCCTTCCTGATGGACGACACGGTGCGTGATTTCATCGAGGAGAAGAACGAGGCGGCGTTGAGGGATATCGCGAAGCGTTTCCTCGATGCGATCGATCGCGGCATGTGGAAGCCGAAATCCAATTCGGCGCGCTTCGGGCTGGCGGAGATGGCGGCGATGGGCGTTGAAAACGCGCGCTAGATGTTGTACATATTCACGTACAAAGGAGATTGTCATGTCTTACGTCAATGTTTCTGATTTCCGCCAAAATCTCGCGGCTCACCTCGATGAAGTCGAGAACAGCCGTGCGCCTCTGTTCGTGACGCGCAACAATCGCAAGGCGATAGTGGTCATGTCGGAGGAGGAATATGAGAGCATGATGGAAACCCTGCATCTCACGTCCAATCCTGCGAATGCCCAGCTACTTCGCGAGTCGATCGCGGAGATGAATGCCGGCAAGCTGGTCGAACATGACATCGTCGAGCGAAAAGACGCGGAAGCTGCGCAGTGAGGCTATGCTGGTCTTCACGCGCATGGCTCGACTATATCCACTGGCAGCAGGCCGATTGGCAATATATCGAAAAGATAAATGCCCTGATCAAGGACACTATGCGTAATCCGTTCACGGGGCTCGGAAAACCCGAGCCGTTGCGCGGTGAGATGCAAGGGCTATGGTCGAGACGCATTTCTGGCGAACATCGGTTTATATATCGCGTCTACGGCAGGGGAGAAGACCAGACGCTGGAAGTTCTGTTCTGCCGTTTCCATTATGTGCTTCCCGACAGAAAGAAATAAATTGACCGAAGAAACCACCGAGACCATCGTCCATGATGACGCCCGCCATGCCGAGAAGATGGCCAAGAAGAAGGCCGCGCGGGACAAGATCATGGCGACCAAAGTCGGCGAGAAGGGCCTGATCATCGTCAATACCGGCAAGGGCAAGGGCAAGTCGACGGCGGGCTTCGGGATGATCTTCCGACATATCGCCCATGGCATGCCCTGCGCGGTGGTGCAGTTCATCAAGGGCGCGATGGAGACCGGTGAGCGCGACCTGATCGACCGGCATTTCGCCGATCTTTGCGAGTTCCATACGATGGGCGAGGGCTTCACCTGGGAGACGCAGGACCGCGCCCGCGACGTGGCGGCGGCGCAGGCGGCCTGGGCCAAGGCCAAGGACCTGATTTCCTCGGGCGAAAAGAGCATGGTGCTGCTCGACGAGATCAATATCGCGTTGCGCTACGATTATCTCGATGTGGCGGAGGTGATCGCATTTCTTCAGAACGAAAAGCCGCCGATGTGCCACGTCGTGATGACCGGCCGCAACGCCAAGGACGAGTTGATCGAGATCGCCGACCTCGTGACCGAGATGGAATTGATCAAGCATCCATTCCGCTCCGGGATCAAGGGTCAGAAGGGCGTCGAGTTCTGACGGGTTATTGAAATTCCGGCTTGGCAGGCCCATCATATCTCCAGAGACTGGAGGTTTTTGGTATGAAAGAATTTTCGATCGGTGAACTGGCCGGCGCGACCGGCGTCAAGGTGCCGACCATCCGCTATTACGAGGATATCGGGCTGATGGCTGCGGCACCGCGCACCGGCGGCGGACAGCGGCGTTACTCGGCCAAAGCGCGAGACAGGCTGGGCTTTATCGCCCATGCGCGCGAGATGGGCTTTTCGCTCGATGCGATCCGCAGCCTGATCGATCTCTCCGACCATCCCGAGAAGCCGTGCCATGGCGCCGACCGGATCGCGGCCGACAGGCTCGCCGATGTCGAGCGGCGTATCGTTCGGCTGACGCGGCTGAAGGGCGAGTTGGAGCGGATGCTGGAAGGCCATCGCTCAGGCATTGCGGCTGATTGCCGAATCATCGAGGTGTTGAGCGATCACAGCCATTGCGAGGCGGATCATTGAAGGCTTAGCGCCGACCATGTTTAAGGCCCGGCGCGAAGGCATGGTCAGTGCCTGATCTTGTCTGATGTGTTCGAATCAAGTTCGGCATCGAGCTCTTCGATCAGTTGCTCGATCGACAGATCGCTGTCGAATCCCTCGATATCCATGGCGTCGCCGGCTTCGAGATGGGCGATCAGCGTGGCAAGCTTCGCCTCACGGGCTTCGAGCGCGCGCAAGGCCTCGCGAATGACCTCGTTGGCCGTATCGTAGCGGCCGCTTGCGACCTGCTTGGTGATAAACTGGTCCCAGTGATCCCCGAGACCCAGATTGGTGGTGGCCATGGCGTGCTCCTATCCAAGACGCCGGACATGACCACAGGCGGCTGGCGCGGGGCTGGTCTTGAAAGGCTCTGTGCGCCAATCCGCCTGCCTTACACGCCAATCCAGCTACGCACAGGGTTGGATGGATCGGCGAGCAGCCGGATCGCCAGCGCGATACAGGCGGTGACGAGCAGGGGGCGGATGATCTTCGCGCCGCTCTTCATGGCGAGGCGCGAGCCTGCCTGGGCGCCGAGGAACTGGCCGATGCCCATGACCAGACCCGCTTTCCAGAGGATGACGCCCGAAAACGCGAAGACCGCGAACGCGCCGATATTCGAGGCGAAATTCAGCATCTTGGTATGCGCGGTCGCCTTCAGCAGGCCGAAGCCGATCAGGGTTACGAATGCGAGCATGAAGAAAGAGCCGGTGCCGGGGCCGAAGATGCCGTCGTAGAAGCCGATGAGCGGAACCAGCGTCAGACCGAAGAGAAATGGCGTCATCTTCTGGTGCTGGTCGACATCGCTGATATTGGGTTTGAGCAGGAAATAAAGTGCAATGGCGATCAACAGAATCGGCATCAGTGCCCGCAGCACGTCGCCCGGCACGAATGTGGTCAGGGCAGCGCCGAGTGCTCCGCCCAGTGTCGACATCAGCGCCATCGGCAATTGCGACCTGACATTCACATGGCCGGCCCGCGCATAGGCGAGCGTCGCGGAGCCCGAGCCGAACAGCGATTGCAGCTTGTTGGTGCCGAGCGTTTCGATGGGCGAGAAGCCGGCTAGCAGCATGGCCGGAACCGAGATCATACCGCCGCCGCCGGCGATCGCATCGACGAAGCCGGCCAGGAATGCCGCGATGAAGAGAAGGGTGAGAAGATAAAGGGTGATTTCAGGCAAGGCGGGGCTCGATTTGAATGCGCGGGCACATTGCCCAAGCCGGCTCCGCACTTCAAGTGTTGTCGAGAGCCGGACATGCTTTTGGCTTGACGCCGAGCCTCGGCAAATGTCAATCCTCCGCGAGATTTCCAATGGACGAACGATGGCCCGAAAGATCATTATCCACTGTGGTGCACCGAAGACGGGCTCCACCAGCTTCCAGCACCTGCTCTATGACAACCGCGAGCGCATGCTGAAGGCCGGTTTTTATTTTCCCGCGGTTTCGCGAAAAAAGCGCGAGGCGGACGATATCCGCATCATGCTGTCCAATCTCAAGGGTGAGGGCGGCCGGAAGAAGGAGATCAAGCAGGTCCGTAAACTGATCGAGACGTTGTTCGAGCAGAACAACGTGCACACGCTGATCATTTCGAACGAGGGCCTGCTTGGAAAGCCGGCGGTCAAGGGCAACAAGACCTTCCTGCCAAAAGCCGAGGAATCGGCGCGGCTGATGGCCGAGGCGCTTGAAGGGTATGATGTCGAGGTCCGTTATTTCATCCGCGATTTCGCTGGCTTCCTGCCTTCCTGGTACGTCCAGCAGGTCAGGATGGGCAACGACATGGAATTCGAGAAATTCGTCCGTGCCTACAATCTGGAAAAGGCGACATGGGCGCCGGCCGTGGCCTCGCTACGAAAGCATTTCGGAACAGAGCGCGTCGAGATCTACGATCATGCCGATCTCGTCAAGGACGCGCATGGGCTGTTCAGCCGGGCCTTTCCCGAAATCATGGCAGCGCTCGGCGAGGCTGGGCGCTCGCCGCCCAACAAGAACATGTCGATCGGCAAGGGCATGGTGAATGCCTACCGCCGCTGGAACGGGATTGCCGGGAGAATCGGCTGGTCGGCGGGGGCGCGGAAGTCGATCCAGCATATCGGCCGGCGCTATGTGCTGCTGCCGTTCGAGCGCTTTTCGAAATCCGAAAAGATCAGGTTCGATGCCGAAACCGCAGCGCGGATGACGGAGCGCTACAAGGCCGATATCGAGGCGATCAAGGCCGCGGCGCCGACGCCGACTTTGGGAGGATAGAACGTGAAGCGCGAGCTCGTGATCGGCCTGGGTGTTTCGCAAACCGCTTCGGGCCGCGAGGCTGCCGATGCGGCGATGCAGGCGCTTTCCGTGGCCGGTCTACAGGACGAAGCCGTCTTGGCGATCGCAACGGTCTTCGGCCGTGCCGAGCATCCGGCCGTGCAGGCCGTCGCATCCTATTTCGGCGTCTCGGTGATTGTCTTCGATGCGGCACGGCTCGAGCAGGAGACGCCACGGCTTGCCAACCCGTCGGACGCGCTTTTCGAGCGGATCGGCTGCCATGGCGTGGCGGAAGCCGCCGCGCTTGCGGCGACCGGGCCGGCTGGCGTGCTGGTTGTCGAGAAGACCAAGTCGGGTGGCGTGACGATCGCGGTGGCCGAAGCGGCTCGTAGCACGTGACCATTCATTAAAAATGACTGGAAATTTGGCGCGGGCTTTGCGAAAGCTCTGCGCATCTCAAACAACAAGAAAAATTGGACGGGCTCTCATATGCATAAAGTGATTTTTGACACCGATCCCGGCGTCGATGACGCCATGGCCCTGCTCTTTCTCGCGCGCCATCCCGAGATCGACCTGATCGGCATCACCACCGCCTTCGGCAATGCCTCGATCGAGACGACGACGCGCAATGCGCAATATCTCAAGCAGCAATGGGGTATTTCGGCGCCGATAGCCAAGGGTGCCGCCGAACAGTATGAACCAGGCAGGGCGACGCATCCGTTCCCGGCCTATATCCACGGCGATGACGGGCTCGGCAATATCGGCGTCCCCGATGTCGTCGATGTGCCGCTCGATCCGCGCTCGGCCCACCAGTTCATCATCGACTCGATCAAGGCCAACCCGGGCGAGATCGTGCTCGTCGCCGTCGGCCGGATGACCAACCTCGCCAATGCGCTGAAGGCCGCGCCCGAGATCACGGGCCTCGTCAAGGAAGTCATCATCATGGGCGGCGCGATCGACGTGCCGGGCAATGTGACGCCCGCCGCCGAGGCCAACATCCATGGCGACCCGGAAGCCGCCGATGCCGTGATGATCGCGCCCTGGAAGGTGGTGGTCGTCGGCCTCGATGTGACGCTCAAGACGACGATGACGCGCCAGACCATGGCCGAGCTTGCGCGCAAAGGCGGCAAGGACGTCGAATTGCTCGACCGGCTGTCGCAATTCTACATCGATTTCTACAAGGGCCAGGTGCGCGACAGCATGGTGGTGCACGACACCTGCGCCTGCGTCTACCTTGTTGCTCGCGAACTGTTCACCACCCGCTCCGGCGTGGTGCGCGTGCTGACCACGGGCATCGGCGAGGGCATGACTGTCCAGAAGCCTGAGGGCATGACGTTCGGCAAGAGCGAGTGGGATGGCCTGCCAAGCCAACTGGTCTGCACGGATGTCGATGCAGCAGGCGCAATGAAGCTCGTCGAGGAGACGCTGGTCCGGCAGTGAACGGATCGGTGTGGAAATAGTTGCTATCTATTGTTATGCTGGCCTTCAGAACTTCTGGAGGCTGGCATGAACGTTTCGCTGGGAAAGAGCTGGGAAGAATACGTCTCCGAGCAGGTCGCGTCAGGCAACTTCAACAATGCCAGTGAAGTGGTGCGCGACGCGCTGCGCCGTCAGCAGGAGCATTTCCTTAAGCTCGAGGCACTTCGCCGGGACATTGAGAGCGGCATCGAATCGATCCGGAATGGTCGCATCAGTACCGCTACGCCTGCGGACATCAAGGCCAAGGCGATGGCGCGCAGGGTGCGCGCGTGAACTATATCCTTTCGCTGGATGCTGAAGAGGATCTGGTTGATATCTATGACTATTCGCTCGGCGAGTGGGGTGAAGCCCAGGCGGACCGATATATCGAAGGCTTTTATGCGAGCTTTCTCGTGGCAGGAGCCAAGCCTCTCCTCGGACGCCTTCGGCAGGAACTCGGCGATGGTATCCGCAGCCGGCTCTATCAGAGCCATGTGATCTTCTACATGGAATGGGACGGTGGAATTGCGATCATCAGGGTGTTTCATCAGGCTCGTGATATCGACGATGAGCTTTTCGAATCCATTCAAAGGTTTACCGGCGAGAACTGATGCGCAGATTCCGATTGCGTCGCGCACGAAGCAAAACCGTTGACGTTTCCAGACGCATGCCGTCCTGCCGTCCATCGTAGCGTCGGCAAGAATTGGCGGATTGCGTTTATGCCTGTCGCGGCATAGGAAATGACGATGGACGACGTGCTTTTTTCCGATCTGCCGGCCTTCGAGCCCGGTACTGTGTGGCTCACCGGCGCCGGACCGGGTGATCCCGGGCTGCTGACGCTGCTCGCCGTCAAGGCGCTGCGCGAGGCGGATCATGTGGTCTATGACGCGCTGGTCGATGAAGGCTGCCTCAGGCTGGCGCGGCCGGGCGCCGTGCTCGAATATGCGGGAAAGCGCGGTGGCAAACCGTCGCCGAAGCAGCGTGATATTTCTCTCAGGCTGGTGGAGCTTGCGCGCGCGGGCAAGCGGGTGCTCAGGCTCAAGGGCGGCGATCCATTCGTCTTCGGGCGTGGCGGCGAAGAAGCGCTGATGCTGGTTAATCACGGCATCGCCTTCCGCATCGTGCCGGGTGTCACCGCGGGCATTGGCGGACTCTCCTATGCTGGCATTCCGGTGACCCACCGTGCGATCACCCATGTGGTGACCTTCCTGACAGGGCATGATTCCTCGGGCCTCGTGCCCGACCGCATCGACTGGCCATCGATCGCCAAGGGCTCGCCAGTGATCGTCATGTATATGGCGATGAAGCATATCGGCGAGATCACGCGGCATCTCATCGAGGCAGGACGGTCACCGCAGGAGCCCGTGGCCTTCGTCTGCAATGCATCGACGCCGAAGCAGACTGTGCTCGAAAGCACGCTTGGAACGGCGGTCGCCGATTGTGAGGCAGCCAAGCTCGAACCGCCGGCAATCGTCGTCGTCGGCGAGGTGGTGCGCTTGCGTGATGGGCTCGACTGGCTCGGCGCCCTCGGCGGCAAGCAATTGGTGAGCGACCCGATGGGCACCGAGAGCCTCAGGGATCCGGCATGAACGGCTTGCTGATCGCCGCTCCGTCCTCCGGTTCCGGCAAGACGACTGTGACGCTCGGGCTGCTCAGGGCATTGAGCCGTCGGGGCATCGGCGTGACGCCGGGCAAGGCCGGGCCCGATTATATCGATCCGGCATTCCACGCCATTGCCTGCGGTGCGACCTGCCTCAACTATGATCCCTGGGCGATGCGGCCCGAGCTGCTGGGTTTTCAGGCGTCGGGCGAAGGGCCGCTTGTCATCGAGGCGATGATGGGTCTCTATGATGGCGCCGCCGATCATACCGGCTCGCCGGCAAGCCTCGCCAAGCTGCTGGATCTCTCGGTGGTGCTGGTGGTTGATTGCGCCCGGCTTTCCCATTCGGTGGGTGCGATGGTGCGCGGGTTCATCTCGCATGATGCGGACCTGCATATATCAGGGATCATCCTCAACAAGGTTGGCAGCGCGCGCCACGAATCCATGCTGCGTGCCGGGCTGGCTGGTCTTGCCGTGCCGATCCTCGGGGTGATCTACCAGGACAAGCTGCTCGGCCTGCCCGAGCGGCATCTTGGGCTCGTGTTGGCGCAGGAGATCGAGGGCATCGAGGCCTTCATGAACCACGCAGCTGATGTTGTTACCTCGACTTGCGACGTCGATGCGCTGGCGGCGCTTGCTGCGCGCGAAGCAGTCTCCGGGCAAAAGCCGGATTGCACGGTTCCGGCGCTAGGACGCCACGTGGCGATCGCGCGCGACCAAGCCTTTGCTTTCATCTATCCACATCTCCTGGATGGCTGGCGGGCCGAGGGTGCCGAGATCTCGTTTTTCTCGCCTCTAGCCAACGAAGGTCCGGATGCAACGGCTGATGCGGTGTTCCTGCCGGGCGGCTATCCGGAACTGCATGCCGGCCGGCTGAGTGCCGCGGAGACTTTCCGTGCATCGATGCTGGATCGCGCGGCCTCCGGTGCGGTGATCTATGGTGAGTGCGGCGGCTACATGACTCTGGGTGAGGCGCTTGTCGATGCGTCAGGCACGGAATGGCCGATGCTGGGGCTGTTGCCGCTGACCACCAGCTTTGCCACGCGCAAGCGGCATCTCGGCTACCGCAAGGTCACGGCGCTCGCCGGACCCTATGCGGGTACGCGGCTCTCGGCGCACGAGTTCCATTATTCCACCGTCGTGCATGAAGGTCAGGCCGAACGGCTCTTCGATGCCGTGGATGCCGCCGGTGAACCGGTCGGACTGGCGGGGCTGGTGCGGGGAAATGTGTCGGGTTCCTACATGCACCTGATCGACCTCGCCGGGGCGGGCGCCTGATGGCTGGCATCACCCATGGCGGCGGTCTGACCGCTGCTTGCGCGCGTTATGGCGGCGAGCCGAAGGACTGGCTGGATCTTTCGACCGGGATCAACCCCAACATGGTGGCGCTGCCGGAGATTCCGGAGGCGGTTTGGAACAGGTTGCCGGACAAGGCGCTGGAGCGGGCGGCGCGGGAGGCGGCGCGGGATTGGTATCTTTCAGCTGCTGGCTCACCCCCCTCTGTCCTGCCGGACATCTCCCCCTCAAGGGGGGAGATCGACCAGACGCAAGCACACCACTCCGAAGCAAATGTCGAAAATATCGCAGACCTCGGCTGGATCGGCGCGTCGGGGGCGCCCTTGCTAATCTCCCCCCTTGAGGGGGAGATGCCCGGCAGGGCAGAGGGGGGTGATGCCGAGCAAAACCACGTTTCTGGAAACCTCCCTCTCCCAGTCCCGGGCACCCAGTCTTTCATCCAGATCCTGCCCAAGCTCATACCCGCTGATCGCCCCGTCGCGATCCTCTCGCCGACCTATGGCGAATATGCCCATTGCTTCCGCCGGGCCGGTATGACTGTCGATGCAATCGGCTCGCTGGATGAATTGACCGGCGATCATGGCGCTCTGGTCATCGTCAATCCCAACAATCCCACCGGCGGCACGTTCCTGCGGCGGGAACTGACCGGGTTGGCGGCCCGGATGCGCAAGCAGGGCGGCCATCTGCATATCGACGAGGCGTTTGGCGATGCGCGGCCGGAATTGTCGCTGGCTGCTCTCGCCGGGGAAACGGGGGGCGTCACGGTCAGTCGGTCGTTCGGCAAGTTCTTCGGGCTTGCCGGATTGCGGCTCGGCTTCGTGTTCGCGGTTCCCGAGGCACTGGAAACCATCGAAGCCGAACTCGGCCCTTGGGCGGTGTCCGGCCCGGCGCTCTATCTCGCAAATGAGCTGATGCGGGGCGACCGGAAGAGGATCCTCTCGGATATCCAGGCACGGCAGGCGGCGCTCGCCTCCGTGCTTCATGCGGCAGAGTTGGAAACCGTCGGCGGCACGGAACTCTTTGCGCTTGTCCGCCACAATCGCGCGCAAGACCTATTTGAACATCTGGCGCGCTTGCATATATTGGTGCGGAAGTTCGATTATGCCGGGGACTGGCTTAGGATCGGACTGGCGCCGGATGAACAGGGGGATCGGCGGCTCGCGCAAGCGCTGGCCTCCATAAGAGATTGAATGTACACACTTTATGTGCTGTTTCTTGCCCTGCTCGTGGATCGGGCGGTGGGTGATCCGGAAAGTGCGTGGTCGCGCATTCCCCATCCCGTCGTCCTGTTCGGCAGGGCCGTGGGCTTCTGCGAGCGGCAGTTCAATCATAGGGGCCTAAGCGAACGCGACCGGCGCGCCTACGGCATCATGGCGATCCTGGCATTGCTGATCGCGAGCGTGATGGCCGGCGTGCTGATGTCGCGGTTGTTCGTCTATGCCAGCTTCTTCGGCGTCGTCGCCGAGATCATCGTCGTCGCCGTGCTGCTGGCGCAGAAGAGCCTTGTCGACCATGTCGGTGCCGTGGCGCAAGCGTTGCGCAAGGAGGGCATTGTCGGCGGGCGCAGGGCTGTCTCCATGGTGGTCGGGCGCGACCCCAATACGCTGGATCGTGCAGGCGTTTGCCGGGCGGCGATAGAGACCCTGGCCGAGAACTTTTCCGACGGCGTCGTGGCGCCTGCGCTGTTCTACGCCGTGTTCGGCCTGCCGGGCCTCTTTGCCTACAAGATGCTGAATACCGCCGATTCCATGATCGGCCACATGACGCCGCGCTACCGGCAGTTTGGCTGGGCATCGGCGAAGCTCGATGATATCGCCAATTGGCCGGCTGCCCGGCTTTCGGCCGTGTTGATCGCGCTCGGCACGTGGTTCCGGCGTGGCAAGCCGTCAGCGCGGCAGTCGATCAGCGTGGCCTTGCGGGATCATGGCCTGCATCGCTCACCTAATTCCGGCTGGCCGGAATCGGCAATGGCCGGTTCGCTCGACATCGCACTCGCAGGTCCCCGGACCTATGCCGGCGAAGAGGTGATGGAGCCGATGCAAAACTCGGCCGGGCGCAAGAATATCGGTCCGACAGACATAGATTCGGCGATCGAGGTCTTCTGGGCGGCGTGCAGCATATTTACCGTGCTCGTGCCCATGACGGCGTTGTTTTTCATTCTAGTGCTTTGAGATCGCTCTCTATTCTGCTTGAGCGGAACCGTGCTTGCAGGCGGTTGCCTGTTTCTAAGTTAACCTTATCGGATCGTTATCCCGCCGTTAACCAGTCCCTTTAATCCATTGTGGCACAAAAGTGTCTAGAATAGGCCTTCTCGGGGCGGAGTTTGTTGTGAGCAAACAGCTATTAGGGAAGATCATCATGCATAGATTTCTTGCGGTCGTTTTGACCTTGCTTGCATTCGGCTTTCTCTCCGGCGCACAGGCTGGAACCATTACTGCCCGCATTTCGCTTTCTTCGCAGACGATGACCGTGACTGATGGTGGCTTCGTCAGGCACAAGTGGAAGATTTCCACGGCGCGCCGCGGCTATGTCACGCCCACCGGCAGCTATCGCGCCTATTGGGCGTCGCGCCATCACCGCTCGCGCAAATACGACAATGCGCCGATGCCCTATGCCATCTTCTTCAAGGGCGGCTACGCCGTGCATGCGACCTTTGACCTCAAGCGTCTGGGCCGCCCGGCCTCGCATGGCTGCATCCGGCTGCATCCGAACAATGCCGCGGTCTTCTTCAGCCTTGCGCAAAAGTATGGCCTGAGGAATACCAAGGTCATCATCACTCGCTGAGGGCGAATGCCACTTTTTCTCTTGCGTGGAATAGGCTAACCCGTAAAGGGGAGGCCTGACCGGCAGGGGAACAGGAATGCAGCTGGAAGACGTTCTCAAGGATGTGCTTGCCGATGTCGCCGACCATATCGGCGAGGGCAAGGTCGCCAATTATATTCCCGCACTCGCCAAGATCGATCCGAAGAAATTCGGCATGGCCGTCGTGACGGTGGATGGTGACATCCATGTGACGGGCGACGCCGAGGAAGCCTTTTCGATCCAGAGCATCTCGAAAGTCTTCACGCTGACCCTGGCGCTCGGCCGGGTGGGCGAGGGTCTGTGGAAACGGGTGGGCCGCGAACCCTCGGGCACGCCGTTCAATTCCATCGTCCAGCTCGAGCAGGAGCACGGCATACCGCGCAATCCCTTCATCAATGCCGGCGCCATCGTGGTTGCCGATACGCTGCTTTCCGGCCACCAGCCGCGCGAGACGCTGGGCGAGATATTGAGCTTCATGCGCTATCTGACCGACGACGATTCGATCATCATCGATGCGGAAGTGGCGCGATCCGAGCAGCAGACCGGATTCCGCAATGCGGCGCTCGCCAATTACATGCACGCGTTCTCCAATATCCATAATCCGGTCGAGAAGACGCTTGGCGTCTATTTTCACCAATGTGCGCTGTCGATGAACTGCGTGCAACTCGCGAGAGCCGGGCTGTTTCTCGCCAATCGCGGGCTGCTGACGCAGGGTGGGCGCAGCGTCGTCTCATGGGAGCGGGCGCGCCGCATCAATGCGCTGATGCTGACCTGCGGGCACTATGATGCCTCGGGTGATTTCGCCTTCCGGGTGGGCCTGCCGGGCAAGAGCGGCGTGGGCGGCGGCATCCTGGCGATCGCGCCGGGCAAGGCTGCGATCGCCGTCTGGTCGCCGGGGTTGAATGCTAACGGCAATTCCGCGACGGGGACCAAGGCGCTGGAGAGCCTCGCCAGACGCACCGGGTGGTCCATCTTCGGCTGAGTCTCACGCCGCCTTTTCGATCAGCGATTTCAGCGTCTTGAGATCTTTGTCGATGTGATCCGCGTCACTTTCGAAATCGGCATCCGACATGCCGGGCGCCCGTAGCAGGGTGAACATCACTTCGGCGCCGTCGCCGTTCGGTACGACGCGGAGCGCGTTGTGGAACTTCTTGCCGTCGGGCAGCGTGACTTCGTGATCGGCGACCCCCAAGTCATTGTCCGGCGCGAAGCGAACCTGGACTTCACCCAGCGGCCCGCCATCGGCGACCCAATGATCGCCGCGCTTGTCCAGACCCGCGCCAAGGCCTGCCGCCCAATGCGGCATATTCTCCGGATTGAGCACGTATTTCGCGACGTCGTGCCAGTCGCGGTCAATGGTGATGTGGATGATGCGGGCTTGCATGGTGGACATATCGATCTCCCTGGCTGCGATCCCAATCTATCGATGAATGCTGCCAGTCAACGTCAGCGGCGGAGATAGGTTCAGGTCTCGTTGCACGCCACCTCTATCGCGAACGATCCCAGCGTGTGTCGCCAGAAGCGGAGAAAGCGATCCAGTCATTCGTTGATTTTCTCCTTCGACATCCCCGATGACGCCTTGCCTCGGCACGCGTGCCGCGCCTATAGTCCGGCCAAAATCAGCAACTTGAATGATTAGGGAGATGACGCGTGGAACAGGCGGAAATCGGTTTGATCGGGCTTGCCGTGATGGGCTCGAACCTCGCGCTCAACATCGCAGAGAAGGGCAATCGCATCGCGGTATTCAACCGCAGCCCCGACAAGACCGACACATTCTACGCCGAGGCCGGCGACCTGCGCGACCGCATCATTCCCTGCAAGACGATGGAGGAATTCGTAGCCTCGATTCGTCCGCCGCGTCCCGTCATCATCATGGTACAGGCCGGCGCGCCGGTCGATCAGGTGATGGAGGGCCTCAAAAAGGATTTGTCCGCCGGTGACATCATCATCGACGCAGGCAACGCGAATTTCCGCGATACGATCCGCCGCTTCGACAGCCTCAAGGATTCCGGCCTGACCTTCATCGGCATGGGCGTTTCCGGCGGCGAGGAGGGCGCGCGCCACGGTCCTTCGATCATGGTCGGCGGCACCGAGGAAAGCTACAAGCGCGTCGAAAAGGTGCTGACCTCGATCTCGGCCAAGTTCAAGGGCGAGGATTGCTGCGCCTGGCTCGGCGAGAACGGCGCGGGCCATTTCGTCAAGACCATCCACAATGGCATCGAATATGCCGACATGCAGATGATCGCCGAGATTTACGGCATCCTGCGAGACGGCCTCGGCCTCTCCGCCAAGGAATGCTCCGATATTTTCGGCAAGTGGAACAAGGGCCGGCTCGAATCCTATCTCATCGAGATCTCGGAACTTGTGCTCAGCAAGAACGATCCGATCACTGGCAAGCCGATGGTCGACATGATCGTCGACAAGGCGGGCCAGAAGGGCACCGGCAAGTGGTCGGCGATCGAGGCGCAGAACATGGGCGTGCCGGCCACCGGCATCGAAGCCGCTGTCGCCGCCCGCAGCCTGTCGTCGTTCAAGAAGCAGCGCGAGCATGCCGAGACGGTTCTTGGCCTGCCGAGTGCCGAGCAGATCAAATCCATCGACCGCAACCAGCTGATCGCCGATCTCGAACTGGCACTGCTGGCCGGCAAGATCGGCGCGTATGCGCAGGGCTTCGCCGTGATGAGCGAGGCTTCCAAGGAATTCGGCTGGTCGCTGCCGATGCCCACGATTGCGCAGATCTGGCGCGCCGGCTGCATTATCCGCTCGCAGTTCCTCGACGACATCACCTCGGCCTTCCGCGCCATGCCGGATGCCGACAACCTCGTCATCACGCCGGCGTTCGCGGCGCTGGTGAAGGAGACAGACGGTGCGCTCCGCCGTGTCGTCTCGACGGCGGCACTCAACGGGCTCGCGGTGCCGGCACTTGCCTCGGCACTCGGCTATTTCGACAGCTATCGCCGGGGACGCGGCACGGCGAACCTGATCCAGGCCCAGCGCGACTTCTTTGGCGCGCATGGTTTCGACCGCGTCGATGGCGTGGAGAAGCATCACGGCCCGTGGGGCAGCGGGCTGGCGGATTTCGCGTAAGCTCAATCATGGCCGAGAGCTCACAGAGCGGGCATATCGCCCGCTCTTTTCATTCTGGGGCTCGTCACGCCCACGGTCCGGGCGAAGCCTATTCCAGCCCGTCAATGCGCCGCAGGATCGCGCGATAGCGGCTGCACACATCGGGATCCTCATAGTAATCGACTTCAGACACGACGATCTCGTCCACGCTTCGTTCGGGCCAGAGTGCCTTGAGTTTGGCCAGCGCGTCCCGCGCGGGTTCGATTTCGCCCAGTTCCGCATGGCAGACGACAAGACGAGCGAGCGACCACGATGGTACAGTCGCCATTTTCCCATAGGAGGCTATTGCCTCGCGATATCGTCCAGCCGTCGTCAATATGATGCCGCAAAAATCCTCATACCAACCCACGGCGTATGGATCGCGGCGCTGAGCCTCGGTTATTTCTTCGAGCGCTTCATCCGGTCTGTTCGTGAAATTGAGCAGAAGAGCGTGGACGGTGAGTATGAACGGGTCGTTTGGATTGAGCGAGAGGGCCCGGTCGAGACTGAGCTCGGATTGCCTGAATTGGCGTAAGTACAAAAGTGCAAGGCCCGTCGCGAGATGCCCGTACGCCTCGTCGGGATCGAGCTGCAATGCTGTTCTTGCGATCTCCAGCGCTGGCTGGAAAAGTCCGGGATTGTAGAAGACCCAGAAGAACTTGATTGACTGCACAACGCTGAGCATGGCGTGGGCCGCAGCGAACTCCGGATCGAGCTTTATGGCTTGGCGCAAGAAGGGCTCTGCTTCGTGCGATGTGTCATAAACAGGTGCAAGCTGCAGGGCCCGTAGGTAAAGCTCGTAGGCTGTCATGTTGCTCGTCGGCCGGCCTCGAGCGCGTGAGACGAATGCGGTTCTGGCCTGCCGGGCGAGGCGGGTCGCAGTCATGTGGGTGATTTCGTCCTGGATCGCGAAAATGTCGTCGAGTTCCCGGTCGTAGTGCTCGCCCCAGATATGCGCCATCGAGGAGGCATCGGTGAGTTGCACGCTGATCCGCACCCGGTTGCCGATCTTCCGCACGCTGCCTTCGACGACGTACTGGACGCCAAGGTTCCTTGCTACCTCGGCCAGGTCATTGGCCTTGCGAAACTTGAAGGAAGAGTTCCGCGCGATGACCAGGAATTCCTTGAATTTGCCAAGCTCGGTGATGATGCCTTCGGTAATACCGTCGCTGAAATAGTCCTGCTCGGGGTCGCCGCTCATATTGTCGAAAGGGAGTATGGCGATGGACGGTCTGGAGGGCGCCGCAGCCTCTGCTGCAGCCGTCAATGGTCTGGGACCGGCATATTTGTAGCCGCGACCATGCACGGTTACGATCATCTCGGCAGGCAGCAGCTTGCGCAGCGCAGAAACGTGAACCTGCAGCGTATTCTCCTCCACCACCAGGCCGGGCCAGACCACATCGAAAAGTTCGCTCTTGCCGATCACCTCGTCAGGCTTCTCGAGCAACATGGCGAGGATGTCGAAGGAACGCGCCGAAAGCTCCACCGGGCCTTGCGGTCCCAGCAGCAGCCGTTCGGCGCGTTTCAAACGATAGTTGCCAAATTCCAGGTCCATTGGCCGAGACCCCGTTCCTCGCGGGCAAGATAACTCAAGATGATCCTCAAGGCGAACTTCAGTTCTGTTCAGGACTCTTCAGGTCCGAGCCAAGGACCTGCGTCGCAAGCGGTGTCATTCTCACGGTCACAGGAGGATATCATGACCGACATCTCCACCACCGCCCCGAGGACCATCCGACACCTCAAACTGCCACGGCTGAGCCTTCCATGGCTTGCGATCGGCGCATCGATCAACGCGATGCCCCTTTTGATGGGCGATGCACTAAGGATGGCCTACGTGGACCCCTATACCAGTCTTCGCCGGCAACCGCGGATCGTCCCGGACGATGACCTCGAAGGCCGGGATCCCGACTGGTGAGGTGACCGCAGCCTAGTGCGGAAACATCAGCCGTCCGTCAGGCATGCAGATGCTCTGCAACTGTTCCGGCGCGACGCCTTCGATGCGGCCGAGGACGGCCTTGGCGAGTTCGCGGCCGGCGAGGCGGATGTCCTCGTTGACGGTGATCACTTCCGGCCGGACGAAGCGCAGCAGGTCGGCGGGCTGCTTGGAGACCATGTCGATATCGCGTCCGACCTGCCGGCCGGCCGCGGCAAGCGCCGAGGAAATCGCCACCGCGCCCGCGCTCGATCCTGAAATGATGCCGTCCGTCTCCGGATTATCCCTGAGCAGGTTCATGGTTGCCCGATAGACGACCTGAAGCGGATCGTGGATGTTCGCATCGCGGAGCGGCACGCGCTCGCAGCCAAAATCCCTCAGGCCCGCAAGATAGCCGGCGCGCATGTGGTGAAAGAAAGTGAAGCGAGGCGAGGGTTCGAGGATGGCAAGCCGGCGTCGCCCGCGTTCGGCCAGTTTGCGCACCGCGTCATAGGCATAGGCCTCATTGTCGAAGTCGTGATAGGGATGAGGCACGCCAAGCTCGGTCCTGCCATGGGTGGCGAAGGGCAGGTTGCGCTCGAGCAGCAGTTTTACGCGCGGGTCCTCTGGCTCTATCGAGGACAGGATGACGCCGTCCGCCGAACCGGTCTCGACGATGTAGCGCACCGGCGCCATCGGGTCGCGGTCGCTCCTGTACGGGGTGACGACAAGGTGGTAGTTTGTCGAGGCGAGAACTTCCGAAATGCCGTAGACGATATGGGAGGTCAGGCCCATCAATTCTTCGTCGATGTTCAGGATCAGGCTGATGACATTGGTCTTGCCGGTGCGCAGCCGCACGCCAGCGCGGTTCGGATGATAGCCGATCTGGGTGGCGACTAGCCGCACGCGTTCCTTGGTTTCCTGGCTGATATCGGGGGCGTCCTTCAACGCACGCGACACAGTGGTGACCCCGAGGCCCGTCATGAAGGCGATCGTCTTGAGAGTCGGCCGCTCTCCCGGCGCCGGCCCCTGGCCGGACTGAACCATGCTTCTCATTCCGTCCATTCCCGTATGCGTGCTGTCTATGGCTCAAATCCGCCAAAAACACCATCTCCTCCTCAGGGATCGTAAAAATCTGTAACGTTACAGGTGAAATGTCGAGCGATATTTTCGCTCTGTTTCAGATTTCTATCTTGCGGTGCAAAAAATCGCGACCTGAAAAAATTTTGCGCCTGCGAACATTAATTCGACCTTTGAATTAAATGAAAATGGCAAATTATGATTATATTTCATCAAGATAGGGGCTATTGTGCGCTGTGCATAAAATACGTCATTTAAAACGATTTAGAGAATTTTCGACCGTTTTATTACAATTATAAATTGCATTTCATTAAATCGACGGAAAACTTCATCGTGCCTGTTGCGGACATCCGGCAATTCGCATAAGTTTTTCCGGCAACGTTTCAGTGAGGGAGGAGAACTCATGAAGGCTCGTTATTTTGCAGCAGCGCTCGCGGCTTCCGTGGCGCTGGGGGGCGGCATCGCGAACGCGACCGATCTCGAAGTCACGCATTGGTGGACATCTGGTGGCGAAGCCGCGGCCGTGGCCGAACTCGCCAAGGCATTCGATGCCACCGGCAACAAATGGATCGACGGCGCTATCGCCGGTTCGGGCGGCACTGCCCGTCCGATCATGATCAGCCGCATCACCGGCGGCGATCCGATGGGGGCAACCCAGTTCAACCATGGCCGCCAGGCCGAGGAACTGGCGCAGGCCGGCCTGATGAAGGACCTGACCGCAATTGCCGAGAAGGAAAAGTGGAAGGAACTCATCCGCCCCGCAAGCCTGCTCGACAGCTGCACGATCGACGGCAAGATCTATTGCGCGCCGGTCAACATCCACTCCTGGCAGTGGCTGTGGCTGTCCAACAAGGCATTCGCCGATGCTGGTGTCGCCGTGCCGAAGAACTGGGATGAATTCGTGGCCGCGGCGCCTGCGCTCGAAGCCAAAGGCATCATTCCGCTCGCGGTTGGTGGCCAGCCTTGGCAGGCCGCAGGCGCGTTCGACGTGCTGATGGTCGCCATCGCCGGCAAGGATACCTTCTACAAGGTGTTCAAGGACAAGGACGAGACGGTCGCTGCCGGACCTGATATTGCCAAGGTCTTCAAGGCTGCCGACGACGCACGCCGCATGTCCAAGGGCACCAATGTGCAGGATTGGAACCAGGCCACCAACCTCGTGATCACCGGCAAGGCTGCCGGCCAGATCATGGGCGACTGGGCGCAGGGTGAATTCCAGGTCGCAAACCAGGTCGCCGGCAAGGACTATACCTGCCTACCCGGGCTGGGTGTGAACGAAATCATCTCCACCGGTGGTGATGCCTTCTACTTCCCGCTGCTCAAGGACGAAGAAAAGTCCAAGGCGCAGGACGTGCTGGCTTCGACGCTGCTGAACCCGGTCACCCAGGTTGCGTTCAACCTCAAGAAGGGCTCGCTGCCGGTTCGCGGCGACGTCGATCTGGCCGCCGCCAACGATTGCATGAAGAAGGGTCTCGAAATCCTTGCCAAGGGCAATGTGATCGAAGGCACCGACCAGCTGCTTTCGCCGGACAGCCAGAAGCAGAAGGAAGACCTGTTCTCCGAATTCTTCGCCAACCCGTCGATGACTCCCGAAGACGCGCAGAAGCGCTTCGCCGAGATCATCGGCTCGGCTGACTAAGATCATCCCCGATCCCGGCCGGCGGCAGATGCCGCCGGCCGGTTTTTCCGCGCCCCTATGACGGGGCTGAAGGCGAAGGTTATGCCGGACGCGTGTCTGTCCCATGGGGCAGGGCGATGGCTTTCGATCGTGAATGAGGAGACTGACCCATGACGGGCCAAAAGACCCATGCCGGCAGGCCGAACAAGCTTTTCCGCAATCTCAATGCGAAGATTGCCTCGATCCCGATGATCCTCACCGCGGTGGTGATTTTCCTCGGTGGCACGGTCTGGACGATCACCTATTCCTTCACCAATTCGAAGCTCTTGCCGCGCCTGAAATTCGTTGGTCTCGATCAGTACGACCGGCTCTGGGATGCCCCGCGCTGGGTCATATCGATCCAGAATCTGGCGATCTACGGTATCCTGATGCTGATCTTCAGCCTGGTGATCGGCTTCGTTCTCGCGGCGCTGATGGATCAGAAGATCCGCTTCGAGAACACGTTTCGCACCATCTACCTCTATCCTTTCGCACTGTCCTTCATCGTCACCGGCCTTGTCTGGCAATGGGTGCTGAACCCGGAATACGGCATCCAGTCCGTAATCCGTGCGGCTGGCTGGACCAGTTTCGACTTCGATCCGCTCTACACCGCCGACATCGTCATCTACGGTATCCTCATCGCAGCACTCTGGCAGGGCACAGGGCTCGTAATGTGCCTGTTGCTCGCCGGCTTGCGCGGTATCGACGAGGATATCTGGAAGGCGTCGCGGATCGATGGCATCCCGATGTGGAAGACCTATCTCTTCATCGTCATCCCGATGATGCGGCCTGTCTTCATCACCACGCTCGTCATCATCGCCAGCGGCATCGTGCGCGTCTACGACCTCGTCGTCGCCCAGACATCGGGTGGTCCAGGCATCGCGTCGGAAGTGCCGGCGAAATATGTCTACGACTACATGTTCCAGGCGCAGAATCTTGGCCAAGGCTTCGCGGCCTCGACCATGATGCTCCTCACCGTCGCCATCATCATCGTGCCATGGGCTTACCTGGAATTCGGAGGACGCAAGCGTGCCTGATACCATCGCTCTCGTATCCGACAACAACCTGCCGTCGGCGATTTCCGAATTCAGCGGTCCGCGTGGCCCCAAGCCCCGCCGTACCTTTTCCGGCCGTAACATCATGCTCTACGGCACGCTGATCTTCGCGGCGCTCTACTATCTGCTGCCGCTCTACGTCATGGTCATGACGTCGCTGAAGGGCATGCCGGAAATCCGCCTTGGCAATATCTTCGCTCCGCCGATGGAAATCACCTTCGAACCCTGGGTCAAGGCCTGGTCGCAGGCCTGCACCGGGCTGAACTGCGATGGCCTGTCGCGCGGCTTCTGGAACTCCGTCCGCATCACCGTGCCATCGACGCTGATCTCGATCCTGATCGCCTCGGTCAATGGCTATGCGCTGGCGAACTGGAAGTTCAAGGGCGCGGACATCTTCTTCACGATCCTGATCGTCGGCGCCTTCATTCCCTACCAGGTGATGATCTATCCGATCGTCATCGTGCTCAGGGAAATGGGCATCTACGGCACGCTGACCGGCCTGATCCTGGTCCATTCGATCTTCGGCATGCCGATCCTGACGCTCCTGTTCCGCAATTACTTCACCTCGTTGCCCGAGGAGTTGTTCAAGGCGGCGCGCATCGATGGCGCCGGATTCTGGCAGATCTATTTCCGCATCATGCTGCCGATGTCGCTGCCGATCTTCGTGGTCGCGATGATCCTGCAGATCACCGGCATCTGGAACGACTTCCTGTTCGGTGTCGTCTTCACCCGTCCGGAATATTACCCGATGACGGTGCAGCTCAACAACATCGTCAATTCGGTGCAGGGCGTGAAGGAATACAATGTCAACATGGCCGCAACGCTGCTCACAGGCGCGGTGCCGCTCATCGTCTATTTCGTGTCGGGGCGTCTCTTCGTCCGCGGCATCGCCGCCGGCGCAGTGAAGGGTTAAACTATGGGAACTTCAGTATCGATCAAGGACCTGTCCCTGAGCTTCGGCGCCGTCAAAGTGCTGGAAACCCTCAATCTCGACATTCAGGATGGCGAGTTCCTGGTGTTGCTCGGCTCGTCCGGCTGCGGGAAATCGACGCTGCTCAATTGCATCGCCGGCCTGCTTGAGCCGACCGAGGGCCAGATCTTCATCAAGGGCAAGAACGTTACCTGGGAAGAGCCCAAGGACCGCGGCATCGGCATGGTGTTCCAGTCCTACGCGCTTTATCCGCAGATGACGGTGGAGAAGAATCTCTCCTTCGGCCTGCAGGTCGCCAAGATGCCGAAGCCGGAGATCGAAAAGCGCGTCAAGCGTGCCTCCGACATCCTACAGATCGGGCCGCTGCTCAAGCGCAAGCCGTCGGAACTCTCGGGCGGCCAGCGCCAGCGCGTCGCGATCGGCCGTGCACTGGTGCGCGACGTCGATGTCTTCCTGTTCGACGAGCCGCTCTCGAACCTCGACGCCAAGCTGCGCGCGGAACTGCGCGTTGAAATCAAGCGCCTGCACCAGTCACTCGAAAACACCATGATCTATGTCACCCACGATCAGATCGAGGCGCTGACGCTCGCCGACCGTATCGCGATCATGAAGAGCGGCGTCATCCAGCAGCTTGCCGATCCCTCGACGATCTACAACAAGCCGAAGAGCCTGTTCGTCGCCGGTTTCATCGGCTCGCCGTCGATGAATTTCCTCAAGGGCGAACTGGAAGCGGGTGAGGGCGGTCTCGTGGTCAATGCCAATGGCGTGAAGATCCCGCTCAACGGTTACAAGGCGGATGGCCCCGTCGAGCCGGGCCGCAAGGTCGTGCTCGGTGTCCGGCCTGAGCATGTCGCCGTCGACGAACCCTCGGCCACCAAGACCTTCGATGCCGTCGTCGATATCGAGGAGCCGATGGGCGCCGACAACCTGCTCTGGCTGAAATTCGCCGGCCAGACGATTTCCGTCCGTATCGCCGGCGCGCGGCGCTACGCCGTCGGTGCACAGATCAAGCTTTCCCTCGACCTAAGCCTCGCATCGCTCTTCGATGCGGAAACAGAATTGCGGATCTGACGTTTCCCGTCGTCTTGTCCCGGAGAATTTGAAATGCCTGAAACCACCCAAATCGACCTCGGTGGCGTTTGGTCACTTACTTCCGAAGGTCAATCCCCGGACCTTTCGATCACCATACCCGGCGATGTGCACTCGGCGCTGCAGGCGCTGGGCGTGATCCCCGACCCGTATTTCGGCAAGAACGAGGCCCAGGTCCAATGGGTCGCACATCAGGACTGGAAGCTGACGCGCACCTTCCAGCTCGACATCGCCGATCTCGCCGGCAGCTGGTATCTCGATCTCGATTTCATCGATACGGTCGCCACGATCCGCGTCAATGGCGAAATGGTTCTGGAATGCGACAATTGCTTCCGCCGCTACCGGCCCGATGTGTCGAAATACCTACTGGCCGGCGACAATACGATCGACGTCATCCTTCACTCGCCTGTTCGAGCGGGCAAGGAAGTCTATGACCGTCAGCCGTTCGAGATTCCCTGGAGCAAGAACTGCCCGATTCCCTATGGCAACATGCTCCGCAAGCCGGCCTGCGACTTCGGCTGGGACTGGAATATCGCGCTCGCACCGATGGGGCTCTACGGCACGGTGAAACTCCGCAAGCTCGACCTCGCGCGCATTGAGCATGTCATGGTCAAGCAGATGCATCGCCCGAACGGTTCGGTCGAACTCGATGTCGCCGTGACCTTCTTCGCAGTCAATCCGTGCGTCCTGCCTGTCGATTTCGATCTCGACGGCGAGAAGGTGCGGATCGATGTCAACGTCAATGCCGGCGAGACCCTCGTACACCAAAGGTTCGAGATCGAGCAGCCGCGGCTCTGGTGGCCCGCCGGCAGCGGCGAACAGGCTCTCTATAACGTCGATGTCACCATCCCCGGCGACCATGCGCGGCGGCAAGTTGGCATCCGCACCGTCGAACTGCTGACCGACAAGGACGAGGCGGGCAGCCGCTTCGCCTTCCGCGTCAACGGCCGCGAAATCTTCTGCAAGGGTGCGAACTGGATTCCGGCCGATGCGCTGTTTTCCCGGACGAGCCCCGAAAAGACCGAGGCGCTGCTCAAATCCGCCGTCGATGCCAACATGAACATGATCCGCATCTGGGGCGGCGGCACCTATGAGCAGGACTGGTTCTACGATGCCTGCGACCGGCTCGGCCTGATGGTCTGGCAGGATTTCATGTTCGCCTGCAATCTCTATCCCTCGCTGCCTGATTATCTCGACAATGTCGCGATCGAGGTGGACTATCAGGTCCGGCGCCTGTCGCATCACGCCTCGATCGTCGTCTGGTGCGGCGACAATGAACTGGTCGGGGCGCTCAGCTGGTATGAGTGCTCGAAGAAGGATCGCGACCGCTATCTGGTCTCCTACGACCGGCTCAACCGCACCATCGAGGTGGCGGCGATGAAGGCCAATTCCGACGTCCTCTGGTGGCCGTCGAGCCCGTCCTGCGGCTATCTCAATTTCGGCGATGCCTGGCATGCCGATGGATCCGGCGACATGCATTTCTGGTCGGTCTGGCACGAGAACGAGTCCTTCGATCACTACCGCACAGTGAAGCCCCGCTTCTGCTCGGAATTCGGCTTCCAGTCCTATACGTCGAACCTGCTTGTCGATGGGTTCTCGGACAGGAAGGACCAGAATATCGCCTCTCCCGTCATGGAGGTGCATCAGAAGAATGTCGGCGGCAACGAGCGGATTGCGGGCACGATGTTCCGCTACTTCCGCTTCCCGAAGGATTTTCCGAACTTCGTCTATCTCAGCCAGATCCAGCAGGGACTGGCGATCAAGACCGCAGTCGAATACTGGCGTTCGCTGAAGCCCCATTGCATGGGCACCATCATCTGGCAGCTCAACGACACCTGGCCGGTGGCCTCCTGGGCGAGCCTCGATTACGGCGGCAACTGGAAGGCCATGCATTACCAGGCGCGGCGCTTCTTCGAGCCGGTCAACATCTTCGCCATCCCGTCGGGAGATGGTTCGGCGATCGACATCGCCATTGTCAATGACCGGGTGACGCTGACCGAAGTCACGGCCGAATTCTTCACGGTGTCGATGGACGGCCGCCGTACGCCGCTGACATCGGCACGCGGCACCTGCCGGCCGGATGCGTCCTCCACACTGATCTCTATCCCCGCCGACAGCATTCCCGAGGGCAGCCTGCTCGCCTGGTTCTTCACGGCATCCGACGGATCGTCGGGCAGGGGGCATCATGTCACCGGCACCTACAAGCAGCTCGAACTCGAGCCGTCGGGCCTTTCGGCTCGCACGACGCGCCGGGCGGATGGCAGTCACGAAATCGCGCTGTCGTCCAAGGCGCTGGCGCTCTTCGTGATGATCGAGGCCAGTATCGAAGGCCGGTTCTCGGACAATGTGCTCGACCTGACAGCCGGCGAGAGCCAGACCATAACCTTCGTCCCCGCCGATAGCGCTGCGGAGGCCGAATTCACCATCCGCGATCTCTATTCCTGCCAGACGGCGGAATGATCGCCCATTCCGGGCGTACCCAGCGCCCATTTGCAAAGAGGATATGACCGATGACAGATATTTCGCTCCAGCTTTACAGCGGCAGAAACTTTCCCCCGATGAGCGACGTGATCAAGCTTGCCGGCTCGGTCGGCTACAAGGAAGTCGAGGGCTTCGGCGGCATGTATGGCGATCTCGATGATGCGGGCGTCAAGGCGCTCAAGGCCGAACTCGATGCGGCCGGCGTCAAGATGGCGACCGGCCATTTCGGCATCGACCAGCTCGAAAACGAAACCGCCAAGATGCTCAATATCGCCAAGACGCTCGGCATGGATGCCGTCTATTGCCCCTATATCATGCCCGACGATCGCCCCAAGGACGCGGCAGGCTGGACCGCGTTCGGCGCCCGGCTTGAAAAGGCCGGCAAGCCATTCAAGGACGCCGGCTTCGACTTCGGCTGGCACAACCACGATTTCGAATTCGTGGCACTGTCCGACGGTTCGCTGCCGCATGATCGCATCTTCGAAGCCGGCCCGGGCCTCAGCTGGGAAATCGATGTGGCCTGGGTCATCCGTGGCGGCGCCGATCCGCTGAAATTCATCGACTGCTACAAGGACAGGATCACTTCGGTCCATGTGAAGGACATTGCGCCGGCCGGCCAGGCCGAAGACGAAGGCGGCTGGGCCGATGTCGGCCACGGCACCGTCGACTGGAAGACGCTCTGGCAGGCGTTCAAGGCTACCAAGGCGCGCCACTTCGTCGTCGAGCACGACAATCCCAACGACATCAAACGCTGCGCATCGCGTTCGATCGCATCCATCAAGGCATTCTGAGGATCATCCCATGACGAAAGAATACGGCGTCGGCATCATTGGATGCGGCAATATTTCGGGGGCCTACTTCAAGCTCATTCCGATGTTCAACAATCTGAAAGTGGTGGCCTGCACCGATATCAACATGGAGGCGGCCAAGGGACGCGCCGAGGAATTCGGCGTCGAGGCGCAGGAAATGGAGACGCTGCTCGCCAATCCGGCGGTCGACGTGGTGGTGAACCTGACGATCCCCGAGGCGCATTATGGCGTCTCGAAGAAGGCGCTGGAAGCGGGCAAGCATGTCTATTCGGAAAAGCCCTTCGTGCTGTCGATCGAGGAAGGCGAGGATCTCCGCAAGATTGCCGATGCCAAGGGCCTCAAGGTAGGCTCGGCGCCAGATACCTATCTCGGCGGCTCGCATCAGTATGCCCGTCACCTGATCGACGAAGGCAAGATCGGCAAGGTCACGTCGGGTTCCGCCCACGTGCTCGGCCCCGGCATGGAAATGTGGCATCCGAACCCGGATTTCTTCTTCCGTCCCGGCGGTGGCCCGATCCTCGACATGGGACCATATTACATCAACAATCTCGTCAACCTGATCGGCCCGATCAAGCGCGTCGTCGCGCTTGCCAACAAGGGTAAGGAAGAACGCACCATCAGCAATGGTCCGCGCACGGGCGAGAAAGTCCCCGTCATCGTTGCCACCAACGTCCACGCCATCCTGGAATTTGTAAGCGGCGCCCACGTCGCGCTCACCTCGAGCTGGGACGTCTGGGCGCATCGCCACCAGAACATGGAGCTCTATGGTACCGAGGGCGCGATCTTCGTACCGGATCCGAACTTCTTCGGCGGCAAGGTGGAGGTTGCCGGTACCGATCGCGAACCCAGGGAAGTCGAAGTCTGGGACCACCCGATGACGTCGCATAATTATGAATTCGCCTGGGGTACGCAGGCCAACTACCGCGGCGTCGGCCTGTCGGATATGATGCGGTCGGTGGAGGAAGGCGGCGACTATCGCTGCTCGCTCGACCGGTCGCTGCACACGATCGACGTGCTGACCTCGATCCTGCGCTCGGCGGAAGAGGGCAAGGCGGTCGAGATTCGGACCACCTGCACCCAACCGGCGGCGTTCGGGATCGAGGATGCCAAGGCGTTGTTGCGCTAGGACTTTAAGACCCCGCCCCAAACCCCTCCCCACAAGGGGGAGGGGCTTAACGTGCCGCATCGGTGTGCCTGCAGGTGACCTCTCCACAAGCAGGGCTGTTTAGGAGAGTAACGACGGTGCAACGGGGTAGCCCCTCCCCCTTGTGGGGAGGGGTCGGGGCGGGGTATTAGCCACATATTCAAAGTCATATTTTTGGGAGACTCACCATGGCCTGGCAGCCAGCCGACAATCGTTACGAAAAGATGAAATACAATCGCCTCGGCAAGAGCGGGCTGAAGCTCCCGGCGATCTCGCTCGGCCTTTGGCACAATTTCGGCGGCGATACCCGCCACGAACTCAAGCGCGAGATCTGCCGCACGGCCTTCGACCTCGGCATCACCCATTTCGACCTCGCCAACAATTACGGCCCGCCTCCGGGCAGCGCCGAGACAGCGTTCGGCGAGATCATGCGCACGGATTTCCAGGGCTATCGCGACGAATTGATCGTCTCGTCCAAGGCCGGCTACGATATGTGGAAGGGCCCCTATGGCGAATGGGGCAGCCGCAAATACCTGATCGCCTCCTGCGACCAGAGCCTGAAGCGCACGGGCCTCGATTATTTCGATATATTCTATTCGCACCGCTTCGATCCCGAGACGCCGCTTGAAGAGACGATGATGGCGCTCGACCAGATCGTGCGTTCGGGCAGGGCGCTTTATGTCGGCATCTCGTCCTACAATTCCAAGCGGACCAAGGAAGCCTACAAGATCCTCAAGGAACTCGGTACGCCCTTCGTCATCCACCAGCCGAGCTATTCGATGATCAACCGCTGGATCGAGGAAGACGGCCTGATCGACACGCTGGAAGATCTCGGCCTCGGTTCGATCGTCTTCTCGCCGCTCGCCCAGGGCATGCTGACCGCCAAATATCTCGGGGGCATTCCCGAGGGTAGCCGCGCGGTGCAGGAAAAGTCGCTCAACCCGGATTTCCTCAACGAAAAGAACGTCGAGAATATCCGCGCGCTGAACCGCATCGCCGAGAAGCGCGGCCAGACGCTGGCCCAGATGGCGCTCGCCTGGGTGCTGCGCGGCGGCCGCATCACCTCGGCGCTGATCGGCGCATCCAAGCCGAGCCAGGTTGTGGATTGCGTGGCGGCGATCGAGACGCCCGATTTCAGCAAGTCGGAGCTCGAAGAGATCGACAAATATGCGAAGGAGGCCGACATCAACCTTTGGGCGGCTTCGGCGGAGCGCAAGGGGCCAGCGCGGAAGAAGAAGTAGTTGCATCTAGGGCTTACCGCTCACCAAGCGCGTCCATGCACTCGACCTTCGGTCTTGTGCGGACTTCCTATCCTCTCCCACAGGGGGAGAGGTAGGGTGCCCCGCATTCGACATTCGCTTGAGGCACCGTGGTGCCGCGAGTCTACCTCTCCCCTTGTGGGAGAGGATACGCAGGCCGGGTGAGCGAAGTGAACCCTTGGCCGAAGTTGGTGAGGGGTGAAGCCCTTGATGTCGGAGGAACCATGATCGTCAACCCCATCCTACCGGGCTTCAACCCGGACCCTTCGATCTGCCGTGTCGGCGACGACTATTACATTGCCACTTCGACCTTCGAATGGTTCCCGGGTGTTCAGATCCATCATTCCCGCGATCTCGCCAACTGGACGCTCGCAATCCGCCCGCTCAATCGCAAGAGCCAGCTCGACATGCGCGGCAATCCTGACTCCTGCGGCGTCTGGGCGCCATGCCTGTCCTATGCTGACGGCTTTTTCTGGCTGGTCTATACCGACGTCAAGCGTTTCGACGGCTCGTTCAAGGACGCGCATAACTACATCGTCACCGCGCCCGCGATCGAAGGGCCGTGGTCGGACCCGGTCTATGTGAATTCCTCGGGTTTCGATCCGTCGCTCTTCCACGACGAGGATGGCCGCAAATGGTTCATGCAGCAACAGTGGAACCATCGCAGGGAAGCTTTCAACACGCCCGGCCGGCATCCCGCTTTTGACGGTATCCTGTGCCAGGAATGGGACGCGAAGACGAAGAAGCTCGTCGGGCCGATCCACAATATCTTCGGCGGCACCGAGCTCGGCCTGGTCGAGGGCACGCATATCTTCCGCAAGAACGGCTGGTACTACATCACGGCCGCCGAGGGCGGAACGGGTTACGACCATGCGATCAGCATGGGCCGGTCGAAGAATGTCCTCGGACCTTACGAACTCCATCCGGACAAATACCTGGTGACCTCGAAAGACGCACCGGATGCCGTGCTGCAGCGCGCCGGGCACGGGCAATATGTCGAGACGCCGGCGGGTGAGGCGTACGTGACGCATCTCTTAGGCCGGCCGCTGCCACCGCATCGGCGCTGCACGCTCGGCCGCGAGACCGGCATCCAGAAGATCACCTGGCACGATGATGGCTGGCCGCGGCTGGCGCATGGAAGCATGGTGCCTGCGGTCGAAGTGCCGGCGCCGAACGATGCCGTGACCTCGGAGCGGCCGAGGACGGTAAGCTACGGCTTCAACGAAAGCACGCTGCATGCCGATTTCCAATGGCTGCGGACTCCGGAACCCGAGCGGCTGTTCTCGACGACGGCGAGACCGGGACATCTGCGGCTCACTGCCCGCGAAAGCATCGGCTCGTGGTTCGAATTCTCGCTTGTCGCGCGGCGGCAGGAGGATCACCGGTTTCGTGCCGAAACGGTGGTGGAATTCTCGCCCGAGACCTACCAGCAGACGGCGGGCCTGACCTATTACTACAATCGCTACAAGTTCCATGCGATCGGCATCACCCTGCACGAAAAGCTCGGCCGGGTGCTGGTCATCCAGTCCTGCCCGGGCGACTACCCCTCAGGCAAGCTGACATTCCCGATCGAGAGTGGCATCGTGATCCCGGATGGCCGCATTCATCTTGGCGTCGAAGTCATCGATAACGACCTGCAATTTTACTGGCATGCCGAGGGTGAGAGCGGCTGGCAGAAGGTCGGCCCGGTGCTCGATGGCGGTGTGGTGTCGGATGAGGGAGGGGTGGGCGAGCATGGCTCGTTCACAGGCGCCTTCGTGGGCATGTTCGCCTATGATATTACGGGGGGCGGTAAGGTCGCGGATTTCGACAGTTTCAGCTACCAGCGACTCTGACACGGAAAAAAGAGACCCGCCGAGCTTTACCGGTGGGTCTCCCTGATATGCTTAGTTGGCGAACCGGATGCCGGCGCGCACTTCCCGGATCGCGAGGCTGATCAGCGAGCGGGCCTTGGCCTTGTGGCCGCCCTTGTTGTCGTTGGCCTTGGCGAGGAATGCGTCGGCGGCGACGAGATGGTCGAGGGCGTTTTTCATGTTTGGCTGGGCTGCGATGGCGGTGACGCCTGCGCCGGCAACGATGCCGATAGCCATGGAAATAGCAACGATGGCCGGAGTCTTGATCTTGGTCATGTGAGTTCCCTTCCCGTTTTTCAATCGATGATAGCAGCAGAATCGGCGTTTAATATCAGGACCCTATATATCAATATGGTCCGGCTCCAGCCCGCTTCGCGCCCGCGCGATCACAATTTCGTAGGCGCGCTCCAGATCGTGGCAGAATTTTCGTGAGTCGAAAAGCGCAAGCCTGTTGCGCTGGTTGCAAAGATGTTGACGATGACGGAGCAGTTGTCCCGGATTCGATGCAAGTTCCGCGGCCGTCTCCACGAAGGCCCGGTCGTCCGCGGCGACCAGTTCCGGCAATCCGGCGGCGTTGAGCAGGCTTTCCGACACGCGCGAGGCGAAGTTCGTGCCGCGCTTGGTCAGCACCGGCAACCCGGCCCAAAGCATATCCGATGTCGTCGTGTGGCCGTTATAGGGGAACGTGTCGAGCCCCAGATCGGCGGCGGTGATGCGGGTGACATGGGCGTCGTAACCGACCGCGTCGGCGAAGATCACCCGCTCGGCCGCTATGCCTTTCCGCGCCAGATAGTTCCCGAAATTCGCCTGGCTGGTCTGGTGGTAGATCATCGCCCAGAGGACGGAGCCCGGCACGCGTGATAGAATTTCCGCCCAGAGATCAAGCGTTTGCGGCGTGATCTTGCGGTTGGAATTGAAGCTTCCGAAGACAAAAGCATCTTCTGGAAGCCCGAGCTCGGCCCGTGAGGCCTTTCCGGGGAGAGCCCGGTGCGTGTCGTCATTGGGTTGGTAGCTCCCGGGCATCCTGAGGAACTTCTCGTGGTAATGCGGCATGGCGCTGTCGGGCAGCACGAAGCGGTCGCCGATCACGTAGTCGAGGTCGACGCCGGTGGTCGATCCGGGAAAGCCGAGCCAGCCGATGTGGATCGGTGCGGCGGGATGGTTGAGCGCATGGCGGCGGGAATTGCCGGTATGGCCCTTGAGATCGACGAGGATGTCGATGCCGTCATCGCGGATTCTCTCGGCGGTCTCCACGGCGCCGAGGTCGGCGACCCGCACGATCCGGCCCCAATGCGCGCGCCCGCCATCGTCGCGGGCGATCAGGTTGTCGTCGCTATGGCAGTAAAGCGTCACGTCGAAACGCGATGTATCGTGCAGTTCCAGCACCCGCCGCGCCAGCCGCATCGTGGCGTGCGTGCTGCCGAAATCGTTCGAGAGGTAACCGATGCGGATTTTCCCGCCCCATGTGTGGCGCATGGCGCGCCTGATCTGCCGCGCGGCCGGTACCGGGTCGCCCTTGATGCAGACATTGTTGGTCGCGAGACGATTGAGCCGCTCGTCGCCGCAATGGAGCAGGTTCGCGAATTGCGTCTGGCCTTCAAAAACCCATTCGCGGCCGGCTGCAAGTTCACCCTCCAGCCAAGCCTCCTGACCGAGAACCGTCTCGTAGTCGCAGAACTCGCGCGCCACGGCCATCAGCTTGAACTGTGTGTAGTGGTCGTCGGGGTGCTGGGCCAGCAGCTTCTTGAACAGGGGGAGGTTGGCGGGGTTGCGTGTCTCGGCGCTGATCAGGTTCGCTGCGAGAAGCAGGTGTTCGGGGTTGCTGCTCGAAGTGAGGCGGTTCTTGAAATGGTCGAGCAGTTCGCTCTCGCCGCGCAGCTGGAAGCCCTTGACCAGCGTGAAGACGATATCGGGGTCATCCGCCACCAGCTTCTGTGCCTGGAGTGCGGTGAGGAATGCCTGTTGCTCATTGCCTGCCATCGCCCAGGCAGCGCTTGCGCGCTTGAGATAGGGAAAGCCGCCGCCATCCATTTGCGCTGCCGTCGCATAGGCTTCGGCCGCCTCGGCGGGCAGGTCCGATTTCAGGAAAGCATGGCCGAGAAGTTCGAGCAAAGCAGGGGGCGCACCGCCGGGCAGGGCCATCGCTTCGTTGACGGAGGCAAATACCGTCTCGCTATCGCCCGCCTGCCAAGCCGCCATGGCCCGCTCTTGGAAAGCCGATGGTTCGGCAGGCAGGGGCTGTTTCAGGGCGTGCATCGTCGAATCCTGCTATGGTCTATCATCCATGACCAGAAGACACGATGAGGCTTGCCCTGGGGTGGAGGGCAAGCGCAAAGTCGTTGCGCCGCAGCGGCGAATGGACTGCGGCGGCGGATCGCGCGCTCATTCAACCGGCGGAAAGGCAATCCTTCAGCGATCCGGCGAGGCCGCGCATCAGGTTGAAGTAAAGCTCCGGACCTTCGGCCAGCGTGGCCGCTTCCGGGTCAAGCGTGCCGGTCTTCGATTGCGTCCCTTCGAGCACGACGTCGATCAGCTTCGGCTCGAACTGCGGTTCGGCGAAGACGCAACTGGCGCCGAGCGTCTTCAGCTTCTCGTGGATTTCCGCGATGCGTGCGGCGCCCGGCATATTCTCCGGTGTGACCGTGATCGAGCCCGCGACATTGACGCCGAATTCCTTCTCGAAATACTGGTAGGCGTCGTGGAAGACGATGAAGGGCTTGTCCTTCACCGGCGCCACGGTCGTCTTGATCTCTGCGGCCAGCGCATCAAGTTTCGTATCGAGTTTTGCGAGGTTCTGGTGATAGGCAGCGGCATTGGCCGGATCGGCAGCGGCGAGCGAGCTGGCGATTTCGGCCGCCATCGCCTTGGCATTGGCCGTGCTCAGCCAGATGTGGAGATCGTGCTCCTCGTGATCTTCTCCGCCGGCATGTTCCTCTTCATCGGCATGGGGTTCGAACGTACCGCTTTCGCGCGTCGGCAGCAGGGTGAGGCCGGCCGCCTTTTCGAGTTCGATCACCTTGGCCTTGTCGCCGAGCGATTCCATGGGTTTTTCCATGAAACGCTCGAATTCCGGCCCGACCCAGAAGATCAGTGTTGCGTTCTGTAGCGCATCGGCGTCCGACGGCTTCATCTGGTAGGTGTGTGGTGAACCGGCGCCCTTGAGGATGAGGCCCGGCTCGGCGACGCCTTCCATGATTGAAGCAACCAGCGAATGGATCGGTTTGATCGAGACGACCACATCGGGTGCCGCCTGGGCCACATTGGGCGCGAAGAGCACCGTGCCGGCGATCAGGGCCAGAGTCGCGGAAAGCTTGGTCATGCTGCATACCTCATTTTGTAATGTTATGTTATTACATGAATTGCGTAATGCTATAACGTACGCTATAAGGCCTGCCAAGCCCCTATTTGGAAATTCCCATGCTGCAGAGAAACACAGACGATCGGTACCTTGTGTCACTGGATGGCGCAGGCGTCAGCCGGCGCGGACGCTGGCTGGTGCGCGGCGTGAGCTTCGATGTCCGGCAGGGCGAGATCGTCACGATGATCGGCCCCAACGGGTCGGGCAAGTCGACGAGCGCGCGCATGGCGATCGGGCTTCTGCGCCCCGATGAAGGGGAGGTCATGACCCGGCCCGGCCTGCGCATCGGCTACGTGCCGCAGAAGATGGCGATCGACCGGACCATGCCGCTGACAGTCGAGCGCCTGATGACGCTGACTGGCCCGCTGCCGCGCAAGGAGATCGATGCGGCACTGACAGAGACCGGCGTCCGCCATCTCGCCAGGGCCGAGGTCCAGCATCTCTCGGGCGGCGAGTTCCAGCGCGCGTTGCTCGCCCGCGCCATCGCCCGCCAGCCGGACCTTTTGGTTCTCGATGAACCCGTGCAGGGCGTGGATTTCGCCGGCGAGATCGCGCTTTATGAACTGATTTCCGCGATCCGCGCCCGCTCGGGCTGCGGCGTGCTGCTGATCTCGCACGACCTGCATGTCGTCATGGCCGCCACCGACACGGTGATCTGCATGAACGGCCATGTCTGCTGCCGCGGGACGCCCGAAATGGTCAGTCAGAGCGAGGAATACCAGCGCCTGTTCGGCGCGCGCGGGGCTGGCGCCTTGGCGCTCTACACCCACCATCACGACCACACGCATCTGCCCGATGGCCGCGTCGTGCATCAGGACGGTTCGGTGACGGACAATTGCCATCCCGAAGACGGTCACCATCATGACCATGTCCATGGACCGGATTGCGGCTGTGGGCACGATCATTCGCGGCTGGTGCGGCCGAAATCCTTGAGCGAGGAGCAAACCGATGCTCGATGATTTCTTTACGAGGGCGCTGGTCGCCGGTGTCGGGCTCGCGCTCACCGCAGGGCCGCTCGGCTGCTTCATCATCTGGCGGCGCATGTCCTATTTCGGCGATACGATGGCCCATTCGGCGCTGCTCGGCGTTGCGCTCTCCCTGTTGCTTAATCTCAATCTCATCGTCGCGGTCTTCGTCGTGGCCTCGCTCGTCTCGCTGCTGCTGCTCTTTCTGCAGCGCGCGGGCTCGCTGTCGGCCGATACGCTGCTCGGTATCCTCTCGCATGCGTCGCTCTCGGTGGGTCTGGTACTGCTCGCGTTCATGACCTGGGTGCGGGTCGATCTGGTGAGCTTCCTGTTCGGCGATATCCTGGCCGTCGGCCGCGCCGATATCGACATCATCTGGGGCGGTGGCATCCTGGTGCTGATGGCACTCGTCTATCTCTGGCGTCCGCTGATCGCCTCGACCGTTTCGGAAGACCTCGCCGAAGCCGAGGGGTTGAACCCCAAGCGGGCACGGCTCTATTTCATGCTGCTGCTGGCGCTGGTGATCGCCATTGCCATGAAGATCGTCGGCATACTGCTGATCACGTCGCTGCTCATCATCCCGGCGGCAACGGCGCGGCGCTTCGCCTCGACCCCGGAGGTCATGGCGGTTGTTTCATCCGTGGTCGGCGCGGTCGCGGTGGTCGGCGGCCTGTTCGGGTCGCTGAAATTCGATACGCCTTCCGGCCCTTCGATCGTCGTCGCGGCGCTCGCGCTGTTCGTGCTGAGCCTGCTGCCTTTCGGATCGGGCTGGAGAAACACTGAGCAGGAAGGAGCAGGCCGATGAGCGAAGCAAGCGCACTTACAAAAAACCAGGCGCTCGTTCTCGGCGCCCTCAAGGCGGCATCGTCGCCCAAAAGTGCCTATGACATTCTCGACGACCTGCGCGGCGACGGTTTTCGCGCGCCGCTTCAGGTCTACCGGGCGCTGGAAAAGCTGACGGAGTTCGGGCTGGTTCACCGGCTCGAAAGCCTCAACGCCTTCGTCGCCTGTACCGACCCGCATGATCATGCGGCGCATGAGCATGGCATCACCGCCTTTGCGATCTGCGAGGACTGCGGAACCGTGACCGAATTCCACGATCAGGGCATCGAAGGCCGGCTGCATGCCTGGCAGAGCGCCAAGGATTTCAAGCCGGAAAAGACCACGATCGAGATTCGCGGTCACTGCAAGGACTGCTCGTAAGCCGCGGTTTACATAATGGCACGCCTAAGGCAGCCGTATTAATCCATTTTCAAGCAGTAAAGGCTAAGGTTCTCCGGATTACGGCCGCGTTTCATGACGGCCGACAAACCCGGGTGAGGGATGGGCAACCCGTCTAGGCGTACGAGCGGCAAGACGTTCAAGGAATCCAATCTCCGCTTTCGCTACAAGGTGATGCTGGGTGTGGGTGTGTCGCTTGCTATCGCTCTGTTTTCCGGTGCGAATGCCATCCTCAATGTTCGCCAGGTCGAAACCTCGGTCAACTTTTCCTCGGACGCCGCGTCTCCTTTGCTGATCGGCGTCATATCGCTGTCGGAAAGCTATCAGAAACTGCAGAGCGTCTTCGATCCAGTGATGCGCAATTGCGCCAGCCTGGAGGGGGCGACGCGTTATCTCGCGAGTTCCGAAGCCAATCAAACGACGAAGCTGGACAGTCTCAAGAAACTCGCCGGCGAGGCCAATGCGCTGAAGGAACTCAAGCGCTACGAATTCTCCGGCCAGAAGATCTTCCGCACGCGGCAGGCATTGCTCGACATCTGTCATAAATACACAACTTCCAAGAGCCATTTCTCCTCGGCCGAGAACTCGATCCGGATCGCCACCAATGTCGTGGGGCTGAAGGCGTCAACCAACGTAATCGCGCTCGAGGCGAGATTGGCCGAACTGCGGCGGATCAAGCAGACGCACCTGCCGCGCGGCACATTTTCCGTCTACGAGATCTCGGAGCGGCGGATGGAGGCCGAGATCAGCGAGATCAGCCGCCAGATCAGGGATTTCTACAAGGTCAGGATTCTCGTCGCCGAGATCGGCAGCGCCAGTGTGCTGGTGACCAATTCCAACAAATCGATCGACTTCCAGCGCAAGCGCAAGAGCTTCCTGATCAAGATGCGGTCGCTCGAAGGCGTCTTCGAGGCGTCGAGGCAATATTACGAAAGCATCGGCCGGGCAGGCGAATATGCCGGCACCTATGCCATGGTCAAGCAGACCAGGCTGATGCTGGACGACGGCCCGCGCTCGCTTTTCAAATCGGCGCAAGCGCTGATCGAGATCGACCGGGCAAAGCAAGGTCTGGTCCTGCGCCTGCAACGCGAGCAGGGGCAGTATTCGGTCGCACTTCTCAACATCATGGATGTAGCCCAGCGGATCAACCGCAATGCGCAGGCGCGGACCGAGGAAGATGCCAATTGGGCGAGCTGGGAAATTGCGGCAACCATGGCGGTCGCCGCGCTCTTCACGCTGCTGGTGGGCTGGTATTTCAAGAATGCCGTCACAAGGCCGCTCGAACTTCTTACCAACAATGTCGGCAGGCTTGGCCGCGCCCTTCGCGAGGATGACGATCCCGTCGATATCTCGCTGCTCGAACGCGGCGACGAGATCGGCGACCTTGCCATCCAGTTCTCCCGGACCTTCCAGTTGCTGACGCAGGCTCGCCGCGAACTGCAGGAAAGTTCGCGCGCCGAAATCAGCCTGCAGCGCGATCGGTTGAATGGCGCCATCGAGAACATGCCGCAAGGCCTCTACATGCTGGACAGCGACGGCAGGATCATCGTCGCCAACCGGCGCCTCGCCCATATCTATAATCTCGGCGATACCGGCGATCTCGGGGGCGTGACGGTCAAGGAATTCATCGAACTCTGCCGGGCCAAGGGTGCCGGCGTGAAGCGGGTGATTTCCGACGATACGGAACACGACATCCGAGGCAGATACCAGACATCGCAGCGGCTCGTGGAACTCGACGACGGCCGCATCATGACCATGAAGGTGATGCAGCTGCCAGATGGCGGGCATGTCGTCACCCACGAGGACATTACCGAAAAGCAGGTCGCCAGCGAAAAGATCGAGCACATGGCGATGCATGACGGATTGACCGGCCTCGCCAACCGCGCGCTGTTCCGCAAGCATGTCGACCAGCAGATCGAAAAAGGCGCGGACGGGGAGGCGGCGCTGCTGTTCCTCGATCTCGACCGGTTCAAGATCGTCAATGACACGCTCGGCCATCCGATCGGGGATGCGCTCCTCGTCGAGGTTGCGAACCGCATCCGCGCCATTCTCGGTGCCGACTGTTTCGCGGCCCGCCTGGGCGGCGATGAGTTCGCGCTCCATCTGACGAATACGGCCCAGCCGATCGGCGCCAAGAAGCTCGCCGTCGATGTGACGCGCTGCATTTCCGAGCCCTTCGATATCGACGGCCATCACATCATCATCGGCACGTCGATCGGCATCGCGCTCGCACCGCGCGACGGGACCGATGCAGACGAACTGCTCAAGAATGCCGACATGGCGCTTTACCGTGCCAAGCAGGAGGGCAAGGGCAGCTACCGCTTCTTCGAGCCCGATATGGATCGCAAGATGCGCGATTGGCACGAGATGGAACGCGATCTGCGCGAGGCGATTGTGGGCCAGCAGTTCGAACTCTATTATCAGCCGCTGGTGTCGCTTGACGACCGCCGGATCCTCGCTTTCGAGGCGCTGATCCGCTGGCATCATCCGCGCCGCGGCTTCGTCTCGCCGGCCGACTTCATTCCCGTGGCCGAGGAAACCGGGCTGATCAACGAGATCGGCCGCTGGGTGCTCGACACCGCCACGCGCCAGGCACTGCAATGGCCGGATGACATCGCCGTCGCGGTCAATGTCTCGCCGGTGCAGTTCCGGACCGGCCAGCTGCAGTTGAAGGTCGTGAGCGCGCTCAGCCATTCCGGGCTCGAGCCGGAGCGGCTGATGATCGAGATCACCGAAGGCGTGTTCCTCAACGACACCGACCAGACGATGGCGATCCTCGGCGACTTGAAATTACTCGGCGTGAAGATCGCGATGGACGATTTCGGCACCGGCTATTCATCGCTGAGCTATATCCGCAAGTTCCGCTTCGACAAGATCAAGATCGACCAGAGTTTCGTCCGCGACCTCAACGACAATCCGGAATCGATGGCGATCATCCGGGCCGTGACCAATCTTTGCAAGGATCTCGGCATGGTGACGGTGGCCGAGGGCGTCGAGACAGCCGAACATGCCGCGATCCTGGCTGCGAGACGGCGCAGGGCTATCATTTCGGCCGGCCGATGCGGGCGGCCGATACGCTTGCTTTGTTCGACCTGCCGGTCAAGATTTCAGCGTGATCCTCACAGCTTGCGCATGTCGCGCTTGAAGCGCTTCCAGTTTGCGACGTAGGATACGGCCGACCTCCTGATGTTCTCGACAGCCTTGTCATCCAGCATGCGGATCACGCGGGCAGGTGAGCCGACGATCAGCGAATTGTCCGGGAATTCCTTGCCCTCGGTGACCAGCGCATTGGCGCCGACGAGGCAATTGTTGCCGATCCTGGCGCCGTTGAGGATCGTCGCGCCCATGCCGACAAGCGAGTTGTTGCCGATCGTGCAGCCATGGATGACCGCATGGTGGCCGATCGTGCAATTCACGCCAATCGTGGCGGGATAGCCCATGTCGGTATGGATCATCGTGCCTTCCTGGATATTGGTGCCCGAACCGATGTCGATCAGTTCGTTGTCGCCGCGCAGCACCGCGCCGAACCAGATGCCGACGCCGGGCGCCAGCCGGACCTTGCCGATGATATGGGTGTCCGGCGCCAGCCAGTAATCGTCTTCAGCGGGTAGCCGCGGCTCATCCTTGCCGAGTGCGTAAAGCGGCATTTTATACTCCTCTCATTCATTCATGCGTGTCTTGGGAACGCGAACCGAGAAAGGGGCGTTCCTGACGTGTTTGTGTTTCCGGCGAAGGTTGACTTGCCCGGCGATTCCGTCCAATTGGCACGGGATAACCCTTCGACAGCAGCCCAGTTTTAACGGGAGATCTCTGAAAATCATGTTCGGTCTCGATTATGCGGCGCTCGCCGCCTTCCTGCAAGTCATCATGATCGACCTCGTGCTTGCTGGCGACAATGCCATCGTCATCGGCATGGCTGCTGCCGGCTTGCCTTCGGACCTGCGAAAGAAGGCGATCCTGATCGGCATTCTGGCCGCGACCGTCCTGCGCATCATCTTCGCGTTGATGACGACCTGGCTGCTTGCCATTGTCGGCCTCATCCTGCTCGGCGGCATCCTGCTGCTCTGGGTGTGCTGGAAGATGTACCGCGAGCTCGTCACCACGGAGCACGAGTTGCACGAGGCGGAAGAGGCGCTTGCCGGCCATGATATCAATGGCAACGGTACCGTCAGCGCCAAGCCGGGCAGCAAGACGCTGCGCCAGGCCGTGACGCAGATCATCATCGCCGACGTCTCGATGTCGCTGGACAATGTGCTGGCGGTGGCCGGCGCCGCCAAGGATCATTTCTGGGCGCTGATCTTCGGCCTCGGCCTGTCGGTCGTGCTGATGGGCGCGGCATCCGCCATCATCGCCAAGTTGCTCCACAAGCACAGGTGGATCGCCTGGGTCGGTTTCGTCATCATCCTCTATGTCGCGATCCGCATGATCTATGAAGGTGCGGACCAGGTGCTTGGCCATACGCTGCCGGCGATCCCGCTGCTCAAGAGCGCGGTGCCCGCGGTTCACTGAGGAGGCCGGATGTACGCGGACGCTGTGAAAAGCGGTGCGAAGATCCTCGCGATCGCGCCGATGATGGACTGGACGGACCGGCATTGCCGGTTCCTCCATCGCCTGCTTACGCGTAAGAGCCTGCTCTACACGGAAATGGTCGTCGCGGATGCGGCGATCCACGGCAAGCGCGACCGGCTGCTCGGCTACGATGCTAGCGAGCATCCCGTGGCGCTGCAGCTCGGGGGTTCCGAGCCAGCAAAGCTTGAAGAAGCGGCGCGGATCGGCGTGGATTTCGGCTATGACGAGATCAATCTCAATGTCGGCTGTCCGTCGGACCGGGTGCAATCCGGCACGTTCGGCGCCTGCCTGATGCGGGAGCCCGATCTGGTGGCCGCGTGCATCGCCGCGATGAAGGCTGTCTCCCCGGTGCCGGTGACGGTGAAATGCCGGATCGGCGTCGACGACCAGGATCCGGAAATCGCGCTTGATGATCTCGCGGCGAAGGTGCTCGATGCCGGGGCGGATGCGATCTGGGTCCATGCCCGCAAGGCCTGGCTGCAAGGCCTGAGCCCCAAGGAAAACCGCGATATCCCGCCGCTCGATTATAGCAGGGTCTATCGGCTGAAGCAGAAATATCCGAATGTTTTCATCGGCATCAACGGGGGCGTTGCGGATTTGAATCAAGCCGTCGAGCATTTGAATCATGTCGATGGGGTGATGTTGGGGCGGGCGGCCTATCACAACAGTTCCATCCTCGCCGATGCCGATCATCTGGTCTATGGCGCCCCGGAAACCGTGCTGGACTGGAGCGTCATCCGCGATGCGATGATGGAGCATGCGGGCCACCACATCGCCTCGGGTGGCAGGCTGGGCCATGTCACGCGCCACATGATCGGCCTGTTCCAGGGCCTGGAAGGCGCCCGCCGCTACCGGCAGATCCTGTCGTCGGATGCGACCCGTCCGGGCGCTGGGCCGGAGGTGATCGCGCAGGCCTTCGAGGCGGTACAGCCGGCGCTTCTGGCTGCCTAGATTTCGCCATTTTTCCATTTTTTCCCGGGACTTAACGATTATCCTTAGGGAAAGAGTCCTTTTATCGGAACCATTCGCTCCGCGTGGCATTAGCCGGATATCGGAGTATCCCCCGATAAAGGAGAGACATGATGAAAGCCAAGCTTATTGCCGCGACGATGGTCGCTTTTTCCGCCTTCGCCGTCGCGCAAGCCAGGGCCGAAACCGTCTATGTCGTGCCGGAAGATGCCGATCGCTATGTGACCGAGCAGCCGTATGACGATACCGTGGTCTATGACGAGGACTTCAACGAGGGCGACGCGCTGCCGGACACGGTGGTGATCCGCAAGGTGCCCGATCATGACGACCTCGGCTATGTCGTCACCAACAAGCGCCGCATCATCGTCGAGCCGCGCACCCGCAAGGTGATCAAGGTTTACAACTAAGCCGGATCGCGCCGGTTTCCCCAGTCCTACCGGTTTCATTGGCGCCGCTCGTCCTCCAGGACGGGCGGCGCTTGCGTTTGCGCCGACATGTCGCTTGTGCCGATGAGATACCAGGTCTGCATCGGGCCCTTGCCCTTGACCTCGATCAGACCGCGGGGCTCGAGGGCAAATGTGCCGGCCAGCAACGCGGCTGTCGCGGCGGAAACCTGGATGCGGCCATTCTCCGATGTCGATTCCATGCGCGACGCGATATTCACCGTGTCGCCCCACACATCGTAGAAGAATTTTGCGGACCCGACGACGCCGGCGACGACGGGGCCGGATGCGATGCCGACGCGGATACGCACATCGCCCTCGAAGCCGCGCGCGGCCTCGAGCATGTCGAGCGCCAGACCCGCCAGGGCCTCGGCATGGTCGGCGCGCGGCAGGGGAAGCCCGGCGGCCACCATGTAGCCGTCGCCATTGGTCTTGATCTTCTCGGCGCCATGGCGGGCCGTGAGTTCGTCGAAGACGCCGAAGATGCGGTCGAGGAACCGCACGAGTTCCTCGGGCGGCATCGTGCCGGAGCGGGCGGTGAAGCCCGCCATGTCGGCGAAAAGCACGGAGGCATTCTCGAAGCGGTCGGCGATGATCCTGCCCGGCGAGGTCCTGAGCTGCTCGGCCACCGCCGGCGGCAGGATGTTGGCGAGCAGCGCATCGGAGCGGGCACGCTCGGTCTCGGCCTCGGTCTCGGCCCGGGCGATCTGGCGGGAGGCATACATCACGACCGCGTATGATCAGCACGGACTGAAAGACGACATTGGTCAGCAAGGCATTGTGCAGCAGCTCCGGCGAGAGTTCGCCGGCGTTGTAGGGCACATGGGTATGGAGGAACAGCATCAGGGCCAGCGCGATGATCGACAGCGCCGTCGAGAGCACGGCATTTTCGGCGCCGAGCAGCAGGACGATCAGCGCGATCGCGGTGACATAGCCGAACCAGTAGCCACCGCCGATGCCGCCGTCCCATGAGACGCGGAACACGTCGATGTAGACGAGTGTGGCGACTGTGAACATTGCGGCACGCGGGCCGATGCGATGGAGCAGCGGAATGAGCGTGAAGGTGAGCGAAATCACGATGCCGAGCAGCCCGATCCTGATCATGCCGGGTGACGGGTCTGATAGGCGTCGGATGGTGAACTGCCCGATCAACAGCGCCACGCTCCAACAGATGATGTTGACGGCTCGCAGCCGCCGCGCCACCTTTTCCGGATAGCCCGTGGTGCCGAAGGCGATGGCGCGTCCGAGCGCATGTTGCAGTGTATTCAGAACCGCCATCCGCAACCCCCGAGCGCCGGCCGCCGCTTGCTCGATGATGGGCGATAGTGATGCGCCGAGTCAACTGCATCAGGACGAGGGGGCAGGGTTCCCCTCCTTCAGCTGCGCGCGGCCGGTGGATGTGCGGGACAGGGCTTCGCTTATGGCGAGACTGTGCTCCATGCGGACGAGTTCCAGCCTGGCGAGCCGGGGATCGAGCGGCTTGGGCGGCGGCGTGGTATAGGCGCGGTGCCATTGTTCGAACGCCTCGGTGAATTCCGGCATCATCGACAGCGCGTCGCGGAAGATGGCGATGGCCTGCTCGTGGGCCCATATCAGGTCGGCATCGTCGCTGGCCGGCGGCCGGAGCGTGCCCTCGTGGATGCCGTCGATCGCTTCGAGGACAGCCCAGATATGCGAACGGTCGGGCTGCTCCACTCGGCCAAAGCAGGGTGGGGCGTGGAGCAGGCCGAGCGGATTTGCGCAATAGCGGTGCCGGCGGCAGGCGCGGACAGGGCATACGTGTTCGTAAAAGCCGAAGCGGGTGGCGGTGTGGAAGAACAGGAAACTTTGCTGCTTGAGTTTCACGATGGGCGGAGGGAGATCTTGCATGTGGTTTCCTTTGGGCATGGGTTGGCGTTCACGCGGGCGGTTTCGCTCCGTGGTTTGGCTCATTTCACTCCCGATCCCCCGTCTTGGACATAAGGGATCGGCCGGGGCACGTCGCCGTGCCGAGGTTTAGTGGCTGCTTTCGCAGCCGTATGACACGTTGCCGTGCCCCGTTCGGTGTATTTTCATCCGCGAACTCGGCCGTCTGCGCCCGACCCCGATCCCGGATGTGTCAGATCCGGGGGGACGGGCCTGTGTGCGGTACAACGCACGCCCGGGTACTTTGCCTTTCGGCGTCACCCGGGGGAGGCCCCTTCTCGCGGACGCCCGAAGCGGGACTTTACGTCGTCTTCCCGCAACAGGCACCGGTCCCACCTCCGCCGCAGCGCCCTGCGGTGTAGCCGAGGGTGAGACGGGGTGATTCTCTCACAGGTTTTGAGGGCGGGGATGGGTCTGGAAGGAAAAAATTCCTGTAGCTTTTACAGTCGGTTAAGTTGATCGACGAAAGTCTTTCGCTGATTGGTGAAGGGTCGCGGCGCGGCCAATGTCGGCAAAGCGGCCTGGAGCAGTCATCCTTCAATGCGGATAATCGGTTTCATTTTCTGTCAGCACTTCGTGGATGTCCGCCAACTTATCAGGCAATGCCGCATGATCCTTCAACGCTTCAGCATAAGTTGCCAGGCCACCATTTTGCGGCTCCCACCTCCCGGAACGGATCATCCCTTTCCGCAATGGATGTACGCCTCCGCTCGGCGCTTGGACACGTGCCACTGACGGTGCCTCGACTTTGATTTTCGGCTGCAATCGACCGTCGGTGGCACGAACAAGAGAATGCGCGTAAGGTTGCGGCCGCCCAATCGAGCGGTGTCACAGCTCTAACGAACCCGTTCTTGAACTCCTGGGGAGGGGCGGCCATGGGTATGGATCACGCCGACCGGCGGCTCGTCGCAATTCTCGCCATCGACATCGTCGGCTACTCCCGACTGATGGAATCCGACGAGGCTGGTACCCTCGCTGCCTTGAAGGTCTTGCGCGCCGAAGTTCTCGATCCTCTGTTCACGGAGTATCATGGACGCATCGTCAAGGTCATGGGTGATGGCCTGCTCGTGGAGTTCGGCTCCGTTGTTGATGCGGTCGCATGTGCAGTCTCTTCACAAAAGGAATTCGCCGCGCGCCAGATGGACGTCTTGCCCGAAAAGCGCCTTCGTTCGCGTATGGGCATCAATCTCGGCGATGTCGTGGTGGACGGCGATGACTTGCTCGGTGACGGCGTCAACGTGGCCGCGCGCCTGGAACAGATCTGTGATGCGGGAGGACTGTTCATATCGGGAACCGCCTTCGATCATTTGCAGGGCAAGGTCGAGCTACCGCTGGAATTTATCGGCGAACAGCGTGTGAAGAACATCTCGCGACCCGTGCGCGTTTATCGCGTTAATTTCGATGGAAGCCGTCGTCCGAAGCCCGAAGCGCGAAATCATCGCAGTTGGATTATACCCGTCTCAGTCGCATTGGCACTCCTCGCAGGCGCTTCGGTGGTATGGCTTACGACATGGCAGCGAGGCGCCGACAGTGCTGCCGTCGCCCAGACCGCGCTCCCCCTGCCGGACAAGCCTTCGATCGTCGTTCTGCCCTTCGACAATCTCAGCTCTGATCCTGAGCAATCGTATTTTGCCGACGGCATGACGGAGGACTTGATTACTGACCTCTCCCAACTTTCCGGCATTTTCGTAATTTCTAGGAATTCCTCTTTCACTTACAAAGGCAAGCCCACCAAGGCACAACAGGTCGCACAAGATCTGGGCGTTCGCTACATACTCGAAGGCAGCGTGCGTCGTGACGGCAATCGAGTGAGGATCAATGCCCAATTGATTGATGCAATAGGCGGCCATCATCTTTGGGCCGAGCGCTACGATGGGGAGCTCGGTGGGGTATTCGGACTGCAGGACAAGGTTATCGAGCACATAGTATCGACGCTTGCCGTAAAACTCTCGACGACGGAGCAGGCTGCGAGCAGTGCCGTGGAGACAACCAATCTTCAGGCCTATGATGCCCTGCTGCAGGGTTGGGATTATCTGCGCCGCGACAACGAGAAGGACACTTTGAAGGCAATCGCGCTCTTCGAGAAAGCTGTACAGCTTGATCCCGACTATGGCCGAGCCTACGCTTCGCTGGCAGCAGCTAACTGGCGGGTAACGCTATCGTTCTGGTTTTCGACGGCAGGCGTTGGTTGGGAGCATGCGTACCAGAGCCTGGAAGATAATCTTGCGAAGGCGATGAAAAGGCCGACGCCGCTGGCCTACGCTATCTCTTCGCAATTGCTCGCGCAGCAAGGCAACTACGACGCCGCGTTCGTCGCCATCGAGCAAGCGATGGTGCTTGCCCCGAACGATCCTGACAACCACGTCGGCAAGGCGCGTATCCTCAACGCCACTGGCCGCGCTGCCGAGGCGGAGAAGGAAGCCCGTCTAGCCATGCGGTTCGACCCGCGGTTTGCGCCGGGGACATTGCGCATTCTCGCGCTATCGCTTTTCTGCCAGGGAAAGTATCAGGAAGCGGTTGATACCTTAAAGCGCGTGGTGGAGCAGCAGTCCGACGTGCATACGGACTATGCCATGCTGGTGTCCAGCCTTGGGCATCTCGGCCTTACCGATGGTGTCCAGGCCGCCATCGATCGGTACAACGAACTTGCCTTGGCCGCTGCCTATGATCCTTTGACGGTTCAGGAAATCGCATGGGACTGGTATGGCGTCGCCTTCCATTACCACAGACAATACATCTATCTCATGCAGGAAGGTCTGCGGAAGGCAGGCGTGCCCGAGGGGGCGGGTACCGATCTTGCGCTCGATGACTACGTGAAGTTCATGACCATGACGGATGGCGAAGCCACCGTTGAGGGAACGATGAAAGTCGACGCCAAGGAAGCCAGGATGCTGCGCGAGCGTGGCGTACCCTTCATTGATGTCCGCGCACCGTTTGATTATGGCAATGGACATATTCCCGGAGCTATCAACTTATCGCTGGTCACGCACCTGTCCGGAGAATCGCTCGCGAAGGTGGTTGCAAAAGACGCCGAGGTGACATTCTATTGCCACGGAAAACACTGCCCTTATTCCGCTTATGCGTCCGCCAAGGCGGTTGCCTGGGGATACAAGCGGATATTCTACTTCGCCGGTGGATTTCCGGAATGGCAAGATGCCGGGTATCCGATCGAGAAAGCGCTGGGATCAGGCCCACAGTCTGAGATTCCCTAACGCTGTTGGTGCCCCCATGCGAAAACTGAGCCTCACCGCAGATCACATCGCAAAAATCCACCGCATCGTGGAGGACGGTGGCGCGCCGCCCGGCATGCAATTGCATACGGATGGCGATTACGATGCGTGGGTGGCGCGGATGATCGGGACGCATCCCGCGCCCGGTGCCTGGACGCGGCTGTTCGCCTATGGCTCGCTGATCTGGAAGCCCGAGATCGAGCATGTCGGCGAGGAGGTTGGCGCGGCGCGTGGCTGGCATCGCGCTTTCTGTTTTCACATGCCGAGATTTCGCGGGACCCCTGACAATCCCGGGCTGATGATGGCGCTCGATCGTGGCGGGCAGTGTCGTGGCGTGCTCTACGACCTGCCCGACGGCAATCTGGAACAGCAATTCGCAAAACTGTTCCGGCGGGAATTTACCGCCAAGCCCGCCAACAGCATGCCGCGCTGGATCGTGGTCGAAACCGCGTCGGGGCCGGTCCACGCGCTTACCTTCGTGATGAACCGGCAGTCTCCGCTCTATGCGGGGCGTCTGCCCGCCGAGGCGATCGCCGATGTGCTGGCGCGGGCGTGCGGCCACTGGGGAACCGGGGCGGAGTATCTGCTCAACACCGTGGCCAACCTCGAGGCGAAGGGTATCCACGACAGGAACCTGTGGAAGCTGCAGCGGCTGGTGGCGGAGCGGATCGAGCGGATTGGGTGAGGAGAGGGGTGGGTGAGCTCTCGCAATTGGAGCGGCAATACCGCTGCTGGCTCCCTCTTCTCCCCAGCGGGGAGAAGTGCCTGATGAATGCGAGGCGATGAGGGGGCTTTTGAGTGCGGCTTTGGCGCTTCGCGCACCCCCCTCATCCGGCGCTGAGCGCCACCAGCCTTCGCGCGACGTCGCGCTCAGGCCTCCTTCGCCTCAAATCGATTCACTGGATCGATTTGCGTCGCCTCCGGCGGCGACGGCTGCGGAGCCCCGCTGGGGAGAAGAGGGCGTGAGCGGCCCGCGCTCAGGCCTTCGTTCGCTGAAATCGATACTTAATCGATTTCCAGCCTTCGGCTACCGCTCTCGAAGCGGTCATTCGCAGACGCGGACACGGCGGATATAGGCGCGACCGTTGCGATCGTAGCGCCGGACCTTCCTCACGAAGCAGACGTCTTGATAGGCGCCGTAATCGTCGTCGTAGCCATCGTATCTGTCATATCCGTCATAGGCACCGTAATAGCCCGGCGCGATGACGACGCCGCGTCCCCAATAGCCACCATACCATCCGCCGTAATAGCGCCCGTGATGGCGGTGACCACGGTGGTGGCGGTTCCAGCGACCATGGCGATTGTTGTATCTATGACCATTGTGATAACCGCGATTGTGGCCCCGCCAGCCGCGATTGTTCCAGCCGTGATAGTTGCCGCCATTGCGCCATTTCATTCCGCCGCGCGCCTCCGCCACGGTGACGAAGGAGGTGGTGGCCATGAATATGGCGGCGATGATGAGGATCAAGAATTTTTTCATAGAACGCTCCTGAAATCGGGTGAATGCGTTCAGTCAGGAAACATATTAGGCTATACTAAATGAAAATCCGAGGGATAGCTAGGCCCGCGCATTGATAGTGTTAACAGCGAGATGATGGTGATTTTCAACGATCGTTTCGGAGACCCTCAAGCATCGCCCTGAAACCGGCCACGGCCACCTTTGACACCGCCTCCGGGTTTTCCGCGTGGGCAATCCACAGGGCCATGTGGCTGCTGGCGCCGTTGATGAGGCGGGCGGCGGTTTCGGTGTCGATGTCGGTGATTTCGCCATCGGCCTTGAGGCGGTCGATGCTGCGCGACAGCGAGGCGATGCAGCCGGGGGTGCTTTGCCATTGCGAGATGTCGCCGAGCACTGCGGGGCCGTCGCGGAACATGATGCGCTGGATCTCGGGCTCGAGCGCCATTTCGATATAGGCGGCGCATTCATCGACGAAACCCTGCCAGCGGCTGGCGGCGGCGGCCGAGACCTGGTTGAGGCGGTCGGTCATCTCTGCGTCGATTTCCACGATCACGGCCTGGAGCAGGCCCTTCTTGTCGCCGAAATGGTGGTAGAGGGCGCCGCGCGTCAGCCCTGCCTCGCCGGTGAAATCATCCATCGAGGCGTCCGCATAGCCTGTTGTGCCGAACGCGCGACGGCCGGCTGCCAGAAGCCTGGCGCGGGTCTCTGCGATCATCTCGGTTCGCGGCTTGGCCATCGTGTCTCCTTTTTACATACGCAGCGTATATGAGGCGTTGACATACGCTGCGTATGTCACTATCTCGTTCACATACGCAGCGTATGTAGTCATTGAAATCGATATATGACAGGAGCGTGCCATGTCAAATCCCTATAGAGAGATATTCGCGGCGCCGGGGGCCAAGGGCTTTTCCGCTGCCGGCTTCTTCGCCCGCCTTCCCATCGCCATGGCGCCGATCGGCATTGTCGCCATGCTCAGCCAGACCCACGGCGAATATTGGCTCGCCGGCGCGGTGTCGGCGACCTACGCGCTGACCAATGCCTTGATTTCGCCGCAGATTTCGCGCGCCGTCGACCGGCTCGGCCAGACGGCGGTGGTGGTGCCGACGACCATCGTATCCGTGCTTGCTTTCGTCGCGCTGATACTGGCTACCAACCAGAGCTGGCCGGTCTGGACGCTGTTCGTCTCGGCGTTCCTGGCGGCCGCGATGCCTAGCATTCCGGCGCTTCTGAGGGCGCGGTGGAGCGAGATGTTTCGCAACCGGCCGGAGCTCAACACGGCGTTCGCCTTCGAAAGCGCGGCGGACGAGCTGGTCTATATATCAGGCGCATCGCTATCGGTGGGGCTGGCGGTGGCGCTGTTTCCGGAAGCGGGCATGCTTGTGAGTACGGGATTCCTGGCGCTCGGCACGGCGGCCTTCATCCTGCAGCGCGGCACGGAACCGAAGGTGCATCATGTCGCGGGCTCGCCCCGGGCCGGTTCGGCGATCCGGCAGCGGCCGGTGCAGATCATCACGCTGGCGCTGATCTTCGTCGGCTCGATCTTTGCCACCGCCGAGGTGAGTGCCGTGGCGATCACCAAGGAACTCGGTCAGCCCGAGATGGCGAGCCTGGTGATCGGCGTCTATGCCGTCGGCTCCTTCGTGGTCGGGCTTATCCTCGGCGCGCTGAACCCCAAGATGGCGCTGCAGCGGCAGTTGCTGATCTCGGTCGCGGCAATCGCGATCTCGTCGGTGCCGCTGCTGTTCGCCTCGAGTTCGGTGATGCTGCTCGCTGTGGCGGTCTTCGTCAGCGGCATCGCGATCTCGCCGACCTTCATCACCGCCTTCGGCCTGATCGAACGGCGGGTGCCGGAGGCGATGCTGACCGAGGGCGTGACCTGGGTGATGACCGGGATCGGCATCGGTATGGCGCTGGGTGCGTTCGTGTCGGGCTGGGTGGTCGATACCTATGGGCCAGCGAGCGGCTTCTGGGCCTCGGTCGCGGCGGGTGCGATCACCGTGGCGATCGTGGCGCTCGGCCAGAAGAGCCTTGCCGGTGAAGCCGAGGACTGCGTGGATTGCGCCGTGGTGCAGCCGGCCGAGTAGGGTAGGCGAGTTGATGGAGATGATATGCCGCGCCCTGGGGTGCGGCATATCTTTTTGTATCGACAGGTGGGATTGCTTTTCGGCTGGAAACCATCGGAAATGGCGGTGACTGGAGGACTTGATGACCGCACAGACCGCAGATGCCGTGGAAGCCGCGCTCCGTGCCATCGCCTCGCCGGATATGAAGACGGAGGTGGCGCGGTTCTTCTTCGACGGGCTCGGCGAGACCGAGGTGATGGGTGTAGGCATCGGCAAGGTATTTCCGGTCGCCAAGGCGCATGCCGGCCTGCCGCTCGGCGAGATCGGTCTGCTGCTCGACAGCCGGTTCTACGAGGTCAGGATGGCGGCGGCGGCGATCATGGATTTCCAGGCGCGGGCGAAGAAAAGCCCGAACGGGCTCGAAGCGCTCTACCAGCTCTATCTCGACCGCCACGACCGTTTGAACAACTGGGACCTCGTCGATCGCGCCGCTCCGCATGTGGTCGGGCAATATCTGTTCGAGCGGCCGCGCGCGCCGCTCTATGATCTCGCCGGTTCGACCGACCCATGGCGGCGGCGGACTGCCGTGGTCGCCACGTGGTATTTCATCCGCGCAGGACAGGTGGAGGACACGTTCGCGATCTGTGCCATACTGGCGGGTGACGGGCATGTCATGGTGCGGAAGGCGATCGGCTCCTGGGTGCGGACGGCGGGCGAGAAGGATCCGGAACGGCTCAGGGCCTTTCTCCGTGCGCATGGAGACAGGCTTTCGGCGGAGGCGTTGCGCATGGCGACAGAGAAGATGTCACCGGAGGAGCGGCAGCTTTTCCGCAAGCAGTAGGACGGCTTCGGGATTTCGTTCCATGACGGCAAATCGCCATCCGGGGTCGCGCATGGTGATCGGAATTGCCGGGTTTCTGTTTCGTCGGTTGGCGTCGTCAGCTGCAGGCTACAGCGAGTTGATGATCGTTCATCGCAGCAGCATTCTTGTCCTGCTCGCCCTTGGTGCCCCGGTAGGTGACGACCAGCACCTTGTCGGCATTGACCACGAGCGCCGCGCGGCTGATCGAGACCGGGCCGTCCTTGTCGGTGCCTTGCCAATCGCAAGACCGCGCCCGGCGGGCATGGCTCAGTCAGAGGGCGAAGTCGCCGCCGGTGAGAGCGACGATCCCGTTGAGCCTGATGACGAAATCGGCCTTGCCGTCGCCGTCGGTGTCGCCTCGGACGAAGGTATCGACGCCGTTGTCGACGGCGCGCAACTCGCCCGCGACCTTGTGGAACGCCTGGTCGTCGATGAAGGTGAACGCCTGATCGCCGTTCTGCTTGGAATTGGCATCCCAGGCCGTGAGGTTGATCACGTCACTGTCGCCCAGGCTGAAATCGGCGATCGTGTCGGCCTTGGCGGCGGTCTTGCCGGTGTCGCCCTTGGCGAAGATGAAGATATCCGCGCCCGTGTCGCCATGCAACTCGTCCTTGCCCCGGCCGCCCACCAGCGTGTCGTCGCCGCCATTGCCTTCGAGGCGGTTGGCGGCCTTGTTGCCGTACATCTCCTGACCGTGGCTCGCGCCGTCGAAGTTGATCTTGCCGACGCCGAGGGCATGCAGTTCCGTGACATTCGTCGAGGTGGAGGTGATGCTGGAGTCTGACCAGACCTCGTCGCCGTTGACGACATCGAGCTTGATGTTCCGCCCGCCGACGTCCACGCCGACGACCACATCCGTTGCGAGATCGAACGTGACCATTGTGGCGCCAGCGCCGGCGGCGAAGCGCAGTTCGTAACCGCCGCCGCTGCCGGTCGTGTCGTTGGGTGTGCCGGGCGCGCTTACGGCAATGCCGACTGTCTGGTCACCGACGCTGAAGAAGTTGTCATTGTCGTTGTCATCGTAGACGACGCCGGTCACAAAAGCGCTGCTGCCGCTTCTGGCGAAATCCTGCGTCACCATCGAGGTGCCGCCGCCCATCTCCTGGCCGATGCCGATTTCCTGAAACGCCGCATTCAGGATGTTGAGGCGATGGCCACGGTGCTCGACCCCCTTATCGACGAACAGGTCCTTGTGGTGCCGGATGATCGCATCGGTGGCGCTCATTCCGCCACGGGCAGCAATGTTCTCGCCCCAGGTCCAGTTGCCCGTGAAATTATAGCCGGCATCTTGCATCCGGTCACCGGGATCCTTCTTGCCTTCGTAGTGGCTGAACTTGTGGTCCAGCATCCAGTCGCTGTGATCGTCGGCGGCGTCTTGCAGATCGTCATTGCCTGCCAGCACCTGCTTGGGGCCGTCGGAAATCTTGTCCTGCTTAGAAACGCCCTCGTTCAGCTTGATGCCGAACCGTTTCGCCTCGCCGGCCGGGTCCATCCGGGCCCGGTTGATCAATTCCAGCATCAACTGTTCCTGCGATGTCATCTCTGCCATGCGAGCCTCCTCTTCAGGCCCCAAGGACCCGATACAGTCGAATGAATGTCGTCGTGGAATTTGCCCCGGTTGACTGAAGAAGTGAAGCCGTCAAATGCCGGCAAATTTTCGGCGTTGCGCGCGGGCGATGTTGTGGCGCCTGAACCA